>DUCO01000011.1 GCA_012959765.1 Dehalococcoidia bacterium | reverse complement strand
CAATTTCCGGAGAACGAGCCCGAATGCAGTATTTTCGAGCCGACGATGAGATCAGGTTTGTCGGGAACGAAATCGAACGTGACAAAGCAAGAAACGTAAAGCAAAAAGCAGCATGGGTTCTGCAGAACTCTCAGTGAATCGAGCGAAACCGGGAACAGTCAATCAAACTTGCTAAAACCGTCGACGTACCGACTAGAACATAGCGGGTATTAACGAATATCGCACTTACGGGCTACCACTCCGAAACGTGTTTACTAAGGGTCAGTTGAATCAACTGGCCTTTTTTATTGGGTCAAACCAATTCACCAGCTCTATCAACGTCGATTTTGGGCGTACCATGCTTCCCGAAGCAAAACCGCTTGTTCTTTCACTATTTACCCCAAGGGAGCATGACCATGGGTGCCACGACTGGCCCACTGTCTGAGGAGCTGCTAGCTCAGCTCAGGAACATCGACACCCCAACCATCGCCAACGCACTTGAGCTGCTGGACATCATGCCTCGTACGGAAGGCTTTATGCGACCGGAAATTAAGTCGCAATCACCTGTAACCAAAACTTTCGTTGGTTATGCCGTCACAGGGGTGATTTCAGCGCGCCAGAAATCCCCTCGTGCCCTTGAACGCAGTGATTACTACCAAGCAATTCTGGATATTCCTTCACCTCGTATGATCGTGTTCCATGATCTTGATTATCCAGCAACGATTGGCTCGTACTGGGGTGAAATACAAGGCAACATCGCTCTTGGCCTTGATTGTGTCGGAGTTGTTACCGACGGTGGTGTACGTGACTTAAAGGAAGCGGATGAGATGGGCTTCCCGTTCTGGGCGAAAGAGGTTTTGGTTTCACACGGATATGTACACGGCGTGGCCTACAACGTGTCAGTTGACGTTGGCGGAGTTTACGTTCAGCCAGGTGACTTGATCGCAGCCGATCTTCACGGAGCCATCCTGATACCAATCGATGCCGCAGAACGGCTCCCAGCGGCCGCAGAGGCGCTTGCTAGCCAGGAAGACGCAGTGATTAGCGTTGCGAGGTCAGGAAACGTCACAGTTGAGACTCTGGACGAAGCGTGGGCGGAGTCGGCGCGGCGAGGCGCCAAGTCCAGCTACTAGCAGCACAGCGGCAGCCGAATGTTTCGATAGCAGACGGTTGCCAAATACAGAGCGCCGGGTAGTTTGCCCGGCGCTCTGTATTTAATCGGTTTACTGGGCAAACCTCTGATTCAACACCTTCTCGGATCCCAATTCCACGGGGATATATTCCTGAAATATTGTCGGCCAATAGTCCGGTCAGAAAGGACCATTGACGGGATAAACAGATTCATCACATCGATACACCGATGAGAAATAGACAAACCACCTAAAACGAAATCTCGTTGATTCTGTGTTTTAAAACTAAGGAGGCCCACCAGATGGTGGGGCTCCTTTTTTGTAACAAGTCAATTACTCACGTATTTGAGCTTATTTCACCAACGAACTACCTGATCTCGATGTTCCAGATGGAGTTGAAGCTGGATGAACCGGCTACGTCCATGTGGAACGATTTGACCTTGGAGTTGTTGAAGTAGAACGCATCCGGCACGGCAACAATTCCGGGCTGGAGGTTCTGGTCGTAAACGTAGTCCAGGTAGGTCGTTGCTGCAGCTGTAGCTGTTGCTACGTCAACTGCTTCGGCCATCTGGGTGTAGAGGTCGAGAATCACTGGGGATTCGAAACCACAACCGAAACCACCACGGGTGAGAGTCGTCTGAACAAGGCCCTTCGGGAAGTGCCATGGGTTCGACTCTTTACCTTTGTCACAACCTGTTACCCAGGGGTGAGTGTTGGTTCGACCTACAACGGTCGGTCGGAAGGTCTGGTACGAGAAGTGCAATGCGAAAGTTTTGAGTCCGATGTCGGCCCAGAAGCCAGCAACCGCGTTCGCAACTTCATCACGCATTGGTGATCCACCCTGTGCGTAGACGGAAATCTCAAAGGCGTGTTCGCCAAGGATGCCATCTTTGCTAGCAGAACCCTTCTGGTAGTCCGGGTCCTGTGCCTTGATCAAGGCAATTGCCTCGTCAGGGTCGTATGCGTACTCCCACTTAGCATCCCAGTTCGGGTGCGAAGCAGAGAAGTACATGACGTGCACGGGCTGACCGAGGCCAGCGACGAGCGAGTCGTTTACAAGGTCACGGTCGATTGCAAGAGCCAGGGCTCGGCGAATTGCCTTTGCCTGGTCGAGGTCATCGTCACCGTGCTTGCCAGGCGAACCAATCCATGGAAGGTCGTGAACGAAGGTTGCCTTTACCGGAAGAGTTTCGCCCTTCTGGGGGCCACCGGCGTATGTATCTTCCCAGAGGTTACCTGAGAAGAAGAGACCAACCTGTGTAGAACCACCAGCATCAGTCTGCGTGAAGGTCGTAAGGTCGAGCTTCGCTGCGTCCTTAGGCTCAATGCTTGCGATGTCGACATCACCTGTGCGCAGAAGCGCCAGTCGTGTTGCCGGCTCTGGAACGCTAATAATCTGAACACGTTCTGACTTAGGTTCGAGTTCCGGCAACCAGTGTGTACCAGGTCGGTTCACGATGGTGTAGGACTCGTCACGAAGCCATTCTTCGATCTGGAAAGGACCGGTTGCGACCACGTGGTCAGCGACCCAGTCTTCACCCTTTTGCAACAATGCCTGTTCCGAGAAGACGTTGAACGCCTGTCCGGACTGGTTGGCATAGTCAAGCTGCCAGGTTCCATCAAATGCAACGAAATCAAATGTAATGGTTTCGTCGTCAACTGCAATCCACTCGCCCCAGAGACCGGCAAAGTCACCAGCCTGTCCACCAATGGACTCAGGGTTTGTAGCACCGTTGTGGTCGTTCATCGAGAACGCAACGTCGGCCGCAGTCAGGTCACCAGCATCAAATCCATCTACAACCTGGAACGGAATTCCGGTCTGGATCTTGATGGTAGCGCTGGAAAGGTCCGGCGCGATGGTGAAGCTCTTACCAATCCACGGTAGGTGGTTGTCGTCAGGTGATCGACGGAACATTGTTTCGGCGATGCCGATGTTCTTGTATCCGTCTGACGCCTGGTTTGCACCACGTCCGTTTTCAGCACCAAGGTTGTCACCACCAATAGCGACTACTACTGTTCCAGCAGGAGTCTTGGTTGTCGGGGCCTTGATCAATTCTTGAGGCTCTTCAACCTCTGCAGGTACCGAGGTGGCTGTAGCGATCAGAGTGACGGTGTCACCCTTCTCGGTCACAACAACGGTCTCAACAACCGTGTCACCCTTGACCTCTCTATCAACAATGACGGTCTCAACGACTGTGATGGTTTCACCACCACAAGCGATGACAGCTGTCATTGCTGCACCTATCAGAAGCCCGAAAATGAGCCTCGTCTTGTCTAACTTAAACAAAAATTTCCTCCTCAGACGTGCAATGACCCCACGTTTGGGTCTTGTCAGGAAACCAAACATAAAGTCTGGTCACCACGTCGTATCGCAGTTTCATATGAAGATGGAACGTTTGTACACAGGCCACACACGGATAAACGCGCGTTGCCAAGAAACAGACTTCTAGCTATCGCATGAAACTAAGTCGTCAGATTATATGAAGGGGTAGTTCAAAGTGTCAACGGTTTGCGAAGACTTATGGCTCAACCAACAGGTGGAACGTCGCCAGATTAACTGACCTTATGGCGTACGCGACCCTGAAGATAGTCGATCACGTTATCGACGACCATATTCAGTGAAACGTTTAGGGCCTCGCCTGTGTTTGCGGCTATGTGTGGCGTGAGTATGATGTTCGGCAGCTGTGCGAGTAATGAATTTCGGTCCAACGGTTCGTTATTAAACACGTCGAGAGCGGCTCCTGCGATCGTTTCATTTGCCAGTGCTTCGGCAAGAGCTCGGGAATTTACCAATTGGCCACGTGCCGTATTAACGAAGAGCGCGGTTGGCTTCATTCGGGAAAATTCCAGTGCCCCGAACATGAAACGGGTCTGCGGCGTGAGTCGAGCGTGAACAGATACCGCATCTGAATTTGCCAGCAGTTCTGAAAAACTGACTTCGGTCCAGTTCGAATTTTCACCATTTGTGAATGTTTCGCTGAGTGAACTCACCAGGATTCGCATGCCAATTCCTTCAGCAATGCGCGCCAGCCGTACTCCAACCACACCGGTTCCGACTATACCCAGTGTTTTCCCCGCCAATTGGGTTAGTTGTCCGCCTGGCCACTCCCCTTCCCTCACTCGAAGATCGAGCTGTGGGATTTTCCTTGCCAGCGACATGAGTAGCGCAAGAGCGTGTTCGGCTACGGCAACTGTGGCGGCATTGGGGGTATTGGTGACAACTACGCCGAGCCGACGCGCCGATTCAAGCGCTATGTGGTCGGCTGCTGTACCCCATATAGCGATATGTTTCAGATCCGGAACAACGGCTTCGAGGATGTTGTTGGTGACTCGAGTCGTGGTTCGAGCGACTATCAGTGTGTGAGCCCCTGAAATGCGTTCGATTAGATCATATGGGCTGCCGGGTCGTTCAAAAAACGATTCAACTTCGACATTACGAATTCGGCTGAGTCGAGCCAGGGCAGCTGAATCGGCGAATACCGGCGGGTCGTCATCAGGCACCACGACCTTGATCGTGTCGTTCGAATCTTGTGAGTGCAATGCTTTGTCAGCCACTTACTGGTGACTCCTTTTTGGTGTTGAATGGCAATGCGAGGATATAGGCGACTATGAGATTTTGCGCCGATTGAACGAACGAAGCACGATCACGATGCTACGATTATTGGTCAATTCAATGTTTGCGGTTCGGCAATTTGAAAGAACAGGCGACGAAGATGGCGCGCGTACGGGTTATGTACTGGAAAGAAATTCCTGTTCAGGTTCAGGCGGAAGACGACGATGGCCGCGTTTCGAGGCCGCTGGACGACCGGTTTCAGAAAGCCGCAGATGCTGTGGCGATGAAGGACGGAAGTCAGGGAACTGACGAATATCTGGATTCGTGGGATTTCGGACCTTACTCAGATGTAGAAGGCACTGCTACCGATTCGGCGGAATCTGTTGCGATCAAGCTCGAGCAGATACCCACCAACTTCATCCTACGAATTCTCAAAATGCAATCCGACGGCACGAGAGACCCTAAACCGGGTGCAATTGACCATTGGGTTGAATCGTAATCGGTACTACATTTATTTACATCGGATCTTTTTATCTATTCGGCATCTAATTCGATAACAATCGATAGAACGACTAACAGCTTGGAGAAATCACTTGGCAGTTTCTGACGGAAAACCGGGCATTCTTGATCGACTTGCAGCGGGCGACACGCTGATATTCGATGGTGCAACTGGAACCTACCTTCAGAACAACGGTCTCGAACCGGGTGCAAGTCCTGAACTGATGAATGCCGATAGCCCCGAAACGGTTCAGGGCATGGCACAGCATTACTTTGACGCTGGGTCGGACATAGTTCTGACAAACACGTTTGGTGGCAACAAGTTCATGCTCAAGCGTTACGGCGCTGAAGAGCGTTTGTATGAACTGAACCGTGCAGCTGCCGAACTGGCTCGAGCCGCAGCGCCAGAAGGAAAGTTCGTTTCAGGTTCAATTGGTCCAACCGGTGAATTCATCGAACCACTTGGAACTGCGACGGAAGATGAGCTTTACGACACGTTTGCCGTGATGTCGAAGGCTTTCGAAGATGGCGGCGCCGATGCTGTGATGATCGAAACTCAGCTGGCTATCGAAGAAGCTGCAATTGCAGTTCGTGCAGCCAAAGATGCAACCAAACTTGTTGTGATGGCAACGATGGTGTTCGATAAGGGACCGCGCGGCTACTTCACGATGATGGGCGTAACTCCGGAACAGGCTGTTGAAGGCTTGGAAGAAGCCGGTGCCGATATTGTTGGCACAAACTGCGGCCTTAGTATCGACAAAATGGTGGAGATTGCGACCCGAATGCGAGCAGTCACCGATAAGTACCTTGTTGTGCAATCGAATGCCGGCATGCCGGTGATACGTAACGGTGAAACCTGCTACCTCGATACACCCGAATTTATGGCTGAGCACTACCGCAAGCTGGCTGATCTTCCGATAAATATCCTCGGTGGATGCTGCGGAACCACTGCCGATCACATCCGCGCTCTCGTACAATCTGTGCGAGCGTAGCTAACACCACGCCGTAAGTAACCTGTTGGGCTGTCTGGAGTAATAATCGATGCCACCGCTGGTGCACACATCAACAGTTGCAGAGAAAGTAAAGAAACTCGGAAGCTGTATCGAACTCGTCTCGCTGGATCCACATTTTCACGATGTGAGTATCGGGCTGTTCATTAAAAACGGCGTGATGACCATCTCGTCTTACAGCACGATCGATGGAATTGACGCTCGTATCGAGCTAATACGTGATCGATGCGTTCGTCTCGGCGATGTTGAGCCTGTTGAAGGAACCACAGATCGACTTCGACTGATTTCAGATCTGTACGTCGACCGCGCACTTCGGTTTATGTTTATTGCGGCGGTCGAAAAAGACCCCGCAGCCGAACTACCGTCGGGCCGAATTACTGCGCCGGACACCAAGACCAAACTACTGTTCGTCATAGAGGGTGCTGATGAAGACGGCCAGTACGTCTACACAGTGTCGGCAGAAGGCGAATCCGATCGAGCTGAGATGCGAGTTCGGGCGGCGGTTGGGGGCTTTATGCGTTACTCGGGCTGTGTGCGCGTAGATAAGAACAAATTTGCGTTCCCAGACGGTAAAAAGTACGACAATTTTGCTCGTCTGATACTTCCGCTCGCACGAAACGTAAGCGCCGTCGAGGCACAACTTGAAGCCGACGAAATGGCTGGCCAGATGAATACACAAACACTCGGATTCGCTTCAAGCTAACAGCTCAGTCACCACTCATAACGAATGGTCCACAGGACAAATAAATGTCTCCCGTAATTGAAAAAATGACATCTCGTGAACGAGTAATGTCAGCATTGGCTGGGGAACCGGTCGACCGCCCACCTGTTTGCACGCCTACCAACGTTGCAACCGTCGAGTTGATGGACCTCGTTGAGGCACCGTTCCCCGATGCCAACCGAGATGCGGAAATGAACGCACGGTTGGCCGCTACGGCGTACACCGAACTGGGCTTCGACACTATTGCCCCTTATTTCTCGATCATTCAAGAGTCATCGGCTCTCGGATGTGACATGCAGTGGGAACAAAAGGACAACTGGCCAACGGTCAGGATGTCGAATCCGATCTGGAAAAATTCATCTGACGTGAAGATCCCGTCTGACTTCCTTGATCACCCTGATTCCAAGGCGATAACCGATTCCATTCGAATCCTTAAGCAAGAGTTCGGTGACGAGGTTGCGATCGTTGGGAAAACAATGGGACCGTGGACGCTGGCCTACCACGTTTTCGGTGTAGAGCCGTTCCTTCTTGGGACTGTCGATGACCCTGCCGAGACGATGAAGTCACTGCACGCCCTTAAAGAGATCACCATTCTTTACGGTCAGGCGCAAATCGATGCCGGTGCCGACGTGCTCACCCTGCCCGATCACGCAACGGGTGACCTTGTGAGTGCCGAGTACTACCGGCGATTCTTGCTAGAGATGCACCAGGAACTCGAAGAGGAGCTTTCGGTTCCGATCATGCTTCACATCTGTGGCGCAACGGTTGATCGCATGCCTTACATAGCGGAAACCGGAATGGCAGCTTTCCATTTTGATTCCAAGAACGACCCGGTCGAGGCGATGGCAGCTGTTGGCGACAAGATTCGGTTGGTGGGAAATATCAATAACCCAACTACGCTCTATGCCAGAGGGCCTGAAGAGGTTCGGGCTGAGGTTTTCTCGGCTCTTGACGCCGGCGTTCAACTGATTGGTCCAGAATGTGCCATTCCACTGAAAACCAAATTGGAAAATTTACTTGAGATACCCATTGCAATTGAAGATTGGGTGGCCGAACGCGGTCAAAACTAAGACTTAATTCACCTACAGAACACCGTCACAAAAAAATTCAGTTCATTTTCTGCCATTCCAATGAGACAATTATTTATTGGTACTGGTTGAACAGCGACGCTGTTCTTCGATCCCACTAGTTCACGTATCCATACATTTCGAGATAATTAATGCCGATTACGCACGAAGGCTTGGCCAGAGAATTCGAGTTCGTTACCAACCCCGGAGAACGGAAGCACATCTTCGAAGCAATCGACGGCACAGCGCCGATCATGCAGGAGATGGCTTACGCGCTGATCGTCGGTAACAATACGGAAGTCGATCGGCTTACGCAGGAAGCACTGGCCGAAGGTTTTACTGCGAATCAACTGCTCGACGACGGCTTGCTGAACGGCATGGCGATCGTGGGTGTGAAGTTCCGTGACAACCTGATCTTCGTTCCCGAAGTGCTTGTTGCTGCTCGTGCAATGAAGGCGGGAATGACCTACATCGAGCCGATTCTTTCGGCTTCGGGTGCTGAACCCGCCGGAATTATAATCATGGGAACCGTCAAAGGCGACCTGCACGATATTGGCAAGAACCTCTGCATCATGATGCTTCGTGGTGCTGGATTTGTTGTTCACGACATCGGTGTCGATTCTTCACCAGAAGATTTCATCGACGCTGCTGAAGAGCACTCAGCGCACGTTGTCGGAATGTCGGCTCTGTTGACCACCACGATGCCTAACATGGGTCGCACGATCGCGACTTTTGAAGATATGGGTATGCGAGACGAAGTTCGGATAATGGTTGGTGGCGCACCTGTTACTCAGGATTTCGCCGATGAAATGGGTGCCGACGCCTACGGTGACAACGCAGTCGATGCTGTCGACAAGGCGAAAGAGCTGGTCAAGCTTCTGGGAGAATTGAACTCGGACTAGCCGCTCAAACACCGTGAGTGTCTCGAACGGGCTGGGAGATGTCGATTGGCTAACGAACAGGCTCGTGATGAGAATACAAAAATGGATCCCGATAAAGCTCGCGCCAGTTTGGATCGCCTCTACAACATCTATCGCGATATAGCTGAAACCGCTGACGAAGTGATGCAGACGCGATGTCCCTACAAAGACGCCGCTTCCCGTTGCACAGCCAAGTTCGGCTGCCGCAACCAGTTCTTCACCAGCGATCCGACTTCGCTGCCTGCTTGCGCCGGTAGCGACCTGATCGACTATCGTGACGCCTGGGATACGTAGCCTGTTCCGGCGAGTTCAATTCCGTTTTGTGTGAATATATTTTCTGGGGAAGTCCAGATTAGTTCTCCTGCACTCCCGAAAATTTGAGGCCCTGCCGACTTGAGCCCTATATTTCTAAACACCCAAAAGCTCGATGCAAACAAGAACGATTCACTGTTCGACTTTGCTGACTCTCTTTCAGTAAGAGTGCCGACTTCCTGTGGCCGAACCGGGGAGTGCCACGAGTGTATCGTCGAAGTGCGAAAAGGCATGGATGCACTCACGACTACTACTGAGGAAGAAAAGTTCCTGCGGGGCAACTATCGGCTCGCCTGTCAGGCATGTGTTGCCGATCCAGAAGCCGACATCGAATTCACCGTATTACGCCGACAGCCGCGAATACTCACCACCGGAGTGAAACGCGAGACTGAGATCAATCCGGCCTACGTGAGAGTTGGAGACGATGTCGTGTTCGTTGGGGGGGCGGAAGGTCCTGTGGTCGTGGACAAGTACCGAGATGCAATCTACGGAATTGCAATAGATGTTGGTACGACCACTGTCGTAATGAACCTTGTGAATCTCGAATCGGGTGACACTGAGTACACGGCTTCGTTCGAGAATCCACAGCGGTTCGGTGGCAGCGACATCATGAATCGCATCGTCTATGACGGTGGTGAAGATGCCGGTGAACTGCGAGCGGTAATGGTTTCGTCGATCAACTTTGAGATTGGTGAGATGGTTCGCGCTCTGAAAATTCGCCGGCGTCAAATTTTCGAAATCGTAGCTGTTGGCAACACCACGATGCGTGAACTGTTCTTTGGTATCGATGTACAGAGTATCGGGCAACGCCCGTACCGATCCCCCGTTGAGGAAGAATTCAGAGCGAAACAGCGCACGACTACTGCCCTATCGACCACTGCTGCTGCGCTTGGACTCCGGATTCACCCCAAGGCGACCGTCTACGGCGGCCCGCTCATCTCTTCCCATCTGGGAGCAGATACCGCGGCCGACCTGTTGGCGATTGGAATCGAAGATCAGATCGAGCCGATAATCCTTGTCGACGTTGGAACCAATACTGAGGTTGTTATTGGCAACCGCGACCGACTTCTCGCTGCGTCGTGCCCTGCCGGTCCTGCGTTTGAGGGTGGTGAGGTAACTTATGGCATGCCTGGATACGACGGCGCTGTTGAAAGGGTGACGATAAATGACACCGGCGAAGTGGATTCGCAGGTAATCGGGGATGCTGATCCGATTGGAATCTGCGGATCAGGGTTGATCGACCTGCTTGCAGAACTACGTCGTACTAATCTGATGAACGATCTCGGCAAGTTCAACGATGGTGCGAAGGAATACGAATTTTCGGTGGTTAACAACCTGACCATTTCACGGGCAGATGTTTCAGCGCTGGCTCAGGCGAAGGCCGCGAACTACTGTGGTCAGGCAATTGTTCTCAGGGAGTATGGGCTTCCGATCGAAAAATTCGAAAAGCTGTATCTCGCCGGTGGGTTCGCCAATTACGTCGATGAGTCGAACGCGATAGATATCGGGTTTATCGCAAATATGCCTCTTGAAAAAGTCGAGAAGGTTGGCAACGCGGCGCTCGAAGGTGCCGGGATCATGCTTCTTTCGACTGTGAAACGAGAAGAGATCGAGAAGCTCACAGCAACTATCGAGCATGTGGAGCTTGAAACAGCGCCAGACTTCTTCGAATTCTTTGTTGAAGGCTGCCACTTCAAGTCGATGGACACTACCTAACAGTCGGCTGTTGTTCAGATAGGCGGGTCCCATTCGATGGCGTTACGGTATCGTATCGCCGAGAAGTGAAGCGAAGAAGTTAGCGAGTGTGCGACTTCTTGCAGTCGTTCAATGATTCTCAGTTCGTATCGGTATAGCTGGCAAGTGCTAAATCGATCGACCCAGACTGATTCTATGTAGGCGACCATTCTTGGTGGTGACTCCCCCATCCAATGCTGAATATCGGCTGCGGTCGAACCCTCGATAGGCCACAACAGAAGCCGTGGGCACTCACGTGGGAAGAAGTACATCGGGGAGTGCCACTCGTCTATCGCCCAAACTACCGATTCGTGCAACTAGCGTCCCGTAATCGGATTCAGAGGCCGCGGACGCGGTGCGAACACTTCGATGTTCGGATCTTCAGAAAAGTGAAATAACTTCGGTGGTAAAGACATGACTGCGTTCGTATCCAAGAGAAAGGCAAACAAATGGTAGGTATCATTCGGCGCCATGACTACAAAAGTACTAATAACTGACTACGTGTGGCCCTCGACCGATCCAGAGCGCGAAGTTCTGGAAGCGGCTGGCATCGAGCTTGTGATTGCGCCTGACGGTTCAGAAGAAACACTTGCCGCGCTGGCTGTCGACGTTGATGCGATCATGTTCTGCTTTGCACAGGTAACCGGGAAGGTGCTTGAAGTAGCTACAAACTGCAAAATTGCAGCTCGTTATGGAATCGGTGTCGACAATGTCGATATCGCCAAAGCAACCGAACTGGGAATCGTCGTAACGAACGTGCCTGATTACTGCATGGATGAGGTGACCGATCATGCGCTCGGCATGATCCTTGCCCTCAACCGTCGCCTCGTACCGCACACCAACACCGTAGTTTCTGGCGGCTGGAATGATGTCGTACTGAATCAGCCGATGCACCGAACCCGGGGAGCAACGCTCGGAATCGTTGGTTATGGGCGCATTGGTCGTTCGTTGGCGGCTAAGGCAGTTGGGTTTGGAATGAACATTCTTGCCTACGATCCATTGATCGAGCCAGGCGCAGAAGTCGAAGGCGCATCGTCTGTCACACTCGACGAAGTACTTACACAGTCAGATTTCATATCGCTACACGTCCCGCTACTCCCCTCGACTGAAAATATGATCAGCACCGCTGAACTGGCGAAGATGAAGCAGGGTTCGATAATCGTGAACTGTGCTCGAGGTGGGTTAATCGATGAAGATGCGCTTGCTGTGTCGCTGGCTTCCAATCACACGGCTGGAGCAGGGCTCGACGTGGTTGAACCGACACCGCCGGATCCTTCCAGTGCGCTGCTGAAGCAGGAGAACGTGATTATCACGCCGCACACAGCGTTCTTCTCTCAGGCTTCGACGCTGGAGCTTGAGAGAAGAACTGCGGGGGAAGTTGTGCGAGTCCTCAATGGCGAATCGCCAGAGAACTTGATCAACCCCGACGTACTGGGCAAGGCGCGGTCTGGGATCTAGTCGGTTGCCATTGAACGATTAGCGATCAATCTATTTCCCGAGCGGAGTCTTCGGAGCCGAGGGACCTCTATGGATTCAACATTAATCGTAGCCTTGAGCGTGAGTTCGTTATGTTGGGAGCTATTGCCCGCGAGATCCCTCCACTCCGCTTCGCTGCGGTCGGGAAATGGGAGCGGCGTTGTGGGCATCCCCGGATCTAGCTGATCTTCGAGCGCAGATCTTTGGCCTGATCGAAGGCGGTGATTGCTTCATCGGCTTTGACATCAGCCGAGTAGAACGCCGCTCTTGAAGCTGCTCCGGCGAGCCAGTTCAGTTGTTCGGCGAACTCGCCGGCATCAAGCTGGGCTGCGAACGCATACTCACGGTACGACTCATTGGCCATTCGACGTCGGAAGCCGTTATTTGCAAGATGCTTATCAACAGAAGCGAACGCTGCGATTACGGCTTTTCGATCCTTGCCATCGATGGACAAGTAGTCGAAATCAACTGGTTTCGTTGAACCGTGCTTCCTCTAGAAGAACAGGAACCAGATCAGCATGGCGAGAGTCCCGATGCCAACGATGGCGAACAGGCCCCAACCAATGCCGTTCTTCATTGCAAATTCAAAGCCCTTCAAGATCGCAGCCGGAGTTTGACCTGCGGCGGCGGCAAGGCTATCGCCAAGTCGACGGTCGAGTAGTGAACTCAAACCCGAGGGCGGTGCTTCAATAAGCTCGGCAGGAACTGGCAGATCGGATCGGGTCGACGCGTCGAACGGAATCCAGCCTGCTCCCCTGAAGTAGATCTCCGACCATGCGTGGTCACCCTGCGGGGTGATCTTTCTGGCTGTCCGGTAGAGGGAACGTGCCGTGACTCTCAGACATGTTCTGGGTAGCGATGACCATAAAAGGCAAAGGAAGTTTCATCACTTCGCCTTCGATAGACACCTGGTGTTCGGCCATTGCTTCGAGCAGAGCCGACTGTGTGCGGGGGCCTGTCCTGTTAATCTCGTCAGCAAGAACGATGTTCGAGAAGATAGGGCCTTGAATGAAGTTGAAGGTTGAACTCTTCATATCGAACACGGTTGTGCCGGTGATATCGGTCGGCAGCAGGTCGGGAGTGAACTGGATTCGTTTGAAATCGCAGTCAATCGATCCGGCCAGAGTTTTGCCGAGAAGTGTTTTACCTACACCGGGAACGTCTTCGAGCAGGGTGTGACCTTCAGCCAGCAAACCCAGAATAGATAGCTGGATCGTCTGCGGCGAGGTAACTACAACTCGCTGTATTTCGGTAGCGATAGTCGCTGCGTCATCGACTAGGGATTGGGCCACTGTGTTGTCGGGAGCCCCGACTGTGAAATCGAGAACGGAGTGATCAGTCGAATCGATAGTGTCCAACGGTTGCGGCCTTCCCTGCTGAGTTACCTGATGTTCAGTAGGTTGCGCATATGTCAGAAGCCCGTTGCCAGCTGAGTTGCAATAAGACCGATCCACATGTGCGCGCGTGACCTACCGGGAATATAAACCCTAGCGGTGGAATACGTAACGAAAGCCCAATCGCAACTCCCGGGCAGAGCGCACAGGGCAACTCAGCCGACATCCACCGCCAGGGCAGTATTACGAATATCGACCTCTCGCCGATATTCGTTGCCCGGTGTACACACCAGAAGGCTGAGGGATAAGACCTCAGTTTGAGTACGTAATTTACGCAACAGTTTTGTCGGTGCGCATTTGTGTGTACACCCACACATTCCCGATTGGGATCGGTGTATTAAGCACCTTCAGCCGGGTCACCGTTGTTAGAATCTCACCCCGTTGGCAGTTAACTACTGTTCTTTAGGTCTGTTTCTCGCACGTTCGTGATTGGCTCTCGAAAGGAACCCTATTCGTGGCATTTACCCTTGGATATTCGACATACGCACTCAAGATGGTCGACCCATTCGAAGCAGTGAAGTTGATCAAGGATGTTGGGTACGAAGCCCTTGAGATTTGCGCCGCAAATGGCTGGCCTTCGAACCCGGCATTTTTCAATACTTCCCGGCAAAACGATCTCGGAAAGCTGGCGCAGGATCTGGGATTTGGATCACCAATACTGTTTGCATTGATAGATGTTTGCGCTCCTCAGGACGACCGCATGGCGATGCTCGAAGACGCTAAACGGAAGTTCGAAATGGTTCATCGACTTCATTTCGACGATTCACCTATTCTCATCACAACAACTCCGGGTCATTCGGCTCCTCCCTGGTCTTCGGGGAAGGAACAGATACGAGATGCGTTTCTTTCACTTGCCGATTTTGCGGCCGAGAGTGATGTGATTGTTTCGATCGAGGCACACGCTGGAACTGACTTTGAGACTCCTGAGAAGGCTGTTTGGATGATGGATCAAACTCAGCATTCGAACCTGAAGCTCGATCTCGATATTTCGCACTTCGTTGTTGAAGGCAGCGAAATGGTTCACAGCGTAAATCTGTGTGCTCCTCATTCATCAATGGTTCACATCAAGGACGGTGAGAAGATCGATGGGCAGGTTCAGTTCTGTTTGCCGGGCGATGGCGGAATCGATATTCCGGGATTCCTGACGGCACTTCGAGCGAACGGACTTGAAGACCTGCCGGTGTTTGCCGAGGTCAGTGTTATGCAGTCTGGGCAGGCCGAGTACAACCCTCGCGGAGCCGCCGAGTTCTGTTACAACGCTCTCGATGGCGCTCGCAAAGCTATCTCTTAGTCGTATTAGTTCATCATAAATAAGGCATATATAAACGTCAAATGGCAAAAATCAAGATAAACACAATCCACCATCAGTCGATGCCCATGCGTGACCGCGGTCGAGCGCTTGGATTCTGGAAGGATCTGCTGGGTCTGGAGATCATTCCGGCGCAGGAAAGTGGCAACGGGCTGATCTGGATGCAGGCTGCGGACGGTACGATGATTCACCTCGTTCAGCGACCACCTGATGACACTCCAAACATTCATACAGCGTTCGAAGTTGATGATTTCGACGAGGCGCTTGAGGCGATGACAGAAGCTGGATACGAGATCATCAAGGGTCCGATCGAGCGAGTCGATGGCCAGCGTGCGTTTTATGTCTACGATCCCGAGGGCAATCGACTTGAATTCGCTACAAAATCAGGGATAAAGCATTCGAACCGGGTTGTCGATGAGATGGGTTTTAGTCGGGATGGCGACGATTAGCTAGGCTGGCGATTCGGTGGTCTGTAACACGTAATTCGGTTTATGCGTCGCTATTTTCGTTGCTGAACCGACGGGCGCGTCGTAGTCTTAACTGGCCTTTGGTTCGGTAGCGGTCGAATTCGCATCGAGTCTGAAGTCAAACACGCCAACGTAGCTCAGTGGTAGAGCAGCTCATTCGTAATGAGCAGGCCGTGAGTTCAATCCTCACCGTTGGCTCCATATGTGAACCGGAAAAGCCTTCAGCAAATTGCTGGGGGCTTTTTCATTCAAGCATCGATTGTGATGACTTCGTATCGAGAAGGCTGAACTACCAGAGGTTCGCACATGGACTTCCCACGAACAGTAAATAAGATCACTCGGCGGAGAGTTCAAGGCAGCTCATACTGCGAGTTATCGTAATCTCGTGCATTGAACTAACAGTAGATTGCATGATCATTCCGTCTTTTCGGTGAAGAGTGGCGAACGTATACGTGGAGCCGGTGGAGCCTGAATTATTTTGTTCGCCTGGAGTCTCAGCGATCAACGCAACCGTCCCCCATTGGCTCGGCGACATCGCAGCAGTTCGGGTTATGCCCCACAAATTACTCTTACTGACCTCACCATCGGAGACGAGGATGATGCCTTCATCACAGACAGTAAAATCTCCTACACTCCCGTAAACGTCGATACCGGTCATCACTGTGTTGCTCAGGTACTCCCGCCACCCTTCAATTACCAATTCATCCTCGGGCCGCTCATCGTTTAATTCAGGATCAAGCCAGTCAGGAAAAACCGGGTCAGCAAGCTGATCAGTGGTTAGTTGTGATTGCGTTATTGCCGTAGCTGCCGGAGTTGGTGTGACGATTGGAACCGGGGTGACTGTAACCCGAACGAACGTCTGTTCTGGCTCAGATGAAGTCAAAACAGTTGGCGGCGTATCTGTTGAACATGTAATCACAACTGCTGACACTGCAAGAATGCACAAGCCTATGAACGTTACAAAGAGACGCCTTATCATTCGTGCCAGTCCAAGTGCCATTGTTTGCTTATTCGGCGGTTGCCAATGGGACTATATCGGGTCTATGGAATCCGAGCCAGTGAGGTTCTACTCAAGTTGCAAGTCCGTTTTGCAAACAAAATAACGAACATTTTCTGAAGATCTAGTAGTGTCTCAAATTGTGCTATTCATTTGATTCGTAATCGGCAGGTCGGCAGTTCGATGATGCCCGCTGGACTCATATCAAGTTCCCCGTTATCTGGTACCCACGTCCAGAGCGTCGACAAGTGCTATGCACGATTCGATCGCCAGTTCACAGAGCATCACTGTGTTTCCCACAACAGTGAACGCCTTGTACTTGGTGCTGGCCGAGCCTCCGGCGGCATTGCGAGCAACCTTTGTGGTTGAACTCAGATCGATCACTTCAGCTGCGTCACTAAACCCCACAGTGCTGGCGACATCGTACGAGTCGTAAAACCGCAACTCAATGTCCCGCCCGCCATAGAACCCGTACCAAATACCGTTAGCCTCAGCGACGGTCTCGGTGTCGTATTGCTTCGATTTCTTCCAACCGGCTGTAACGAAATTTTCAAAGGTGAAGATTTTCTCCGGCGCAAATACTCTAGAAATTTCTAACAGCTGATCGTCAGATTCAGAAACGGTCGCAACACTCTCGGCACTCTCAGAATTCGTCTCAGAACTGCATGAAACTACTGCGAACAATGCGATGACGAGCGTTGCCAATAAAACCAGACGGCTGGAATTCATCAATTCGATATTGCGCACAGTGTGACTCATGTACCGATTTCCTAGAGTACGACTATTTAGTAGGTGAACAGCAATCTTCGAGAGAAATTCTGCCGTCTGCTAGTACAGGTTTCCAGACACGCTTTCGGGAGCGCGGTCTTTGTATTCATCGATAAACTGTTGAATTTTCTCGGTATCCACTTCGTCGAGATACAGATGATGTCGCCATGAGGTGATCGTTATCCTGCTGGGCGTTTCCGAGTATGGGGACACGATGAATTGAGAAGGACTGGAAGGTACGAACTTTTCTAGCGCCGCAACGATTTCGGGGCAGTCGCTGTCGCAATCGTAGTGAATGCCAATCCCGCCGTGCTCCAGATTGTGAATTAATACCTCATCTGGAAGTTCATTGCTATAGATCCCCCATCGAGCAGGAGCCGGAACACCAGCCGGTGTCTCCGGCCCAATCCAGTGAGGCCCGGAAGTTGCAGGCGTGACCGAGTAGCCATCTGTGTTCGGTGCAAATCCATCTAGATGCTCACGACCGTCATCGGTATCGAGTTCTACCTTGCCGCCACTGTTCACACCATCTTCAGTTGGAGTTGAGCTGGTACAGCCCAGAAAAAGCACGCTGCCTAACAACCCGATCATCAAAAAGAGGGTGATACGTCGCAACTTGTGAAAATTCAAAACAGCTACCTCTCAGGTGTTCCAGACACTCGACATCAGCCCCGCGATCAAGATAGCGGACGATCAGTGCGACCGACACTATACCGTCTCGTGTGATGAATACGGGAGATCAGCAAGACCTTAAACAAAAGCGGCTTCGTCAGCATTGGATTGCTAACGAAGCCTGTGTCACCCAGTGAGTCCCCATTGGGTGACGTTAACAACGATACAACCAGCTACGGTGTTTTTGTGAAACTTCAACGAGATGTTGTGTAAAAAGTCGTTAAGCGAATTACATTTTCGTATTTGGCATTCATGTGAAACAATTTCTTAGGCCTCGCAGCAAGCGGGGCCTTCACGCGCCTGATCGAATCGACTTCAGGTCGACCACCAGATCACAGCATCCAGTGTCAAAATTGAAATCTGCATCGCGATATTCTCAAATACGTCCACTGTTTATCGCAGTCGTTGCACTTGTTCTACTTTCAGTAATAGCGACCGCCTGCAGCAGCGACGATTCTGAACTTCTGGAATTCGATCCTGAAAGCTCTGTAATCGCTTCGATAGCGTTCTCGTCACCTGCGTTCGACGATGGCGATTCCATCCCGGTCGAGTACACATGCGATGGTGAAGATCAGTCGCCACCGCTCAGGTGGTCGGATGTTCCAGATGGCGCACGCGCACTGGCGATCATCGTTGATGACCCCGACGCACCCGGCTCCATCTTCCGACACTGGTCTGTCTACAACATTCCTTCAGGAACCCGATCGCTCAAGACCGCCCAGCCAACGACAGTCGCACTCGAAAACTCAACCCGTCAGGGCCCCAACGAGTTCGGCAGAACCGGGTACGGCGGCCCGTGCCCTCCTGAGGGCGAAGAGCACGAGTACGTCTTCTTCATATACGCGCTAACTGAGCAACTCGACATCGAAGACGGAGCCGGTCCAAAGCAAGTTTCGGAAGCGATTCGCGGCAAGGTAATCGGAATCGGTTCCTTTTCAGGTATGTACGCTCGCCGGTAGTGCTTTTGTGTGCTGACCCCACTTAGCGCACACCTAGAATTGCGTTACTGATAGCGCCAGTGGTGCGTTCAGTTCGTTATTTTCTGCCCCCGTTTGAATTTCGGAGATAGCAATGTTGCGTCGTTTCCTACTTGTCGCAGTTGCAGCTTTTCCAATAATCGCCATCGCCTGTTCGGGTGGAGGTGAAATCTAACCAGCCGATTCCTACGTCTCACTTTCTGTCGCACTTGAATCTGCAGGCATGAAGGTTGGCGATCAGTCCGAGAACAAGTTCCTATTTGCAGGACAATTTTCTATACCAGGTGTTGAAGTAGTAGCCAGTGGTCAGGAAATTCTCGCAGTCGAGTTCGCCACGCTAGAAAAAGCCGAAGCTCAGGCAGCTCTCGTTTCCGAAGACGGCTATGGCATTGGTCTCAAGTACGTCAACTGGATCGATACACCTCAATTCTTCCGCAACGGCAAGATGATCGTCATTTACGACGGCTCCCAGTCGCTAGTCACCGACACGCTTATTACAGCGATGGGTGAACGCTTTGCGGGTGAAGCTCCTGACGAAGTGTAGTCCGGTTGGTCTGGTAACGCGTTACTCTTGCATCGACAAGACCACAGCGATCGCCCCAGACCCCACTTGCTCAAGAATTCCTTTCTACATTTGCCAGGTATCAGCGTCGACGACGAGGAAGACCTGTGGTCGGCAGGAGTGAGAGATTGGGACGATGCAATTGCGTCGAACGAGCTAAGCACTGAGCAGATTGATTCGCTCGGTCATTCGGTTGAAGCACTTGCCGCGCGTAATGCGGTTTACTTCGGCGAGCAGTACAAAGCCGGTGAACGATGGCGCCTGCTCCCCGACTTTCAGAATGAAACAGCTTTTCTGGACATTGAAACCACCGGACTTGGTGGCGAGGCGTACATCACCATGTGCGGCATTCTCGATGCCTCTGGATTCAAGGCATACGTACGTGGTGACAATCTCGACGAACTGGTTTCAGATCTGGAAAAATACAAGATTGTCGTGACATTCAACGGCATTTCGTTCGATGTCCCGTGGATTCGTAGAGAGCTTGGGCCAACACTCGAAAACGCTGCCCATGTCGATCTCAGATACGTGCTGAAGAATGTCGGGCTAAAGGGTGGTCTCAAGAAAATTGAGCGGGCGATAGGAATGGATCGAGGTGATGATCTGTCGTTACTTTCAGGTCGCGATGCCGTTGTTTTGTGGAACATGGCACAAGAAGGTGAACCAAATGCGATGGAAACCCTTATTCGCTATAACGCTGAAGACGTAGCTTCCCTGCCCAGACTGGCAGAGTATGCCTACGGGCAGAACACGGCCGGGACTCCAATGGCGGTACCGGGATTCTTCTCCCCTGCTCGATTCGACACCACTACTTTGGCGTACGATTCAGCGCTGGTTCAATACTTGTGCGGATGATGCCGCAATTGGGTGCTAGACTTGCTGCTCTGCTCGCGTAGGCGCTAGCGAACACGATCACTCAAAGCTCGGTTTGGCGAATTCTCGAAATTCAATAAATTTGGGACAATTGGCGAGATTATTGTCGGCACTTCAGTACACCGAACACCCGATTCTAAGTAACACGGTCTTTTTAACAGCTTGGGCCGGTTGGCCTGACGCTGCGGAATCGGCGACTCGCTCGCTTCGAGAACTGGCGCGTCAGTTGTCGGCCACAAAGTTCGCATCGATCGATGCTGAAGACTTTTACGACTTCGCTGAACAACGCCCCGTTATTTCCAATGAATCCGACGGTTCACGAAAGCTCACGTGGCCCAAAAACGAGTTTTACTACTGGAAATCGCCCGACGGTGGTCGCGACCTGCTGATATTCATAGGTGTGGAACCGAATTTGAAATGGCGAACCTACACCGATCTCGTTTACAAAGTTGCACAAGAGAGCGATTCGAAGTTACTGGTTACAGTCGGTGCTCTTCTCGATTCTGTTCCGCACACTCGTTCGCCACGAGTTATTGGATCGTCACTCAACACCGATCTTGGAGATGGGTTTGAGCACATCAAGTACGCAGTACCGAACTACGAAGGCCCTTCGGGTTTGACGTCGGTGCTCATGGATCGGTTCAGTAAAGACAAAATTCCTTCGGCAAGTCTCTGGGGACATTCACCGCACTACCTGCAGGTAGCCCAGAACCCAACTCTGACCCACGCAATTCTCACCGAGATACAGCAATTTATTTCTGCACCAATCGACCTGACCACACTTGCAAAAGAGTCAGAAGAGTTCGATGAAAACCTGGTGCGAGCGCTTTCCGACCAACAGGAAATCGAAGGCTATGTGAAGCGGCTTGAGGAACGTTACGACTCCGAGGAGGAGTACCGACAAAGCCCCGAGCCAGCCGCACTGGTGCAAGAACTTGAAGACTTTTTACGTCAGCAACGAGGATCGAATGACTCTGCTGACAACGGGGATACCGACGATTGAGCAAAATTTCTGAACGACTAAACAAACTCGGTCAAAGTGAACGATCGGGGTTTGGATTTGGGTCACGAACTGAAAAAAACAGGATTCCGGTGATTCTTCTGGGCGTAAATATCGCCGGTCCTTGCGATGCAAAGGGTGTTGACGCCGATCTTTTCATTCTGGCGGCCGGCTCGAAGGGAGCCGCACAGAAGTCAGCTGTGAAAGACGCTGACATCTGGGGTGTTTCGGTATCTGGGGGTTCTGATAAAGAGATCGACGCTGCGGTGAAATCTGGAGCTGATTTCGTCGTTGCCGAGGGCGAATCGGCTCCCGGCGCTGCACTACGTGATGACGATACGGGAAAGGGATTCATTGTTCCGGCCGACATCTCGGATGACCGGGTAAAAGCTATAGAAGCCGGTCCTTTCGACTTCTTGATTCTCGATGGAACGAATATATCCCTTCCACTGAGCGTTGGATCGGTTCTCGATATCGTCGGACAGCTGGCAAAATACTCACGCCATATCTTTTTACGAATGTCGCAAACACCTGATCAGGCAAACCTAGAGTTGCTTCGTGACATTGGGATTTCCGCACTTATTTACGATGCAGGCAAGATACCTAACAAGAATTTGAAATCGCTTCAAGGTTTAATCGAAAAGCTTGAAACTAAAAAGCAGAAGTCGGCGTCAGACGCCATGTTGCCTCGCTCCGGCGAGTCAGCACGAGATGCAGACAACGATGATCATCATGACCATGATGATGACGATGATGACGAGGATGAGGACTGGGACTAATAGCGGTTGAAGCTGTGAAGTTGTTTTGAACGTAGTTGTTTGAAACCAGCAGCTACGAGAAAGAAATTACTATGCCAAATTACACAATTATTGGACTCGGACGAATCGGTACATCCATTGGGATGGCCATACGTGGACTGGGCAAATCGAAAGTCATCGGATACGACGCCGATAACAGTGCGCAAACCCTTGCCCAGCGTATGGGAGCAGTCGATGACGTTGAATGGAACATCGACCGTGCCGTTAGCAACGCCGATGTCGTGATCATCGCCACACCCGCTGGTTCGCTGTACGACGTGTTCGATGGAATTGCCAGGCACCTCAAGTCCGGAGCCGTTGTGACAGACACTTCGCCATCCAAGCGAGCTGTGCTGGAATGGGCGGATGAACTTCTGCCTTCAAACGTAGGCTTCGTCGGTGGAAATCCGCTGACCGGTGCTTCAATCACCGAACAGAAGAATGCGTCAGGTCACATATTCCACGAAACCAAGTGGGCCGTCGTCGCCCCGCCATCGGCTGACCGTCAGGCAATCACCGCTGTGACTGACCTGATTGAGAGCATTGGCGCCAAGCCTGTGTTCATGGATGCCCACGAGCACGACTCGTTCTCCGCGGCCACAACGGGTCTTCCTGCTGTTGTTGCTGCCGCGGTTATGAACGCGGTGAGCACGTCGCCTTCATGGTCGGAAATATCTCGCTTTGTTGGCAGTGATTTTGACAAAGTGACATCGCCTGCTTCATCAGATCCTGCGTCGAACCAGAGCGCAGCGGCAACTAACTCCGATATGCTCGCCCATTGGATAGATCAATTAATCGAACGGTTTCAGGCGATTAGAACTGGATTGCTCGATGATGAAGAGCGGTTCTCTTCAGACGGTATTCTTGCCGATTCTTTCGTTCAAGCATGGGAACAACGTGCTCGTCTGGAAGCGGGGGTGGCTTCTCGACGTCCGGAATCGGGAGACCGATTAGAAATGCCTACATCTAGCGAAAGCATGATGGGCATGTTCTTCGGCAGCCGCGTGGCCCGAGCCATGGGCGGAAAAGACAAGAAAAAAGACTCGACGAAATACGATCGTCGCAGAATGAACTAACGGGATTCGAATGCCAGTAACTATTGCACGGCCACGATCGCTTCGGGGAGAGATTATTGCACCCGGCGACAAATCGGTTTCACACAGGGCAATAATGTTTAACGCCCTGTCGAACACTGGAACGGCACGAGTAACAAACTTCTCACCGGGCGCCGATTGCACTTCGACTGTCGAGATTATGCGGGCGCTGGGCGTTGAGATCTCGCGAGAAGCCGGTGCAAAGGGCATGGGTGATAGCTTGACCGTTAAAGGCGTTGGGCTGAACGGTCTTCAAGAACCAGCCGGCATTCTCGATGCTGGTAACAGTGGAACTACCACTCGCCTCATGTCAGGAATCCTTGCTGGTCAAGACATGCTGACGATCCTCACTGGCGACGACTCGCTCAAATCACGGCCGATGGGTCGGGTCGTAAAACCCCTTACAAGCATGGGTGCAGTGATATCGGGGCGTGCCAACGACACTCTCGCCCCCCTTGTGTTTCATGGCGGTTCGCTTCACGAATCCAGCTACGAAATGCCCGTGGCTTCTGCACAACTGAAATCGTGCCTGCTTCTGGCCGGACTTCGTGCCGATGGCACGACAACTCTCACGCAACCGGCTGAATCACGAGATCACACCGAGCGGATGTTCTCGGCGATGGGTGTGAACCTGACCAAGACCGGACTGGATCTGGTACTTGAACCATCTGAGTTAGAAACCGTAGATGTCGAAGTGCCTGGAGACATCAGCAGCGCAGCATTCTGGATGGTCGCCGGAATATGTCACCCAGACGCTGAATTGTTGATTAATAACGTCGGAATAAACCCCACGCGAGCGGGAATAATCACAGCGCTGCAGATGATGGGCGCCGATCTCATACTCGTCGATGAACGGGAAGTCGCCGGTGAGCCCGTGGCCGACGTGCTGGTGCGAACGAGCGATCTCAAGGGCGTCGAGTTATCGGGCGACATCGTTCCCCTACTGATCGACGAAATCCCGGTTATTGCAGTTGCAGCTTCACTCGCGGAAGGCGAGACAGTTATTAAAGACGCTGAGGAGCTTCGAGTGAAGGAATCTGATCGGATTCAGGCGAGCGTTTCCTGGCTGAACGGTGCCGGAGTCGATGTCGTAGGCACTCCAGACGGAATGATAGTTCCCGGCGGTGGATCGATTGGCGGTGGTCAGTTCCAGAGCTACGATGATCACCGGCTTGCGATGAGCCTTGGTGTCGCAGGCCTGATTTCTACCGAACCGATTACGGTTCTCGACCCTGACGTAGCGGGCATTTCCTACCCGAGCTTCTGGGAGATCATTGATCAGTTTGGCGGCTTGGTTGGCTAACAAACCTGACTCGACCTCGAACCCGCTTGTGGTCGTCATTTCTGGCCCTTCTGGTGTTGGAAAAGACGTGATGATCGACCGCATGATCGAATCGGGTCGCCTTGGGTTTCACTTCACGATTACCAATACGACACGTGATCCAAGACCCGGCGAAAAAGACGGCGTAAATCACTTCTTTGTGGACGTTGACGATTTCGTGAACCTGATTGCCGCAGATGACTTGCTCGAGTGGGCGCAGGTGTACGGCAATTACTACGGCGTACCCAAGCAGCAGGTGTGTGATGCGTTGGACGCTGGAAAGCATGTAATTATTCGGGTTGACGTGCAGGGCGCAAAACGTATCAGTGAAATCATCCCGGGCGCTCTGCTCATATTCATCATCCCGCCTTCCCTCGATGTACTCAAGAAGCACTTGAAGAATCGAGGAGTCGATTCCGAAGCCGAGATGACCAAGCGTCTGGTTGCCGCGAACGAAGAAATCAGCCAGGCAAGCCTGTTCGATTTCACGGTTACCAACGAAGAAGGTCATCTCGACAAAACAGTCGATTCCGTGGTCGAAATCATCGAATCTGAGTCGCACGCAATTCCTCCAAGAGACGTGAGTTTCTGATCATGTATCGCTCATCTATTCACGATGTAGGTTTGCTGGCAAGCGACGAAACGTTTGCTCTGGAATCGATGCGTTTGTCGGCGAATTCGACAACCGGTGTGGTTTCGAACAGATCCGATCTGGTTCTCCTGTTCACAGAAGGCGAACTGCAAATAGTCATTGGTGATCGCTCTCAAAGCATTTCGGCCTCGGCTCAGGCCTACATCAACGCGGGTGTCAGTTTCGAGATAGTCACCGGTGATTCGGATATCGCCTACCTGATTGCAAGTTGTCCGGGATCGAAACTGAACCCCTCACCTGCTCACGACCCGAAAGCTGTTACGGGCGGCGTCACGGTTCTCAGAACCGATCGATATGACCGATTCCCCGACTCAGGACTGGTACGCGGCGGAATGTTTTATCTGGACGAAGGCAAGATCGCCACGTACCACTCGCATGATGCAACGGCAGAGACTTTTGTGTTCCTGAAAGGCGAGTGTGACGCCAAAGTAGATGGTGAAACAGAGCACTTCTCGGCCGGCGAAGTGCTTTACGTGCCTGCTGAGGAAAAACATGAGTTGGCGAACGTAGGCAATGGCCGACTCGAGGTGTGGCTAACAGTTACACCGAACGTGTCACCCAGTCACACTTTTTACGATGAGCAGCCCGACGGAACGTGGAAGCGGATTACGCCTCGGCTCGACGGACAGGAATCTCGTCCACCCTCAAAGTAGGTTCCGGGCTAGCCAGTGTTTCTGACGATTACGACGGATCGTAAGTCTGCGTCGAAAAGCGTTCACGCTGAAGCGTCACGTACTGCTCGGCTGACATGGCGGGTTTGTGCTTGCTGAGTGTCTCTCTGGCCAACTGGGCGTCGTTACCGAGCAATTCAAGTACTGTTGCCGTCATGATTTTCGCAGGGGCAATCACCGCACGATCGTAATCTTCGATCAGGTAATCATGTCCGTGGCCCACGCCAGATGCTGCATTTGCGTATGGATGGATGACCGGCATGATCGTGCTGAGATCGCCCATATCGGTCGATCCGCCCTGCGTGTGGTGCTTTTCGACTATGACAACTGAATCGCTACCAAGAATCAATTCAGCGTTGTCTGCAAATAGTTTTTGCATCGTCGGGTTCTGGTCAAGGGCGTGATATCCGGCGATAGTCTGAACCTCGACCGATGCTCCCATGGCGAGTGCGCCAGCGCGGTAGCAACGGATGATTCGTTCGGCGATTGGTTCGATAGCTTCAACCGACTTCGCACGCACCCGTCCTTCGTACAGAACCTCACCCGGCACTGCGTTAACTGCCGATCCGCCGTTAGAGATGATGCCGTGAACACGCACAACATCAGATTCTCTGAACGTTTCGCGCATCGAGTTGATCGCAGTGTTCGCAAGCATTGCTGCCTGTAAGGCGTTCACTCCTTTATCGGGCGCACCTCCGGCGTGTGATGATTTCCCGATGTAGCGAACCTGGTGTGAGACGTGTGCGTTAGAAGTGCCACCAACGCTGAAGGCCGAACCGCCGTTGCCCGCCGAAGTATGGACCATCATGGCCATGTCGACATCGTCGAACGTGCCGAGGCGGATCATCTCCTGCTTGCCCGACAGGAACTCAAGTTCACCGTTGGCCTTCAGCGCCAGTCGATCTTGAATCTCGATGAACTCTTCGGCAGGGGTGATGATGAATGCGACATTCCCTGAGAGAGAGTCTTTGAGTTCGGAGGCGCTTAACGCAGTGGCGACCCCGAGCAATGCCCCGATCTGGGCGTGGTGACCGCAGGCGTGTGCCGCTCCGGTCTCGGGATCGGCTCCGGGGTGCGTCGGGGTCTGCAATGAATCCAACTCAGCTATTACCGCGACGGTCGGCCCTGGCTGTGCTCCTCGCAGCACTGCTTTCATACCCGTTCGGGCAATGCCCGTTTCGACCACGAATCCCAGTGCCTGAAGTCGTTCTTGAACATATGCCGATGTTTTGTGTTCGTTGAAGCCTGTTTCGGGCGTGCTGTAAACCGTTTTTGCGGCGGTTATCAGGTCACGCGTTGCACCATCGATTGAGCGAAGTGCTTGCGCCCGTAATTCAGTTATTTCGGCAGGTGTCATCAGGGCTACTCTTCGTATGTGACGCTGGATCGGAAACTGCGCATCCGTGCAAGGTATTCGCTAATCGTCATAGGAGCCTTGAAAGTCCCGGCAATCTTTTTGCCTTTTTCGGCGTCGTCGGCCAGTAGGTCGATCACGGTCATGCCCATCGCCTTGCCGGCTTTGATCACGGCAAGATCGTAGTTTTCGACCAGGTAGTCGATGCCATGGCCATTTCCGCTGGTTGCATTGGCAGTTGGCTGGATAGTCGAGATGATCTGGCTGACGTCACCAACATCGGTGCAACCAGAACTGTGGTTCAGTTCGATGACGTTATCGTCACCAATTAGCGATGAGGCGTTGTGGCGGTATATCTCGGTTAATCGCGGATCGTATTTCGCTGGAAGATAGCCGGGATTGGTTGAGATATTTACCGTGGCTCCGGTTGCCAACGCACCCGCTCTCAGCGCTCGGTCAACTTTTTCTGAAGTGCTGAGAATGGCCGGTACGTTCGATGCCCGCACATACGTTTCGAGCCGAACATCGGCAGGCACTGAGTTGACCGCTGCCCCGCCCTTCGTGATTATCGGGTGGACCCGAACAGTGTCGGCATCACGGAACGTCTCTCTCTGGGCATGTATTGCAGCGAGTGCAATGTGAGCGGCGTTGAGGGCATTGACCCCCAGATGCGGCGATCCACCTGCGTGAGCCGCTTTGCCGACGAACTGAATTGTTTTACCGATCATTCCGTTGTTAGACCCGCCAATGCCAAGTGTTCCCGGCGTTTCGCCACCGGTGTGTGTCAGCATCGCGATATCTACATCATCGAAAAAACCGAGTTTGATGAACTCCTGTTTACCACCGAAGAACTCGATCTCGCCCTTTGCAAGCAGCTCTTCACGATATTCAAGTTCGATGTACTCCTCGGCAGGAGTAGCCATGAAGCTGACTTTGCCGTCCAGACCCTGTTTTACTGAAGCTTCGACCAGACCTGAAGCAGTTGTTAGCAACGACCCGATTTGTGCGTGATGGCCGCAGGCATGAGCGGCGCTTGTTTCTTGGTCGGCGTGTGCATGGCCGGGGACGATCAGCGAATCGAGCTCTCCCATAACCGCTATGTGCGGCCCGGGCTTGCCGGTGTCGTAGGTGCCGATCACACCTGTTTTCGCAATGCCGGTTTGAACCTCGAATCCGTTGGCTCTAAACCAATCGGCAACAATTTTCGATGTTCGAACTTCTCGATACCCGCTTTCGGGGTGTTCGAGAATGTCACGGGCTATGCGCTCCAGTTCATCGGATCTTGTATTGATCGCTGAACTGAACGAACTTTTTAGATTAGCGCGCTCGGCCATGGACGACGTTTCTGGTTATTGGTGGTACCGGCGGCGAGTGTAGCAGTCACCCTCATCCTGAGACGTGTGAAATTGGCATCGTTTCCGCACCGATGGCTACCGTTGAATCCATATACTCACGTTTATGAACAAAGTAGTACTTGCACCACAGGGTTTCAAAGAAAGTTTGACCGGCATGGAAATTGCCGAGGCAATGTCGGTTGGCGTGAAGCGCGTATGGCCTGACGCTGAGACTGTTTTGATTCCGGTGGCGGACGGCGGTGATGGCACGTTACAGGCGCTTGTCGACAGTTCAAACGGCGAAGTTCGTACCGCCAGTGTTGAGGACGCCATAGGGCGGACTATCGATGCGCAGTGGGGAGCGCTGGGCAATGGCACAACCGCTGTTATCGAAGTAGCCAACGCTGTTGGACTGGCACGTCTGGGGCAGGACGAGCGCGATGTTCGTAATGCTTCTACTTACGGGGTTGGTCAACTGTTCACCGAGGCGCTCGACGCCGGGTTTACCGATTTCATTATTGGTGTCGGAGGTAGTGCAACTAACGATGGTGGCGCCGGGATGATCCAGGCGCTGGGCGGAAAGCTGACTGATAAAGCGGGCAACGATATCGCCCGGGGAGGCGTCGCCCTTTCCGATCTTGCTTCAATCGATATTTCCGGCATGGATCCCCGTATGACCAAAGCAAATGTCGTGGTGGCGTGTGATGTGAATAATCCGTTATGCGGACCTCGTGGTGCTTCGGCGATATTTGGTCCGCAAAAAGGTGCAACTTCAGAGGATATTCAGGTACTTGATTCTGCTCTTGCCAACTTCGCTGAGGTAATTGCCAAGGATCTTCACACTGACGTTGCCGAAATTCCCGGTGCTGGCGCTTCTGGCGGACTTGGTGCCGGGCTGATGGGCTTCTTCGATGCTCGACTTAGGCTTGGTGCTGATATCGTGCTCGAGGCGGTGAGTTTGGAAAAGCATCTGAAAGACGCCGACCTGGTTATCGTTGGCGAGGGCCAGTTCGACCGATCAACAGTGTTCAACAAGTCACCCGTGGCTGTGGCCAAACGAGCCAAGCGAAACGGGACTCCCGTTATCGGAATCGCTGGCTCTCTTGGCGCCGGTTTTCGGGAAGTTCACGAACACGGCATCGACGCTGTGTTCAGTCTCGTAAACCGCCCGATGTCGCTAAAGACCGCGATGGAAGATACGAAGCGACTAGTCGCCATTGCAACCGAAGAGGCATGCAGGGCGATAGCTCTTACTCGTTAGTGTTGTTATTAGTCGTATTTTAGAATGATCAGGTGCGCTTCTAGCGGTCCGTGAATCCCGGTTACGGTAGTTCCTTCGATGTCGGCGGTCTTGCTTGGACCCGATATCAGATTCATCGATCCGGCTAATTCACCTGATGAAAAGTCGTTGCGTTCCATCGCAAAAAGCTCGTCGAGTGATTCGAGAACCTCGCCTGGTCGCAGAACCGCTATGTGCGTTGGTGGTGCCAGCGAAACTAATCTCGATAATCCGCTTCTGGGATGAAGAACCACTGTGCCGGTTTCGGCGATGGCGTAGTCGACTCCCGTTATTCCGATGTCGGCCTTAAACGCCGCTGTCTTCGACTGGTCGACCAGATCACTGCTGTTTTCACCCGAGTGCTCTGTGGTGCCAATGCTGGCGCCGGTGTTCGTTACAGCGGCATCGACGCCGACCTGAGTTAGGACTTCGTGTGTCGAGCGCAGTACTGAGGTCGCGCTCTTTTGCTCGCAGATGCTGGCAATCACGTTAGCGGCGTCCTCTTGATTCGCCACCCTGTGTACTTTCCATCCGATCACAGCTGCTGCTTCTGCCATGCGTTCGGCAAGTTCTGACGATCGCTCTGAGGCAGTTGCCATCGCTTGTTCAGCGTTCGATTTTGCGGTGGCAGTGTCATCAAAAGCAGCGGTTGCGGTGTCAGACGGGGGTGCAAGCACCTCGCTTCTTCCCAGAGAAGCAGTGACAGTGGCGATAAATGTTGCTCGATCTGCCATTACTTTGCCTTCTTTGCACGGCTGCTCAGTCGGGACTTGAGAGACTTCGAAGCGGTCAGCGGGAAGTCACGGGTGGAGGTCCACCCTGAGATCGGCGGGGGAGTTTTCTTAAGCCAGCCATTTCTCGCAATTGGTAAAAGTACAATTCGAGAAAGGCGTGCCGCCCAATCGAACCGTTTCCTGCCCATCATTCCGATGCGCCATGCCTTCCAGATGCCACGCTCCTTTGCCCCAGACGTACGCTCTTCGATATCAGAACTGCCTTCTGCGGTTCGGTACCTGAGCTCCAGTAGCATCCGCGGGATGTTTATCTTCACCGGGCAGGCGTCATGGCATGCTCCGCACAGGGATGAAGCGTTGGGTAGATTGCTTGCGTCTTTAAGCCCGGTCAAAACCGGTGTTACGATCGCACCGATTGGGCCCGGGTAAACCCATCCGTAAGCATGCCCGCCAACCTTACGGTAGACGGGGCATGCGTTCAGACACGCTCCACAACGGATGCAGTTCAACGACTCACGCATCTGCGGATCGGCGAGCAACTTCTGGCGACCGTTGTTCATGATCACGAGGTGGAACTCTTCGGGTCCCTCTTCTTCGTCGGGCTTACGTTTGCCGTTGACCATCGTTACGTATGTAGAAATTCGCTGGCCTGTCGCTGAACGGATCAGGATTCTGAGCATAGTGCTGAGGTCCTGAATCGACGGAATGATCTTCTCCATTCCCATAACGGCAACGTGAACACGAGGAACGGTGGTCGACATGCGGCCGTTGCCTTCGTTTGTGACCAGCGCGATTGAGCCTGATTCGGCCACAGCAAAGTTCACACCAGTAACCGACATATCGGCACGCTCGAACACGCCTCGCAGCTTCTCACGCGCCATCATCGTAAGTTCGGTGGCGTCGGGGACCGGGTCGCCTTCTTTGAAATCATCGTCGAGTAACTTCGCCACATCGGTTCGTGACTTGTGAACCGCGGGTGCTATCAGGTGGTACGGCGTTTCACCTGCCAGTTGGATGATGTATTCGCCCAGATCGGTTTCGATAGTTTCGAAGCCTTCATCGTTCATGGCTTCGGCGAGACCCATCTCCTCAGAAACCATCGATTTCGACTTGATGACGGTTTTGATTTCTCGTTTGTGAGCCAGATCAATGATGTGCTTGCGCGCCTCGGCTGCGTCTTCGGCAAAGAACACGCTACCGCCGTTCTTCTCGACGTTGTCTGCCAGCTGCCCAAGATAGTAATCAAGGTGAGCGATCGTGTGATCCTTGATCGCCTTGCCTTTTGTTCGCAGTTCTTCCCACTCGGGAGTATCGCCGGCAGCTTCCAGACGCCCCTTGAAGAAGCCTGTGTAGACATGCTCAATCGACTGCTGAATCTGGGCATCTTGAAGCGTTTCAGCGGCTTTTGATCTGAAGTTAACGGTTAGTGGCTTCATTCAGAAGACTCCGCCCGACCGACGTTCTTGATTGATTTCGAAAGCACTTCAGCGATGTGAACCACCTGCACATCAGATCCTCTACGTCGCAATCCACCCTGCATTTGATACACACATCCGGTGTCGGCGGCGATAACCATGTTTGCTTTCGTCGCCTCTATGTAATCCAGCTTTTCATCGAGAATCGCCGATGATATATCAGGCATTTTTACCGAGAATGCGCCTCCGAAACCGCAACACACATCGGCGCGTTCCAGCGGGGTCATTTCAAGTCCTTCGACCTGGAACAGCATCTCCAACGGCTGTTCTTCGACTCCGATCTCCCTGAGTAAGTGGCAGCACTTGTGGTAGGTGGCCGAATTGTCTAAGCGCCCTGCAATGGCCTTAGTGCCAAAGAAATGGCTGATGAACTCGGTAAGTTCGTACAGCCGTTCCCCTACTCGCTTCGCCCGCTCAACCAGATTTGTGTCGTCTCGGAAAAGATCGCCGTAGTAGTTACGAACCATTGCTGCGCACGAGCCAGAAGGGACGACGATAGGACCTTCCACCCGTTCGAACAGCTCGATAAACCTGGTTGCAACTGGAAGTGCTTCTGAACGGAAGCCGCTGTTAAATGCTGGCTGACCGCAGCATGTCTGATCGTCGAGGAAATTTACGGTAATTCCAAGGTATTCCAGTACGTCTACAGTGCTTTCGCCAACGGCCGGTGCTATCTGGTCGACCATGCATGAAGCGAAGAGTGTGACGTTCTTTGGACGTGATTGGTCGGATGAGGTTGAAGTCATCACACGAAATTACCAGATTCCCGTTGAAAATAACCGTTTTTTAGGCGTTACGAAGCGACAGGTGCTGTGGTATTTTCCTCTCATAATTTGCAAACATAGCGAGAAAAAGATTCAAGTGCGTTCAAATAAATACGACGTTGTCGTAATTGGTGCAGGCATTATCGGGCTCTCGACAGCAATGAACTTGCTTGAGCGATTCCCGAAAATCAAACTGGCTGTAATCGAAAAAAACGTCAAAGAAGGCACGCAGCAGAGTGGTCACAATTCCGGGGTTATTCACTCGGGAATTTACTACTAGTCGGGATCGCTTAAGGCCAATTTCTGCGTCGGTGGTCGAACCTCGATGACGCAGTTCTGTGAAGAGAACGAAATTCCGGTCTGGACGTGCGGCAAGCTAATTGTCGCTCACGATGACGCAGGTATCCACCGACTCAATGCACTTGAGGAGCGCGGCACGCAGAACCAGGTCGAAGATCTGCGTATGGTGAGCGACGACGAAATGGCCGAAATCGAGCCGCATGTCAGTGCACGCAAGGCGCTTTACGTACCCGGAACCGGGATTGTCGACTATCGAAACGTTACAGCGATATATGCAGACAGGGTTCGTTCGGCTGGCGGCGAGATCAAATTCAACACCGAGCTCAAGGGCTCAAAAACGACCGCTGATGCAACAGTTCTTCAAACCACGTCAGGTGACTATGAAGTCACAAATGTAATCAACTGCGCTGGCCTGCACTCCGATGTAGTTGCGGAAACCATGGGCGTAGACACCGATCTGCGAATCATCCCGTTCCGTGGTGAGTATTACAAGCTTCGAAAAGAGAGTGAGTACCTCGTAAAAGGCCTGATCTACCCTGTGCCCGACCCTGCATTTCCGTTCCTTGGTGTACACCTGACCCAAACGATGAAGGGCTGGGTTGAGGCCGGGCCAAACGCAGTTTTGGCAACCAAGCGAGAGGGTTACCGAAAACGCGATTTCTCACTGGGTGATTTCCTGCGCACCATCACTTACCCGGGGTTCTGGAAAATGGGTATACGCGTATGGAAAACCGGGGTTTGGGAAATCAACCGCTCACTACGGAAAGGTGTGTTCCTCGACAGCCTTCAGACACTGGTACCTGAACTAACAGAGAAAGATCTTGCCGGCACTGGATCTGGAGTGCGAGCACAGGCTGTAGGCAGAGCTGGAAATCTGATTGACGACTTCCGGATCGATGAGTCACCCGGCGCAATTCATGTGCTGAATGCACCGTCACCGGGTGCGACATCTTCATTGGAGATAGGCGAATACATCGCTGACCTCGCAACAAAGAATTTCTCGCTAAACTCGGCACCGCAGGTAGCGGTTTCTTAGACCGCCCTCCCTGCCTCTATCGTTCATTCGATGTAATCGAGTAGCCGTCCAACCCAAAGACGCTCTACGCCATCCGATTGTCGCCGCTCCACATGTCTGCGTTGGAACCAAGCTTTGCCTTCACCGGCTCGGTCGCAGCCGAAAGTTCGTCGGCTACACCCGCTGGTAATTCGTACTCGAATGTCGGGATGTTGAGATCCAGTTCTTCGGGCGACCTTGCACCGACCAGCAACGATGTTATGCCAGGTCGTGAGCGAACCCATGCCAGTGAAACCTTCGCCGGGTGTTCTCCCAGCCTGTTGGCTACGGCTATTACGCTATCGATAGCGTCGAACGCTTCGGTTTCGCATCCGTCTTCGCCGTGATTGGCTAGTAGCCGGTCATTGCTGAACAATCGTGAACGAGATAGCCCGTCAGGAACCTCATCTGGTGACGAGTAACGCCCGGTAAGCAGACCCTGTGCTAACGGGCTGTAGCAAATAAGTCCAACGTTGTTTTCGAGGCACTTGGGCTGTATTTCGACCTCGATTGGTCGCCACAGCAAGTTGTATGGCAGTTGATCGGTAACAATATCGCCAGACGCCAGTGCAGCTGAAAGATCCTGAACTCCAAAGTTGCAAACGCCGATTGATCGAATTTTTCCTGAATCACGTAATTTGATCAGTTCGGCCATTGAATCTTCGACAGCAACGTCATGATTCGGCCAGTGGATCTGGTAGAGATCGATGTAGTCGGTTTGCAATCGCTTCAGACTCGCGTCGCAGGTTTGTTCAACGAGATTCGGCACAAGATGAGGTGGGCTGATTTTAGTTGCAATAACCGCCTCATTCCGTCGACCAGCAAGAGCTCGTCCCAGTACCTCTTCCGAGTGTGAGTCGTCGTCGTAGCCCTCGGCGGTGTCGAATAAGGTGATCCCCGTTTCGAGCGCGGCATGGACAGTAGATATCGACACAGCATCGTCTTGAGGTCCCCATACCTTGCCACCCGCGAACGGCCAGCAACCCAGAGCGAATTCTGAAATTTTGATGCCTGTGTTGCCGAGTGACTTGTACTGCACGCGCAATCTCCTAAAACGTATAAATATCTAATCGATGCGCACTCTACCACCAGCGGTCATGACGATTAGGGCAGCGAGCAACCCAAAGTGTGGCAGATGATTCAGTTATCATCGCGGGCCATCAAGAAAATTCAAATGTTATCTCTCGGGGGTTTTCATTGATCAAGGTAAGTATCGCCAGCTCATCCAGTCGCGCAGATGGCGTGGCCGAGTCGCTTCAACTCATTGATTCGGAGATTTCGGTACCTGATCGTCCAGTGATGGTCAAACCGAACTTCGTAACGACGTCATTCCAGCTTGCTGCTACTCACGTAGACGCGACGCGTGCGACCCTGAATTACCTGACTCAGAGAGGTGTGAGCAACTTCGTAATTGCAGTTGGTCCGGCTGTTGGAACCTCCGATTCTGGTTTCGATAACTACGGATACCGCGATCTCACCAAAGATTTCAACATCGAGTTTATGGATCTGAACACTGCTGATCGTATTCCAGTTCCCGCTTTCGACGACAAGCTTAACCCTCAGACTCTGTACATGTCGAAAAGACTTTCTGAGTCGTACGTAGTTTCTGTCTGCCCGATGAAAACTCACAACAACGTTGTGGTGACTCTGGGACTAAAGAACATCCTTGTTGGCACACTTTCGGGTCGAGAGCAGAAGAAGAAAATTCACAAGGGCAGCAAGGCGATCAACCTGACGCTAGCAAAGATGGCGCAGCACGTTGCCCCCGACTTGACCGTTATTGACGGGACGGTAGGCATGCAGGGTAATGGGCCTATCGACGGGTTCGAGATGCCGTCAAACGGGGTTGTGGCGGCGCATCACGCAATCGCCGCCGACGTTGTTGGCTTGCAGGTGATGGGATACAAGCTGGAACAGGTTGGCTATCTGCGATACGCAATGGAGCTACGAAACCTGAGTCTGGATGATCTTGACGTAGTTGGTTCAAGCATTGACGACGTTCGTGTTTCTTATGCGGATCACGACGACATCGTTGAGCAGCTGACCTGGCCACTCAAGGAAGACTGGCACGGCGTGATCGAACAAGGCTAGTTCAGAGCACGCGGTTCATACCTGAGTTCAAAAAAGACAACGTTTCGTATCAACTGCTGGCGGCTCGATCTAAGTAGGATCGGCTTAGCGCTGGCAGCATTAGTGAGTTAGATAGGAATTGAAAAAACCGGTTTGTACAAGAAAAATGCTCGTACTATTCGCAGTATTGGTGCTTAAGGAGCAAGATCAAAGCGACCTGCATAATTCGCTGCAAATGTCTATGTTGAACTGGCGGGAGTGCAAGGGAGTCGAACCCTCCGCGCACGC
>DUCO01000010.1:100405-147483 GCA_012959765.1 Dehalococcoidia bacterium | reverse complement strand
GTTGTTGGTCGAACCAACACTCACCCCTGGGTAACAGGTTGTGACAAAGGTAAAGAGTCGAACCCATGGCACTTCCCCAAGGGCCTTGTTCAGACGACTCTGACACGTGGTGGTTTCGGTTGTGGTTTCGAATCGCCAGTGATTCTTGACCTCTACACCAAGATGGCCGAAGCAGTCGACGTAGCAACTGCTACTGAGGCAGCAACGGTCTACCTGGACTACGTATACGACCAGAACCTCCAGCCCGGTATTGTTGCCGTGCCGGATGCGTTCTACTTCAACAACAGCAAGGTTAAGTCGTTCGAAATGGACGTAGCTGGTTCATCTAGCTTCAACTCCATCTGGAACATCGAAATCAAGTAGTTCGTTGATTGAGATGAGTTCAATTGCTCCGGTAATTGACTTGTAAATAAAGAGGAGGCCCACCATTTGGTGGGCCTCCTTGCATTTAAACCAGCTTTGTCATACGTATTCATGGCAGAAACATTAAAAGGAACGGGGCGATAGTGTGCGATTAACCTGAAAATTATGGTAGGCTCAGCGAGTTCAAAGATCGGACACAATTTAGGGTGGTTAAGGAAACTAATGCGGCGCTTTATTATCAGAAGATTTCTATTCGGTCTGTTTAGTATTGTTGTCGCTACCCTAGCGGTTTTCTTCATATCGAGAGCTGCTGGCGACCCGCTAGATCTTTACGCTAACTCTGGGTACGGACTTTCCGCCGAGGGCGAAATTGCTATCCGAGCACGATTGGGCCTCGACAAGCCTGTCGTTTTTCAGTACACGCTGTGGCTGGGGCGGGCACTTACAGGCGATATGGGAGAAACCCTCCTTGACCGCAAGCCGGTATTCCGTGTTGTAACCGACAGACTGCCAGCCACCATTCACCTCGGTGGCACAGCGTATTTGTTGTCATTCTTTGTTGGTATACCGCTGGGCGTGCTCTCGGCAGTCAAGCGCGGATCTGGTTGGGACTATATGGGTAGATTCTTTGCCCTACTGGGTCAGGCGGTGCCACAATTCTGGCTAGGCCTTGTATTGATCTTGCTTTTCGCAGTTCACTGGGAGATATTCCCGGCCGCACTGAAGGGCGATGGGTTCTGGGATGTCAAACATCTGGTGCTGCCGACTATTACATTGGCATGGGGTGGGTTCGCGTTTTATACGAGAATCACCCGGTCAGCAATGCTTGAGGTGCTCGACTCAGAGTACGTTCGGCTCGCTAGAGCCAAAGGTGTCGGGAACACAGCTGTTATTTGGAAGCATGCGTTCAAAAACGCACTTATCCAGCCGCTCACAGGAATGACTCTGGGTGTGGTCGGCCTCCTCAACGGTGCAATCCTTACTGAGTCAATTTTCGCATGGCCCGGAATAGGCAACATGGCGATTACAGCAGTGAACAACAATGACTTCCCTGTACTTCAGGCGGTTGTCTTCTTCTTCACGATTCTGATTGTTGGGATGACTTTCATCTCTGATCTTTCTTACGCCTTTATCGACCCAAGGATTCGATACGACTAATCGTCGTCCAAATTTCGCTATCAACAAGTATTTAGTGCAGGCTCATGGCTCAACAGGCTGAAAATCAACCAACTACAACATCTTCGACTCACGCAGCAATAAATACGGAGGTTCGAGCACGCGCTAAGAGATCGGCACCGAGTCAGGTCTGGTACTTCGTTCGCCGATGGCCGGTTCTTCCACTGGTTGTAATGGTGGTGCTACTGGTTGCCGGAATATTCGCACCTTCTGTTGCTCCGGCCGATGAGATTGAGCAATCACTGGGCTTCCGAAACTACCCACCAACTTGGGGTAAAGCTACAGAGTTCAACGTGGTTCCAGATCCGGCTGATTACGATCTGACGATCACCAAGGAACGTTCTGCATACAACCGTGCGAAGAAAAACTCGTTCCCGAAGACGAAGTTCATTCTTGGCGGGGATAACCTCGGCAGGGACGTGCTTTCCAGGGTCATATTTGGTGCTCGAATATCGCTGAAAGTAACTGCGTACGCACTTACGAGTGGAATTATCGTTGGATCGGCACTAGGACTGGCAGCCGGATATTTTGGAGGCTGGACAGACGAGATATTAATGCGTCTGGTCGACTCTTGGAACGCGCTTCCATTTATCTTGATTGCGCTCGTGATTGCTCAGCAATTCTTACATAACGGGGGTGCGGCCGAGGGTGTCATTATTTTCCTTATCGCTCTTGTCGCATGGCCTCCATTCGTGAGACAGGTGCGGGCTGACGTGTTAACGATTAGATCGCTCGATTACGTGATGTCGGCTCGAACCGCAGGTGCTTCAAACCTGAGAATTATTTTGAAGCACATAGTGCCGGGCACATTTAGTACGATCCTCGTAGTGGCGTCCCTCCGTGTCGGTCAGTTGATCCTCACCGAGTCGACCCTCTCATTCCTGGGTGCAGGTATCCCAGACCCGATTCCTGCGTGGGGTAAGAGTGTGAGCGACGGCCGAAACTTCATCGAAGAAGCATGGTGGATTTCGTTCTTCCCAGGACTCGCAATCTTCCTGGTTGTGATGTCACTGAACTTCTTTGGTGACTGGCTACGAGACCGTCTCGACCCCAGGCTCCGACAGCTCGAATAGAGTCACTGATATCGAAAATCAAAGGAGGCGTCAGAATAAAAGTCTGGCGCCTCCTTTTTTGTGCTCAAATATCGGCGCGATTCTCCATGTAGACCGACCAGAATACGAGCTGCTTACGGCTATAATCGCTGCGCTAGCTGAGGGAGCGCAGTTTTCGTATTGAATTTCACTTGCGACAACAACACTCGAAATCGCCGGTTCGCAGAGGAGCCTTGAAAATAATGTCTGTTGGTTTTGTAGGCCTTGGAAACATGGGCCAGGGAATGGTCGACAACCTTCTTGAAAAGGGTGCCGATCTAACGGTATTCACTCGAACCCAATCTAAGATCGAGGCAATGATCGATCGCGGAGCCAAAGGTGCATCGTCGGTCGCAGAGCTGACGCAAAACGTCGATGTAGTGCTGGTGTGCCTTCCCGACGTCAAAACCTCGCATGACCTACTACTCGGCGATGACGGAGTATTCGCAAATGCTCGACCCGGTCAAGTCATTGTCGATCACGGCACAGTCGATATCGCAACATCCCGCGCTTGCGCCGAAGCGGCGGCGGCAAAGAACGCTCACTTCCTCGATGCCCCTATTTCGGGCGGTCCCGGAGGTGCAGCGGGTGGCACGCTGACAATCATGGTTGGTGGAACCGAAGAGGCATTCGAGCTGGCTCACGAGTATTTCTCCAATATGGGCGCAAACGTAAAACTGATGGGACCCACAGGTGCTGGAACCGCGATGAAGCTAATCAACCAGCTACTTGTCGGCATCCACACCGTAGCGGCAGCTGAAGCCTTCGCCCTGGCAAACTCGGCCGGTGTCGATGTTCAGGTCGCAGCCGATCTATTAGGCGTTAGCTGGGGTGGCAGCGCCATGATCGAACGGAGCGCTCCGATCACTGTGACTCGAGACTTCCCCGATTCTGCGGCCCCACTTCGACTGATCCACAAAGATTTGAACATCATCAAAGATCTTGCCAGCGGTGAGGGTCTTTCACTCGAACTGGCGCTCAAATCCGAAGAAATGTTCCAGTCGATGATGGATCGGGGCAAGATGGAACACGATATCGCAGCAGTGCTTGAAATAGTCGAAGAGCGCTCAAAGTAAGTCGGTCGCCAGCGACCATTTTTTTAATAACGATGGACTGGTGAGTGGCGAAACAATCACTATGCCCATCATTTCATCCCTACCAACTAGCAATAAACAAACAGGAACTCTCACGAATGGCAACTCATAAAATCGCAATCGTCAAAGGTGACGGCATTGGCGTCGACGTAGTGAACGAGGGCATGAAGGTCCTCGACGCGCTGGCACCAAAATACGGAATCACCTGGGACTACACAGAGTTTCCATGGAGTTCCGACTACTACTTCGAGCACGGACAGATGATGCCAGACGACGCTCTCGAGACTCTGGAATCATTCAACGCCGTTTTTCTTGGAGCCGTAGGGCACCCCGACATTCAAGACAACATCACGCTTGATGGCCTTCTGCTGCCCATACGCCGCCGTTTCGACCAGTACATCTGTCTCAGGCCGTCTGTGCTGTACCCGGGCGTTGAGTCGCCTCTGTCGGGCAAGAAGCCTTACGACATCGACCTGACCGTGATCCGTGAAAACACCGAAGGCGAATACCTGAACATCGGAGGATTCGCCTACCACAACACCCCCGATGAAGTGGCCGTGCAGACAGCTATCTACACCCGCAAAGGCTGCGAGCGGGCGATACGGTACGCGTTCGATCTGGCTCGTGAGCGCGGCAAGAAGAACCACGTCACGTCGATCACCAAGTCGAACGCACTCGGCTACATGACGATCTGGGACCGCACATTCGAAGAGGTTGCCGAGGAATACACCGACATCGATTCTGCTTCCCTGCTGATCGATGCCGCGTGCATGGATCTCGTACGCAGGCCCGAGATGTTCGATGTGATCGTTGCGCCAAACCTGTTCGGCGACATCATCACCGATATCGGAGCGATAATTTCTGGAAGTATGGGACTTGCCTCAAGTGCCAACATCAACCCCGACACCTCGGTTCCGTCGATGTTCGAGCCAACGCACGGTTCTGCGCCCGACATTGCGGGGCAGGGCATCGCAAACCCAATGGCTCAGATTCTCACAGCAGCAATGATGCTTCGACACCTGGGTGAAGAAGCCGCTGCGGCCGACGTAGATGCTGCGGTTCTTCAGCTGCTGGAGCAGGGCGAGATCGTCACTCCAGACCTCGGTGGATCATCAACAACCGAAGGCGTGGGCGACGCGATCGCCCAACTCGTTTCTAAATAGTCGACACTCAGGACAGGGCATCAAGATGGATCCTTTCGCAAAAGTTGAAATTGGCAGCACGGGCGTTTCTGTTCCGAGGCTTGGACTTGGGACGGCGCCGCTGAGTGGAATGGTGCTTGGTGATGGCCTGTATGGCGGCACAGCGCACGATGAGGCCGTTCGCATCATCAACCGTGCTCAGGAACTAGGCATCTCCTACGTGGATACTGCTCCTCTCTACGGTTCAGGTCGGGCCGAGGCACGCGTTGGCCAGTCAGCATTTGCGAACGCTGATCGGGATTCGTTTGTTATCTCAACGAAAATCGGGCGTGTACTCAATCCGGCTGATAGCGGTGTGTCTGCCGAAGACGACCCCGATGGTATCGGTGATCTTGATCCGGTAAACACCTGGACTCGCGACGATGTTCACCGTTCGATAGAAGATAGTCTCAAACGCCTGAATCTCGACAGAATAGACATCATCTATGTTCACGATCCCGACGTCGAAAGTTACGGTGAAGAGCAGGCAGTAAACGAGGCATTCCCGGCGCTTATCGAACTTCGAGAGCAGGGCGTGATCAAGGCGATTGGCTGCGGGATGAACGAATGGCAGATGCCGCTCAAATTCATCCAACGGTTTGATCTCGACATTATCTTGCTTGCCGGACGCTACACACTTCTCGACCATTCTGGCCTGAGCGAGTTCCTGCCGGCGTGTGTGGAACGAGATGTGAAGATCACCGTTGGTGGTCCTTACAACTCCGGAATACTGGCTCGCGATCTCTCGAAGCCGGTAACTTTCAACTACGAACAGGCATCTAGCGATCTAGTTGATCAAGCTCGTAAGCTCACAGATATCTGTGTCGCCCACGGAGTCGATCTGAAAGCGGCGGCGTTGCAGTTCGTTCTCGCCCATCCAGCAATCGCAACCGCAGTGCCGGGCGCACAATCGATCGACGAGTTAGAGCAGAACATCGCGATGGTGCAGCAGGAAATTCCAGCCGGGTTATGGAGCGACATGCGTTCAGCTGGACTAATTCCCGACAACGCACCAACGCCCGAGTAGTTCGACCTCATTCTTCGAGTGCCGTGAGAATATTCTCCCATTTTGCCCTCAGCTAACCTTCTTGCACTTGCACGCTGCGCACTCGCGCTACGGACGCTAGCAATCTCAATAAATGGGTTGGGATAAGATGCGGGAAGCTGGTATTAGGTCAACTTGACCCTAATTTGGTGTCAAAGACGAATTCGAGGTGTGCTGTGGCGGACAAACAGACTCTGGCGCGGGTTTATCACGTAGTTATGTCGTGGTTCGTCAAAACTGGTCGCGCCCTGCACTTCACAGAACTGGCTACAGAGTTTGGAGTCGATGCAGATACCGCGATTGAACTGCAATGTGACATGCTCGAAGAGATTGACGGACCGCACTGGGCAGATCCGGGCAGCGGTTTAATTGCGTGCTTCGATCCCTTTTCAAATATGCCGACGCAGTACCGTATTTCGGTGGACGGTGAACAAAAATGGTACGGCGAGTGAGGCCTTGCAACACTCGCCGTGAGCTGGTTATTCCCGGGGCAAGAGGTACGCATTGATGCCACCTGTCTTGATTGCCTTGAGCCGATGTCGCTGCGCATATAGGATGGCGAAGTATTAGAAGCAGTGCCTGCAACTCTTGGGGGGGCACCAAAAAAATGCCTTGGTCACCAAAGAAGGCGCTACGTGGCCAGACCTGTGAAGCCAGATGAATCTCTTCCGGTCGGAAGAGCGTGCAAAATCCTTGTCCCGGTACTCCAAAGATTGGGTCGATCACACAATGCCGATTGCCAGATTTGTGAAATATTTCGCGACGGATTATCAGCGGTTGAGGCTCGACCCCGACTATCTCATCAATCATGACGATCTGAAGATAACCAGAGACGCTCACCGCGCTATTCTGGACGACGAATGGGCTCGTTCGAATCCAGATTAGTCGCCCTCAGGCACTCACCCCGTGTGGAACCCGGCGTTGTGGCCAGCAACCTCAACGTGAGTCTCCACAGGCGTCTTTCCGATCAGGAAGTCGAAGTCGCAACCGTCCTGTGCCTGCGTGATGTGCTGCGAATACATCTTTCCGTATCCACGTTCGAAACCGCCATCGACAGCCGGTGTTGCAAGGTTTGCACGGCGACGATCCAGTTCCGCAGTGTCAACATTGAGATCAAGCACTTTGGCTTCAACATCAAGGGTGATCTCATCTCCGGTCTGAACCAACGCAAGAGTACCTCCAACGTGCGATTCCGGCGAAACGTGCAACACGATCGTTCCAAACGCCGTACCACTCATGCGAGCATCGGAAATTCGCACCATGTCACGAACGCCCTCGGCCAGTAGCTTCTTAGGCAGAGGCAGGAAACCGGCTTCTGGCATTCCGGGACCTCCAACGGGTCCTGCGCCTTTCATGACGAGAATGTCGTCTTTGGTTACATCAAGATCGGGATCATCAATGCGGTTTTTCAGATCAAGTGGGTTCTCAAACACGATCGCACGTCCCGTGTGCTTCAACAACTCGGGAGAAGCAGCTATGTGTTTGATCACAGCCCCGTCAGGAGCAAGCGAACCCTTCAACACCGTGAGCCCGCCTTCTTTGGCGAGTGGAGCCTCTGGCGAGAGCACGACGTCGTCGTTATAGCACTCGGCATCAGCAATGTTGTCACCCAGCGAATCGCCGGTCACCGTAAGACAATCGAGCTTCAACAGGCTCTCCATCTTCTTGAGAACTGCTTCAACACCGCCTGCGTAGAACAGGTCTTCCATCAGATACTTGCCACCCGGCTTCAGGTTCACGATCACCGGTGTGGACTCTGAAAGTTCGTTGAACCGTTCCAGAGGAAGCTTGATTCCCGATCGTCCCGCGATAGCGGTCAGGTGAATGATGGCGTTGGTAGAACCACCAGCAGCCAGCAACATTCGAATGGCGTTGTCGAACGCATCCTGCGTCATGATGTCGGAGGGTCGGATGCCCTTTTTTACCAGATCGACAGCAGCGCGACCAGAATCCTCAGCCAGAATCTTCCTTCGAGAATCAGCACCGGGAACAGCCGCTCCACCCGGCAGGCACATGCCAAGCGTTTCGACAATCGCACCCATGGTCGAAGCCGTACCCATCACCATGCAGTGGCCTGGCGAACGATAGATCGCTGCCTCCATGGAGTCGTAGTCTGCCTGTGTGATCGTTCCAGCTCGAAGCTCAGACCAGTAGCGCCTGCAGTCGGTGCAAGATCCCAGTTCCTCGCCTTTCCAGTTGCCCTTCAACTGTGGCCCACCGGTTAGAACGATGGCCGGCAGATCGGCCGAAGCTGCGCCCATGAGCATCGCTGGTGTCGTCTTGTCGCACCCTGAAAGCAGCACAACCCCGTCGATCGGCAACCCCCGAATCATCTCTTCTACGTCCATCGACATCAGGTTCCGGCAGAACATCGAAGTTGGCGAAAGAAAGAATTCACCAAGTGAAATAGTCGGAAATTCGATCGGGAAACCACCAGCAGCCAAAACACCACGCTTCACGTGCTCGGCCAGACCACGCAGGTGAGCGTTGCAATGAGTTGCTTCAGACCACGAGTTGGCGATACCAATTACGGGTCGACCCGCAAATGATTCTTCAGACCAGCCCTGGTTTTTCAAGCCCGCTCGATGAAGAAACCCTTCAAGATCTCTCGATCCAAACCACTCCGCTGATCGAAGAATTTTGCCGGTGGACTGGTAGGTTGCCATCAATTCATATCCTCATAATTGCCGTAAGTAATCTCAAGAGGCGGCGAGTCTAGCAAACAACTCGGTGTTATTTTGGTGCTACGAATCCTTTGGTGCCCGGCAATTACCTTGGCCCAGCCCAGCTCAACACAGAAAATCATCACCCAGACATGACAAGCCAGAACAACAGCCGATTTCCTGAACTCACAGTGAGCGGATCACCAAAACAGATGGGGCAGCAAATTGGCGAAAACTTCCGCAGCCAGATAGTCGAGCTATCAGAACTCGTACTCGAACGGTTCAACAAGGGGTCTGAATCCCCAATCACATGGACTCAGGCCGAAAACGCCGCTCGTAAAAGCTTTGCACGGGTCGGCGAGTACTTCCCGGATCCTCTCGATGAACTTCAGGGCACAGCAGATGCTGCCGGAGTACCTGTCGAACGTTTGATGGTTTTGAACGCCCGAAACATGCTGTCTGAAACCTCAGAGGGTTGTACGTCGATCATGGTTTCAGCTGAATCATCGGAAACGGGAAGTTGTTTTGCCGGTCAAAATTGGGACAACGACCCGGCGATGGCTCCGCTTTCGGCAGTAATAACCCGCAAGGGAGCCGGAAAGGCAGAATTCACAAGTTGGTTGCAGCCCGGAGTGGTCGCCTACATGGGCTTCAACTCGGCCGGCATTGGTATCTGCATGAACGCGTTGAACGGCCCTTCGGATACGAACGGTCTTCCATGGTATTTCTTCGTTCGAGCCATACTCGAGTCGAAATCAACTGAAGAAGCGGTGAGCGTAGTCGAATCGGCACCCAGAGCGCTTACTGCCAACGCCGCGATGATCACAAGCAATGGTCCGCTAAACCTTGAAATCACGCCGGGGGCAGTTGAATCGATCAAAGCCGACGATTCCGGGATACTGGTTCACACCAACCACTGTGTTCACCCTTCACTCACTTCGCACAACGATGATTACGGCGATCGGATATACGGCCAGTCGTTCCAGCGTCGAGACCGAGGGCAGGATCTGCTTAGCAAGCTTTCAAAGGTCTCACTCAACGACGCCAAGTCGCTGCTCTCGGACCACGACGGCTTCCCGACGTCGATATGCCGACATCCAAACGATGACCCAAAAACCGGTTGGCAGCGCAGCGTTATTTCCATCATCCTTGAACCAGACGAAAATCGAATGCACGTTTCGCACGGCAATCCATGTGAGAACGCCTACGAAACGTACGACGCGGGTTAGTTGAGTTGTGAAACTCGGCTACCAGCACTCAGGAAATAAAAGGCCAGGTTAGTTCAGTTGAGATTCAGCAAGTCGGCGCTAATGGGTGCCGGGCTCGGGTTCGTGATGGGGATAACGTTTTTGATTATTTCGCTATTCCAGTTCGACGATGCCGAAACGAACGCAAAAGACGTTGCGATGGTTAGCGTGCTATTCGGAATACCGTTCTCGGTGATAATCGGCCTGGGAATTGGCTGGGCATGGGGGAAGTTCCTCGGCCCGAACAGCCTGAACTAGCGGTTATCGTTTCAGTCGAATCGCCCGCAGAATGCGAGTCAAAATACCCTTTGGGCCCGATTCAGCGTCGCGCTTCAATCGGTTAGCGGTGCATTCGGCGCAGGTGCAATAGGGCGGATGTTGTCGGCCTCGGTATGCTCGTTCGTCCAAAGTGCGTGTTCGCTTTCTGGTTTCATCGACAGGACTCGGCGCGCTCCGAATCGTTAACGCTTGCAACAGTTTAGATGCGAATTGTCCAGGGTCTACCCGGAAATCCAAGAATCTGAGCCAAACGCGCAAAACCCTCCGTTGATATCAAAAAGATTACGGTGGGTCGATTAGCGGTTGCTGCTGTGTCGACTAGGCAGACCGAGCAAGAAGCGGTGGCTCTTGCTGGTTGGAAGCCACGTTAGCGGCCTTAAGGGCCCAGTTCACACACACATCTCAACTTCGCCAGGTTCCTAGAGCTTAGTGACATAGTCACGCACACCGAGTTGAACTACTTTCACCATATTCTGGCGATCGCCCTGAGCGGTGACCGTGATCACGGGGAGCGATGAACTCGCTGGCTGGTCTTTCAAACGGCGGAGAGTCTCCAGACCGTCCATCCCGGGCATAGCGATGTCGAGCAGAACAACATCAGGTTTCGCGTCCGCAATAACCTCAAGGGCATTCAGGCCATCAACAGCCTGCAACACCTCGTGACCCTCTTATTCGAGAATCTCGGCGAGTGCTTCGCGGATTTCTTCATGATCATCAACGACAAGAATCGTCGGCATGGTTCTTTCCTGTACTTTCGTAATCCCGGTCACATTCACATTCGAAATATGAACGTTTCTCAGGCAGTTCCTCATACCTATACTCAGCCAATCTCGCGTCCTCAGGCGCGACTTCTCGTTTTGCCCAGGTGTGAATAAGATTTGCTGCATCTGGTGTGACAAACGCGATTTGAGGTGATGGTCTTACCTCCTAACATTCCCACGAGGCATGGGATTTCACTCATGCCGAAAACCGGTATTTGAGGAAATCTCACGATGCTTGCAAAAACTCGCACCTGTGCTCTCGTTGGATTCGATAGGGTACTGGTTGAAACCGAGGTCGATATCCCTCCGGGATTGCCGAAGGCAGTTAGCAGGTACCAACGTCGTATCTCAGGTCCGTTGCTCGATCGTTTCGATATTTTCGTTGATGTACCGCGAGTCGAGTACGAAAAGCTAATCACACCACCGTCGTCGGAGAATTCAGATGTGGTGCGCGAGCGAATTTCACGGGCGATAGCTATTCAGAGAAAACGGTTTGCCGACACACGTCTGGCATCGAATTCGGATATGGGACCGGGCGAGGTGTGGAATCACTGCGAAGTCGAAGAGTCGGCTCAGGCGTTAACGCAGATGGCCATGAAGCAGCTGACATTGCCCGCGCGTGGTCTTCACAGGGTCTCCAAAGTAGCTCGCACTATTGCCGACCTCGCTGATTCACCCGACATTCTGACTCCGCATGTCGTCGAAGCCCTACAGTACCGACCCAGACTGACCGCCTGAACATGCATTAAGAATGGCGAGAACGCACGCACTCGTGTAAAACCAGTGTGTGCTTATTACTAATTCCGCTGACGTCGCAGATTTCTGTGCCATAGCCGCCAAATCGGACTTCATCACAGTCGACACAGAGTTCGTACGAGAAAAGACCTACTGGCCAATTCTGTGCCTGATTCAGGTGGCAACTCGCGACGAAGCTGTCGCAATCGACCCGCTTGCCAACGGACTGGATCTCGAACCGCTCTACGATCTGATGAGAAACACGAAAGTGTTGAAAGTGTTCCACTCTGCGAGTCAGGACATGCAGATCTTGTTCAACGCCAGCGGTGGAATGGTCGAGCCGGTATTCGACACTCAAATAGCGGCAATGGTCAGCGGTTACGGCGATCAACCAGCATATGCGACATTGGTGCAACGTATTGTCGGTGAAACGATCGACAAACGATCGCAAATGACCGACTGGTCAAGACGGCCGCTCACAGAACATCAGGTCGAATACGCCATCGGTGATGTTACGCATCTCACTCACATCTACGACAAGCTAGTTTCGGAGCTTGAAAAGTCGGATCGCGTCAGTTGGGCTCACGAGGAAATGGGTCACCTCCGAAACAAGGATCTATACGACGTGGACCCGCGGGAACTGTGGCGAAAAGTACGACTTCGTCGCCCCTCTCGAAGGGCACTCGCAGTGCTACGAGAAATCACCGAATGGCGAGAACTCAGCGCTCAACGAAGAGATATTCCCAAGGGCTGGGTGTGCCGCGATGAAGCACTCGCCGAAATCGCCCTGAACACACCGCAAACTTCCGCTGCGTTGGAACGAGTCAGAGGTGTCAACGAGCGATTCGCCAACGGACGTGACGGCAAATCACTTCTCGAAGCGGTGCGAATCGGACTTGAACTGCCTGACGATAAATGTCCCGATCCTGAAAAGGGGCGTCCACCCATCAGAGGCCACGAAACGCTGGTCGCCCTACTTCAGGCACTCCTGAAACTACGCTGCGACGAAAATGGTGTAGCGGCACAGATGGTCGCCAACAGAAAAGAACTCGATCGCATCGCTACTGAAGAAGAACCAGACGTCAGAACCCTCTCCGGGTGGCGGCGAGAAATTTACGGCAACGACGCAATAGCGCTTAAAAAGGGTGAAATAGCACTTACTGCCGACGGACTCAGCGTTCGAGTAGTGCCTGCCTGAACCTGCATCACGGCTCGAGTCGATCTATACTCGGCAATATAAATGTAAGTTCTCGATTTCTAGTCAGCAGGAAACGATCCGATGGTCAACGCGCTCAAAGGCGATGTATTCATTACTGGTGCAGCAAGAACGCCACTTGGCAACTTTCAGGGCGCTATTTCTGAAGTCGCAGCTACAGAGCTGGGCTCAACGGCAATAAAGGCCGCAGTCGATCGCTCGGGCCTCGACACTGGAGACATCGAGTACACAGTGATGGGCAATTTGCTTTCCTCTGGGCTCGGCCAAACTCCAGCCCGCCAGGCCGCTATCGGAGCCGATATTCCCAACACCGCCTCGGCGCTCACCATCAACAAGGCGTGTGCATCTGGCATGCAAGCTGTCATTCTGGCGTCCCAAACAATCCAACTCGGCGAAGCATCCAGCGTTATTGCGGGTGGCATGGAAAACATGAGCGCAGCTCCGCACCTGCTGCTGAACAGCAGAACAGGCCAGCGACTTGGCGACACCAAGCTTGTCGACTCCATGATTCACGACGGTCTCTGGTGCCCATTCGAAAACCGGCACATGGGAAGCTCCGCAGAAGCTATTAGCGAAAAGTATTCCGTATCTCGTGAAGCACAGGACGAATTTTCCGAGCGCAGCCACCGATTGGCATCAACGGCATCGGCAGAAGGCTCGTTCTCTGATGAAATAGCGCCAGTTGAAGTTGTCGGTCGTCGCGGAAAGATCACCATCGTAGACACTGACGAAGGTCCTCGATCCGACACCACAGTGGAAGGGCTAGCAAAGCTTCCCGCAGTCTTCCCGCCCAACGCCACAGTAACCCCCGGAAACGCATCGTCTATTAGTGATGGCGCAGCGGCGGTTGTTGTTGTCAATGAGCAGGGTGCGGCGAAGAGTTCAACAGGCCCGATCGCTCGCATCACGGGTTACGCCCACGCAGCGAATGAACCCGGGATGCTGTTTGATGCTCCTCGAATCGCCGTTACAAAACTACTTGAAAAGACAGCATTGTCGCTCGATGATTTCGATCTGATCGAAGTGAACGAGGCGTTTGCCGCTCAGGTACTGGCAAATGGTCAGGCACTGAAATGGGATTGGGACCGCGTGAATCTTCGTGGTGGTGCGATCGCCCTTGGGCACCCGATCGGCGCTAGCGGCTCACGAATTCTCGTTACGCTCATGTACGGCCTTCAGGCAGCACAGGGCAAGAACGGTCTCGCCGTAATCTGTCACGCCGGTGGCGGTGCCGTAGCAATGAGCATCTCACTCCAGTAATCACTTAATTTCGCGTATTCGAAAGACCAGAGGAAACGATTAATGGCATTCGATCCCAGCCAGATGGACGTTCTAGATCGTCGGAAGGTTGAAGCGATGATCCTCGGCCCAATGCTTCGAGCGTTTCAAAAAGAGATAGGCGCCGAGAAGACCAACGAGATCGCCAGAAACGTAATTACTGATCTTGCTCGTGAACAAGGGTCACAGTTCGCGTCAGGTATCGGATCAAATGGACTGGAAGACTACGCATCGAACAAGGACGCCTGGCGACGGCATGGTGCCCTGGAAGTCGAGATCATAGAAAGTAACGATTCGAAGTACTCGTTTGATGTAATTCGCTGCAAGTACGCCGAGATGTACAACGAGCTTGGATTTGGGGATCTTGGTGGAATATTTTCCTGCACCAGAGACTTCGAATTCGCCACTGGTTTCAACTCGAAAGTGAAGCTCGAGCGCACGCAAACCATAATGCAGGGCGCATCGCACTGCGACTTCAGATACATGCTCGAAAAACCGTCTTCATAATCAGTAATTCTCGGCAACCAATCACAATCAACATTTGATCCGTACAATCATTAATCGCTTCTCATTCTCGAAGGACTGCTCGAATTGCAACAACTAACGTGTCCGGTAGATCAACTTCTTCTCGTCGATTCAAAAACTTCTGGTGAAGAATCGTCAGAATGCACCACGTGCGAAGGTGTCTGGCTAACTACCCATGCTCTTGAGTCGCTCGAAGACAATGCAGCCAGCGACGATATGGTCAAAGGCCAACGCCAGTACGGAAAGCAAATCGTTGAGCATCTCTGCCCACACTGTGGCGAAGCGATGATCCGGTTTAGGTACCGTGGCTACAACCTCGAAATAGAAGCTTGCCCCGCTGACGCAGGATTCTGGTTAGACAAAAAGGAAGACAGTGAGATACGGGACGTTATGAAGCAACGAGGGTCCAATCTCAACAGGTCGGCATCAGCAGAAAAAAGCTGGCATAGAGCGCGTCGAGGCACAAAACTCAGTCTTGTCCAGCGTGTAAAGCAGCTTTTCGGCTTCCACTAAGTTGAAATTGCATCATGTTTGATACTGACCGCGGAAGCGCTGACATAACCCTTTGTATATTCCCTCATCTTCGAGAGTTCATAGCTATTGATGCGCGAAAAAACCGCTCAGGCGGCCCGGCAGTACTAAGCCTGTCGATTTCCAACATTCTTGGCGAAGAGTTCTACACCGGCGTCGAACGGGATTTCTCCAAACTTCTCCGTCGCCACGACATAGGCTTTCTTGAACTAATGGGAATTCCTCAGCAGGTCGAGGCCGTAGTTCGGGCAAATTTGCTAAAGCGGATCATCGCTGAGTTGGGAATACTGCCTGCCGAAGATTCAAAAAATCCCGGTGGCACTGTAGGAGTTCTCTTTTTCGCAGGAACTCTGCTTTCGTTCGAAGTTGGTCAGTTGCGGGAAGCCACCCGCGAACTATTCGGCAAAAAGCTCTCACCGGTGACGCTAGAGCAGCTAAATGACCAGCTGATCAATCTGATGGAAAAAGAACAAAAAACTGTCAGTGATACCTCCCAGCAAGATCTCGCCGGCCTCATTTCAGGCAAGAGCGGTCCCTACGTCACACTCTGGGAAAGTAGAGGGAAGTAGCGCCCGCTTAGTTTGCGCAAGCTCCCGATCTGTATCGTCTGTGTTCAGTTACGAACCACTTAGCCGCGACGCACGTCACTGCGTGGCATTCAAACGAACACGACGTACACCCTCATGGAAGATTCCTTCCTCGACAATTTATTAGGCAACCCGGCTGATGGCACCTTCATGGCGTGGCTGGTCGAAGGAGGTCTCTGGACCTTCTTAATTGCGCTTGGGGCTGTTCTGGCATGGTGGATAATCCGCCGGATGTTACGCCGCGGCCTGAGACAGGCCGTTCGAGGGCTTGATCAACACGAAGCAACTGCGGATGTTGGCATGGCCGTTCAGGCTGCAGATTCGTGGATATCCAACTTTTTGGTAGCCGGGGTGATCGCCGCCGCCGCGATTCTCGGAATACTCCATGTCCTTGGTAACAACGTCGATCCCGCCATCGATTACTTGAAAGGCGCAGGCGCTACCACCGGAAACTGGCTGGTAACCGATGGTCTTCGAATCGTATTGATCCTGTTCATGAGCTGGGTAGTGACTCGAATTGCCAGACGAGTAATTCCGCGACTCCTGTCATCAGTAATGCTCGGTCAGGCATCGACAGCGGACCATGACGAGGTGATGAAACGTTCGGAAACCCTGTCGAGCGTATTTGTTGGTGGTGCCGTGAGCCTGATATACGTGTCGGCGCTGTTCATGGTGCTAACCGAACTGGGAGTACCGATCGGACCCGTGCTCGGAGGATTCGGAATCGCCGGTATCGCCGTCGGGTTTGGAGCCCAGTATCTTGTTCGCGATCTTATCGCTGGTGTATTCATACTCGCCGAAAACCAGTACAGGACTGGCGACGTCGTGACTCTCTCGGGCATCTCGGGTCTGGTCGAATCGATCAACCTGCGCCGAACTGTGATTAGAGACCTAGACGGTCAGGTTCATGTCATTCCGAACGGCGAAATCACAGTCGCTTCGAACAAGACGAAGTACTGGTCGCGGGTGAATCTGGATGTGGGCGTCGCTTACAAAGAAGACGTCAACCGGGTTGTCGAAGTGTTGAACGACATTGGTGAAGAGATCGCAGCCGACCCGTACTACGGCCTGATGCTGATCACCCCACCACAGGTACTTCGCCTGAACTCGCTTGATGATTCGGCTGTTACTTTCAAGATGCTGGGCGACTGTAAGCCGATGAAACAGTGGGAGATCATGGGCGAGATGCGAAAGCGCATTAAGATTCGCCTCGACGCTGAAGGAATTGAGATTCCGTTCCCACACCAGACGGTTTACTGGGGTGAGGCACAGCCCCCGTTCCGACCGGATGTTGCGGTACAAGATTCTGTTCAGGTGGCGCGTCCCGCACCGTCGGCACCGCTCCCACCAGAGACTATTGGCCCAGTTACCCCGCAGCCAGCTATCCCCGACAAATCAGTTGACGATGTAGCAATGACGCCCGAACTTCGTGAAGAGTTACTGGCCGCACTAGCGATAGCCACGAGCGCCCGAGTCGGCGATTCAGACCCCGACGCTCGCACCCGCATGCAGCTGATCGACACTATCGACAGCGAATAGTCTCAAGCATCGTGATTTGTCATCCTGGCAATTAGCGTTTTGCCAGCGATAATCTGAAACTCCAATTGGCCAGCAGTCATGGCTCCAACAGTTGCTGTTAGCGCTTTCGAACGTCGCTGTCTGGATTCAGCCGATTCGCTCGCAGCTGCGGCCATCGCTTCGGTAATTGCTCCGACATCGGCAAAATCAACCAGAGTGGCGCTGTCACCAAACCAATCAGCAGTAACACTGGAATTGCTCAGAATCATTCCTCCATCAGATGAATTCAAGACAGCGCCATCAAGTGCTGCACGCCCAATTCCATCGACCACCGGCACCGAAACTAGCGTGTCGTACACACTCAAAGCTGCAACCGCACGATAGAAGTTACTTTCTTCGGACACTCGTACTGGTTGATTCACTCCGGTTTTTTCATTGACCCGTCGAGCTGCACGCCTCACTTCATTCGACAGTCGCTTGTAGGCAGAAATATGCGAAGGCCCCGGTGTAAGAAACAGAAGGTAACGAACGTCGCTGGCCAGTTCAGGATTCTGCTTAAGAAGTTCGCCAAAGGCGTTGATGGAGCGAACAATGTTCCTGTGCGGCTCCGAGCGATCAACAGTCACAAATGTATGCCGGATGCTCTCGTCCGCCAGATCGTTCACAAATCGCTGGGGGCGAGATGTCGCTATAAGAGATTTGAACTGCTGGAGGCGAACCGCTGGTCGCGAGACGCCTACAAGTAGTTTGCGCCCTTTGAACGAAACTACTTTGTACGGAACGGTACTGGAGTCGGTCACCTCTATCGCATCCTGCAGAAACTCGTTCAAACAAGCGATAAACGCGTTTATGTCCCGTTTCGAAGGCAACCAGAGTTCGTTGGCCGACAACATACTTTCCAGAATTTGAACTCGCCATGCCGCCGGCAAGATCTCCAGATCAGATGGCCATGGCCACGGGGTGTCGAGTGAATGTTGGATTATCGAATCGGGATGCCTTTCCCGAACCATCCCCGGAACTGATATCAACTGGTAGTCCTGGCTAACCAGCACAAAGGGTTTTTCGCTGGCGTTCTGCGAAATAGCATCAGCGAACATCGTGTTCACAGCCCGGAAACCGTTGTCCCAGGCATCGTGTTCCTGAGCACCTATCGTCGGCGTGAACGTCGGGCTCCATGAACGATGAAACAAGAACCACAACAACGGATTGCAAATGACGTTGTAAAACTTGTGATGAACACGTCGGGGTGGCGCTACAAGATGTACTTCGTGGGCATCTGGAATTTGGTCAGATTCGAGTAGACCCTGTTCGGAAGAAAGCGTCTGAACAGCTTTCCTGTCGGCACTACTAACTGCGCCAGATATCCAGGTGAGATTCAGCCCATCAAGCGCCTCGTCAGCCAAGTTGAAATCGCGTTTTACCGCAAGTTGACCAGTATCATCCTCGAAATAACTAAACGGACCTCGATTACTCGCTACCATGATCCTACGATCTAAATTAAGCCGTTTAGGCATACGAGAATCGTCGTTTTCGTGACGAATGTCAGATTTACCTTGAGAATTATCACCGCTTCGTTGAGCCATGGAATGTGCCCTGCCGCTGATCCGATTCCTGCCTTCTTAGCAGGCGAATCGCGGTGGTCTGTTGATTTGTAACCCGAATTCAATCACTCCTGTAGATCGCAGTCAAAGTTAAGATGGCGCAAAACATCTTTGACACACGAATTGAGCACTAACTAAAATCAGTTGTTCGATTCGGCTCTGACCGAGTATTCGATTACCAATTGCGTGCAGTTCGGAGAAAAATGACCTCCAGCCCTCCAAAAACAGCAGATGAACTACGAGAGTCTTTCCTTTCGTTCTTCGAAGGCCACGACCACCTTCGAATGCCTTCTGCATCGCTGATTCCTGCCGCAGACCCAACCCTGTTGCTCATCAATTCGGGCATGGCGCAGTTCAAGCCGTATTTTTCTGGGGAAAAAGAACCGCCGCACCCGCGGGTAGCAACATCTCAGAAGTGCTTCAGAACAACCGATATCGAAGAAGTTGGCGACGATACCCACCTCACGATGTTCGAGATGCTCGGTAACTTCAGCTTCGGGGACTATTTCAAAAAAGAAGCCTGTGCATGGGCGCTCGAACTCCTAACGAAGCAGTTCGGACTTGATCCAGAGCGTCTGTACTACACCGTCTACACAACCGACGATGAAGCCGAACAAATCTGGCTCGACCTTGGCATTCCGGCCGATCGTATTTATCGTTTTGGCGATGAAGACAACTGGTGGGGACCTGCCGGTGACGAGGGTGTTTGCGGCCCCAGTTCCGAGATCAACTACTACCGTGGTTCGCTCGACGATGTTCCGGCTGTAGACGATCCGGCCAGGGACGGCGAGTGGGGACCGAATTACCACGACGACTTCATAGAGTTGTACAACCTCGTTTTTACGACGTACTACCGTGATCTCGACGGCAATGACACTCTTTTGCCTGCAAAGAACATCGACACTGGTCTCGGACTCGAGCGAACTCTCGCGATTCTGAACCAACAGGCGAATGTCTACGAAACGGATGTGTTCCGACCGATCATCGCCCATGTTGAACATATATCGGGCAAAGCGTGGGGACAGGATGTAGCAATCGACCGTGCAATTCGAGTTGTTGCTGAGCACGCACGATCAGCGTCGTTTTTGATCGGCGACGGAGTGATACCTGGCAACTCCGGGCGTGGCTACGTTCTACGACGTTTGATTCGTCGGGGAATGCTGTTTGGGCGCGAACTAGGCGTGGACACACCGATGCTGTCGATCGTTTCGAAAACCGTTTCCGACCACATGGGCCACGTCTACCCGGAACTGGTTGGCAACTACGATTTCATCAAGGACGTCCTGGAAAAAGAAGAAAGCAACTTCTCCCGAACACTCGAATTCGGCGCACAGGTACTTTCGGGAATGATCGATTACCGCACAGCCAATCCAGACGCGTTCGAACAAATCAAAGATGGCAAGAAACTAAAATCACCAGCTGGCGACGATGCCCGTTCGGTTGGAACTCGACAGGCGATATCTGAAATAGAACGGCTCGCGGAATTGGGCGATACTGACGCAATAGACGACTGGCGCAGCAATATTTCCGGAGCCGAGGCGTTCGTTCTGTACGACACCTACGGCTACCCGATTGAAGTTACTGATGAAGTTGTCGGTGATGCCAAAATGTCGGTCGACCGTGATGGCTTCGACTCCGAAATGGAAGCCCAACGAGAACGTGGTCGAGCCGCTGGAGGGTTCGGTGGCAAGATCGAAGCCACCCGCGTCTACGAAAAACTCGGGCTCGAAAACACTCCCTTTGTTGGCTACGAAACACTGGTATCCAACACATCGATCGCCGCAATCGTCAAAGACGGCACACCCGTCGACTCCGCCAATGAAGGTGATGAAGTCGAAATCATCCTGGCCGAAACGCCGTTCTACGCAGCTCGTGGTGGGCAGGTTGGCGACACCGGCGTAATTTCAGGCGAAGGTTTCGAAATATCCATTACCGATACGCTGGCACCATACGGTCACGTGAATGTTCATTACGGCACAGTCACCTCTGGTTCTCTAGTAAAAGGCACTAGTGCCACCGCCACGGTCGACGGAGAGCGACGAGAACGTATTCGCCGCAATCACACAGCTACCCACCTCGTACACGCTGCACTACGTGAAATCGTAGGTAGTCACGTTCGACAGGCTGGATCAGTGGTTGATCCCGATCGTCTGCGGTTCGACTACACCAACATGCAGGCGCTATCGCAAGAACAGATCAGGGCAGTGCAGGATCGCGTAAACGAAAAGATTCGCCTGAACCGTGACGTCGAAGTCCACTGGACAACTTACGGAAAAGCAGTGGACGAAGGCGCACTTGCGTTCTTTGGCGACACATATGGCAACGAAGTCCGCACCATTAAGATCGATGCCCCGTGGAGTTACGAACTCTGCGGTGGTACGCACATGGATCACACCGGTGGAATCGGAACGTTCGTCATCATCTCAGAAACCGGAATCGGATCGGGAATGCGCCGAATGGAAGCGATCACCGGTCTTGCCTCTGAACAGGCAATTTTCGAGCGATTTGGTGCTCTTGATGAAATAGCTTCGAAATTCAGAGTGACGTCATCAGAGGCCAGCGCCCGAGTCGACACACTGAACAATGACCTGAGCAAAGCCCGCAAGCAGGTGGCGCAGCTCGAAGAGCAGCTACTGCAGACCAGTATTGGAGGTGGAAGTGCCAACAACTCGGCGAATAACTTCGAACTCGAAGCAAACGGAACCAAAATTCACGTTGAAGTGAGCGAGGTTCCAGCTTCGAACGTGGGTGCTCTTCGCAAAACAGGAGATCACCTAAAAAAGCAGATAGGCAAGGGTGTTGTTGTTCTCGGCAGCGTGATCGAAGGTCGCCCGATGGTCGTTGTTATGGCAACCGACGACATGGTCAAAGCCGGGATTCACTCCGGAAACATCGCAAGGGAAATCGCCAGCAAGATGGGCGGTGGTGGCGGCGGAAGCCCGGCTGTCGCTCAGGCGGGTGGCAAGAACGCCGATCAACTTGCCGAAGCGCTCGCATCAACCGAAGACATCATTCGAGCTTCTCTCAGTAATGTATCAGGGAGCTAGCTATCGCTGACACCGGACGCCTGCTCGGAGTTGACTACGGCGATGCCAGAATCGGTCTTGCTATCAGCGACCCGACCGGCACGATCGCGACTCCTATCGAAGCGATAAAAGCTGCGGGTTTGGCAGACGCAGAGAACATCTCTAAGATTGCGACTGAAATCGAGGCTCGAGGAATAGTCGTGGGTTTACCGCTTTCTCTCGATGGATCACAGGGTCTAGCGGCTCGAAAAGTCAACGCGTTTTGCGCCAGGCTTCGGAAAACTACCGATCTTCAGGTGATCGCCTGGGATGAAAGAATGACGACTGTAGCAGCCCATTCCCTTCTCAGGGCTGCTGGAAAATCGCCATCGAAAGCCCGCGGTAAAGAGCGGGGCAAGATTGACTCGGCATCTGCAGCAATTATCCTCGACTCGTACATGCAGTCGATATCGAACAAACATTGAATATTAGATCGAACAACGGAGCGATATGAGCAGCAACATCGGCGTAATGGGACACCCCATCGGGCACACGAAATCACCTGTATTCCAACAGGCTGGCCTCGATGAACTCGGCATCAAAGAAACGTTTGAAGCCTGGGATGTTGCCCCCGAGGATCTCGAAGCGAAGGTCGCTACCTTCCGAGCCGAGGGTTTTATAGCCGCATGCGTTACGTTACCGCACAAGCAGGCTGTAATGCCTCTAGTCGACGAACTCACCGAGGCTGCCGAAGCTGTGGGCGCAGTCAACTGGATATTCAATCGCGATGGCAAGCTTGTTGGTCACAACACCGACGGTACTGGCTTTCTTCGAGCGCTCAAGGAAAAGGCTGGTTTCGACCCCGAAGGCGTTGATGCAGTTGTGTTTGGAGCCGGAGGAGCCGCACGAGCGATTGTTTACGCCCTGAAAACAACTGGTGTCGCCCGACTCACCATCGCAAACCGAACTCTTGAGAAGGCTCAGATTCTGGCATCAGAATTCTCGGAAGGGCGTTTCAAACCCACTGCCATCGGCATGGATCGTGACGAACTCGCAAACTACGTGCCCTACGCAACTTTGCTGGTGAATACGACTTCTCTCGGCATGGCTGGTGGGCCTGCAGAACTCGCGACCCCAGCAACGGCCGACATGATTTCCGCCGATACGGTGGGATATGACGCCGTGTACGCCCCACCCGAGACCAAATTCCTGCGGGAGGTCGAAGAGGCCGGTGGCACTCCAGCGGGTGGGATGACGATGCTCGTGTTCCAGGGAATCGAAGGATTCGAGATGGCGACGGGGAAATCGGCTCCAGTCGACATCATGTTTGCTGCAATCGAGAAGGCTTTGAGATCCAGTTAGCCGAATATAGTTTCTGGCAACTGCCTATAATCGATGCCTGAATCTTTCGATTTTGTGACGGAGAACGTCGCTGCGGAGCACATCCAACGCTAATTCGCCACACACACGTCTGGCCCAACAATCGCTAAATAGTCCAAAAAGTAACGAGAAGCAAAACGAATGACGACATTTCGATACCTGACGGCCGGTGAATCACACGGTCCTGGCCTCACGGTAATTGTTGAGGGAATGCCCGCCGGACTCGAAATAACCGAGGAGTACATCGAAAAACAGATGGCTCGGCGGCAAAAAGGCTACGGCTCGGGCGGTCGGATGAAGATCGAAAAGGATCGCGCCGACATTCGTTCGGGCGTTCGACACGGCATCTCGCTTGGATCCCCGATCGCTATGTGGATCGAGAACAAAGACTTCGCCAACTGGACCGATGCGATGGCAATCGGCGCTGTAGACGATGATGTCGACAAGAAGGTTCACACAAAAATCGTCCCGGGTCACGCTGATTTTCCCGGAGCGCTGAAGTACGTCCAGCACGATCTCAGAAATGTACTCGAACGCGCTTCGGCCAGAGAGACGGCCGCTCGAGTGGCAGCAGGTTCCATCGCACGCCGCTTACTCGAAGAAATCGGGATATCGATTCACTCTCGCGCAGTCGCCACTGGTGATCAGGACGGCCGAGATGTCGCTACTGAAGATGTCGACTGGAACGTTGTTGAGGCCTCCGAAGTTCGGGCATCGGATTCAGGGGCAGATGAACGCTTCAAGGCCGCTATCGACAAGTCCAAGGTCGCTCGAACCACGATCGGCGGAGTATTTGAAGTAGTCGCGTTCGGTGTTCCGGTTGGACTTGGCAGTCATGTTCACTGGGATCGCAAACTCGATGCCCGGATTGCCCAAGCCATGATGAGCATTAACGCTGTGAAGGGCGTCGAGATCGGGACCGGTTTTGCGAACACACGTAAGCCGGGCAGGGAAGTGCAAGACGTTATTGAGCCAGACCCGTCTGACCCGCGCAGGTTCAGGCAGATTTCGAATCACGCTGGCGGCATTGAAGGTGGCATGTCGAACGGTAACCCGATCGTCGTGAACGTCGCCATCAAGCCAATCGCTACCATGACAAACCCGCTTCCGTCAGTCGATATCAACACCGGTGAAGTGGTCGAAGCGGCCTACAACCGAAGCGATATCTGCCAGGTGGCGCGAGCATGCCCGGTAGGGGAAGCGATGATGGCGCTTGTGCTAGTCGAAGCCATGCTCGAAAAGTTTGGCGGCGATTCGCTGGATGAAATCAAACGCAACTACGCTGGATTCATTGAATCGCACCAGAAGTTCGGCAACAGCTAGTCCGCATCTGAAGAAATCGATACCTTGACCGACAACTCCGGGCCCAAACCCAATATCTACCTCATCGGCCTATCTGGAACGGGGAAAACCCGATCCGGCCGTAGACTTGCGGAGATTCTCGAATGGCCATTCGTCGAGATGGATGGCGTGATCGAAGACAGGGCGGCGAAGTCGATTCCTCGAATATTTGTTGATGATGGCGAGGATTTCTTCCGCGATATGGAATCGCAGATTCTCGAAGAAGTCGCCAAACGCGGAGGTCGTGTCGTATCGACAGGCGGTGGAGTTCCAATTCGCCCTCAAAACAGGTCCGTTATGGAAGCATCGGGGTTGATCGTTCGACTTAGTGCCAGCCCTGAAGTGATTCATCAACGATTGGTCAGCTCCGCAACACCGAGAGGCCGCGCTGTGAGGCCGCTTCTTGGTGATGAAGCTCCCGTCGATAAAATCAGGAGCATGCTGAACGACCGGGAAGAGGCATACTCGGTTGCGAACATCACGGTAGATACTGAGAGAAAATCTCACGATCAGGTAGCTGAAACGATCGTCCAGGCGTGGAATGCCATCGGAATGGCAGAGTCTTAGATAAATGACCAACTCAGATCAAAATCTTGCGACCGTGGTCAATACCACCCAGGGCAGCTACCGGGTGATTGTTGGTCGTGACGTTGTCGACGATCTCGGCATCGAGCTTCAGAAGACAGGCCTTGAGGGGCGAGTCTTCCTTGTGGCCGACGAAGTGATGTTCCCAACCCCCATCCGACGGGCGCAAGAGGCCCTGGAACGCGGCGGCTACGAAACCCACGTTCTTGCTTTAGAAATTGGTGAATCGAACAAGAACCTCGAAACAGTGCAGGTCGTCTACGAATGGCTTGCGGATCTTCGAGCCGAACGCAGAGACATCGTTGTGGGCATGGGCGGCGGTGTAACCGGAGATCTTGTCGGCTTCGCTGCTGCTACGTGGCTCCGTGGCGTTGCGGTGGTGCATGTTCCGACAAGCCTTGCCGCGATGGTCGATTCGTCGATCGGCGGTAAGACAGGTGTGAATATCCCTAAGGGCAAGAACCTGCTCGGTGCCTTCTGGCAGCCGAAACTGGTTCTACAGGACGTTGGGCATCTAAAAACGCTCCCGGCGCGTGAGATGGCAGCCGGTTGGGCCGAGGCCGTGAAACACGGCCTCATTCTGGATGCACAACTGCTGGACACTTTCGAACGGCTAGCATCGCAGATGATCGCACTCGAAGGCGAAGAGCCCGTTGCAGCCATTCGTCGAAGTGTTGCCATCAAAGGGGATATCGTCTCGGCCGACGAGTTTGAAACTGGTGATGATCGAATTCTCCTGAACTACGGTCACACCGTGGGGCATGCCATCGAAGCAGCTTCTGGATACGGCACCTACCTGCACGGCGAGGCAGTGGCGATCGGAATGATGGCCGCCGCGGGAATCGCGGAACGACTGGGCATGATCGACTCAGAGCTGGTTGAACGCCAGCGAAACGTGCTCAAAAGCTACAACCTGCCGACAACTGCTAAAGGGCTAACCGTAGACGCTCTAATCGAAGCCACGAAAAGCGATAAGAAGTCGCGGGGCGGAACAATCCGCTGGGTACTTCTCGAAGGCCCCGGCAAAGCGACCACGAGACGAGACGTGCCAGAAGACATCGTTCGAGAAGCCATCGCGAGCGTTCTTGACTAAATTCCCTCTAGCAGGCTAGATCTCGACGATTAGCGTGCCGGCTCGCCAGTCAGGCAATTCTGCAACTATCTCGCCATCGGGTCCAAATAGCGCAGCCCAACCGGGGAAATCTTCGTCGAATGTAGCTCCGGCCTGAGTGCACACTGCAATACTCAACCCAAGCTCCCGGGCATGGCGACCATGTTTTTCGATGCACGACGTTCGCCACCAGTCGAACCCGCGCTGCCACGAATCGTCATCAGTTCTCCGAGGTTCGTACAGTTCCGGTGCCGACGGATGAAACACGATTTTCGCACCCGATTCAGACGCTGTAACGAATTCATCTGGAACAGAGTAGTCAGCACAAACCGCTACGCCGAAAGATGTTTCGGCAGTTCTTCCTTGATAAGGATCAGTCCCCTGTGCGAAGCTGCCTTCGTCGTCGGCTAAATGTCGCTTTCGATAAACGCCGACTATCTTCCCGCCAGAAGCGTGGATTCGAGTGATAAACGGCTTCCCCTGTGGATTGCGCTCAACTATTCCGAAAAGGAGATCAACTCCAAGCGACGCGCCACACTCCACAAGTTCCTGAACAGCGTCAGAATCTAGATAGAGAAAACTCTCTGTGTGAACGTTCGGATCCAGATATCCGTTCAGCGACATCTCAGGAAACACGGCCAGATCACAGTCAGCCTCCGAATGCATCGCGCACCACAACTTTGTGAGCAACGAGGTTCGATTCGGTTTTTGCCTTCTGGCAGTTGATGGAGGCTAATTGTGCTCTCATGAATATTGTCTCTGAGAATAAAAACACCCTCCCCAGAAAATCTGAGCAGGGTGCGTTTGTTATTTCAGGTAGTAAGAACTACGACCGCATACGAGCTACTTCAGGCCACCAGCAACGGCTGGAACGATGCTCAACTCGTCCTTGTCGCCAACTGCGCTGTTCAGTCCGTCAAGATACCGAACATCCTCGCCATTCAGGTAGATGTTTACAAAGTGACGAAGATCGCCTGATTCGTCGATCAATCGTTCCCGCATACCGGGGAATGCTGTTTCGAGGGCTTCGACAATCGCAGCGATGGTGTCGCCATCAGCATTGACGCTCGTCTCACCATTGGTGAGCTTCCTGAGTGGAGTTGGAATTTTTACTGTAACGGCCATCAGTTTTCCTGTTTTTCCGTGAATCCCCTCGTATGAATGCGAAGGGCAATTAGTTTCTACAAGTATGTTAGACGCAAATTAGTTGAAATCGTTGCTAATTGGCGACCAATGTCAGCCAGCCCGAGGTCATCCCGCGAGAATATCACCTTCCAGCGAGCTCACTTCGACGCCCTGAGCAGCGACCCATTCAAGGCCTCGCTCAATCTCCTCGACAGCGCCTTCAAGTTCAAGTACCACCCATCCAGTCTCCTGGCCCACATCGGCTCGGCGAATGTTAGTAACGATCTCGAATTTCATTCCGAGATCGTAGATAACCGGTCGCTGAATGAGCTCAGTCTGGAACGTGAATCTGACTCTACGTAGAGGCATTATTTGACTCCCCTGCCCATCACAATTTCGTCGAACGATCGAACAGTTGCATCGATCGTCTTTGTCGAGACTGAATCCTCGATAGCTTCGAGTGTCTTGAGGCCTGTACCAGTGATCAACGCAACGGTCTCTTCGTCAGGACCAATCACGCCTTCACGAGCGAGTCGGCGAAGTGTGGAAATAACCACGCCACCAGCGGTTTCGGTGAAAATTCCCTCGGTCTCGGCGAGAAGCTTCATGCCCTCGGCAATTTTCGACTCAGGAACGATCGTGCCCGATCCACCTGTCTTATTCGCAATACCGACGGTGTAATAGCCATCAGCCGGCGAACCAATTGCTAGCGACTTGGCGATCGTGTCAGGAATAACAGGTTTCGGGTGGGCCTGCTCTTCGACGAACGCCTTTGCAACCGGCGAACAGCCGAACGGCTGGGCGATGTGCATTTTGGTATTGGCGTTATCGATGATTCCGAGCTCAGCAAATTCGTTCAGGCCCTTGTACACCTTCGTAAACAGTGATCCTGAAGCAACCGGCACGATTATGTGTTCTGGGGCATGCCAGCCAAGCTGCTCGGCAAGTTCGTACCCAATCGACTTACTACCCTCAGAGTAGTAGGGGCGCATGTTGATATTCACGAACGCCCATCGTCGATCGTCACCAAGCTCAGAGCAAAGCCTGTTCACATCGTCGTAGTTACCGTTCACCAGTACTACGGATCCAAATATGGCAGCACCAAGCACCTTGCCTCGTTCGAGGTCAGCCGGGATAAACACCATCGTGTTCATTCCGGCCTTGGCGCCGTGAGCAGCCGTCGCACCAGCCAGGTTTCCTGTTGATGCGCAGGCAATCGTGTCGAAATCGAACTCGACGGCCTTGGTGGCAGCGACCGAAACTACTCTGTCCTTGAACGAGTGAGTTGGGTTCGCCGCATCATTCTTGATCCACAGGTTGTTTAGACCAAGCTCTTTACCGAGATTATCGGCCTTGAGCAGCGGGGTCATGCCTGCGCCGATGTCTACAGCGCTGTCCCGGCTGGCAGGAAGCAGGTCGTCGTATCTCCAGATGGTCAGGGGACCGTCTTGGATCGACTCACGGCTCATTGATTTGGCTATAGCGTCGTAGTCGTAATTGACTTCCAACGGGCCAAAGCAAAAATCGCACACATAGATCGGCTCTTGTGGGTAGTCGCGACCACACTCTTTACAGCGCAGGGACTGGACGTTTGACAATTTCTCGACTGGACCTCTCAACGGAAGGAGTTGCGTACGTCACTTCCGGCAGTCCGGCCGGGAGTGACAACAGCAGCTCCTGATCCGAAGCTCGTTGATTCACCGACAACCTGAAGGATTCTTCTATAGGAATCTAAATTCCCTCAGGGAGTTGAATTAATCATTAATACTATGGGCGGGAACCGGTAGCGTCAATTTGTTGGATATGGTCAGTCTTGATAATTGTGAATAACCCCACGAGTGAATGCGGTTAATCGTTATTGGTAGGGTCAGCGCTCTCGCGGCTTGCAGACCGGTATCACTACAGTGTTGAAAGCAATTCAAGCCCGATGCGTGCAGAATGCTCTCAGCAGATCAAGCGCAGCGGACGATACCCAGGGGACAGAAAGTAAAAATGATTATCGAATGGAACGTACACATGTTCAGTTCAAACACCGAACGCTATCCGTTCCACGATCGAGCTGCATACACCCCAAAACCCGAAATGCGTTCTGCCGATCCGCTTGCCGATTACATGGTTCGGATGGAAGAAGAGGGCATCGATCGCGCTGTGTTAGTTCACCCGGAGCCTTACGGTGACGATCACAGACTGGCCCTCGATTGCGTCGCTGCTCGCCCCGACCTCTTCAAAACAACCGCTCTCTTGTATCCGAAAGACGACGAAGCTCCGGCAAAACTGAAGCAGCTGGTTAGCGAATATTCAGATTCTCTGGTCGCTTTCAGATTCCATGCCCACGAAGGCAAACGTGACTATCTAGATTCGTTCAATGATTCAAACGTTCGTGAGCTATGGAAATCAGCTGGCGAACTTGGTCTGATAATCGAACTTCACATTGGTCCTGATTACGCCGCGCAGGTCGCTAAATTGGCATGGGAATTCCCAGAATTCCCAGTTTTGGTCGATCATATGGCCGAAGCCAAGTACGGGACTCCGCCAGAGTATTCCGACGTGATGCGATTGAGCGAGCTTGAAAATGTGTACATGAAACTTTCTGGCCTCAACCACTACGCGGATGACGAACCACTCTACGAAAGCGTTATTCCGTTCAGTCGATGGGTTGCCGATGCTTTCGGGCCCGGTCGCATGGTCTGGGGAAGCGGAACGCCAAAAATTGTCGATACACACCTTGCTCACTGGTCGGAAGATGACCGTGCGAAAGTCAAAGGCGGGAATTTACAGCGATTACTCGGGTTCTAACCACTGGAACGCGATCTAGGGCGCAAGAGCGACGATTAGCGCACCACCACCGATTGCAACAGCACCGATCACACGGTTCCTCGTGACCGACTCCTTCAATATCAAAGCAGCCATCAGTACGCCAAACACGATGCCCAGTTCCCTGAACGGCCCGATGTAGCTCACGGGTGAAAGCCTGAACGCCGTGAGCACAAGGCTGTAGGCGAGGAACTGAAATGCGCCGCCAAGCAAGCCGATCTTCCAACGGGTGCGGATCTCGGTGGCGAATTCCAATTTCGAATACGTTCTTCCAATTATTGGGAGTATTCCGAGTGAGCCACCAAGCGTCAACGTGAACATGTAAAAGATCGGCTCGACATGATTCACGCCACGCGCATCGAGCGTCGAGTACGTGGCGATCAATACACCCGTCATCAAGGCGAATACAACGCCACGATCTGCAATCAACGTTTTAGGTTTTAACCAGACCCGTAAGCCCGATCCGGAAGACGATCCGATCATCACAACACCAATAAATATCGAAAGAATCCCGAGTGCCGCCAGTGGCGAAACCGTTTCTCGAAGAACAGTCACACCGATGATCGGAATTAGAGCGAGCCCGAGTCCACGAGCTACCGGGTAAACAAGTGATAGATCACCATGTTTATACGCTCTTCCGAGAGTAAAGAAGTAGGCGATGTGAAGGGCAACGGTTCCTGCAATGAACCACCAGCCAACGGGATCGGGTGGATTGGTGAAAAGCAGGTAGAGAGCGATAGGGGAGGCGAGTAGAGCCCCCGTTGTCGCCATCATCCAGTTGGTGAGTTCAGGCGATTCTGACCGCCGAACCATCAGGTTCCAGGACGCGTGAGCGAACGCAGATATAAGAACGAGGACGACCGCTAATCCGGTCATACGGGCAGCCCAATCAATAGAACTACTTCGAGTCTAACGGCTCTTCTGTTCGTGATCGGCGGCGAGTGCCCAGTCGACCCGAAGTTCAACGTCGCCATCAGCCCACGGCTTTGTGATGTATTCGACGGCGCCAAGCGAGCGAGCCATCGCCATATCTTCAGGACGTCCCTTCGCAGTAACCATGATTACCGGAATTGGGCTGGTGCGAGTATCGGCTTTCAACGTAGCTAGAGCATCGAAACCGTTGACTCGTGGCATCATCACATCGAGCAAAACCAGATTCAGGGATTCTTTGACTGCTAGGTCAAACACCTGATCGCCATCTTCGGCTTCCACGACATCGTGACCGGCATCTTCAAGAATAGTGGCCAAAGCAAGTCGCACATCAGGGCTGTCGTCAACGACAAGTATTTGAGCCAATTACTATCCACCTCTACAGAATTCGGACGCACTTCCCATACGTCCGGTGTCAAATGTACCCGCACGATACGCCTGATTCTTCCATAGATCGAGTGCGTTTGCACCCAATTCACTATGCGAGTTGCGAAATTTACTCCAAATACCCACTATTGATGCCACATATCCCAACGGCCACAATTTTTCAACGTAATAAAGGACCTTTATGCACTATCAGGATGAACGGACTTCAGGATGTCGTATTTCAGATTCATGGACATATCGCGGCCTGAAGACCGTTGTTCTAGAAAACGAGTTGCTCAGGGTTTCACTTATTGCCGATAAGGGAGCCGACGTATTTGAGCTTTCTCACAAGAAGACCGACACCGAGTTCATGTGGAGAACGCCGTGGTCAGTACGGAATCTTGGTATGGCTACTCCTCCAACCGGTGACGGTGACAACGTATGGCACGACGCATATATCGGTGGCTGGCAGACGATCGCACCAACAGGTGGGCCACCACAAAAGTACGCAAATGCCGATCTTGGTCAGCATACCGAGGCGACTCTTATGCCATGGGACGCGGTGGTTCTGGAAGATACCCCAGAAAAAGTCAGTGCAAAATTCACTGTTCGAACCGTTCGAACACCTTTCTGGATCGAAAAAGTTGTGTCTCTCGAAGCGAACAGCCCGGTTTTAACCGTGACCGACACACTGACCAACCAGGCCGAAGAGGAAGCGGAGGCTCAATGGGGACAGCACATTACGGTCGGTGAGCCGTTTTTGACCCCGAACTGTCGATTAGATATGGCTGAGGCCGATCACTTTGTACCGGGCGACGGTGGTGGTCGATTCAAAGACGATCAAGCAGGCTCGTGGCCTAAAGCCGTGGGTCCTGACGGCGAAGAAGTCGATCTCACGACATTCCCGCCAAAGTCCGATCGCCTAAACACTTATTCCGTGTTCAAAAACCAGAATGAAGGCTGGTACGCAGTTACCAACCCTGACCGCGGCGTAGGTTTTGGCCTTGCGTATCCGGTCGAAACGTTCAAGTACCTCTGGTACTGGCAGGTGTTTGGTGGCGCATCGGGCTATCCGTGGTACAACCGAACGTACAACGTTGGACTAGAGCCGTTTACCAGTTTGAGTGCAGGGATACCTGAACCAGGCTCAAACGAGCGAACTTCGATGGTCTTCGCACCGGGTGAAACACGATCTGCCACAGTTCGAGCCGTCGTTTATGAAAGCACCACCGGGGTGTCGCACATCTCGCAAGATGGACAAGTTACGAACAGGTAAGGCCTGAAATTAACAACGGGCAAAGCGCTGGCGTAAAGCCAATACTTTGCCCGTTGTTAAATCTAACTAGTTGGCCTCTGCCAGCACGCCTTCGTCTGTCTGGTGTGCTCGGATCCAGTCCCAGTCGAGTGGAACGCCAATGCCCGGTCCGTCGGGGGCGTAAACGTTGCCTTCTGAGTCGATCCCATCGAGATCGTCGTTGTAGCCGAGGTAAACGGGTGCCTTTGTCGATTTGACCTTCGGGTGAACGAGGCCAAGCTCGAAGAAGTTCGTGTTCCTGATCGATGACATGATGTGACGGTGAACCGGTCCGGGACCGTGAAGTTCAACGTCCAGTCCAAATCCTTCCGAAGCATGGGCGATCTTCATTGCGCCCGTCACGCCACCATCCTCGTGAGCGCCGGCACGAACGTAGTCAGTTCCTTCGGCAACGATGAAGTCGACGTGCTGCTCAAGTAGCCGAATGTGCTCGGTTTGCAGCAACGGCGTCTTGACCATCTGGCGAAGTTTGCGGTGAGCGAACTGAGATACACCACCATCCTGATACGGATCTTCCCACCAGAAGAATCCAGCCTCATCGCAGGCTAGTCCAAGTTTTAGCGCATCACCAAAATTCTTTACTTCACACGCAGGGTCGATCAACAGGTCCATGCGTCCCTCGAACTGCTTGCCGAGCGCCAGCACATTGTCGATCTCACGCTTGATATTGCTTCCCGCAAGCCCCCAACCGTGCACCTTGAACGATCGGTAACCCATCTCGTAGCACTGCTCGGCAAAATCAGCGAAGTCCTGCGGAGCCTGGAGTCCACCGTTCTCATCGCCATGGAGAGTCGATGCATAAGCCGGTAGCGCCTTCTTCTCACCACCCAGTAGGCGATAAAGCGGCTCGTCGTAGAGCTTGCCAGCGATGTCCCACAGACAAATATCGATCAGCCCAACGCCGATCATTGCGCCATGACGAAGCCCTCGCTTAACGTCGTTGTATATCGACTCACGCGCAAGCGCATCCTTGCCGATCAAGTACTGAGCGGCCGTCTCGACGTCTGAACTGAAACCCGGGTACTCACCAACAATTCCCTGGTCGGTGTGAATCTGAAGAATCGCACCCTTTTGCTTCAACTTGGATCCGGCTTCGTAAACCATGTTGAACGTGTTGTAGTCCTTGCCAACATTTTCGAGTTCGTGCTCAAACGTTGTAACAGTGACTTTGGTGATCTTCGGGCTAGTTTTCATTTCCGGTTCCTGATCGCTTGTTGGTGAAAATGATCCAATATTTGATCAAATATTCGGACTCAAGCGCCTGCTTAGATTTAGTTTCGCGGCGGGATGTTAGCACTTATAAGAGATCCAATACCTCACGATTTCATCGATTGCGGCCTATTGCACCGCGTGTAGAATTCCGTCCAAATTCACCTAATCGCAAATACGAACACGAAACCTACATGCAAGCAATCGTTTATCACGACAATAAAGACATTCGACTCGAAGACATCCCTGAACCAGTTCCGGGTCCGGGCGAAGTGAAGCTGCGGATCACGGGTACTTCGATCTGCGCCACCGATATCGAAGAGTGGCAGTACGGCCCGCTCTGGGTTCAGCACGGATCGCCAAACGCCCTGACCGGTAAACAGACCCCACTGGTGATCGGCCACGAAACTGCAGGCACCGTTGCCGAACTGGGTGAAGGCGTAGATAACGTTGCAGTTGGCGATCGTGTGGCGGTGAACACTGTGCTCATCTGTGGAACCTGTTTCTGGTGCATGCGGGGCCAACAGTCGGTTTGCCCGAATATGGCTGTGGCCGGCTTCATGGCTGATGGCGGACTCGCCGAGTTCATGGTCTGGCCTGCCGATCACCTCGTACCGATGCCAGACAGCATCTCGGATACCGAAGGTCCTCTACTCGAACCAGCAACCGTTGCAGTACACGGCGTCAGGCGTTCGGGCGTACGACCCGGCGATAACGTTGCTGTGATCGGTTGTGGAACCGTTGGGTTACTTACTGTTCAGGCATTCAAAGCAGCTGGAGCGAATGTGATCGCGTTAGACGTTCGTGAACAGAGTTTGGCTCTCGCAACAGAACTAGGCGCAGATGAAGTTGTGAACTCGAGTGACGAGCAGGCCGCCGGGAGCAAGTTGCTTGAACTGACCGGAGGAGTTGGCCCCGACATCGTGGTGGAATCGGCAGGTGCGAAAGAAACTCCCCGTATGGCAATCGATTGGACGCGCCGCGGCGGCACAACTCTCTTGCTCGGCATCTACTCAACAACACCCGAAATAAACTTCAACGACATTGTTGGACCTGAAATTACTGTGATCGGCTCAGTCGCAACGTCACCCGGCGATCTTGAAGCAGCTGTTGATCTGGTAGCTTCCGGCAAGATCAACGTAAAACCGCTAATCTCCGAAATCGTTCCTCTAAGTAGGGCGATAGAAGACGGATTCGAACGAATGCTCGGCCCGAACAAAGAAGTGTTCCGAATCGTTATCCAGCCCGGCTCGTAAGACCGCTCTTAAGGAATTATTAACCCCATGCACTACCAGGACGAACGAACTACCGGATGCCGTATATCGGATTCATGGACCTATCGCGGCCTGAAGACCGTCGTTCTTGAGAACGAAGTTGTACGAATAACCGTTCTCGCCGACAAGGGCGCCGACATCTACAGCTTCGTTCACAAACCAACTGACACCGACTTCATGTGGCGGAGTCCCTGGGGCGTACGTGACCAGAGCAAAACGGTCCCGCCAACCGGTGATCCGAGTTCAGTCTGGATGGATCTTTACGAAGGGGGATGGCAAACCATTGTTCCTCACGGTGGCTACTCAGACACGGTTTACGGAGCGGATTTTGGCATTCATGGCGATGTCAGCCTGATTCCATGGGATGCCCAGATCATTGAAGACACGCCCGATAAGGTCAGCGTCCGGTTCTGGGCGAAGAGCGTTCGAATGCCGATGTCGGTATCGAAAACACTAACGTTGGTTTCCGGTTCACCGACCCTAGAAGTCGAGGAGTCTGTAACTAACGAAGGTGGAGAAGCACTCGACATGGTCTGGCTGGAGCACATCGCTCTTGGACCACCCGTTATTTCAGGCAATTCACGCCTGTATCTCCCCGAATGCAAGCTGTTGAGTCACCCCGAAAGCATAGACCCAAACTCGATACTTGAACCTGATTTCACAGGCGACTGGCCTAATATGAACGCCAAAGACGGATCGGTGATCGACTTCACTCACATACCGGCTAAAGAAGAGCGTTCGCTCGACATGGCGTACATGACAGAGATGTCGGAAGGCTGGTACGCGGTACTCAACGAAGAGACGAATATCGGATGGGCAGTCAGCTATCCTGTCGAAACATTCAAATACCTCTGGTACTGGCGCAATTACGGCGGCGGATACGGGTACCCGTGGTACGGCAGGTGCTATAACGCTGGTCTGGAACCGTGCACCAGCTTCGGCAACGGCGGAATCAAGCAGGCGCAGGAAAACGGCACAGCGCTTAACATCGGGGCCGGCGAAACAGTATCGGTAACTATCACCGCCGGACCGTTCACAGGATCGGGAACAGTAACCCACGTCGATACAGATGGCCGGGTCACTATCGAATAAATATCTAAACCTGACCTAATTACAAAAATTACACCCAGTTACTTCAGATACCAACGAACAGGACTAAACGATGCGCAAACGAATGTTTGGAAACTCAGAGCTAGAAACCTCCGCAATCGGATACGGGGGATGGCCGATGGGTCGAGGCATGTACGGTGATTTCGATGATGACCAGGCCATGGCAGCCGCTCGAACTTCGTACGACGGCGGAATCACACTGTTCGACACCGCAGCTGTATACGGCTGGGGCTACGGCGAGACTCTCATGGGCAAGGCGATAAAGGATTTTCGTGAAGATATCGTTCTTGTAACTAAGGGGGCGCGTGAATGGGTCCGAGACAACCCGGATCGTCGCGCAGCCACCGTTTCCGATTCCGACCCTAAGCGCTTGCTGGCTTCAATTGACGAAAGTCTTCAGCGTCTTCAGACCGACTACATCGACCTGTTCCTCATCCACTGGCCAGATCACGATCGTGCTTTCTCAGAGCCTATGGAAGCACTGGAGCAGGCGAAGAAAGCCGGCAAGATCCGCCACACCGGTGTTTCGAATTTCAACAATGCCATGATGGCCGAGAGCCGAGAAACCAGCCCGATCGTAACTAACCAGATTGGCTACCACATCTTCGACCGCCGACCCGAAGCCGAAGTGATGCCTTTCATTAAAGAAAACAACATGGGCATTATGGCGTACGGATCGCTCTCTCATGGCCTGCTTACCGGCACCTGGGGTGCAGACAAGACGTTTGGCGAAGATGACTGGCGACGAGGTGGAGCTAACTTCGGCATCAGTTCGTGGGGCCCAGACAACTTGGCGGCTAACGTTGCGGTAGTAGAGAAGCTCAAGGTAATCGCTGCCGACCACGGTAAGACGATTCCGCAGCTTGCGATTGCATGGGTGCTGGCAAACGATGCCATCAGCGTTGCTCTGGCAGGTTCAGTTACTCCGGCAGAGGCAACTGAGAACCTTGGTGGCGACTGGGAGATGTCGGCTGAGCTAAGGAAAGAGATCGATGATCTTGTACTTTCCGAAGGATCAGGAGTCGGCACCTCCGGCATGGAAATCGCTACCTAATCCGTTTAAGTCCGCATCCGCAGAGTAATCCAAATAGAGAAAGTCCCGAGTGACATGATCATCGACACCCATTGCCATGCTGGCCAAAACTGGTTTCTACCTATCGAGTCGCTTGAGTTCGAAATGAACCAGGCGGGTGTCGATGGTGCGGTGCTTATTCAGCACGGTGGCACGTACGACAATAACTATCTGTTCGATGAAGCGGGAAAGCGCGGCGATCGATTCAAAGTGGTTGTATTAGTCGACCCCTCCGACACCGATCCGCTTGGAACACTTGAAAAATTGGCAGAGCAGGGCGCAGCTGGGGTAAGGATTGCACCAGACGAGACTTACAACGCTCTTTCCGGCGTCACAGATATCTGGCGCAAAGCCGGAGAACTAGGTCTCGTTGTGAGTTCGTTAGGCAATGCAAAACGATTTTCTGCGGACAGTTTTAAGAAAATCATCGATGACTGCCCGGACACCCAAATCGTGATCGAGCACCTGGCGGGAGTTGGGATGGCCGACCCGCCATACGCCGATTACGTGTCGGCGCTCGAATGTGCCCAGCGCCCCAACACAACGATCAAAGTTCCGGGGCTTGGTGAAATAACCTGCCGCCCGCCGATCTTGCTACCCAACTTCCGCTTCAACAATATTCCGCCGCTGTTCGAAATGGCATACGACGCGTTCGGTGCTGATCGAATGATGTGGGGAAGCGACTACCCACCGGCTGCGGGTCGTGAGGGCTACGGAAACACCCTCGAAGGAGTTCGAACCCACCCTGCGTTCTCCAACGGAGACGATATCGACTGGGTGCTGGGTAAGACAGCAGCGCGCGTTTGGGGCTTCGACGACTAAGACGCTGTTCGGAGCTTCCTACTCAGCCCACCACGATGCTCCGACGAGCCCCGGCCCTGTGTGTGCGCCCATGAACGGGTGGAACTGAGTCACGAAAAACTCTGGGCACTCCAGATTCGCTTCGACCCAACTTCTTAGAATCTCCGCTCTATCAGGTGCACCAGCATGCATAACGTTTACATGAGCAGACTTGCCTGCGAGATCAGAGTTCATCTCATCCTGAATCCGTTTCAGGGCTTTTCGAATCGACCGTGGACGACCTATCGCCCCGATCTTGTCAGTCGAATACTCCATCACGGGCTTGATGTTCAGCGCACTGGATACCCACACCGCGATCTTCGGAACGCGCCCACTGCGATGGATGAATTTGAGAGTGTCGAGCATCGCAACGAGTCGTACTTTCCCGGCGACGCTACGGGCAACAGCTTCTACCTCGTCAAGTGATCCGCCGGCCATAGCGACCCGAGCCGCTCCCAGCGCAATCAACGCTTGCGAACTTGCCGCAGCCTCGGAATCGAACACTCGCACTGTCACGTCAGATCGCTCATCAGAGATCATCTCGGCTGCTAACTTCGCCGCATCGTAAGCCGCGCTCAATCGAGCAGAAACGCTCACGCAGAAAATGTCGTTCCCGATCTCTGATGCTGCACGAAATCGTTCTAAATACTCGGCAGGCCGCGGTGCCGAAGTGGTTGGAATCTCAGTTGCAACGGCAAGCTGTGAGTAGAAATCGTCTAATCCACCGTCGGAACCATCAACATATGTTCGCCCGTCGATGGTGATCTCCATTCGAGCCACAAACAGCCGATTTTCAGCGATCTGATCCTGCGAAAGCGCCGAAGCAGAATCGGTTACCACAACCACTCGATTTGTTCGCTCGTTCATCAAATTTCGCCAGAGTCAGGTGCAGCTATTCGCATCGATCACAGGTTCACGGCTTACACGGTTCACGATTCTCGTAGTAGGGCAGTTTAGGCAAACTCGATTAGAATTGGTTGTTCGTTTACGAATAATTGCCTGTATTGTCGCCCATAATTATCTGTCAGATATGACCTCTCAAAACGAGCCGGTTCGACGGCTACCCAACATGCAGGACGCAGGTCCAAGCGAACTCGCAGCACGAGATGCCGCGACGATGAGGCTTCGCGACGTTTTCGGACTACGCGGATACGACCGCGCTGAAACTCCCATTCTTGAGCAGACCGAGCTCTACATCCGAAAATCGGGCGGTGCGCTTTCTTCTCGTCTCTATGATTTCTCGGAACCGGGTGGATTCGAAGTAAGTCTTCGACCCGAGTTCACCTCTGCGATCATCAGGCACGCTGCCGATAACGGAGCCACGTCGGGTTCAGTTCGATTGATGTACGACGGTCCCGTATTTCGGTACGCAGATTCTGGTGATGAAGACGGCGATAAAACCCGCCAGTTCACCCAGCTAGGAGCCGAACTAATCGGTCCACCTGCTCCTTCGGCCGATGGCGAAGTCATTGCAATGTCACTCGAAGGCCTCGAAGCACTTGGGCTTGGCAACGCTCGGGTCGTAGTGGGTCACGTCGGTGTCGTCATGTCGGCTCTAACTGAGTTCGGCATCTCAGAACGTGCCAAACTTTTCCTCGTTACCAGCATCGACGATCTGAAAAACGGAAATGTCGACACAGTCACCGAAAAGGCGAGCGCGCTCGGATTTATTCCCGACGTGGTGATCGATGACGCGCAAGCTGCAGCCGATCGCAAACGCATCGTTTCGACTATCGAAAAGGTGATGTCAGAAGGCTTTGGAGTTTCACTTGGTCAGAAGACTGGATCACGCACTCCCGAGGAGATCGTTGCTCGATTGGCTCGAAAGCTGTCCCAGGCCGACAATCCAGCCGACTTCAAGCGTGCCCTCGATATGCTGTCGAAGTTGTCTCAGATCAGTGGGCCGGCAGCGGAAGCAGCCAGTGCCGGTCGCTACGTGCTTGCCAATGCTGGAATTTCGACTGATCTCATCTCCAACCTGACCGATGTTCTGGCTTCAGCCGAAACAGAAGGGGCGGATCTCTCTCGTGTAAACGTCGATTTCGGACTGGCAAGAGGAATCGCTTATTACACCGGCATGCTTTTCGATATTTACGCAGGTGACGACGAAGAGGAAACTCTCGGCGGGGGAGGTCGCTACGACGGCCTTACACGTGCGCTCGGCTACGATCGAAACGTCCCCGCTCTGGGCTTTGCCTACAATCTTGACGCCGTTATCGGCGCGCTTTCCATTACATCCGAAACATCGGATGAAGTAACACTTATTTCTCCGTCCGAATCAGGTTCAGTCAACGAAGCAGTCGAGCAAGCCCGCAAACTACGAGCTTCAGGCAGCCGAGCCGCGGTCGATTTCCAGAGCACAAACGAAGGGCAGGGCGCATAGTGAGCAATCTCCGTTTCGCCCTCCCTTCCACAGGCGCTCTCTACGACGGCACCTCAAAGCTGCTAACCGATTGCGGTTTGAGCATCAGGCGCGCCAACTCGCGTCGATACACCGCCGATATACCTTCACTTCCCGGTGTCGACGTTCTGTTTCAGCGACAGTCTGATATCACGATTGAAATCGACGGTGGCAGTGCCGACATTGGCGTTGTGGGGCTCGACAGGTATCTCGAATCTAGACTCGAACGCGGCGACACTGTTCTTTTGCACGAAGGGTTGGGTTTTGGGAACGCCAAGCTGGTAATAGCTGTTCCTGACTCGTGGCTCGACGTCACGAGCATGGCTGATCTTGCAGAAATAGCTCTTGAATTCCGGGCGAAGGGTCGTGATCTTCGCATCGCCAGCAAGTACCAACGACTCGTCAAACGCTTCTTGAACCAGAACGGCGTCAACTACGTGACGATGGTTCACGTATCCGGTGGACTCGAAGCTGCCCCGATCATGGGCTATGCCGACATCATTGCCGATATCACTGCGACCGGGACGACTCTCCGTGAGAACGGTCTGCGCATTCTGGTTGACGGCACGGTCATCGAGTCGCAATCCGTGATTGTCGGCAACGGCCGCGCTCTGGCGAACGATCCTGAAAAGCTGGCCAACGCTCGGCAAATCCTCGAAAAGATCGAGGCAAGTCTGCGAGCCAGAACGTATCAACGAGTTACCGGGGATATTCAGGGCGAATCTGAAGACGAAGTTGCTCGACAGGTCATGACGCGCCGTGAACTCGGAGGACTTGATGGTCCAACGATTTCGGCGGTTCACACCGGTAAAGAAAGCAACTGGTACACCGTGCAGGTGCTAGTCCGAAGATCTGATCTTGCCGAAGTGGTAAGCCACTTCCGAGATCTCGGTGGAATCGGCATTGCTGCCAACGATGTGCAGTACGTTTATCGTGATCGTTGCGAGACGTACGACCGACTCGTCGAAAACCTGAAACCGTTCGCAGAATCGGGCGATTAGCTGTGAAACGAGTCATTGGCGCAGCAGCAGGCATCGAGTATTTCAAACGAGAGCGAAACATGCCCGCGGACGCTGTTCTTTCAGACGGCAACGGACTCTTCAGCGATATGGTTTCGCCGGACGAGTTTGCAGCGAGAGTCATCGACATCGTTCGCAACGAAGGCGATGCAGGTCTCGCCAGAATAAACACGGCTCTCGATGGATCATCACCCAAAACGTTTGCAGTTCCGCAATCTGAAATCGATTCAGCTTTTTCGAACATGGATCCAGCGTCGATCAAAGCGCTTGAGCTCGCCGCCTCCCGGGTAAAGAAGTTCCAGATCAGGGGACTCCCGAAAAGTTGGAGCGACGGCACAGGCAAATTCGGCGAACGAGTCACGCCATTAGGCTCGGTAGCTGCCTACGTTCCGGGTGGAACAGCACCGCTCGCATCGACAGTGATCATGACGGTCGTCCCCGCAAAAGTCGCCGGTGTAAAAGAAATCATCGTCGCCACCCCGGCGCCCGGCGATTCCATGCCACACCCTGCAGTGCTGGCGGCAGCCAAAATCGCAGGAGCCTCACGAGTATTCAAACTCGGCGGAGCCCAAGCGATCGCCGCACTTGCCTACGGCACAGAGTCCATACCCGCTGTCGATCTTATCTGCGGACCCGGCAGCGCATGGGTAACAGCGGCTAAGAAACTCGTGTTTGGTGACGTTGGCATAGACGGCCTTTATGGCCCAACGGAAACCCTCGTGATTGCTGACGAATCTGCTGATCCGAGATTCACCGCTTCCGACCTGATCGCCCAGGCAGAACACGACACCGTCGCAATGCCCATTCTGGTCGCACTCTCAGAAGATATCGTCGATAAAACCGAAGCCGAAATCGAGCGCCAAATGGCAGATCTGCCCCGAGCGAGTACAGCTAGCGCAGCGTTCAAGAACCGAGGCGTCGCGGTAGTGGTCGATACCACCATTGAAGCGATTGACGTTGCCAACGCTGCAGCGCCCGAACACCTCTGCATCCTGACCAAAGACGCCGAAGATCTTGTCGATAAAGTAACCAGTGCTGGCGGCCTGTTTGTTGGCGAGTGGTCGGCAGAAGTCATGGCCGATTATGTCGCTGGCCCTTCGCACGTAATGCCTACCGCGGGCACCGCAAGGTTCTCATCGGCGCTTTCCGTTCGAGATTTTGTTCGTGTCACCCCCATACTCGCGTTCGATGACGACACTTTTCTGGAGTTGTCCAAAGATGCCGAGTTACTCGCAAAACTCGAAGGTTTGCATGGACACGCAGCTGCATCCGAATATCGCCGTCGCCATATCGTTGGCGAATAGGGACGAATAGCACTCCGGCAATTTAACTGGCACACTTCTCCACCATGTCGAACATAGAAAAATTAATGCGGCCGCACATGGCCAAAATAGCGACCTACCACGGCGTCGACCCATCGGCTGAACTTGCTCGCAAGGCAGGGATCAAGCCGGAGGACGTCATTCGCCTCAACGCCAACGAGAACCCTTACGGGGCGTTCGACAAGGTGGCAGAGGCGTTTACATCGCTTGATCTACACCTGTATCCCGATCCCCAGCAGCGCAAGCTGCGTGACGCTCTGAGTGAGTACACGAGCCAGCCTGCAGATCGGATCATCGCAGGGGCGGGCGGCGATGAAATCATCGATCTGCTAATGCGCCTGTTTGTTGAACGCGGCCAAAAAGTGATCGACTGTGAACCCACATTCGGCATGTACGCCTTCTCGGCACGTATGGCCGACGCTGTGATCGCGTCAGTTCCACGAAACGAAACGTGGGATATCGATATTCCCGCCATGAAGGAAGCGATCGACGATACAGCGCGAATAGTGTTCCTCGCATCACCGAATAACCCAACGGGAAATCTCCTAACGGAATCGGACGCCAGGGCGTTGCTCGAAACCGGGGTCGTTCTGTGCGTAGATGAGACGTACTACGAGTTCTGTGGAAGTTCGCTTTCTCACCTGCTTGATGAGTACGAAAATCTCGTGATCTTGCGATCGTTCAGCAAGTGGGCTGGCATTGCAGGACTCAGAGTTGGATACGCAATTGCTTCGGCAAATCTCATTCAGCACCTCATGGACATCAAGCAGCCGTACAACATCAACGTCGCCGGCGAGGCTGCTGTACTGGCGGCTCTTGAACACCGTGACGAACTACTTGAACGCGCTTCGAGCCTGATCGAGCAGCGTAAGCGAGTCGAAGATGCAATCGATGAGCTAGATGGCATCTCGTACTACCCGTCCGATGCAAACTTTCTGCTCTGTCGATTCGACTGTCTCACGGCCGAAGAAGCGTACGTCGCACTCGCCGAGCATGGAATTTTCGTCAGGCGGTTCCCGCAGAGTGTTCTCGAAAATTCACTTCGCATAAGTGCGGGAACTCCAGAACAGACAGACCGGCTAATCGACGCACTTAGAAGCGTTGTTTAGTTAACACTCCGAGGGATAGCATCGTTATTAACGTCTACTTATTAGATGTTCATTTGTGAGATCAAAGGCAGAGGCATGTCAGACAAAGAAGCTCGTGTTGCAACCGTTGTTCGCGAGACTGGCGAAAGCAAAATATCCGTAACCGTCAATCTGGACGGAACGGGCCAAGTTGAAGTCGATACACCTGTCGGCTTTCTTAAACACATGCTGAGTCAGATCGCTCGACACGGTCTGATCGACCTCAAAGTGGAAGCCAATGGCGACCTCGAAACAGGATCTCACCACACCGTTGAAGACACAGCGATTGTGTTGGGACGGGCAATCGATCAGGCGCTCGGTGACCGCAAGGGCATCGTGCGTATGGCAGATCGGACTTGCCCGCTCGATGAAGCGTTAACTCACGCCGTACTCGACCTTTCGGGTCGTGGTTACGCGGTCATTAATATGGGCAGCGATAACAACGTCGGTGAGTTTCCAGCGGATTTGGCAAGGCACTTCTTCGAAGCGATGGCTGTTGAAGGCCGATTCTGCCTGCACATTCGTGTTCTTTCAGGGCAGAACGAACACCACGTAATAGAGTCGGCGTTCAAGGCATTCGCAAGAGCGTTGCGAGCTGCAACACGCATTGATGAGCGCAACCTCGACGGGGTTCCCAGCACCAAGGGCACTCTGACCGACTAGGCGCGCTTCGAGCTCTCCCATTTCCCGAGTAAAGTCCTCGTAGCCGAGGGATCGCCGGGTCGTGAATGGTGGACGGGAGCGAGGGACGCGTCTGGGCCGAACGCCCTAAACAGCTTCCAGTTCGTACGTGAACGTCTCGATCACCGGATTCGCCAGCAGCTTCTCGCACATCGACTTCACATCGGCTTCTGCTGCCGTCTTGTCGTTTCCTTCGATCTTCAATTCGAAGTACTTTCCAGCGCGCACTTGGTCGACTGAATCGAAACCCAGTCGACCAAGTGCGCGTGCGATCGTCAATCCCTGAGGATCGTTAACCGTTGGCTTGAGTGAAACGTGAACCTTTACGAGAAACATTCGCTGCTTTCTAATTCTGAAACTAATTTAGAAGGGGTTTCCCGGCACGCTCTCAGGAGCGCGGTCTTTGTACTCGTCGATGAATCGTCGAATCTCTTCAGCATCGAACTCATCCAAATACAGGTGGTGCCGCCACGCAGTAATAGCAATTTTGCTTGGCATCCCGGAGTAAGGCGACATGATGTACTGAGATGGGTTGGATGGCAGAATGTCGTTCAATTCGCTAACAATTTCGGGACATTCTTCTGCACAGTCGTAGTGAAGACCAATCCCACCGTGTTCCAGATTGTGAATCAGCACTTCATCAGGAATAGCAGCGTTGTATCGACCCCAACGAGTCGGTGACGATATGCCAGCTACAGTCGATGAGCCAAACCAGTGAGGTCCCGAAGTGGCAGGTACTACCGAGTACGGTCCGCCCGATGATGAGTTGTCATCGATGTGATCCCGACCATCATCTGCATCAAGCGCGATGTGACCACCAAGGTTCACGCCCCGAACGGTGTTGTTTTGTGTATTCCGCGGAATCACAAGTGCCGTGATGAACACGATGGCAAACAGTAATCCAGCGAATCCGAGTAGAAAGCGCTTACGACGCTGTCGAGCGCGGCTTCGCACTCTTCGCTCTTCTCGGATTTGCCCCCTGGTCATGCCTCGACGGCTTTCCGGACGGGTGGTTGCTTTGCGCTTTATATCTGCCATGCGTTCCCAAATGTCACACTCAACGGTGTGCCAGTAAATTCAACAGCTATCTACAGTACCAGTGACTTGCCTGAGAGTCGCCGATAAGACTCAAGATATCTTGCCTGCGTTTGCTCAACAATCTCGTCGGGTAGTGTCGGCGGCGGTGGTTCTTGATTCCAATCGGTACCTAATAACCACTCCCGCAGAAACTGCTTGTCAAACGCTGGTGGGAAATTTCCCGTAGCCCAGTCGGTGACATCCCAGTATCGGCTCGAATCTGGCGTAAGTACCTCATCGATTATCGTGAGTTCACCATCCACAAATCCGAACTCGAATTTTGTATCGACAAGGATCATCCCGCGTTCGCCTGCGTAATCATAGGCAACATGGAAGACCTCGAGGCTTTTCTGCTCAAGAACACGGTGCATTTCTGCGCCGACAAGATTTTTCGCCTCTTCAGGTGTCAAAGGCATGTCATGCCCTGAAGCAGCCTTCGTGGAAGGAGTAAATATCGGCTCAGAAAAACGAGCGGCGGCCTTCATTCCAGCTGGGAGCGGCTGGCCATTCATCGTTCCTGATTCTTCGTATTCAGCCCACGCCGAACCTGCAATGTAATTCCGAACGACGCATTCGATGTCGAGACGTTCGGCTTTTTTGATCACCATTGACCTGCGTGCCAGTTCCGGGGACAGATCTATCAATGCACCGGTTATCTCGACATTGGCCATCGCCGCATCGTCGCTCACGGTGGCGATCACGTGATTTGGCATTACGTGATCAATAATGTCGAACCAGAATGAAGACATTTCGGTAAGAATAATTCCCTTACCCGGAATTGGTTGATCCATCACAACATCGAAGGCCGATATGCGGTCGGTTGCGATCATCAGAAGACGATCGTCGCCAAGATCGTACGTATCCCGCACCTTGCCACGGTAAAGCAGACCAGAAAGGTTTGTTTCGAATACTGCCTCAGGCAATGGCAATCTCCGATATTCCAACGCGATCATAAATGTGATCAACGTGGCCAAGATAGAAGCCGTAATCGAACAGATCATCAAGGGCTTCGGCTTTGGCGTCGTGACCGTCGGCTTCATCGCCGCCATTCCCTACATCTGCGGCGCCATCACGATGATGCTG
>DUCO01000010.1:0-100395 GCA_012959765.1 Dehalococcoidia bacterium | reverse complement strand
GAGTCTCTCGGAAGTCGAGTTCTTCGTCCCACGACTTCATCGAGTTTCGCTGAACAGCATCGTAAGCGTCATCTCGGTCGACGCCTTTTTCTACTAGCAACAGCATCACACGAGGTGAGAACACAAGACCACGAGTGGACTCAAGGTTCTGCATCATTCGATCTTCGTGAACCACCATGTCGGCGATGATTCCCGTCATCAAACTCATGATGTAGTCGAGTCCCAGCGAAGCGTCGGGAAGAATCATGCGTTCTGCAGATGAGTGCGAGATGTCACGTTCGTGCCACAGAGCAACGTTTTCGAGTGCAGTAATCGAATGACCTCTGATCAGCCTCGCAAGCCCGCAAATACGCTCTGAGAGCTCGGGGTTGCGTTTGTGGGGCATCGACGACGATCCTTTGGTTACATAGCCGGGCTTGCCGAACGGTTCCTCTACTTCACGAACCTCGGTGCGCTGAAGGCCACGAATCTCAGTCGCCATCTTGTCGAGGGTTGCTGCGATAAGCGCCAGAACCTGCACATACTCGGCATGCCTGTCCCGTTGGATCACCTGATTGGAGACCTCGGCAGGGGAGAGGTTGAGCTGGCGGCACACCGACTCTTCGATCACCGGCGGTACAGAAGCAAAGGTACCCACGGGGCCCGAAAGCATCCCAACGGCAACACGGGTTCGGGTCGCAGCCAGACGATCTCGGTTGCGCTTCATTTCAGCGAACCAGAGCGCAAGTTTCATACCGAAACTCATCGGTTCAGCGTGTATGCCGTGCGAACGGCCGATACAGGGCGTGTTTTTGTGTTCGATAGCCCGTATTCGCAGTGCGTTGAGCAACTCCACAAGATCTCGATCAAGCAGATCGCAAGACTGAGTTAGCTGCATGCTGAGAGCAGTGTCTTTGACGTCGTTAGAAGTCAGGCCATGGTGCACCCACCGGCTCTCTGGGCCAAGGCTTTCGCCCACCGCTCGAGTAAACGAAACAATGTCGTGCTTGGTCTCATCGAACCAACGGTCGTAGGCGGCACGGTCGAACTTTGCATTACGAATCTTCGCCATGTCCGATTCGGGAACAACGCCCTCATCGGTCCACGCCTGGGATGCGGCGATTTCTACCTGCAACCACAGATCGAATGCGTTGTCTTCCGACCATATGGCGTTCATCTCGGGTCGAGAATATCGTGGAATCACTGTTCTATTGCGCTCCGTTTACGGATGTCTTACTCAGAACGTAGCTGAGTACCGGTTCAAAATCTTCGCCAAATTCCGTTGCTGGAATTACGTTTTTATTGCAGTAGTCGAGCAGCCGGCCCGTTGCGAACACCTTGTCGGCAGCATTGGCTGCTGCACATGCGTCGGAGGTCACTCCGTCACCGACGAATATCACTTCGCTTTCTGCGCCACCATTTTCGCGTCTCATACTGTTAATGACTTCGCACTTGCAGACAACCCCGTCGCTCTGACACGTCTCTCGAAACGACGAAGGGTAATCGTATCGAAATGGCGGCAGCTCCGTTGGGTCAGATGTGACCCTGCCGCTGTGAAGTTGAATCTTGTTTAGGCCTGCTTTGTCTAACACCGGCTGGATATAGAAATCAAGACCTGCAGAGGCAACAGCAACGGTGCCACCTGAGTTCCAAACCTGTTCACAAACTTCGTGGGCGAGCGACCTTATCGAGCAGTTCTCTGCAGCTCGTTTCGACATCTGGCTCGTAGATTCCGTGATCAGGTCGAATACCTCTTCTTGATAAACGCGGAGTGAAGTTTCGTTTGCCTTATGTCGTGCGCTGGCTTCCGTCACCTTGTCTTTGGGTGCGTAGCCACGAAACATCTCACCGCCAACAAAAGTGGTGGCCAGAGTGCTGTCGAAGTCGAATACAACGTTGATGATTCCCACGTCTAGTCCTGATCGCTCGTGATCGCGCGTTCGGCAATGTCTCGCCGTAACGTCATGCCATCGAATGAAATCTTGGCGATGCCAGCGTAAGCGGCATCTCGTGACTCGCTGATCGTTTCACCAGAACCTGTGACTCCGAGTACCCGCCCTCCCGATGTAAGCAGGGTTCCGTTATCGTCAGTTTTGGTTCCAGCGTGGAAAACCACGCCGTTTTCCGTGGCACCTTCAATTCCGGTTATCTCGACCCCGGTGTCGTACGAACCCGGATAGCCGTCAGACACGGCAACCACGAACGTGTGGGGAGTGTCTGACCACTTAACTTCCTGTTGATCGAGTCGATTTTCGGCAGTTGCCAGACATATCTCTAACAAATCAGACTCCAGCATCGGCATCAGTATCTGGGTTTCAGGGTCACCGAATCGGCAATTGAACTCGATTACTTTGAGACCTGATTCCGTGATCATTAGTCCGGCATAGAGAACACCTGAGAACGAACTATTTTCAGCTACAAGTGCCTTCGCCGCAGGTTCAAGAATGTCCTTGCGAACCAATGCAGCCAACTCTTCGGTCCAGAATTCCGGTGGTCCGTATGCGCCCATACCGCCAGTGTTCAGGCCAACATCGCCTTCACCTATGCGCTTGTAGTCACAAGAAGCGATCTCGGCCGATACGTGCTCACCATCAAGAAACGCAAACACGCTGACTTCGGGACCCGACATTCGTTCGGCAAGCAGAATCCTTGAAGAACTTTCGCCAAACGCAGCGTGGTCGATCATGCCGACAATCGCCGAATCGAGGTCTTCATACGTATCGGGAAGAATCACGCCTTTGCCAGCAGCGAGCCCATCGGCCTTCACCACAAGCGAGCCTTCTGGCTTTGAGCGACCGTATTCGATCGCCGATCCGGAATTTGTGAACGCCTCTGATTCAGCAGTAGGGATTCCGTACTTGGTCATCAGATCGTCGGACCAGATTTTTGAGCCCTCGATGCGAGCTGCCGCGGCAGAAGGACCGAACACCTTGATTCCAGCCTTGGCAAATCGATCACACAGGCCATCAACGATCGGCTGATCGGGCGCTACCACTGCGAGGTCGATATCGCGTTCAGCAGCAAATGCGAGTAACTCGTCATGATCGTCAACGCCGATGTTCACGTTCTCGCCAAGCTCAGCGGTTCCTGCGTTGCCCGGAGCGATGATGAGTTCGGATATCAGCGGGCTCTGCGCCAACTTCCACGCCATTGCGTGCTCACGACCACCGGATCCGATCAACAGAACTTTCAACTAGACCTCACTCACAAATTCAATTTCTTCCGAAACGAGATTTACTTCAACACAACCGTCGAATCTATTCCCACTCAATCGTGCCAGGTGGCTTGCCTGTGATGTCGAGAACCACCCGGTTCACCTCATCAACCTCGTTCACGATTCGGTTCGAGATTCTCGCAAGAGTGTCGTAGGGCAATCGGGCCCAGTCGGCTGTCATCGCGTCGTCGCTGGTAACGGCTCGAATCGCGACAACGTACTGGTACGTCCGCTGATCACCCATTACGCCCACGGTTCTGGTGTTTGTGAGCACCGCAAACGACTGCCACAACTTGTCGTAGAGCCCGTCGTTCTTTATCTCGTCGATCACGATCCAGTCGACTTCACGAAGAATCTCAAGCTTTTCGTATGTGACCTCACCCATGATTCGAATGGCCAGACCTGGACCTGGGAAAGGCTGGCGGTTGACGCTTTGAGCGGTTAGACCAAGTTCCGCACCAGCCTTACGCACCTCGTCTTTAAACATGTAGCGAAGTGGCTCAACCAGCTTCAGATCCATGTGTTCAGGCAAACCACCCACGTTGTGGTGGGTCTTGATCTTGTGCGAAGCGGTCGAATCTGCGCTGGTACTTTCGATCACATCCGGATAAAGCGTGCCCTGCGCAAGATAGTCGACCTCGCCAATTTCATCGGCAACTTCTTCGAATATCTTGATGAACTCGCCACCAATCGACTTCCTCTTCACCTCGGGGTCAGTAACGTCCTTGAGTACGCTCAAGAATCGTTCTGTACCGTCGACAAATATCAGGTTCACGCCGAGCTGCTTGGCAAACACGTTCTGAACACGATCAGCCTCGTCTTTTCGCATCAAACCATTATCTACGAAAATACATGTGAGCTGATCACCGATGGCCCTGTGAATCAGCGCAGCAACAACCATTGAGTCGACTCCGCCTGACAACGCACAAATGACCTTGCCATCTCCGACTCGAGTTTTTATCCGCTCTATCGCATCCGAAACAAAGTTGACAGGAGTCCAGTCGCCCTCAGCTTTGCAAACGCCAAATACAAAGTTCTTTAGAATCTCAGCACCCTGCGGAGTGTGGACAACCTCCGGGTGGAACTGAATGCCGAAATATGTTCCTTCCTCGTTGCCCATAACGGCCAGCGGGGAGTTTTCTGTGTAAGCCATAGAGTGGAACCCGGGCGGCAGAACTTCGATCCTATCGCCATGGCTCATCCAAACAGGAACTTCCGTATCCAGGCCTCCAAACAGAACATTGTCGGGACCGTCTTTGTGAACAACAGCGTGACCGTATTCATGTTCAGTTCCGGGCTCTACTTTGCCGCCGAGTTGGTGGGCCAGCAGCTGCATCCCGTAGCAGATGCCCAAAATCGGCACGCCAGCCTCGTAAACCCACGTTGGCGCCATCGGCGCGCCATCTTCATAAACGCTATTTGGGCCGCCAGAAAGAATTACACCGATGACGTCCTGGTCGGTCAGGATCTTGGCATCGGCGTCATACGAAATAATTTCGCAGTAAGTGTTGGATTCTCTAACCCTGCGGGCGATGAGTCGTGAATACTGGGAACCAAAGTCGATGATGACGATGGTTTTCATCCGCTCGTCGATAGGCGGATTCCCACCTGCAGCACGATCAGCCTGGGCGATTTCGAGATAGGTTCCTACTTCAATGTCATCTGAAGTAGATACTCGGCTGGACGAATCATCTGTTGGGTTTTGGGTCATGCCGTGAATCCCCGGGTTGTTGTGACAATTCAGGCTAGCGAAATGCCTTTTTTGGACAACCCTTTACGCTTCAATAGTGAAACGTTTGATCGCGTCCGTTAAGCCCGATTCATAAATCTACCTCTCCCCGTCGATCTAGTCACGGGTTTTTTGGAAAATTTTCACACCGATATTGACCCGGTTTAACCGTGCTCAGATCGCTAACATTATTCGATGCTACTTTCACCCGACGCAGCAGGGCTTGATGACGCGGCCAACGCGATCAACAATGGCGCGCTAGTCGCGTTCCCAACCGACACCTTTTTTGCACTCGGTGCGAACGGCCTCGACTCCCTCGCGGTTGAGAACGTTTTCAGCACGAAAGGGCGAAATCCGGGCACACCTGTGCCGTTGCTGATCAGCCAGATAAATATGGTTGAGAAACTAGCCAGCGAATTTCCGAATGTATTGGGGCGGTTAGCAGAAGAATTCTGGCCGGGCGCTCTTACGATTGTTGTACAGGCGACCGACAGCGTTCCAACTGTAGTCACAGGCGGCACCGGTACAGTCGGCCTAAGGATTCCGGATCACCATGTCGCAAGGAGTCTCATCGACCTTGCTGGTACACCGCTAACCGGAACAAGCTGCAATTTGACCGGTCGAGATCCAATCAAGGACGCAACCGTCGTTGAACAGGTTTTCGGCGATCACATAACCGCTTGCATCAACGGACCATGTGGCGTTAGCACTGCACCGAGCACGGTCGTTTCCTACGAAAACAACGAGATAAACGTGCTTCGACTGGGAGCAATCAGCCTCGAATCCATTCGGAATACCGTTGGCGACATCGTTATCAGCTAGCATCTCTCGGTTACTCTTAGTTCGCTCGAAAACTACTTGCGCCCGCTCAGTTCCAATCTGACAGGCCAGCCATCGGAGAACTTGATTGCTTTTCACGGGAATACTCCCCGGACTCACAGCTGATGATTCAGATCAGTTCGAATCGGCTCTGAAAAAATTCGTCGATGCGCGGGAACTTCCGCTCTACAAGATGATGGCGTACCACCTCGGCTGGATAGACCAGAACGGCGAACCGGAACCGGTTGTGATGCAGGATCGATCGCACGGGCATCTGGTTCTGGCGGCAGCAAAGGCGGCTGGTGGAGACAACGGTTCATCGATGCCGTACGCCGTAGCCGTAGAACTCCTCTACAACTTCCTTCTCGTGCATGAAGACGTGCAGAACGCCAACACCGAACGCAACAACCGACCAACCATCTGGTGGTCGTGGGGACCCGCACAGGCGATTAACGCTGGCGACGGCATTCACGCTATGGCGCGCGTCTCGATATTCGATCAAAGAAACGCCAGTGGCCCGGCATCCGATCCTCGAAGTATTTCTCTGGCACTTGAATCACTAGACACGGCGACACTCGAGGTCTGTGAAGGCGAATATCTCGATATCTCGTATCAAGAGCGGGCTGCCGTGAGCGTCGATGAAATTGTGACGGTTGCTCGTAAGCACGGCGCACTATTTGGCGTTGCTGCCAGGCTCGGCGGTATCGCTGCAGGAGCCGGTGACTCGGTGTTGGAAGCGCTCTACAAATTTGGAAATGCAGTCGGCACCGCGCAAAGCCTCAATATCGACCTAAAGGCTCTCTGGCCGGATCCCGGTTCCGAGCGAAACGAAGTTCAGCGGGGCAGATTGCAGTCTAAGAAGAAGTCGTTGGCAACGGCCCACGCGATCGAGAACGGCACTCCGACAACACGTCGAAGGCTCGGCGAGATATTTATGAAGCGAGTTCTCGACCCCGCTGACCTCGACGAAGTTACTTCAATACTGAGCGAGACTGAGAGCAAGACATTTGCTGAGGAAAAGGTTGAGGGCCTTATCGCTGAAGCGATTTCGGAACTGGAGTCAACTTCGTTTTCAGCTGAACACCAATCCTCACTCGCCGAGAGCGCACGGCTGATTGTCAGCTCCAACTAAAGAAACTCTTTCCTGATGAACAAACGATCTATTCGCGGCGTGAACGTTCAAGGCAAGACCGCGCTGGTCAGGGTTGATTTCAACGTGCCGACACGTGACGGGGTTATCAGCGACGATTCTCGAATACGAGCAGCCCTGCCAACCCTGAGCCTGCTTAAAGAGGGCGGGGCAAAAATCGTTGTTTGCTCGCACTTCGGGCGACCAAAGGGCCAGATAGTCGAAGAAATGCGACTTTCTGTAGTTCGTGAACGGCTTTCGGAGTTTCTTGGTGTTCCGGTTCTGGATGCAGGTGGGCCGAACGGCGATGAGCCTACCCAAATTTGTTCGCAACTCGATGCTGGCGAATTCGCTCTGCTGGAGAATCTGAGATTCGACCCCGGAGAAGAATCAAACGACGTCGATTTCTCAAAGCACCTGGCTTCGTTGGCAGATCTATATGTGAACGACGCCTTTGGGGCAGCTCACCGAGCCCACGCCTCGACCGCTGGTGTTGTCGATCATTTGCCTGCCTACTCCGGATTACTCATGGAACGAGAGATCGAGATGCTTGGCAGTTCGCTGGACGGGTCGCAGGGAGCTACCGTAGCAATTGTTGGCGGTGCGAAAGTAGCCGATAAAATTCAGGTACTGCGCCATCTGGCCGAAAAGGTCGACACCATTCTCGTCGGCGGTGGAATGGTGGCAGCTTTTTACGTAGCACAAGGCAAATCGGGTGGGGCAGCGGAAGTAACAACCGAAGATGCCGAAGCGGCCAAATCACTTCTCGATTCTCGAGGTGCCTACGTTGTGCTTCCCGCCGATGTAGTTACAGCTCCAGAGTTCAGTGAATCGTCAACCGCATCCATCGTGGATTCATCAGACGTTCCTCAGAACGAACTGATCCTCGATATCGGCCCGAGAACAGCAACCGAGTATGCACGGATAATTTCCCTGGTAAACACGATCATATGGAACGGCCCAATGGGTGTGTTCGAATGGCCAGAGTTCGCTAAAGGATCGGTTGCAGTTGCAAATGCCGTCGCCGCTAACAAGAAGGCGACTTCTGTAATCGGCGGAGGGTCTACGGCCGAAATTGTAGGATCGCTCGATCTCGTAGATCAGATCACTCACGTATCGACCGGTGGTGGAGCATCACTGGAGTTCCTTGAAGGAAAAGTTCTTCCCGGGGTTGCCGCACTCGACGACGCAGAATAATTCACAAATAACTAGAAAGATCACGCAGGATTTATCGAATGGCAGAGAGAACGCCCGTTATAGCTGGTAACTGGAAGATGAACACCGACGTTGAATCGGGTCTGAAACTCGTCAAGAAGATATTCGAGTTCAGCGAAGGCGTTTCTGGAGTCGACAAGATCGTGTGTCCACCGTCGATTGCGATCACGAGTATCGCCCAAACACTTGCAGGAACATCGATTCAAGTTGGTGCTCAGAACGTCAGTGCCAACGATGACGGGGCGTTCACTGGTGAACTTTCTACTTCGATGCTCCGAGGATTAGTCAGCCACGTGATCGTAGGCCACTCCGAACGGCGCGCCATGTTCGGTGAAACGTCAGATCAAGTTGCTGCAAAGGCGATCAAAGCTGCCGACGCTGGCATCAGTCCAATCCTTTGCATAGGCGAAGATCTGGCAGTGCGAAAGTCAGGAAAAGCGGCCGAATACGTTGCGAATCAACTTGAAGAGAGCCTGACGGGCTACTCCAATTGGGATTCGCTGATCGTCGCTTACGAGCCAGTGTGGGCAATCGGCACTGGTGAGGCGGCAACATCCGAGCAAGCGCAGGAAATGACAGTTGTGTGCCGAGAGGTAGTTCGCAAACTTGCACCCGCCGCCGCTGATTCCGTTCGTGTTCTCTACGGCGGAAGCGTGAACTCGGGCAATGTTGCGGAGCTTCTGGCACAGCCCGACATCGACGGTGCTCTCGTTGGCGGTGCAAGCCTTAAAGTCGATGAGTTCTCGAAGTTGATCGCTGCCGCAGGCTCGAGCTGATCCAGAAAAGCGAGTATCGGCGTATCCCGTGAACACATCATCCAGTCCCGATAAACCCGAACTCGTGGTCGTAGTCGGCGCAACCGCCACCGGTAAAACCGCGGTGGGAGTCGAACTGGCCCTTGCTCTCAATGGCGAAATCGTGAACGGCGATTCACGGCTGTTCTATCGGGGAATGGACGTTGCAACCGCTAAGCCGACTCTCGATGAGATGAAAGGCGTCCCGCATCATTTGATCGACATTCTCGATCCGAACGAGCAGTACAGCCTGGCAAGTTATCTGAAGAACGCCCGCTCGGGCATCGAGGAAATCTCGTCACGAGGCAAAATTCCGATCATCGTCGGCGGGTCAGGGCAATACATCTGGGCACTAATTGAAGGCTGGGAAGTACCTGAGATCGAGCCCAACATACAACTACGTGAAGAACTGGAAAACCAACTCGCGGCCAAAGGTGTCGAAACCCTTGCCGCGTATCTAATATCTATCGCCCCGGCGGTCGCCACTGAAACCGATTTGCTCAATCCTAGACGTGTCATTCGGGCAATCGAGCGAGTGCTGGCCAGTACCACTGATACCGCGCCGATTCGAAAGAAAGCCGAAGAACCGCCGTTCAACTCGCTGGTCATCGGACTGGCGGTGGAACGATCCGTTCTACACCAACGTGTTCTTAACCGACTCGACAACATGCTCGAAAACAACTGGAAGTCTGAAGTTGAATCACTGTTGAGCGCCGGATATTCAACCGATGACAGGGCGATGAGCGGCATCGGGTATCGGCAGATGATTGCGCACTTGAATGATGAATACGATCTCCAAGAGGCCGTTCGAAAGTCCGCGGTTGCGACTAACCGATTAATCCGGCAACAGAACAACTGGTTCAAGCAGTCTGACCCAAGGATTCACTGGTTCGACATGACACAGGATCCCCTTGCAACGACAAACTCACTCGTCATAATGTCTGAGTCTTGGCACGGCGGCAACACAAATTCAAGTGATACATAAGTTCGAGTTAGTCATTACACAACACTAAAATGAAAATAATTTTCCAATACTTGGAGTTTGCCTGATTCATCCATAGAATCATTGGGTACAAGAACAACTCTAACCTAGAGACCCTGGAGAACTAATGACCGTAGAGTTCGCAAAATTGCACGGCGCAGGAAACGACTACATCGCAGTAGACGGTCGAGGTATCGACCGCGACTGGGGTGCGCTTTCCAAGGAGATGAGCCGTTTGGCGTTCGGGGTCGGGTCCGACGGAATTGTTCTTGTTCAGGATTCAGAGGTCGCCCAGATTCGAATGCGGGTCTACAACCCCGACGGCTCTGAAGCTGAAATGAGCGGTAACGGCATCAGGCTCTTCTCCAAGTTCGTAATCGACCGGAAAATCGTACTGCCAGGCCCCGGAGATGAAGGCCTGAGCGTCGAGACCGGTGGTGGCGTGCGAACAGTGTGGCCAAAGATGGAAGGCAACAAGATGGTCGCCGCCAAAGTAGCGATGGGCGAACCGACATTCGTCCCATCAGAAATCCCTGTAGACACATCCCAAATTGGCGATCTGGACATGCTACAGGCCTACCCAATCCAGGCCGGTGGACGAGAGCTCAAGGTCACGTGTCTCGCAGTTGGAAATCCGCACGCGGTAGTCGTTATGGAAGAATCTGTCGAAGACTTCCCACTCGTAGAGATCGGCCCTCAAGTCGAGAACCACGAGTTGTTCCCGAACAGGATCAACTTCGAGATCGTAAACGTGATCAGCCGTTCGAAAATCCGAGCACGGATATTCGAACGCGGCGCTGGTGAAACAATGTCTTCTGGAACAGGAAGCACGGCTTCGGCTTCGGCAGCCAGAGCACACGGTCTCGTCGATGACACAGTAGATGTTGTTGTTGACGGTGGAGTTCTGCGAATTTCCTGGGACGAAACGGGCGAGGCTTTCCTTGAAGGTCCGGCCGTTGAAGTGTTCACAGGTGTTTGGCCCGACTAGATTTAGTCGAAGCTAAACCCCTCGATCTACCTCGATTCGTCACACGCAGGGCATATGCTCGTTTACGATTGTTCAACTTCGAATCGAAGTTCCTGAACATCAACCAAATTAATCCCCAAAAATTCACGGAATAACCGGAACCAAAAGAATGAAATTTGCTGAACGTGTAGAAAATCTTCCCCCATATCTTTTCGTTGGCATCTCTCGCGCTATCGCGGCCAAAAAGGCCCAGGGCATCGACGTAATTTCATTCGGTATCGGCGACCCCGACATGCAAACTCCCGCCCCCGTGCTTGACGCACTTGTGGAGGGCTCGAAGAAAGTTGTGAACCACAAGTACCCCGAAAGCGAGGGACTTCCAGAGTTCAGGGCACGCGTTGCGAAGTTCTACAACGATCGATTCGGCGTAAAGCTCGATCCCGCAACTGAAATAATCAACCTGATCGGCGCAAAAGAGGGAATCGCCCACGCTGCTCTCTGCTTCATCGATCCCGGCGATGTTTCGATCAGTCCAGATCCTGCATACCCGGTCTACGAGATCGGAACTATGTTTGCCGGCGGTACAACTCACTTCGTGCGGCTGAAAGAGGACAACGGCTACCTGATTGACTTCGCCGACATCCCAACCGATGTCGCAAAAAAGGCTAAGACTCTATGGATCAACTACCCGAACAACCCCACCGGGGCGGTCGCACCACTGAGTTTCTTCGATGAAGCCGTTGCGTACTGCAAGGAGTTCGACATTGCGCTCCTTCACGACGCTGCCTATACCGAGGTGACCTACGATGGCTACGTAGCGCCCAGTGTTCTGCAGGCTAAAGGTGCAATGGATATCGCGATGGAGTTCCATTCCCTGTCCAAAACCGCCAACATGACCGGCTGGCGAGTTGGTTTCGCATCGGGCAATCCCGAAATGGTCAACGCTCTGATGCGAGTTAAGTCGAATATCGACTCGGGTCTATCGCAGGCTAATCAGGAGATGGGCATCGCAGCGCTCGACCTGCCATCAGAGTGGCTCGATAACAATAACGAGGTATATCGAAAGCGCCGAGACAAGGTAGTCTCAGTGTTGAACGAGATCGGTGTGCCGGCTGTGGCTCCCAAGGGCGCTCTTTACATCTGGACCCCAATCCCAGAAGGCTACACATCGGCCGAGTTCGCTCAGAAGCTGCTCGACGACGTAGACGTGGTCGTCACCCCCGGCAACGGCTACGGACCCGGTGGAGAGGGATACATCAGACTTTCACTGACGATCCCCGACGATCAAATCGACGAGGGCCTGAGACGACTGGCGCAACTACGGATCAACGCCTGATCCAAATAAAATAGGAACTTAGTTCCCCCATATGGCAAAAAAACGTACATATTCCACAGGACCGTTCCGTGAACGCGCCATTCTCGTTGGAATCAGTGTACGTTCAGATGCCGACTACTGGGCACTCGACGATTCGCTTGCTGAATTATCCGAGTTGGCACGCGCTGCCGGGGCGAACCCGATTGCTCAGTTCACACAGACGATGAACAAACCTTCGCCGACGTATATTGGCAAAGGCAAGATTGAAGAACTTCAGCACGAGGTCAAACACACAGAAGTCGACACCGTAATCTTCGATGACGAACTGTCGCCGAACCAGCAAAAAACTCTCGAAGACAACCTTGGTGTCAAAGTTATCGATCGAACAGCGTTGATCCTCGATGTGTTCGCCCAGCGGGCAAGGTCGCGTGAAGGTCGACTGCAGATCGATCTTGCCCAAACCGAGTATCTGTTGCCCCGATTGGCCGGACAGTGGTCACACCTTGAACGACTTGGTGGTGGAGTTGGTACCAGAGGTCCGGGTGAAACCCAGATTGAGACCGACCGTCGACTCGTTCGCAGAAAACTACAACGGGTCAAAAAAGAACTGAAACAAGTTCGATCGCAACGTGATCAGCAACGCCAGCAGCGTACCCGTGGTGACGCCAAAATTATTTCGCTAGTCGGCTACACCAACGCGGGAAAATCGGCGCTGTTCAACAAGATCACATCATCAGGCGTGATCGAACGGAATCAACTGTTCTCGACCCTCGATACGACGACCAGGCGAATGTACCTGGCGTCGGGAACCGCGGCGACGATCAGCGACACCGTGGGATTTGTGCACAAGCTCCCGCCGATTCTCGTGGCTGCATTCCGAGCAACTTTGGAAGAAGCTCTTGAAGCCGACCTGCTGGTTCAGGTTGTCGATGTTTCGAGTCCGTACGCTGTCGAGCAGGCTCAAGTTGTAAACGACCAGTTGGAAGATATGGGAATAGGGGACACACCTCGAGTTCTCGTGCTGAACAAGCTGGATCTGGTAGTCGATGCGCCCGACGAACCGCTGAATCTAGAAGTGCTTGAACAGATCGACGTATCGAAGTTCAAGCGAGTGGTAACAACGTCCGCCACAAAAGGGTGGGGCATGGGCGACCTTCGGAACGCCATCGAGGCTGAAGTATCGGTTGGTGGGCAAGAAGAAGCCCTCATCTATCAGGCCGACTAGCGAGTTGGCGGAACCCACTTCTCGGATTCGACCGTTTCGATTAGCGCAATGGTCTCGTCTATATCGCCAAAATTACGTTCGGTGAAGGTGAACCATTCTGGGGCATTTTCAGCAATCGTCATTGTCACCCAATCTCCGTCCCATGAAGGGGACGAGCTGATTAAAAACAGACCTGAAATGCCCTCGGACAATCGTGCATCCTCACGGTGTTGCAAATAGGTCAGACAGCCCACCGTTGCACCACGTTCGTACACCGGCCACGCGGCACGCTCAGGGCCCTTATGTGTTTCTGAAACCGTGATGACAAACGGCGTGTTGATCGTGCTCGCTACGTCCATGCGAGCTCTGCGGGTCATCCCAGACTCGAATATCTTCGCTCCATGTCGGGCTGGTCCAGTGATATGTGCAACACCTTCAACGATTACGGACGAGTGAAGGGTGTGGTCTTCGATGTCGAAGTTAGGAGCGTATCCACCCGATCCACTGACATACCCAACATCTTCACCGCACTCAATACCGCACTCAAGCGGGTGTTCAGGATCCGAATCTCCTACTACAAATGGAGAAAAACTTGATTGAGCTGCGGATTCGTAATCATTTTCAGGTGACGCCAACCAGCCGTAACGATTCGTTCCAAACCGCAGCGTTGTCGCCAGGGCAGCAACCACAACCAGACCGATAATTATCCGAAACGATATCTTCATTTGAATGCGTCCATCACGACCATATTGTCGTTTCGAACACATTCGTTACAGGCGGTAGGGCAGGTCTAACTCACAGTAATAGAACGTCGCACTATCCTTGTTATGTAAATAAAAGAGCGGTCTCCAGAAGGGATTCTGACAATATTCGGGGTTCCCTACTTATTATTTGCGTGTGCAACCGTACATCGAATCTCGTACATACAGCGTATCCTCACCTAGTAGATTATTTCTCCTCGCGGTGGAACCACCCTTCTGGCCATCTGAATTCAAGCGCTCGATACAAAATCAAAATATGAATTTCCTGACCACACGCCCCAGTTCGTTCAGACTTGCCTCCTTTTCTCTAATCGTCTTAACCACGCTGTTGATTACCGCCGCTTGCAACAGCGGCGAAGATGACCCCGCCACACGCAATTCAGGACCGATCATCCTGTCAGACAGCACGCAGGCCACTCCGACTGCTCAACCTATAGCCGACGAGCCTGCAGCGGTGCCTGACGGCCTCCAAATCGTCTGGGAGACCTATTCGATCCTCGTCAGAGAATATGTAATCAGGGAAAAGATCGATCCGGATGTTCTCGCTGAAGCCGCGGTTATCGGCATGCTCGATGCTCTCGACGATCGTTACACCGCATACATTCCGCCTTCCACATTCAAAATCGACCAAGATGGCTTTCAAGGAAAATTTGGTGGAATCGGAGCCCAGGTTGAAGCTGCCCCAGATCGCAACGGCGTGATCATCACGAAGCCGCTGCCAGATACCCCCGCTGAAAGAGCCGGCATCAAAGCAGGCGACAAGATTCTCGCTGTCGATGGCGAAGACGCAACAGGCTGGAGCGTGCTTGAGGCAGTCAACAAAATTCGTGGCCCTGAAGGCACCGATGTTGTACTCACCGTGGAGCACGTTGGCAGCCTTGATCCAGTTGACATAACAATAACCAGAGCTGTTATCGAAAACCCGAGCGTCAAGATTACCAACGTCGCTGACACCAGTTACGGACGTGTCAAAATCGATACGTTCACGGCTGAAACAGCAAACGAGGTTCGTGAGGGAGTTCAGGAACTGATCGATGGCGGTGCTAAAGGCATCATTCTCGATTTGAGAGGCAACCCCGGCGGTCTGCTTTCTGCGACTGTAAACGTGGCTTCTGAGTTCCTCACTGGCGGCATTGTCACCTACGAAGTCGACTCTCGTGGTCAGCGTGAGGACTGGAATGTCAAAAAAGGCGGAAACTTCCCGGATATTCCGTTGGTAACGCTGGTCGACAACTTCTCTGCCAGTGGATCTGAAGTGTTAACCGGTGCCCTGCAGGATCACGGGCGTACCGTGGCGATTGGCACAACCACATTCGGTAAAGGCAGTGTGAACTTGCTTCGAGGTCTTTCGAACGGTGGTGGTGTTTACCTGACGATCGGTCGATGGTTCACGCCAAACGGTCGGGTAATCGAAGAAATTGGAATTGAACCTGATGTGGTTGTCGAATTCGATCGAGCGGCTGCCGGAGCCAACCCGCAAACCAGCGAGGCTGGCGATCCACAGATCGAAGCAGCTATCAAGCAGCTCGATTTCCAGGTGGCACAGCTGGCGAGCACTCCGTAGCAGGTAATCTGGCTGTTCTCCGTTTCCCGAGCGAAGTCCTCGGAGTCGAGGGATCTGGGGATGCGGGGCGCAAGTGTCCACATCAAACAATGCCAACCCGAGTCAGTCCAGACTTCACATATTCTGGTGACGAAGAGTCGCTGCTTGATCGCGCCCAATTCCGTAGACTTAAACCATGGCTAACTCCGACACCGAACGCGCACTCGCCACAAATCGACGTGCTCGCTACGACTATTTCATCAAGGAAACGTTCGAAGCGGGAATGCAGCTGCTTGGCTCGGAAATAAAGTCGGCACGTGAAGGGCGAATCAACATCGCCGAAGGCTACGTCTACATCAAGAACGGCGAAGCATGGCTTGAAAACGCCAACATCGCTGCCTACGCCCCGGCAGGAGCCAACGGTCAGCACGATGCCACCCGCCCTCGCAAGTTGCTACTGAAAAAGAAGCAGCTTGCCTATCTCGACGACCAGTCGCATCGAGACGGCCAGACCATCGTTCCCCTGAAGGTCTACATCAAAAACCGAGTAGCCAAGCTTCTAATCGGCGTCGGCAAAGGTAAGCGTCAGGTCGACCGACGCAACACCATCAAAGAACGCGACGCCAAGCGAGAGATGGACCGCGCAATTCGGTCGAAGATATAGCCGGTACGAACTCTCGATTTGGGATCAGGTTATCTCTCGGCAAACTTGTTAGATGTCATTCTGAGGCAGTCGATCCCGATGAAATTCGGGATCTAACGATCAACACGCGAGGTTCTTTTTGAAGGGCTACTCTGCTCCTAATTCTTGTGATGAAGACATGGGCGCAGCAGTAACGTTGATGTCGTCACCTCGCCAAACTATTAATCCTGACGTCATACCTTGGAATTGTCGTTGACCACGTTTCGTCGTCAATGAAACATCTGTCGGTGTATTACCCGGAATTCCGGCAATGCACAGATCCGCCTTAGGTATTGAGAGAAGCCAAGCATCGCCCGATCCAAACTCAAGTCGTGAATTTCCAATCACAATCGGACTTACATCAGAATGCACGGCAATCGTCGAATCCAGCTTCGGTGTACCTAAATCTCCTGCCTCTGTAAATCGACGTATCAACTCACTGGTCACCAGATCTAGTTCGATTCCGACGCTCCGTCCCGGTCGAGAATATTCGGCAGTCAACACGCGCTGGTTCACATGTCCAAATCCGGGTGATTCTTGCAGATCGGCCGATGATGATCCGCTGGAGAACATCGCCATAAACTGATCCACATTTTCCCACTGCTCTCTCTCTTCCACCTCTGAATAAAATGCGCAGAACGGTAAACTCTGGAAAAAGGCGCCAGGATTAGCAAGCTCCCAAAACGTCTTTTCGGGTCCAGCGTAGTTATGAACGTTCAATGAGATCATCCCATCGCGTTCGATCAGCCGAACCGGTGGATTTGATCCGATGCCTAGATTGGAACGACCGAGCACCCGTACACCAATAAACAGTTTTCCAGTCACAACGCAGATGTCTGAGTCGATCGATAATTCGACAGGAAATTCGGTGACAAGCTTTCCGTTCACGCATATGCCCTCGACAGATTCAGCGTTCGTCCACACGATCGCGAGGTAAGCACTACTGTTCGCTCGTTCAGCTCCAAGCATGTTCGACATTGCAACACCGATCGCAGAAGAGCCGTTTTGGACTCCTCGAAACTTGCCTTGCTCAGGAAACACATGATCCCATCCTCGACTGGGAGTAACTTGGTAATTTCCGATCCAAGCGTCATCGTGAAGATACCGGGTTGTCATCGTCGCGATTTGCCCATTTTTTGGAGCCGAGTATCGCAGATCAAACGCCTGCGACTGTGCAGCGATGAATCGGTTTGATTGGGTGATAATTCTCGCGACGCAACCCCCAATGAATATGACTTGCTGTGGTGCGTGGAAACTACGGTCTGGCTTTCAATATTTGAAGTCTCGATCACATCTTGCGGTAATACCTGATGATTAATCACATCCATCATCCAATCAGGCGCAAGTCCAGTTCCGACAAGACCTTCTAGCCTTTGAATTTCCGATGGACCCTCGGCTAATACTGCCTCTCGGTACGCCCGGCCAAAAGGACCGGCCCACCTACGCGTTTTTGAGTTAATTCGAAGACCTGCACTTAGTGCGATTCTGTCGGCTGCGACTGATGCGAGTACTCTCGTGCTTTCGTCGGTGGTGGTTGCAGATAATCTGCCGAGGACTTCAATGGCGAGGCTTGTGTATGGCGGACTGTTGTATTCAGTCGGAATGCCCGATTCGCGAGTTCTATCGAACCATCGCCGCATTTTCAGGTATCCGCGCTCTCGAATTTCGGCATCGTCCAGCAATTCTCCACCAAGGCAGGAATTGCAAATATCTTTGAGAACGATATTTGTGTAAAGCAGATTGACGTCTATCCGGGTGATAGCTTTCATTCCGTAGCCAATCGAAACCAGCATTCGGTCTTTGGCCCCAGAAGAGAACCGGCTCGAGAATTCCGCCATCAGTGGCACAAAGCGGAACATCACAAACTGGACGGCGTTCAGATCCTCGACGACCTCTGACTCCTTCTCCCAGAGGAAGTTTCCAAAGTGTGGATCGCCCGGCTGCGTAACTTGGTAATCGAGAACTGCAGCAATTATCTTTTCGGCAGTGGCTATATTGTCGTCTGAATCGTCTCTCACCAGCGATTCAACGAGTGCCGCCGAAGCGATCACCGAATGGAATAATCCGTTTTCTTCTTGATGTGCGATGAGATTGGCTGAAGGATCGAAATCAGAAGGTAAATTCATGTTTGAGCGGACTTTGTGGCTTTGTTGTCGATTGTCTGAGTGAACAAATTTTATGATGGTAGCGACTAGATTCTAAGTCTCGCACTACCTATATAAATGAATTTGCGACTGCAGCAAACTAATTCAAACCTTGACCACGATAATTTGAATTGGATGTGATGGTCGGTCGCTGAATGTATTCCCCTGCCCTTCGTATTAATCACCATTCTCCGCTAGCGTTCAACGCTGTAGACTTAGTTGTGTACTTGGGGACGCGTGGTTTCGACAGGGAGATCACCGCTCGATTGCGGGCCGTGGCGCCGTGCACCACGTAAAAAGCGGCAAAAACATAAACGGCGAACGTGAATTCGCTCTCGCAGCCTAAGGGCAGCGACTTTCGACCTACCCCACGTCTGACGGGTTAGGATCGAGAGATGAAATGTCGGACTGCGTTGTTTGGGTAGCTAGTGACAAACAACTAAGGCTCCACTAGCTGGTCGCCGCACTTGCTACGCCGATGGGGCGGGCGCGGCGATGAGATAACCACCGACGGCTACGCTCGTAGAAGTCAAACCGGGACCCTTCCTGGACGGGGAGTTCAACTCTCCCCCGTCTCCACCAAGAACACAAAGCAGCAGGCCTCATCCGATTGGGTGGGGCCTGTTCGCGTCCCACCCTAAGTGGGAATCAGCAGTTCTGAGCGACTCCTAAATCGACCTGATTCCAACTCGACCTACTGACAATGACGAATTTGGTTTCGCCAAATAAGCAGCTGTAACGCTGTAAATTCGTGAGGCAACCTACTTTTGATACGCACGTGCGCCAGCTTCTCGCCGAACCGAAGACAGGCAATGTGGACAGGACATGAACAGATCTCCTCATCAAATGAGGGATGATGCTATTCTGCGCCGACACTGAGTTCTGACAGAACCTGGCAAAACCGTAACCGAACGAACATGCGCATTGGGTGAGATGTACTATCTCGCAAGTTACGGTCATCTACTCGGCCAAACAGAGTTTCAAAGAACAGTCAGACGACCTGCTAGCGGAGCAATCGAATCACCGATTCAAGTCAAGAAAATCCACCTATCGTCGATCAACCGCCGAAACGAAGCGGTATCTATCGCGGCTGGTACATCATCGGAGCGTCAGCACTGTCCATCGGTGCTGTACTTGGCACAGTTCAGTTCACTTTCGGGTTCTTCATCGAGCCCCTTGAACAGGAATTTGGCTGGTCAAGAACCCAGGTCAACGTAGCGCTTAGCATCGGAATTGTGACCGGGTTCCTGTCTCCAGTCATAGGCGGATTGATGGATCGCATCGGTGCCAAATGGACGATGGCTGGATCCATTCTGCTGGTGGCTATTGGATTTTTACTCCGCTCTGTAATGACCGAGCTATGGCAGTTCTACCTCTTCAGCGCAGTGATATTCGCCGGCACCCCGGGTGCAACGATGATGCCCGCCGGTCGACTCGTTCTCACATGGTTCCCAAAAGCCCGCGGCCGCATGATGGGAATCGTGACTTCAGGAAACAATATCGGCAGTGGTATTGCGGTTCCAGTCGTCGCGATTCTGATCGGAGTTGTAGGCTGGCGCTGGACATGGGGCTTGATGGGAATTGCTCTTGTTGGCATGGCGATGCTGGTGTTGCTTGTGATTCGCGACAACGCCGAAGACGTAAAAAAAGAACAGCAAAAACGATGGGCTCCTGCAGAAAACGGCGAAGAGGCAAGCGACGACTTTAATAAAGGACTGACTGCATCCGCCGCGATGCGTACATCGGCGTTCTGGTTTCTGGTGGTAGGCATGACTCTTCAACAGTTTGTTCGGACCGGTGTTGTGAGTCAGATGGTCCCCCATCTTGAGCAGGTCGGGTTCAGCAGAGGCATCGCGGCCACAATGATGATCGTTCTTGCTGTGTTCGCCGCATCAAGCAAGCTGATTTTCGGTCGGCTGAGCGAATCAATCACCGCCCGAGTAGCGTTCATTTTGATCATGATCCTTCAAGGAATCGGACTCTCAGTTTTGCTCTTCTCGGGCGGATCACTCATCACATGGGGTGCGATAGTCGTGTTTGGGCTCGGAATGGGAGGAGTTGGTGCGCTCACCCCGCTGATCATATTCGACATGTTCGGCCTGAAACAGTTCGGCAGAATTATGGGCCTCACAAGAATGTCAGTCACGATTCCGGTTTTCTTCGGCCCGATACTTGCGGGAATGATCTTCGACTCAACAGGCAAGTATGACCAGATGTTCATGATCACCATCGTGCTGCTTGTGATCTCGATCGGTAGTTTCGCGCTGGCAAAAGCACCCGATCAAACAGCGGTAAACGAACCACAGCAAAATTAATTAGCGGTGAGAATGCAGTTCGTGGTCATCTGATTCATCGCCCACCCCATGAGCATGCGATTCATGCTCGTGACTGTGCGAATCAACGCAGTTGCGATGACTCGTCCTCCCATTCACCCGCCTCACGAACGCCCCGAATTCAACAAGTACAAGCAAAACGATTGCGGTCAGAACCACACTTCCACCGGGTGCAATATCGGCGTAGTAGGACGTAACCATCCCAACCACCGAAACAAATATTCCAACAACCGATGAAGTGATCACGGTGCGAGTCAGACCTTTGGTAATCCGCAGGCTAATCAAGACCGGAATTACGATGAGTGCTCCAACAAGAAGCACCCCTACCACCCGCATCGAAACAGTAATCGTCGCGCCCGTGAGCACTGCCAGCCCGAGATTCAACAGGTGAACCCGAACCCCGTTTATCTTCGCCAGATCGGGATCGAAAGTTATCTGCGCCAGCTCGGAACTAAACATCAGCATGAACAGAGCAATCACTACGGCAAGCGTCCCCATCCACCACAGATCTGTTTGAGTCACGGTCAGAACGTTTCCGAACAGGTACGAGAAGAGCGTGCTGTTGAAACCATCAGCAATGCTGATCAAGACCACAGCCACCGCCAGAGCCCCATACAAAAACACTGCCAGCGCAGCATCGCCCGGCAGTAATCGGCGCATTCGCAGTTCTTCAATCGAAACGGCAGCTCCCGTCGTCGCTGCCAGGGCTATGATCGGAGCGAACGTTTTCGTGAGCAGCGCTATCGCCACTCCGGCCAGTGCAACGTGAGAAAGAGTATCGGCGATCAGTGAAAGGCGCCGAAGAACCAGGAAAACACCAAATGCAGGAGCGGTTGAACCAACCAGAACAGAAGCAATTATTGCCCTGTTCATGAATTCATATTGAAAGATTTCTGGCATTCGAACTACCTGTGAGTGTGCTCTGGGTCATGCATGAGCACATCGACCGGAAATCCGTAAAGGCTTGAAAGAGCCTGTGCATCGAGCTGGTGAACGGGACCGTGAAAGACGATGTCCCGGTTAATACATGCGATCGTAGTTGCTTCGCGCATCACAGCGCCGATGTCGTGAGACACCATGACGATCGTGATTCCGAGATGACGATTCAACTTGCGCACCATGTTGTGGAACTGATCTTCACCCGCCGCGTCAACTCCAGCCACTGGTTCGTCCATAACCAGCAGATCCGGGCGTCTCACAAGAGATCGGGCAATCAACATTCGCTGCTGCTGTCCAACCGATAGATCAGAAACTCGTCGATCGGCAAGGTGCTGAATACCTGCCACCTCCATAGCTTCGTCAACCCGACTCGACTTGTCGCGTTTGAAAAACGCCAGCGGGCTAAAGCCTGAATACGATCCGAAGTTCACGATTTCTCGAACCGATGCCGGGAACCTAGACTCCGTCGCCTGTGTACGCTGCGGCACATATCCAACACGGTGCCAATCTTTGAAATGTTCCGCTGGTTCACCAAACAGTAGTACTCGACCTGAGGTCGGTTTGATTAACCCCAGCGCCAGCTTCATTAGCGTCGTTTTGCCAGAGCCGTTTGGACCCAGAATTGCTGCAAACTCGCCGGGCGTTATAGAAAAATTAATGTCACGTACAACCGGTTCAGAGTTGTAACTAAACCAGGCTTCCTCGAATCGTATCGGCACCTGATCGGGGCTCAGAGCGATTCCTGAGTGCGTTTGAATGTTTTGAGACTCAGTCTCATTTTTCGGCGCGATAACAGATGAATCACTTGGTTCAGATGCTGACACTTGAATTACCTGAACTACTATTGATTTCGGATTTGGCGAGGCAAGAACTGCAGGTGATGAATATTTCCATACGGTGTCCGACTATGTCGCCATCGATCTCTTTTTCAAGCGATCTCATCACTCGCTCAACGGTCGAATGCCGGAACTCACCTACCGCCCCACAGCGAGAACAGATTGTGTGGTGATGATGCTCTATACGGGCAATGCTGTACATCGGTGCGCCATCGAGAATGGGAAGCTTACATAGTGCGCCAGCATCAACCAGATGCCGAATCGTTCGGTACACCGTCGCCCTGCCAACATCAGGCAGCTCGCGACACAGCTGTTCGGCAGTGAAAGCATCGCTAACCCGCTCGATCCGGTCCGTCACTGCAGATCGTGCGGCAGTCCTGCGAAGACCGCGATCTTCCAGTGCGTTGATGAGATTTACTTCGACTGGATCGGCTGTGACTGGTGGCATCTTGGCTTAGCTCTTAATTGATACTTGATATCAATAGTGAGTAGACCCCAACAGTATACATACAACCAGAGAAACGTTCTATCCCGGGATCTTATGACCGAGAATGTTGGTCGTGTAGGTTCCCGTTTCAAACAATACGATGGCAGCAGAGATCGCAAGTACCAGAACAATTGCAACAACTAGCCTTGATGCCGGTTGGCTAGCACTTCGCATCGCCATTCGAGGTGGACCAAAGTTGAACGGGGTTTCGACTTCGAACAGGCGCTGACGTGGCGCAATCAACCAGGCAACGATTCCGCCGGCAATCAATCCCCCAAAGTGAGCAGCAGTGTCGATTCCTGAAGTAGATAGGCCCAGTACCACGTTGATCCCGACAATCACTCCAATAGAAGTGAACTGCTGCCTTCCCATCTGACCCAAAATCCTGCGATTCAGCAGAAGGTACATGCCAAACGCCCCGAGTATCCCGAATACGGCGCCACTGGCACCAACTCCGGGATTTGGCCCGGCAAGGTAGCTAACCGCGTTGCCCATTACGCCGGCGGTCAAATAAATAGCTGAAAACTTGACCGACCCGAACACTTTCTCGACCGTAGAACCAAATATGACCAGACCAAACAAATTGGTCGCCAGGTGGAACAGGCCCACGTGAAGGAACATCGGCATAAATAGCCGCCAGTACTCGCCTTCAGCTATGTACGGTCCGAACTTGGCGCCCCAGTTGATCAGGTTCTGAGTGTTCGAGCCGCCAGTCGCCAGTACACCGAGATAAAACAAGATATTAAGAACGACGATAGTGCTCGTTGCCGGCGATCCACTTATGGTCGCTGCAAAAGATTGTCGTTGGCCTGTGGGTTGCCTCAAATTCTCAACTTTCGAGTAAACAGATGGTGTTAATTGGTGTTCAGTGGGTATTTTGTTCGATCATCCACATCGAAAACTCATTCTTTCGCTATCAGCCGACGTATACTCTCGGCGGTATCGAAATTGATAAGTCTCATTACGTAACCCCTAACCACATTACAGCGTTGACCATTTGAGCGAACAGGTGTAAATACGAATCCTTGTAATCGACGATGAAAAGTCGATTCGTTACCCCGTTGACGCGGGGCTCGATTTTCTGGGCGATTTCGACGTGCATTTTGCCGAAGACGGCATCAAAGGTATCGAAGGCCTCAAACAGCTGTCACCCGATCTCGTACTGGTCGATCTTGTGCTGCCTTCGGAAAGTGGCATGGAAGTCCTTGAAGCCATCCGAAAAGACCCTGAGATCACACGCCCACCGAGGGTTGTTTTGATGACTGGTCACACTAACCCAGTTGACGACCAGTACATGGAACACATCGGCATCGATCGAGTTCTTTCAAAACCGTTCAAACTCGATCAGCTAAAGGAAGCGCTATTCGATTGAACAGGTTTGCCGGCAGAATCCCAACTGAATCAATTCTGGGATTAGTCCGTAATACTCTTACGAATACATTTCAGGCACGAATTGAAAGTGCCTTTCAAAGTAAGTCGCCTTGCATTAAGCGACCGCAATTAGGAGCGGAATAAGTGCTAGTAGCCGAAGATGACATGGCAACGCGAGACGCCGTTGTTGCCATGCTCGAAGAGTTAGGCAACAACGGCGAAGTAACCGTGTTCAACGTCCATGCCGCGCTCGACGCAATCGAGGAACGCAAGTTCGGTACACTGCTTCTAGATTTGATGATGCCAAAAGTCGACGGTTATGAGGTTCTACGAGCGCTTCGTACGGGCAAATACCAACGTCCAGACCGAGTAATAGTGATGAGCGCTCACGCTCAACCGGCTAAGCTCGACGGTCTCATGGCACTCGGTGCCGACGCCTTTATGCCCAAACCATTCACGCTAACTGACCTGGAAAATATCCTGTCTTAGGGTGCTTTTGGGGATTTCCCCCGATCGCTAGCGCCCGTTTGATCTGGTTGCTTTGCCTGGACAATGTCGAGTTCAGGCAAATCGGCCAGCACACCACGCTCAACCGCCATCGTAAACAGCTTGGTTAGAGCTTCCCTGCCCTCTTCGCCCATGTCGATGGTATCGTCGTTGACGTACATGCGAACGAACTTCTTCCCGTCTTCAGGGTCGATACCCCGGCCAAATCCCAGAGCGTACTCAAGCGCGTCATCTTCATGATTTCGGGCGTAGACAATGCTTTCGAGCGACGCATCAGCGATAGTCTGTGCCAGTTCATCGCCAATGTGGCGACTGACAAGATCAACCCCCAGCGGGATCGGTAAGCCCGTTGCCTCGTGCCATTTTTCCCCGAGGCTCATAATTCCGTGAAAACCCAGTTTTTCGTACAAGATCTGACCTTCATGAAGCAGAATCCCGACATCAGCACGACCCTCTTCAACAGCCGGGCCCACGTCGTCAAAATCGACGAATACAGGTACGCAATTCTTCGGTCCGAAAATCTGGAACAACAGCCATGAAGTGGTGAATCGTCCCGGAGCTGCAACTCGTTTTCCCTCGAGATCAGCCTCTGTCATCGGCTCAACCGACACAACCATCGGACCGTAGTTGCGGCCGATCGACGATCCGCACGACATGATCCTGTAGTGCTTGGCAACATCCGGGTACCGTGCGGCCGAGATAGCAGTCACAGGGAGCTTCCCCGTTTCGGCCAGTACGTTGAGCGACTCGATGTCCTCCATGTGGTGAGCGAGCGAGTAGCCCGGAATCTCCACAATCTTCTTTTCCATCGCAAAAAACATAAACGCATCGTCTGCGTCAGGACTGTGCCCAAAGGTGATCGTGTTGTCGTTGATAGTCATGATGTTTCTTGTTAATGAGTTAGTTTTGAGTTACTTGATTGGAGCCAGCTCAGCATCTGAGCCTTCGACGATTTCGTAGTTTGTGAGCCGTTGAATCGGCGAGTATCCCGCTTCCGAGATCATCTCTCGCACTTCATCTTCGGTCGTTCGGTTATAGAACCCGGCAGCAAGCATGACGTTCTCGTCGAACAGAGTGCCGCCAAAGTCATCGGCACCAAATCGTAGTGCGATCTGACCGGTCTTTTTGCCTTCCGAGAACCACGATGCCTGGATGTGCGGAATGTTGTCGAGCATGATCCGTGATATCGCAATGATCCTGAGGTACTGGTTGGGCCCTGCCTCTTCTTCAACCATCTTCGCCAGCGCAGTGTTGTCCTTCTTGTAGGACCACGGAATAAACGCCGTGAAACCACCGTCATTGCCGTTTTTCAGAGCCTCGTCCTGAACACGCCTGATATGTTCCAGCGACTCGATAACGTGATGATCTTTTTCGACATGACCATACATCATCGTCGCGGTCGTCTTGAAGCCAATTTTGTGAGCTGCTTCGTGAACTTCAGTCCACTGGTCAACGGTGTCCTTCGGCTTGAATCTCGACACAGTGGCCTTCACCTCGTTCGAGAGGATCTCTGAACCACCACCGGGCATCGAACGCTGTCCGGCGTCCCAGAGTGCTGTAAACACCTGCTCGTAGTCCATCTCTGAGACCTCGGTCATCCTAACGATCTCAGGAGCGGACCAGTAGTGCGGTGTCACGTCAGGAAAACGTTTCTTCGTTTCGGTAACCATTTCAACGTAGTAGTCGAGTTGGAGTTCTGAATTTAGGCCGCCCTGCATCAACACCGTTCGAACGCCGTTCTTGCGAGCACGCTCGATCTTGCCCATGATCTGATCGACCGTGTACGTGTAAGCGGATGGGTCGTTAGGATCAGTGCGGTAGAACGCACAGAACGAACAGAAGGCGTCACAAAGATTCGTGTAGTTGAGGTTGGTGTCGACTACGTACGAAACTTTCTTGTTCGGGTTGTGGCGCTGACGCCAGAAGTCGGCCAACGGAGCCAGATCTAACAGCTCGGCTTCCTGAATCAACCACAGGCCCTCTTCGCTCGTGATTCGCTGGCCTGAAAAGACTTTTTTAGTAATTTGCTGAAGCATTGTTTCTTCGCCTCGATCGTCGGCTACGACGTCGATACCGCCTTTGTTTCAACCTGCTTGGTGTCAGGGCTAGGTGGGCGCCACACGGGCAACATTTCAAGTCGTCGCTGGAATTCTTGCTGGCCTCGTCGTTCTTTTGGACCAAGAAAATATGCGAAATTTCGAATGTAGTCGGCAACATCGGATTTCGGCATGAATTTAGTCGCTCGTTGCAGGCTTATCTTTAGGATCGAGCTGTCGTCCGTCGCACTCAGTGTGGCCTTCTTTAACGATCGATCCAGCTGATTCGTCTGTTCTCGAGGCACGTCCGTTCGTATTACCCACTCGGCGAACACGAACGGCAAGGCCGTCAGCGTCTTCCATGCTGTGCCAAGGTCGTACATGTGGGGGTAAACGGTCTGTGATCGCCGCTCCAGTGCCGGGTCACCGATCCACAGTGCTGCGTCATGTGGATCATCTGTTTCCACGAACTCGTGGCCCGATACATTCCACAAATCGGCGAACAAAATCCTCATCAATTGAATCGATGTTGCCGTGTGAGAAGTCACCGCTATCCGCTTCCCGCCGAGCTGATCGACAGGATAACGAGAGAAAAGAAACACGCTCTTGGCTGACCCGTCACAGGCGATCCCGAGATTACCCAGCGACCGCACTTTATCTCCGAGTCGGAACACTTCTGCAATAGGTAGCGGCCCGGCGACCAATTCACCACGCTCAACGGCAGCCGCCATTGCACGCGGGGGCATGTCGACTAGTTCGCAGGAACTAGCAGGAAGATCTCGATAAAACACTTCAGAGTTGAGGTAGGTCATGTGCCCTACCCTCAAAACATCATGGTTGGAACGATTAGTGGTCATACACTCGAATCTCTTTGTACAGAGCGTCTCGCTCGATTGGAATTCGACGGGCGTCTCGAATGAACGAAGCCATCTTCTCTCGTGCCTGACCAGCCGGTGAATCGGCGAGTGCTGCGTGAGCGATGCGCTCCTTGCCAATCGTGCCGTCGAGGTCGTTGGCACCGAAGTTCAAACCAATGCTTGCGGTCGCTTCACCAAGCATCACCCAGTACGCCTTGATGTACTTGATGTTATCGAGCATAAGTCGTGCTGCAGCGATCATCTTCAGATCGTCCATCGCCGGGGTGTGGCGAGGTCGGAGTTTCGTCATCCCCACTTGGTACTCCAGTGGAATAAACGCCAGGAACCCGCCCGTTTCGTCCTGGATGTTGCGCAGACGAATCAGGTGTTCGATCCGTTCTTCAAATGTTTCGATGTGCCCGTACAGCAACGTGCAGTTCGTCGGAATGCCCATTCGGTGGGCTGTCTTGTGAATCTCGGCCCAGCGATCAGCATTTGCTTTGCCGGGAAGCAGAATCTTGTGAACTCGTGACGAGAACACCTCGGCTCCACCACCTGGCATTGACTGGAGTCCGGCTTCTTTCAGGATGGCCAGCGACTCTTCGGGCGGCACTTTCCAGCGACGTTGAAAGTAGTCGATTTCTGACGCCGTGAATCCCTTGATCTGAACATGCGGAGCCTTCTTGTGTATCTCCTTCACCATCTCGACGTAGTACTCAAATGGCCACGTCGGATGGTGCCCACCAACGATGTGGATCTCACGAATGTCGTCATCAACGTGATCGAGAATCTCTTCGATCGACATTTCGTAGGCGTCTTTTTCACCCGGTTTCTTGGCGAAGTCACAGAACTTGCAGCTGAGTACGCAGATGTTCGTCGGGTTTACGTGACGGTTCAGCACGAAGTAAACCTTGTCGCCAGTAACACGTTTCTTGGCGAAATCGGCCATGCGACCAACGCCGGCCAGATCATCGGTGTCGAGCAGCGTCACGCCTTCCGAACTCGAAAGGCGCTCGCCTGCTTGCACCTTGTCCCAGATCGGGAAGAGGCGCTTGTCAACCAGATTGATATCGATCTTGAGATCAGGGTCGGCTACTTCCAGTATCGGGACCATTTAGAATCCACTTTCTTCACTATCTCGGGGTCCATAACCAGCGGTTTCTGGTAACCCTGCTTCCAAGTCGCATCAATACCCATCACACCCGAATAAACCGGTGCGATTCCTCTGAATTCCGCACGTGAGAACATCACGTCGAGCACCGCATCGAATCTCGTAAAAATGCCCCACAACAAGTTTTCGTCATCATCGATATCGACATCAGCCGATACCGCAACAACGATCTTCACGCTGCCAAGGAGAGGGTTGTCGACCAGTTTCTGGACGACCTCCCTACCGTTGCCTGTGGTTTGAACAACAAGCATCGTTTTTCCGACCAGACGGTGCTTCGTTATTCCCGGAGCGATCGCCCCGATGATCGCTGGCAGCGCCACAGCGGTTGGAGCCCTTTCGCCAAGTGGCCCACCGGTGGCATCCAGGATCATCTTTGATCCCTTGTGCAGTGCCTCACCTGTGAAGTCCAGAGTATCGGCAGCAGTTCGCGCTATGAGATGAAAATCCTGCTCAGGATCGAAGTTGCGCCGAATCGCCTGCATCACCTGCCGGTAGTCCCTCGGGTTCACATCGGGACCAACCAGAATCAAGTTCTTAGTCAGTGAAAGCTGGCCATCCCCGAGTATTCCAAGCGCAGTCTTGATCGCCTCGCGCTGGTATCTGGCATCAACCGACACCACCAACAAGTTATGGAAGCCTGCCTCGTAGTAGGCCCACATGTCTTTGACTTCGTGCCGAACAAGTCGCATCAGCGGCGTAAGCGCCAACTGGGCAGCATCACCGAGGTAACGATCCTCTTGAGGCGGTATGCCAACAACGGTCGCCGGGAAGATGGGGTTTTTTCGACGGGTCATCCGAGTCATCTCGAAAACCGGGTGATCGCCAGCGGCGGAATAGTGTCCGAAGTGATCGCCGAACGGCCCTTCGAGTCGGCGAACTCTGGGGCGAACAACTCCCTCGAACACAAACTCCGCGTGTGCGGGAACCTTCATGTCGATGGTCTTGGCTTTAGTCAGCGGGGTTCGCTGACCGCGAACGATCCCTGAAAACGCCACCTCGTCGAGACCCTCTGGCAGCGGCATGATCGCTGCCAGAATCAGCGACGGGTCACCACCAACGGCAACTGCCATCTCAAGTGGCTTGCCCATCTTTTCGGCGATCTGGTAGTGAAATCCTCCACCCTTCTGGATCTGCATATGCATCCCGGTGGTTTGCTGGTCGTAGACCTGCATTCGGTACATGCCCATATTGCCGGCGCCGGTTTTGGGATCTTTGCTCATGACGAGCGGAAGCGTGAAAAATCGTCCGCCGTCTTCTGGCCAGCACTTCAATATCGGAAGCTGATCGAGCTGCGGGTCTTCAACAACCTGCTGCGAAAATGCGCGCCGAGTGTTTTTCGGCCTGATCTTAAGCAATCGCCAACCGGTCTTGCGATTGCGCCAGAACGATCCGAGACTCGGCGGATTCACGTCCTCCATGAACCGCACAATCTCTTCACCGAGTGCTTCGGCAGGTCGACCCAGTGCAAGTTCGATTCGGCGTATCGAAGCCATCGAATTGATCACCAGCGGGTACTTGGAGCCTTTAACGTTCTCAAACAACAGCGCAGGAAGGTTTTCTTTCACTGCGCGCGTCGCTATTTCGGTTACTTCAAGCTCGGCATCTACCTCTTCGGTGACCCGGTGAAGTTCGCCCTCTTTTACGAGCATCGAAAGGAACGATTGGAGATCAGTAAATGCCAACTACTGGATTCCTTCTTCTGAGTACGAAGTTGGCTCAGGGCCGAGCCACGGCTTCATTACCGGCGACGCGATCCCCAGGGATGCGAGTATGCGACCTGCCACCATGTCGATCAGATCATCGATATTTTGAGGTCGGTGATAGAAACCGGGTGAAGCAGGCAGAACAATCGCTCCTGCCTCTGTGACAGCGGTCATGTTTCGCAGATGAATGAGACTTAGCGGCATCTCTCGAGGCACCAATACAAGCCGCCTGCGTTCCTTCAAACACACGTCGGCAGCACGTTCGAGTAGGCCGTTAGATATGCCGTGTGCAATACGCCCCAGCGTTCCGCCAGAACAAGGCACAACCGCCATTCCGTCGATCGGAAACGACCCCGAAGCGATTGGCGATGCTACGTCCTTGTGGTGGTACATCTCAAGATTGCCGTCGGCATCACCGGCCTGCGCCCAATCGAGAATCACCGGCGTGTCGACTTCAGTGTTCCCGGTAAGCACGAGATTTTCCTCGACTTCAAGCACCTTGCGCCCGGCGTCGGTGATCACAGCTTTCACATCGTGACCCGCAAGCAGCATCTGTTCGAGAACCCGCCTTGCGTAAGGAGCTCCGCTGGCTCCGGCTATTCCAAGTGCATAAACGCCCATCAGATCACCTCGCCAACTACTACAAATACGCCAAAAACAACTGCGATAACGCCGTTCATCGTGAAAAACGCCATGTTCAGCTTCGACAGATCGCTCGATGAAACGAGCGACTGCTCATATGCCAACAACACCGCTGCGGCCAGCACCCCGAACGAATAAAGGCCACTAGCATCGAGAATCAACCCCGCAATCGCAAGCAGGATTACCGCCGATGCGTGCAACAAACGTGAAATAACGAGTGCCGCCGGTATACCGAATCTGGCGGGAATCGAATGCAATCCCTGCTCACGATCAACCTTGAAATCGGCCGTTGCGTAAAGAACATCGAATCCAGCTACCCACATCATCGAACCAATGCCGATCACCACGAACCCGAACGGCATAGTGCCGGTAAGAGCCAGTGACACTGCCGGGGGAACGATGAGATAGACAGCTCCCATACCGAAATGGGCGAGCCATGTGAATCGCTTCAAATAGGGATAGCCGATCATCACTGCCAGAGGAATTATCGCCAGAGGCCAGGTAATCGGATCGAGTTGGGAAGTTGCTCCAGCGAATATCAACCCGGCAACAGCCATGTACGTGATCATTGCTTTACGACTGATCGTCCCGGCCGGGATCGCCCGAGTCGCCGTACGTGGATTTCGGGCGTCGATTGCACCATCAATCAGCCGATTGGCAGCCATACCAAATGTACGCATTCCAACCATCGCCACCAGCACCCACAATAGGCCAGTTAGGTCGGGCGTACCACTCGCCGAAAGAAATGCCGCGAGAATTGCGAATGGAAGCGCAAAAACAGAGTGCTCAAATTTGATTGCCTCAAGAAAAAGAGCAAGTCGTCGCCAGCCGTGGAATCCGCTTCGGGTCGCTTCGTTCGTCATTTTGCCACCGCACCGTTCGACGACGCATTTGACGCTGTATTTTGCCCGGTTACTGACGCAATAAGGATTCTTTTCAAATCAGCTGCTGCGTCCTTTGGAGACGCTCCATCTGAAAATAACCAGTGCACAATAACTTCGTTTACCGCCCCCAGCCAAACCCGGGAAGCAAGCTCGGTGTTTAGATCGTCAATCTGTCCGGCCTCTCGGGCTTCGTCCAGATGCTTACCAATAACTCCGGCGAAACGATCGAACATTTCCGCCCTTTTTGCCTCGAACGGATTTCCCATGCTGTAACCCTGGGTGGTCATTAACCGGGCAAGTCGTTTCTGTACCGACAGCGCCGATAAAACAGCCCCAAGCGCTTTTTCCGCGGCTTCAAGAGGTGTCTCAGCTTTCGCCGCAGCCTTTTCAGCCCGAGCCACAAGCTTGTTGGCGAGCCGGTCCATAACAGCGAAAAAGAGAACTTCCTTGCTGGGAAAGTGGAAGTACAACCCACCCTTGGACATCGAAGTCCGCTTGCCGATTTCATCGACCAACGCATCGTGATAGCCGTTATCTGCAAATACGGTTTCAGCGGCTTCAAGTATGCGTTCGCGGGTTTGGGTCCGCTGTTTAGTTGACGATTCAGACAAGATGAATTCGAGTGAGATAAATGCTCATCAACCGACCGCCCAGTCGGTATGTTCACAAACAGTCTATAACTGTAATTTCGCCCCGGCAATCAACCACATGCGCTTCCACGTCCTGCTCACAGTTGTACAGACACGGGGCGAGGTCTAGTCTTCACGAAGAACACATGACTACCGACCTCACAAACATCCCAACCGACTTCCGCGTACTGGTTTCAGGCGTCCGGGGTCCAGAGGGTCCGGCAATCGACTCGCAGGGCCAGTTACATCTCGTCAGCGCAGAAGATGCTGCAATCGTTCGCGTGTCCAGTGAAGGCGACCTCACACAGGTGGCCGAAACAGATGGGCGCCCTAACGGTTTGCTGTTCAATAAGGCTGGTGAGATGTTCGTAGCCGACGCTGAGCTGAAGGCAATCCTGCGCATTGGTTCCAACGGCAAGCCCGAAGTATTTGTCGATAACTACGAAGGAACTGCACTGGGCGGGCCCAACGACTTGTGCTTCCTGCCCAACGGCGACCTGCTGTTCACCGATCCCATACGACGGCCACAGCCCGACCCTGCGATCAGCCCGGTCTACCGGGTAACACCCGAAGGTAAAGTCACAGCATTCGCCAACGAACTCGCTTACCCAAACGGAATCGCTGTTTCGACAGACGGATCGCAGGTCTACGTTTCCGAGAGCCGTGCCCAACGACTGGTTGCGTTCAAGATTGACGAATCCGGGCAGCTGCTCGATCAAGTACTCGTTCGAAGATTCAGAGAACCGGGCAATCCCGACGGCATAGCAGTAGATGTTGACGGCAATATTTTGCAGACGCTCCCCGGTATCAGAGCGATCGCCTATGTGAGTGCTGCCGGTGAGCTACTCGAACTGTTTCACGTACCCGACTGGGCACCGGCGAATCTGGCGTTCGGTGGCGACGACATGAAAACAGTTTTCGTTTGCGGAGCCGCCCAGAACTCCATCTACCAGTTCCGTCACCCGGTAGCCGGCGCGCCGCTGTTCTAACAGTGCTTTGCGATTGGTCGGCCCGATCTACTAACGGCGCTTGAACTCGCGTTCCAGATCGTTCACGTTCAACTGCACGATAGTTGGTCGACCATGAGGACAGGTGTTTGGCCGCTCAGTTCGTTCAAGCTGACGAATAAGATCCTTGCACTCGTCAATTGAAAGAATCTGTCCTGCCCGGATCGACGAGTGACAGGCGATCGTCGCCAGCATGCGATTCCGCCATGTTTCGCCCGTCCCGCCCTCACTCAGCTCGTCCAGTACTCGAGCGAACACCTGCCCGGCACCATCCCCGCTGGCTCTTGTAGCAAGCGATGCCGGAACGCTCCGTACGATCAAGCTATTGGTGCCGAACTCTTCCACGCCCCAACCCACTCTGTTCAACTCTTCCAGATGCTCCTGAACGGTGGTCATCACCCCCGGCCCAAGATCAACGGTCGCGGCTTCAAGTAGCGGCTGTGATTCGGAAGCGTTCTGCTCGAATTTCTGCTGCACCCGCTCGAACATCACTCGCTCGTGGGCTGCGTGCTGATCGATGAGATAAACACCGTCTGGTCCCTCGGCGTGAATATAGGTCTCGTGCGATTGACCAATTACTCGCAATACCGGAAGTGTCTCTTTCGGAGTGCCGGTTGTGGACGAAGTCGCGGGTGATTCGCCCTGTGACTCCGGCAATCGAGACTGTTCAACTATCGCCGAAGGATCAGGCCACTGTGTAAACCCGGATCCTGCTCCAGAGCCATCAGAATCAGATGCCGGCGATGATTGAATTCCGACGACACCTGGAGTGTTATTGCCAACCGAGCCGGGGGTTCTCAACAACCCGATCGATCCTGCGGCTCGTCCAGCTCCAAGCTCATGCACCGGGGCTGAAGCCGACAGAACACCTCTAACAGCTCGTTGCACCACTGAATAAACAAGGTCCTCCCGAAGGAAACGCACTTCCGCCTTGGCCGGGTGAACGTTGGCATCAACATCATCAAGTGGCGTGCGAATCCGTGCGATGGCAATCGGAAATCTTCGATCAGGAAGAAAGCCGTGGTACGCCTGTTCGATGGCGTACGACAGTCGGCGCGACTGTATCCAGCGTCCATTTACAGAAATCGTCATATAGGTGCGATTGGATCGGTTTAACGAAGGCGAGCTAACCAGTCCGTCAACCGAAAATGCTGCCGAGTCGTCAGGTTCAAGCTCGAGCATCTGTTCGGCCACTTTTGGGCCGTACACACCCGAAACAGCGTCCACGAGTTTCCCCGAACCTATCGTTCTCAGTCGTTCGCGACCATCGGCGCTGAGACTGACCGCCACATCTGGATGAACCAGCGCAAGCGATGCCAGCATCGACTGGATTCGAGAGAGCTCACGCCCGGGAGAACCAAGAAATTTCAGCCGTGCTGGCACGTTTTTGAACAAACCAGCAACTTCTATCCGAGTGCCCTGCGGGGCTCCGGCAGCTTCAACCGGACTGGACTTGCCGAAATCGACCAGGTATCGAGCACCGGCGTCTGCTTCGAAATGCCGCGAAATCGCCTCCACTCTCGCTACCGAAGCGATCGAAGGCAGTGCTTCCCCCCTGAATCCGAGGGTGCCGATGGCGATCAGATCAGACGATTCGTCGATCTTTGACGTGGCGAATCGCTCAAACGCAACAGAAAGTTCACCGGCGGGTATGCCCTGCCCATTGTCGACAACCGTGATCGACTGCGCCCCACCACCAACGATGTGCACGTCGATCCGCGTTGAGCCAGCATCAAGAGAATTTTCAACCAGTTCTTTCACGACCGATGCAGGACGCTCAATCACCTCACCAGCGGCAATGCGGGAGGCGAGATCGTCACTTAGAACCTGAATCGGCATGTCTTGAAAAGTGCTCGGTACTATCTGGAACAGTTGGTATTGGCGAACGGCGAGAAATGAAGTTTACTTGCAGCCCCGTCAAAAGTTACGAATCACAACCGCTGAACGAATCCCTCGGCTGAACCAACAATCACAATCGCCGTATCTTGTCGGTTAGCACCGTGTACCCGATCGCCGCCACGAGCAGCCCACCGCCGGCAATAGCAAACGCTACCCGTACATCCAAAAACGCAGTTATGAACCCCAGTGGAATCGCACCCAGCGGAATGAGTCCAAAGTTCATCATGTAAACGCCCATCACTCGGCCACGATGCTCATCGTCGGTCTGCTCCATGATGAGAGATGAGTTCAGTGCTCGTCGCCCCGAATCACCGACGCCTAAAAGGATCATTATCACGAGTGCAACCGAGTACGAAGTGGTGAACGCTGCGAGAAGAATCGCACCACCCGACAACATGCTCGTGATCAAAAGAACCCAGCCGCGTCGACTATTTCTAGACAGGCTGGCGATCACCAGTGAACCGAAAAGCGCCCCAACACCGATCATGCTCAGCATTAGCCCAAGTGCTTCGACCTCCAGCTTGAAAACTTCCTCGATTTGCACCGGTAACAGCGTTCTGAACGGCATCGCAAGCAGCGCCGTACTCAAAGCCACAAGCAGGAGTACCAACACCGTTCGATTCTGCTTGGTATAAACCAGTCCTTCTTTGACATCGCTCCACATACGGCGTTTCACATTCGCAACTGGAGTCATGTTGGGAACCCAGTTGGTGAGGATGTACGCAATCACGATCAACCCTGCCATAACGAAATACGTCGCACCTGGCCCGAAACTGCCGTAAATCAGCCCGCCAATACCGGGTGCAGCGATCGTCATCAACGACATGCCGGATGAATTGAGCGCCACGGCGTTCGTTAGCTGATCTTCACCAACAAGTTGGCCAATAATCGCCTGCCGCGCGGGCATGAGGAACGCCCATATCGTGCCTTGCGCGATCGACGCAGCCGTCAGGTGGTAAACCGTGATCGTGTTCGTCGTAATCGATACGGCGACCATCAAAGTAATCACAAGCATTCCCAGCTGACCAAATTGAATGATCCGTTTGCGGGAATATCGATCTGCAACCGCTCCTCCATACAACGAAAGCAACAATATCGGAGGGGCAAATCCTGCGCCAACGACTACTACAGCGATCGGTGATTTAGTCAGTTCCCAAGTCAGGTAACCGCGGGCGAGCATCTGGATATTTATCGCCGCCATCAGCAACAGCATGCCGAAAAATAAATGACGGAACCCAGGTTCGCCTAAAGATGAAAAAGTTCTTGACAGCACCCGGTTGCGCCCCGACCCGGCACTGGCTGTGCTGGTTTCGGCGGTCGATGTTGGTTTGGTTACTGACAAATTTTGCGGCTATCTGGTTACTCGACTCGTGAAACTGGGTTGCATGGACGGCAATACGCCTATTCAATGCGCCTGATTCGAGGCAGGAAGAACATCGAAAGCACAGCAAACCCCATGAGCACAGCCGCCACGACAGCTACCGAAGGCCTGGCGCCGAATTCTTTCATGGCGTAACCAAGAGGCAGCATTCCAAGTGGAAGCATTCCGAACGTCATCATCAATACGCTCATGACCCGTGCACGATACTCGTCAGAAGTGTTCTCCATCATCACACTCTGCCCCAGTGCCCAACGAGCCTGTTCTGCCAGTCCCATGCCCACCATTCCGATCACGCCGGCAATGTAATACGGCACCGCCACGATCAATCCGAGTGATATCCCGGCAACTAATGCACCACCAAGGACGATCCAACCTCGCCGGTGACCTTTCCGCAAGTTTGCAATCGATATTGATCCGACTAATCCGCCCAGACCAAGTGCAGTCAGCAGCATTCCAACGTCCGAAGGCTCAGATCCATAAACATCTTTGGCGTAAACCTGAACCAACATCCTGAACGGCATCGACAGCAGTGCGACAACGATCCCGTAGATCATCAAGTTCAGTACGAGCTTGTTGCTCCCGATGTACCTAAACCCAGCTTTGATGTTTTCGACCACCGACGTTTTCGAAGTGTCGATTTTCGGGTACATCTTCGGCACAAGAGTAGTGAACAGCACGGCGCTCAACATCACGACGCTGACTATCACGTATACCCACTCGGGCCCGATCACCTCGTAGAGCACCCCTGCCAGTGCAGGTGCAATCAATGTCATCATGCTCATCGCCATTGCATTAAGAGCAAATGCGTTGGGTAGTTGGTCTTTGCCAACAAGGGAAGGAATCGCCGCCTGCCGCGCTGGCATTTGCAGTGCAAACATGGCGCCCTGAAGAATGGAAACGACTAACATGTGTCCCCATTCCAGGTTGCCTGTGAACATTAGGATCGCCACGCTACCGGCGAGCAAGCCGTTGGCGGCCTGCGATAGCTGGATCAGCCGCCGCCGTTCCATGCGGTCGCCCAACACTCCGCCATAAAGCGAAACAATAAGAAGACTCGGTGCGAACCCCATTCCAACAATTCCCGTGATGAACGGGTCGTTCGTCATTTCGTACACAAGAATTCCACGGGCAACCATCTGCATCTGGAATCCGCCCATGGCAAGAACCATGCCCAGCCAGAGCATGCGGAAATCGCGGTGCTCGATGACCGTTTCAAACGTGTGGGAAAAAGACCTACCTACAAACCCAAATCTGGGAGCGCGTCGTGAAGTCACGGGTTGATTACTCTCAATCTGTGCTTCGCGCTGATCTATCGGATTCTCTACTGCCAAAATTCTCTCTAAAACACGTTCTGCGTCCACATCGGGACGCCCGCCACAAACTGTACTCCTGAATTCCCGCTGAGGTATCTGTTTTTGTGCATTGAATAAACTTCAAACCAGCGCCACCTCTTGTACTCTTTGGCGCTGAAGGAACTGCCAGTCCCAAGGATTCATTGAATGACCGAAGTCTCAAACTTGACCGAACCAACGATCAACGACATTCGAACTGCAAGATCTGCGATCAAGAGCCATGTCACGCACACCCCGCTGCGACACTATCCGGTGCTATCCGAACTGCTAGACGCCGATGTCTGGGTCAAGCACGAAAATTTCCAACTACTCGGCGCTTTCAAAGTACGAGGAGGAATAAACCTCGTTTCCCAAATGTCGCAAAATGAACGAGAACGTGGTTTTGTAACAGCGTCATCGGGAAATCATGGACAATCGATTGCCTATGCGGCCAAAACTTTCGGGGCAGCCTGCACCGTGGTGCTGCCGGAAGGTGCAAACACCGCAAAAGCTGCCGCAATCGCCTCACTGGGAGCAGAGGTTGTATTTCACGGCGATGTCTTCGAACGATCCCGCGAACACGCAGAAGAGATAGCTGAAAACACAGGGATGCGTTTCGTCCACGCAGCCAACGAACCAGCACTTATCGCCGGGGTCGCAACCTACTCAGTTGAGGTTCACGAGGATCTAAAAGATATCGATGTACTGATCGTTCCGATCGGAGCTGGTTCAGGAGCCTCAGGCGCATGCATCGTTACCGACGCCCTATCGCCGTCAACCCATGTTGTGGGCGTTCAGTCGGCGAACGCACCTGCGGCTTACCACGCGTGGGAATCTGGCGAATTCGGTATCTACCCGATGTCGACGATAGCCGAAGGGCTGGCAACCGAAGGCGCATACACACTGCCAATAGGAATACTGCGCAACCGGCTGAAGGAATTCGTGCTCGTCGAAGACTCAGACATTAGTTCGGCTATAAAGCAGTACGTTCACGCAACCAGAACGCTCGTCGAACACGCTGGAGCGGCCTCACTTGCGGCTGCTATCAACATGAAAGAACAACTACGTGGTAAGCGAGTCGTGCTTATCGCCAGCGGTGGGAACATCACCACCGACCAGCTGAGATCAGCGTTGATTTAATCGCTGCCTAGCCGCTGAATTTCCTGTTCGAGCACGTGTACCCGGGTATAGTCCTCGCGATACATAGCAAACGCCCGTTCAAGATATAGCTGCGCACGCTTCGCAGATTCTTCACTGCCATCGGTTGCGGATTCGATAAGCAGGTCAATTCGGCGGTTCTCGGGAACATGCTCGGCGATCGCACGAATCTTCGCCTCGCTCTCGTTTGCTCCTGCAGTGTCACCACCGCTCGACTCGTACTGGAATCTTCCCATCAACGTTGTGAGTTCGGTAAGCAGATCAGGTTCCGACATCATGCTATAAATCACGTCGTTGACGTTTGTGGTTTGTTCTACCGCTTCATGATTCGAATCCGCAACAGCGCTCTCGACCTGTTGGTTGGTCGACTCGCCCGCCACATTGGCAAGACTGTCGTACTGAGAAGCGTATTCGGCGGAAATACCCGCAACCACTTCCATCAGAGCGGTCACATCGTCAAGGTTCGCAACACCGCCATACAGCAGATCGTCGCCGCGGTTTACTGCGGTCTCACGCAACCATTTTTCAGAAGGAACCATCTCGGGGGCTGGTGGGAAAGCAAATGACGACATCTCGCCCGATCCCAGTTGCTCGACCTGCCCTGCCAGAAATGGCGGCACGTATTTGCTGATATCAACCGACACCGGCAGGATCACAATGTACGATGCGCCAACACGGTCCAAGTTCGATCCATCTTTAAAATAGATCAGTGCATGACCCTTGGGATTCGCCGACTCGCCGATGTGATATTCCAGTGTCATGTGTCCAGATTAGCCTCTAAGCCCCCGAAATACAGTCGAGATTAGCGGCGGGGGCGATTAACATCTTACTTCTGGTTACTCTGGGCGAAACCGCTTACGAAGCAAATCACGGCACAATGTTGCGGTGATCTGGAGCAAAAAAACGAGCATTTACAGCCTGGCTGCAAAGCCACTTATTTTCAGGTTCCCACCCGAAGGCGCACACAAACTTGCTGAGACGGCACTCACAATTCCGGGGGTTTGGAACGCATTCCGACTCACAAATGGCGCTCGAAAACCTGAACTCCAAACAGAACTCGCTGGTATCTCGCTACCAACGCCAGTCGGCATGGCTGCAGGCTTCGATAAAGACTGCAAGGTGCTTGGATCGGTATTGAGACTTGGCTTCGGATTCGTAACCGGTGGCACGGTCACTCTGGCGTCGCGCCCCGGTAACCCAAAACCTCGAATGGTTCGACTGCCCGACCAGAAAGCCGTAATGAACTCTCTGGGATTCCCCGGTCAGGGTCTCGAATCGGCTCTGAAGCGACTGAACAAAGCGCAACAATACAAAAACCGTGTTCTGGTGAGCATCGCAGGAACGATCGAAGACGAGATATTCGAGTGCTTGCGTCGCACCCAGCCTCTAGTAGCGGGAATCGAACTGAACATCAGTAGCCCCAACACTGCCGGACTTCGAATATTCCACGAACCTGCAAGGCTACGCGGCCTGATCGAAGGACTGGTCGCCGAAAAGCAAGTTCCCCTGTTTGTGAAATTGCCGCCATGGCCTCGTGACAACGAAAATCGCGAAGAAATTCTCAAGCTCGCTGAAACGGCTGTCGATGCAGGGGTAGACGGTCTGGTCGTTGCCAACACCCACCCGATAGAAAGCAGTCGGTTGCAAAGCGGTCGTGGTGGACTAAGCGGTGCTCCGCTGTTCGAACACACCGAGCTCATGATCGCTGATGTTCAGGCGAGGGTTCAGGGCGGGGCCAGTATCATCGCCTGCGGTGGAGTAACGACCGCCGAGCATGTGTGGCAGTTGCTGGCCAAGGGCGCATCAGCTATTCAGCTGTACACGTCGTTTATCTACGAAGGCCCAGGACTACCTGCACGGATCAACAAACGGCTTGCGAAACTGATGAACGCAGCAGGTGTTTCATCGATCGCCGATATCGCCGACTCCCCACCCGTGATCAAGTAGCAGTACTACCTATCGAGAAGCCAGTAACGCATCGATGTCGGCTCGACTTCCCATTGCTTCCTGAGCACCGTCTCTGCCCACACACACGGCACCTGACGCCATACCCAATCGAGCGGAGTCGAGCAAGCTCATCCCCGAGGCTATACCAATGCCAAATCCACCGTTGAATGCGTCTCCGGCAGCAACGGTCGCAACCACGTCAACCTTGAACGGATCAAGCAGTTCGGAAATACCGTCTGATTCGACCCACGCACCCTGATCGCCAAGAGTCACGACCACAGTCTCGATTCCTGTGTTGCGAATTTTCACCGCTGCTGACCTGGCCGAAGCGGAATCGACTACCTCTATTCCAGCCATCGACGATGCCTCACCCTGGTTTGGTGTCAATACCGTCACCGAGTCGTAAAACCCGTCTGGAACCTCACGAACCGGAGCCGGATCCAGCACAACCATCACCCCGGCCTTCGCCGCCGCGTCTATCGATGCTTTGGTCGCTGGCAATGGCACCTCTTGCTGGCAGAGCAGCACCCCAGCGCCAGCAAGTGCCGCAACGACGTCGTTCGACTGCTGCGTATCGCATAGTGCGTTCGCTCCGTAAACCGGATTCACATGGTTCTCGCCATCGGGAAGAATAAAAATCACCGCAATTCCCGATGCGATGTTCTCGGTGCGTCTAAGAAGTGAAGTGTCGATGCCCTCATTGCACATGAACTCGGCCATCTCCTCGCCAAACCCATCGTCGCCTATCCGACCAACTATCTTCACTGATCCCGGACTTTCCGCGAGTCGAGCTGCAGCAACTGCCTGATTGCCACCCTTGCCACCCGGCGTTGTGTAGAACCGCGTCCCTTCCGCAGTTTCACCCGGACCCGCCAACCGTGGTGTATCCACGATCAGATCCATGTTTAGCCCACCGAGAACGATTACGTCTTTCAAAAAAATCTGCCTAACTGCATCACTGCTTCGGCCCGAGGCCACGAAATTAAGTTCTATGAATGGCTCGGGGAACCAAATCTACCAGCGTCAGATAACGATTCAAGGAAGTTAACCAGACCCGAATCTTCAGGAATGGAGATTATCTGATCCGCCGAAGATAAAGCGTCTGGATGACCACCTTCGATCGCCACACCCAGTCCCGCCCACCCGATCATCGACTGGTCGCCCTTGCCATCGCCAATCGCGATCACTGCCGAACGATCAATACCAAGGGACTCGGCCAAATGCGCAACCGCGTGATCTTTTCCAGCGCCAATCGCCTCGACCTCACAGAACATCGGCAACGAATGAGTAACAAGCGCCGTGCCGTTGAGTTGACCGTGAAGCTTTTCTACCAGCGGCCCAATAATCTCGGGTTCGCCCACACCAACGATGGCGGTTGGCTTTTGGTCAGCCATGGCCCTCAGCGATTCCGTATCACGAATATTCACGCCCATTCGCTTTCCATAGCCGTCGGTCCATTCGGAACGTTTCTCAACCCACACATCATCGTCAAGAAACATCATCACCTCAGGAACGGTCGCCATAAGACCGTCCAGTGCCTGCCCGACGATCTCCTCATCAAGACGTACATGCCGAATCTCCGTTTTTGCGGTCTGATCGAATGTCATAGCCCCCTGAAAACATATGACCGGACCCACTGCTCCAGCCTTCTCGGTTATTCGCATTGCAGGCATCAGCGTTCTACCTGTCGAAACCGAAACAACGGCGCCTGACGATTGAACACGGGCTATCGCGTCGATCAGTTCAGGCTTCACGATTCGGTCTTCACCAATCATCGTGCCATCGATATCCAACGCTACGAGGGAGTAGATTGAACTGCCATCGCTTGTATCGTTGTTAGAAACCACGTCAGAAACCACAGTAAAAGCTAACCCTCGAAGACCATATTCGTGAAATTCAAACCAAACCCGCGATTCGTTATTTTTCTGATCTTCTTGATCACGTTTTTGTACGTCATGTCACTCGTTTTCGCCAACGACACCGGCACCTGATGACTGAGGCTTCACAGCGCTGCGAATGAACGATGGCCAAATCACGAGCGCAAGAACAGTAAACGCCAATCCCGTCACAGCGATTGCCGTCACCGCATTGTTGGCGCCCCACCAAACGGCCAGTCCACCGACGATTAGTGCACCAAAAGGACCGGTGCCTATCGATGCGGCAAGCACGCCCAACACTCGCCCCCGAATTTCTGCTGGGGTAGAAGTGATCACGATGATGCTCTGCATCGTTGCGAAGCCCGACATCGAGAATCCCCCAATCAGCAAGATCGGTAGTGCCATCCAGTATGAAGGCGAGAGTGAAAAGGCAAGAATGGCGGTGAGGGCCAGGACCGACCCGAACGCGTAAATCCTGGTGTATCCACCCGGACGAGCTTTCAAAGCGATCACCAGCGAACCGATCGTTGCTCCCATTCCCTCAGTGGCCAGCAATATCCCGATCAGCAACGGCCCGATCATGAGCGTTTCGGCTCCGATAACGGGTACCATATGCTGGTACGGGAAACCAAAAATATTCATCACAATCGTGATAATGAGCGTAACCGTGATTATTCGATCAGCTCGCACATGCCTCAGCCCCTCTCCCAAATTCGCGAAATAGCCCAGTCGAGGCCCTTTCGTCACCACCGGAGCAACATAAGGCAGCGAGAACGCCAACAGTGAGCCAAAACTGAACAATATCGCCCCGGTGAAGTACGCCGCCTGAACGCCGAGTGTGGCAAGGAACGTACCGGCACCGAGAGGCCCGATTACTCTTGAGAAGTTGCTGCTCGCCATGTCGATACCGATTGCAGTCGAGATGCCCTCCGCCCCAACAGCATCGCCAATCATCGCTCTTCGAACCGGGAAGTCGGTCGACCACATCACGCCGGCGAGAGTAGCCCCGACACAGATGTGCCACAGCTCGATTCGCCCGCTGACAACAAGCATCCCCATGATCAGATAAACACCCGACAACGACCCCATAGCGCCACCAAGCAGAACTTTTCTGTTCACCCGATCAGAGATAAGACCGATTGACGGCCCGAGCAAGAACATCGGAATCATGCGTAAGAATCCGACTATGGCGACCCAGAACGGCGATCCTGTGAGTTCGAAAACGTAGATGCCAAGTGCAACCGTTTCCATCCAGCGCATCGTTGCCGACGCGATTCCTATGCCCCAGAGTCGTCGGTACGACGGATTGGAAATAACAGATTTTAATCGCTGAGACGCGCGTCCATCGATCGGTTGAGTAGGGGTGGTCAACTAACGGAACCCCAGAGACGATGAGGTTCGTATCGACGCTTCTGTGTTCGCTGCATCCAGATCGCCGAACGCTTCATCCCAGATACCGACGCCGTTCCCTCGGGCCTGGCGTTCCATATCAGTCAGATAATCGCTGTACCTGATGTTCGGCTGTTCAGATCCGGCTGTTCCAAGACCATTCAATATCAGAGCAGCGTTGATCATGACGTTGTCGAAGAATACGTATCGCATCAGACGACCCTGATCATCAGAATCTCGCTGATCGGCCTCCAGCAATACGGTTTTTCCGCCGATCCAACTCTGCGTCACCTCGCCCGCGAAATCGTAGAACGGATTGCCGAACGGTGGTGATTCAACACCTATCAATCTCACGGTCTGTTCGCCATCGCCAGAATTGATGACTATGGTGCGACCATCGATCACGCGCAGAACGGTTGCGGTTATCCGTTCAGGTGCTCTTTCTTGGGGTGAATCGGATCCGCCAAACAATGGGCTCAGTACCCCGAGCGACATCGACGCCAGAATCACCAGCGAAACCACAATGATAGCGGCTTTCCAAACGATCCCGGTCATGCTCTTGCCGCCGACACTGCGACCTGTCTCGTAACCTTCCCACGATCGGTCTATGTCGTCCTGCGAAGGTCCATAGACCTTGTTGACGAGATCGTCGTCGAGGGTCTCGTCCTCGGGCGGTTCGTTTTCTGGGTAATCAGGGGGCCGTTGCATCGTGTTCGTTTTTGACTAGTCAGTTGAGTCGTCGAACAAGCCTAGCTGCCCTTCAGCCGATTCGGGTTCACTGATCGACACTTCTGTGATCAGACTTTCATCATCGTTTTTGTATGAATTGACCCGGGTCGATACCGGATGAGCCTGAAGAATTTCGTTTGCAGACGGCATGAGAATGGGTTGCAGACTGTCAGTCTCAGTTGTCGCCGGGTCAAGCCACAGCGCCACGGTTTCTTCATCAAGAATTGCTGGCATTCGATCGTGGATCGATGACATAAAATCGTTGGCCTCGGTGGTGACAATGGCACAAGATTCGACCGTTTCGCCGTGTTCGTTTATCCAGAAGTCATACACGGCTGCGAACCGAAATATCTCTCCGTCTTTTGGTGTGATGTACATCGGCTGCTTTTGGCCATCAGTCTTCTTCCACTCGAAGAATCCATTCGCCGGAACAACTCCCCTGCTGCGCTTGAACGGCCCACGCCACATGCCCGATTCTGCCAGTCGATCGTCTCTCGCGTTGAACGTACTTCGCGGCAATTTGTCGGCCTTTGCCCAGCTGGGAATCAATCCCCATCGCATGGGCCGGGCGACCGGGCGACCATCCTCATTGACGACCATCACAACATCCTGCGTTGGGCGAATATTGAACCTCGAACCAAGATCGGGTCGCCGGGCAATCAAATCGCCAACACCCGCGCGCTCAACTCCACTACCCATCAACTGGTAGCGAACTCCCCCGACATAGACATAAACAAAAGCGCCGCACATGTGACAAGTCTACGATGTGCGGCACCTGCTCAGATCCTATTGGCGAACGGCTACGAACTGAACTGTTCGTCTCGCCACGAATAAATCGGCTCCCAGCCAATCACATCTTTCACATTCTGAATCGAAAGTGGAGCTTCGAAGCCGTCGAACTCTTTCTTCAGCGGAACGTCGGGATAAACCGTCTTGATCGCCTCCATCGTTGGGATATTCAGCATCGTGTCCTTGGCGTTCAAGAAGAATCGGTGATGACCATTCCAGTTTTTGTTCACAACCGACTGAACACACGCTCTGGCAGCATCGCGAATGTGCAGGTACGTCCAGAATCCCTGACAGCGAGTCCACGGATCGGTAATCGGGTTCGCCTGCAGATGCGTGAAGTACGCGTCGTCCCACATGCCGTTGAACCGCATGCTGGCGATTGCCATCCACGGAGAACGACGTGAGAACGCCTCACCTATCTCTTCACCAAGCCACTTGGCAATCGAGTACGGATCTTCAGAGCGTGTGTACACGTTCTGGTCCATCGGGAAGTACTCGGGCGGCTTGACCTCTTTGGGCTCCCATCGAGCAGCAGTGCCCATGGCTCCCACGGAGTTGTAGGAAGAGCCAAGCGCAACACGCTTCACCTTGAGCTGCTCGGCTGCTCTACACACGTTCCACATCGACATGGTGTTCGTGCGAACAACGTCTTCTTCAACGTAGTTCGCCGCACTCGGTCGTGAAGCAAGCGAAATAACCGCGTCGCAACCGTCCATCGACGAAATCACCTGACCGTAGTCCGAAATCTCAACCTCGAAGAATGTCGGGATTCTCGGCCAGTTCTCCCGCAACCCCACCGCAGCGTCGGCACTGGCAAGTTGACCGGTTGTTCCACTGTGACTCAGGTTGCTGGACATGCGGAATTTGTCGGCGTTGATCACTTCATGGCCGAGTTTGTACAACTCGTCGATCACGTAATGACCAACAATTCCCGATCCGCCAGTTACTAGTACTTTCATCTTTTGAATTCCCGAATATTTCAATATTGGCCAGCCAGATTAAGGCCGTTTTTAGGATTGGCCTGGTCTGAACGCGAGTCGAGCCCGCTTTCACGAGCTCGACTCAATTTACAGTCTGTTTCGCCAAAAGGCGTGAGAGAAGCCAGAGATTCCGGCTAAACAGCCATCGTGCGTCCGGTCTTCTTTCGGCCGTAAGCCGCCCATTCCTCAGTTGCGCCCATCATCTTGACCTTAACAACGTCGATCGAGTAGTCGACCCGTTCTTCCATGGTCATGTTGTCGTCAGCCCAGCTTGCGTAGAAGCCGATGCCCTTACGAGTGAGAGCGGCGTTGATCTTGTCCCGTGCATCGTTCATGTCGTCCGGATACGGAGGGTCGTGTGCGTCCGGGTGTCCAAGCGACATTCCCATGTCTCCAGGTCCCCACTCTGCGAATGCGATTCCCGGTACTTCAACGATTTCGTCGACGTTCGCAAGACAGTACCTATCTTCGATCTTGAGACCCAGAATCAGCTCGCCATCCGGGTTCAAAGGCCACGGGTCGGCGGCTTTTGCATACTCGGCGGGTGAAAGTCCCCAGATTTCGTTGGCCGGTCGCTGTCCTCCAGCACCTCGAAGCCCCTCACCGATCACGTCACGGTCGATTTCTTGGAACGGATACCGAGTGATCTGCACAAATGCTGCCACCGATGCAGCCGTACGAGTGTGGGTGTGCAGTATTCCGTGAACTCCAGCGCTCAATACGTGACGAGCCTGCCATGCGTTGTATCGCACCTCTTCGGGTGTGATTGCATTCGAAGGAAGTGTGCAAAGCACCGTCGGGGTCGCGTGACCACTTGGTGTCGGCCCGCCATCCTTCAAACCACGCATGTAGTTGACCAGACCAACCGTGTCGAATGGGTGATGCTCGAAGTCCATCATCAGCATGTCTGCCCATGTCTGAGAGTCCTTCACACCTGCTTCGTACGTCAGCTCGGTCGGGTGAGTCGCGTAGAACGGCTGACCTTGCTCGAGCAACTCAATGCACTTATTAATTCGCTTTGCCAATATGAATCTCCTGCTTTAGTCGCTTGTTAGTCGCCACGTAATGTCGAGTTCCCCGGTAATTCCGCGGAACCAATCAATAACTTCGGGGTGATACGGAATTCCGTTCTCACGACGCTCGATTTCTTCCTCATGCTCCGGAAGTCCGGCATACACAACACGTTCTTTTCCTGGAATCGGCGGCGTGCTCTTGATCTCGTTCATGTAGATGTCCATCTCGCTCTTGAACTCTTCGAGATCGGCGAATGCCTCTACGTTGTAAGCAATGAAGTGGTGAGCTGCACCGCCCCTACGGTTTGGCCCCGCGCCCGTTGAGCCCAAGAGTGTGCACATCACTTCAACCCATATGCCCAGGCTCGACCCCTTGTGCGCACCGCCCTCGCGAGAACCACCAGATGGCAGCATGAAGTATTTGTCGGGTACCGGGCTTTCTTCCATGATCGGGACACCATCTGCGTCTGCGATCCAACCCGGTGCCACATCGACACCAAGGCGTTGCGCGAGAGCGATCTTGTTACCTGCCACCGAGCTCATGGATGCGTCGAAAATAAACGGTGCTTCACTGTGAGTCGGCACGGCTATGGCAATCGGGTTTAGGCCGAACATCGGCTTGGCGCCATCAACGGGTAGCACCGACATTCCACCGGTAGTCATTGCGACACCGATCATTCCATGATCTAACGCCATTGCGGCGTGGAACGCGGCAGCACCGAAGTGTCGACCGTTGTTCGCGGTGATCGTTCCGATGCCGTAAGTCTTGGCTCGTTCGATCGCCATTTCCATAGCCATCGGGCCCACAACAAGACCGTGACCTCCATCGCAATCTATCGTTGCAGCTGCTGGCATCTCTCGAATAATTTTAGGATTTGGAGTGGGGTTAATCCCACCCTCACCAAACTGCTCGACGTATCGGCGCAGCATGTTGGACACACCGTGGGTTTCGATGCCCCGTATGTCGGCGTAGACAAGTACTTCTGCTGCTTTATCGGCATCGTCGGCAGACATGCCCATCTTCAAGAAAATATCGGTCACAGTCGTCGTCATGTCGTCTACGTCGACATGGACTGCTATATCACTTGGTACGTGAAATCGCTCCAGCAATTTTGCTGTCCCTTTCTAAATTGAGTCCATCCTGCTCGCCGCTCCGAATTTACCTGAGCAATGCGGTCGAATGAACACGGAAAACGGGGCGGAGTATACGCCAGTCATTAAGCGCGGTGAGCGCCCGCGCGAACACATTGCCTCAAATAATTGGTAATTTCTGGGTTCATTTGCTTGCTGCGGGCGTCCGATGAGCCTAAATTTTGTCGAGCGAACTAATTAACGAATTCCCAAAGTGGAGAATTTACGAAAATGCCTCAGGGCCTAACTACAGTTTTTACCGAACCCGGTAAGCCGTTCGAGTTGGAAACTCTTCCAACCCCCGAAATCGAAACCGGTGGAATACTCATCAAGAACACCGACGCGGTCGTTTGCGGATCTGACTTGCATGTCTGGCGTGGCGATGGAGATGGACCACCTCGTTCAAAGCGACGGGTACTGGGTCATGAGTTCACTGGCGTCGTTCACTCGTTGGGCAATGGCATCAACACCGACTCACTCCGCCGACCGCTCAAAGAAGGCGATCGAGTGGCGTTCCCATTCTTCTTCCCGTGCCACCGTTGCTACCACTGCATTCGCGGCGAACACCACGCATGCACGTTCAGGCAGCGCCGAAACATGGTTGGACTCGACGATTACCCATACTGCAACGGCGGCATGGCAGAGTACTTCTATCTCGAACCCGGCCACTACGCCTACAAAGTTCCAGACGAGCTTCCGAGTGAAGCCGTACCAGCTGTGAACTGTGCTTTAGCGCAAGTTTTGTTCGGACTTGAGCGCGTTGGCGTTGCGTTTGGCGATACCGTCGTTATTCAAGGTGCCGGTGGACTCGGAATCTACGCAACGGCAGTTGCCGCCGAGCGTGGCGCAAGCCAGATCATCGTCATTGATGGTCAGCAGAATCGACTCGATCGCGCCATGAAATGTGGTGCGACATCGACGATTTCAATGACCGAATACCCAACCGCCGAATCACGCGTTGAACGTGTTCGTGAGTTGACTCGCGGCATAGGCGCCGACGTTGTGGTTGAAGTGGTTGGAATCGCAGCAGCAACTTATGAAGGTCTCGACATGGTCCGCATCAACGGGTCGTATCTCGACATTGGAAACATTGGTGGTGGAAGCCTCACGATTCCCGCTGGCAAAATCATCGGTAACCAGACCAAGTGGGTCGGCACGGTTCACTACAACCCGTGGGTCATCGAAGCTGCCCTGCAGTTCCTCGTGAAGACCAAGGACAAGTACCAGTTGATGGACGTCGTTTCCGACACTTTTGCACTTGATCAGGTGAACGAAGCGTTCGAGTTCGCCGAATGGCAGGGCAAGGACACCGGAACGCAGGCGCAACGTGTTGCCCTGCACATGGACTAGCAGCTTACTAGCGACAATAAAAAAGCCGGCGGGAAAGATCCCGTCGGCTTTTTTATTGCCTACTTCTCAATTAGTCGACTAAGCCTTGTACCGCTCTCGCAGCTCAGCGTAGATCTCCTCAGTCTGAATCGTCCCAAGCGCCAGCGTGCTCGATACGTTCATCATCTGGTAGCCCTCGCCAATCCAGCGTCGGCAGTCATCAACATCTCCGAACGTAGTCGCCAAATACTTGCCAGTGCCTTTTATGCGAGCTGCGACATCGATCATGATGTTCTCGACCTTCGAGTTGTGAATATCACCGCTAATGCCCAGCGAAGCCGAAAGGTCGGTCGGTCCAACCAGAAGCACTTCGTATCCGGGAACCGCCAGGATCTCGTCGAGATTTTCGTACGCTTCAACGCTCTCCATCTGCAGCATCAATATCGTCTCGTCGTTTGCGTTATCGATAATATCCTGCTGAGTCAGACCAAGATAGCCGGCAAAGAACGGTGCGATTCCTCGCATGCCCATCGGCGGATACTTCGCCCAATGCACTGCTTGTTTGGCGTCATCAGGTGTATCGATCTGAGGCACCATCACGCCAACCGCGCCAACGTCGTAAGCCTTCTTGATGTCTCCCTGATTGTTGTAGGGAATCCGAATAACTGGCGCACTGCCGTTCTCTCGACCCTGCACGCAAATAGTGCCGACAGACTCAAACCCGTCTGGCGAATGCTCCTGGTCGATCCACACCCAGTCAGCTCCGGTCTGATAAATAGACTGGGCAACGAATGGTTCACGAGTGAACATGCTGGTTCCGAGAACGGGATTGCCGGTGGCTAATTTCTGTCGAACATCACTTGGATACATCGTTTTTGACACCTGAAAATTGCTGAGCAGTAGTGAGTAACGGGCGCATGTTACGCCCTTGTTCGACCTGCGGTGGCGCTATTCAGGTCGACGAGCAACCATCCAGAGGTGAATCTCCTTCTCGCCATCGCTGTTGGGATCATCGGAAGTTTCCACTACGTCCGATGAAATTACGAACCCAGATTCGACGATCATCTTCCTGTACGTGTCGGCATCAAACCCGCTCCAGTACATAGGTGCCCCGAACCAGTCTTCTTCGATGTACTGCTCTTCATCTGATCTGCTGAGTGTCGCAACAAACAGACCCCCGGGCTTAAGCCACGAGAATATCGATTTGAATAGCTCGAGTTGCCGATCGCGAGGTACATGGATAATCTAGTAAAACGCAATCACCCCATCAAAATGACCTTCGGGGAACTCAACGGTCGACATGTCGGCATGAAGAAAACGTGGTCCAGCAACGTTTTGACGGGCTTTTTCGATCTGTTTTTGAGAAAAGTCGAGTGCGGTGACATCGAACTTCTGGGCAAGCTTTTGCGTGGTCGGCAAACCGTTTCCACAGCCCAGTTCAAGAACACTGCCGTCTTGCACGATTCCGTCAAGAATCAACCGTCCATATTTCTCGACAACCGCGCTGGGTTCGCTGCGGCAATACCGGTAGTAGTCATCACCAACAGCGTCGTAACCTGCGGCCACTTCAGCAACAAAGTCTTGTGGTTCAGGGTTCTCAGTCATTCACACCTACCGATTGATCCGAACTCTAAAGACTCAAATCAACGGGGCGCCCTGATTCCGCCGACTTGTACAGCGCCTCGATAACTGCCGTGTTTCGCAAACCGTCTTCTCCCGGGTAATCGGGCTTCTTGCCGGTAAGTACACATTCAGAGAATTCATCAAATTGAACAACGAACCTGTACGGCGCTGGAGTTGCGATTATCTGGGTCGTTTCACCGTTTCGTCCATCACCAGTTTTGATGATGATCGGCCCCGAATCATCGAACATCCCCGGAATCTCGATTCGGCCCTTGGAACCGTCGATCGTAATGAAGCAGCGGAATGGCTGTTCCATGTTGGTTGTGATGTTGCCAATAGCACCGTTTGTGAACTTCATTGTCCCCGAGAACGTGGTGTCGATTCCCCAGTTTCCAGAGTCATGTGAAGTTCCACGCACCTGCACCGGCTCGGCCGACATCACAAATCGCGTGGCGTAAACGGCGTACGAACCCGCATCCCACAGCGCCCCACCGGCCAATTCCTGTGAAAATCGAACGTTTCCATCAGGTTCAGCAATGTTGAAACACAACGCCGAATCGATCGTCTGAATCTCGCCAATCGCACCCTCGGCAATCAACTGGCGCGCTTTGCGCATGTGCGGATTCCATCGGTGCGTAAACGCCTCGACCAACACCACGTTATTGGCGTTCGCCGCGTCGATCATTCGCTGGCACTCTTCGGCCGAAACAGCCATCGGCTTTTCGCACAGAATGTGCTTGCCAGCCTCAGCCGCTTTGATCGTCCATTCACAGTGCATCCCGTTTGGAAGGCCGTTCACGATCGCATCGATTCCCGAATCCGCAAGCTGCTCTTCGTACGAGCCATACCAGCGCTCAATACCATGCTCGTTAGCAGCAGCCTCGGCCTTAGCCGCAGTTCGAGATGAAACCGACACGATCTCGGAGTTCTTCGACTCACGAGAAGCCGGAAGATGGGCGTTCAGCCCAATCTGTGCGGTAGATAGCAGGCCATATCGAACAACATCTTGGGGCATGGAGTCACTCCGGGCGTAAGGAACTAAATGAATACAGGTGGGCGAAGAATGATAACGCTCAACCCGAAAGATATGGCTCAGAAGATTACAGCGAGACGCAATTCGTTCTAAATATAACGCCCCCTGCGGGGCCTATTCACCGAACTTGTACGATTTGCTGGGGTCGACGATAAACCGCCCACGCATTGCCGATCGCCCCAGAATCATCCGGTAAGCCATCAGGTGACGATTCGCCAGTGTCATCTCGGCCTGAAAAACCTCGCCTGCCAGGCTCATCGTGGTCACAATCACCGGCCGAAGTTCGCGCTTACCGTTCGAGCTGCGAATCCATCTATGTGTAAGCACTTTTGCACTCACTCGAATCGCATCTTTGCGGCTTCTTCGACGAGGGTGGATCTCGAACGAAACCCACTCTCCGTCGTCGCGCTGGCTGAACCGAGGTCGAAAAGCGTGAATCGACGAGGTTTGAGCACCGCTATCGACCTTTACTTTGATCCCCTCAACCTCGAAGTCAGGCAGCGAAACCCGTTCGCGCCACCCGATTGCTATCAGCTCTTTCCGACGAGTTCTGGGAGGGGGCATTACGCTGAAACCTGCCCACCCGGTTTTCTGGACGCTAATGAAGTTTCAACGTGATCGATCATCATCCCCGCTACATCAACACCAGTTGCGGTTTCGATCCCCTCGATTCCAGGTGACGAGTTCACTTCAATAACAAGCGGGCCCCTGTTAGATCGCAATATGTCGACGCCGGCAATCTCAAGCCCCAGAGCCTCGGTGGCCTTCTTGGCAATCTCCAACTCATCAGGGGTTAGTTCAATTTGATGCGTGGTACCGCCCCGGTGCAGGTTCGATCGGAAATCTGCGCCATCCGAAATGCGTTCCATCGCAGCCACAACTTGATCGCCAATAACCAGACAACGAATATCCCGACCATTCGCCTCTTTGATGAACTCCTGCACGAGAAAGTGAGCAGCGAGCTGCCGAAACGCATCGATTACTGATCGTGCAGCTGATTCCGACTCAACAAGCACGACTCCAACGCCCTGAGTGCCCTCCAACAGCTTCACAACAAGCGGAGGTCCCCCGACAGCTTCAATCAGGCCATCAAAGTCCTGTGTCTGTTCGGCAAAGCCTGTGTGAGGCATATCGATATCTGTGCGAGAAAGGATCTGGAGCGATCGCAGCTTGTCTCGTGAACGACTGATCGCTTGGGATTCGTTCGCCGTGTAAACACCCATCATCTCGAACTGCCGAACAACCGATGTGCCATAGAACGTTCTACTGGCTGCAATTCGGGGCATCACGGCATCGAACTCAAGTGCTTCGCCATGGAGCAGAACTTCCGGATGGCGGGAGGTGATGTTCATGTAGCAACGCAAGTAGTCGACAACCCGCACTTCGTGATCCCGCATCTGGGCGGCTTCAACCAGTCGACGAGTCGAATAAAGATTCTGGCTACGAGAAAGAATTCCGAGTTTCATTATTACGACGAGTGAGCTTTCATGCGATTGCGATCATTATCGGTCAAGTATGGCTCCATCTTGTTAACAAACTGCGCCAGCGTGTCTTCAATTGAACCACTATTGTCCACTTCTATCTTCTTGTCGAGAACCGACCATTCCACAAGTTCGCCAAAACGCGATTTCACCTGATCGATGTCGCCTTCAGATATCACCATGTTCTCATGAGGATCGTCCTGCATCCGCTGCTTGATCACCTCGGTGTCGGCAGTCACATGAACCAACACCGTCTCATCGGTGAAGTGAAGAATTGTGTTCTCCCACTGGTGCTGAACGGTTTCTCGATCCAGCCGGTGCCCGGGCCCTCCGTAATCGAAGTACTTCGGGCCGTAAACACCGTCTTCAATCGCACCGCCAACAACCATGCCGTCATCGTGACTGAAAGTGCCAGCTTGAACGTGGTAGTACAGACTGTGACGCTGGTGCATTTCTTTGAATTTCGGAGTAGCGGCAAGCAACCAGGCCTGCTCTTCCGGCGTTGAGTCGTCTGGGTGACTCGACGTGTGTGGAATCTTCCAGTGATCATGGATCAGCGAAAATCGAACGCCCATATTGGCGTCCATCCAATCATCAATGGCATTAGCCAGAGTTGTCGTACCAACGTATTCGCATCCGACCAGTATCACTCGCATGGATAATTCTCCGTTGTAAATGAGGTCATCTTCAGACCGCCTGACCCACTCGTATCGAAACACACTTTACCTGTGAACATTCCGCCCGCAAATTTGCCACGGTGAATACTACCCCCACTCAGACTCCCGTTGAATTTGTTGATGAGAGTTCATTCATACACAACACGAGCCTGTGCTTCACCGCAATGATCTGTTTCGACCCCTGATATCGATACTGTTTTCCACGGTCTGCGAATGTAACAACTGAATTGGATGTCGTAGTTGCGAGCACGGAATATGGCATGGATTTTGAATCTGTATTTCATATTCAACTTCAAAGCAATCTCGTTTTAGGATCGGTGAGGAATATTTATGAGCGATTACAGATTTGAGACCCTCCAACTCCACGCGGGCCAGGAACCTGATCCGACTACGAACGCCCGGGCAGTTCCGATTTACCAGACAACCTCTTACGTGTTCAACAGCGCCGAACATGGAGCAAACCTATTTGGCCTGGCAGAATTCGGAAACATCTATACCCGAATCATGAATCCGACCACAGATGTTTTCGAGAAGCGGGCTGCCGCACTTGAAGGCGGAATGGCAGCGTTGGCAACAGCATCGGGCCAGTCGGCTCAGTTCATCGCCATCACCAATATGATGCAAGCTGGCGACAACCTCGTTTCGTCTCCGTACCTCTACGGCGGGACGTGGAACCAGTTCAAGGTTCAGTTCCCGCGATTAGGTATCACTACCAAGTTCGCAGCCGACGATACAGCTGAAGAATTCGAAAAGCTGATCGACGAAAATACGAAGGCGATTTATTTAGAATCGATGGGTAACCCGCGATTCAATGTTCCTGACTTCGAAAAGGTTGCTGCTGTCGCAAAGAAGCACAATATCCCGTTGGTAGTCGATAACACTCTCGGAGCATGTGGCGCGCTGATTCGACCTATCGATCACGGAGCCGACGTTGTTGTTCAGAGTGCTACCAAGTGGATTGGTGGACACGGAACGACTATCGGTGGTGTGATCATTGATGCCGGCACGTTCGACTGGGGCAACGGCAAGTACCCACTTTTCTCAGAGCCGAGTGAGGCATATCACGGACTAGTGCACTGGGGTGCCTTTGGATTCGGCAGTGATATCTGCAATATGCTGGGTGTTCCTGAGGGACGAAACGTTGCATTCGCTATGCGAGCAAGGCTCGAGGGATTACGAGATTATGGGCCTTCGCAGTCGCCATTCAACTCATTCCTACTGATTCAGGGCCTTGAGACCCTCAGCCTGCGTGTCGAGCGACACACCGCCAACGCATTAGAACTTGCGACTTGGCTTGAATCTCACCCTAACGTCAAGAGTGTTGCTTACCCGGGCCTGAAATCCAGCCCATACAACGAACTCGCAAACAAATACACGCTGCGTGGTTCTGGTGCAATGTTGAACTTCGAGCTCAATGGTGGCCACGAAGATGCTGTTACGTTCATCGATAGCCTGAAGCTGGCTAGCCATTTGGCAAACGTTGGCGATGCGAAGACGCTGGTTATTCATCCTTCGTCGACCACTCATCAGCAGCTATCTGAAGAAGATCAGCTTTCATCTGGCGTGACTCCAACGATGGTTCGTGTATCGGTTGGACTTGAGCACATTGAAGACATCAAGGAAGACTTCCAGCAAGCATTTGGAGAGATCGTAAATAAGTGCCGGTCACGAGCGGAATTATTCGCTTGTGACCGGCAATTCTTTCTATGACACTAATTCTTCCAACTAATTACCATGCGCTGCCCGAGATCGAGCGGAACCGCGTGAAGTGGGTTCCTGTTCCACAGGCCGAGAAGCAAGATATTCGACCTTTGCGGATCGGCATCATGAACATCATGCCGCTCGGTGAGCAGTATGAATTCAACCTGCTTCTTCCGCTCGGACTTTCTGTGTTGCAGATCGAGCCTGTGTGGATTCGCTTGGAATCACATCAGTACAAAACTTGGGAACCCGGTCACCTCGATGATCACTACGTTAGCTATGCCGAGGCAACAAAAGATGTGCCACTTGACGGTCTGATCATCACTGGCGCGCCGGTTGAGCATCTCAAGTTCGAAGAGGTTGCTTACTGGGATGAGTTCACGGAAATTGCGAAGCATGCTCGTGCAAAAACCCCCAATACGCTTGGTATTTGCTGGGGAGCGTTCGCTCTTGCCTATTTGGAAGGCGTTAGCAAGGTAGATTTCGAACAAAAACTGTTTGGCGTTTATGAGCTGAACAATCTCGACCAGGAGCACTTCATTATGGGTGCCATGGACGATGCGTTCCTTTCACCCCAGAGCAGAATGGCCGGGATGTCGGACTCTGATTTGTTGAAGGCAAGGGATCAGGGCAAGATCAACCTGCTTGCTCATGGCTCGCAGTCGGGTTACTCGATTTTCGAGACTACAGATCACAAGGTACTAATGCATCAAGGGCACCCAGAATACAGCTCGGACAGACTGGCGTATGAAGTGCTTAGGGATGCTGACAACAATTCGGTTGCACCGGTTGAAAATTTTGACCCTGCGAACCCCGTAAACCGTTGGCGAATGCACCGGAACACGTTCTTCCACCAGTGGCTCCGATACTGCTACACCCAGATCAGTTTGGGTTCTGCGGATTAGGGAAGCGCTGCTAACGAGGGCGAGAATGGCCTCTAGCCCTTAGGGAATGTCCGACATCACCGCGCCATTTCCTGATTCTGTTGCCATATGAACTCAAACTGAAAGGCTCTGAGAATTCATCGGGGTCTTTTGCGGGTGGGGTTATACAAGTGCTTTGGGGAATTCCATTTGGACTGCTGTGCGTTCTATTTCATCGACGTTCATCTCTACACCGAGGCCAGGTTTGTCTGAGAGCGTGATTTTTCCATCGTGGAAGTTGAGCGGCTCTTGCAAGTAGCGGTTGTAGCTGGCGATCCGACCCATGGAGTGCTCAAGTCGATAGAAGTTGGGGAGAGTCATGCAAAGCTGTGCTCCAGAGACGATCTGCAACGAGCCCATCGCATCGTGTGGGCTGAACGGTATGTGGTACGCCTCGGCCATGTTGGCGATCTTGCGCATTTCAGTGATGCCTCCGGCCAGGCAGATATCGGGCATGATGTAGTCGGCTAGTCTAGATTCGAAAATTTCGACAAAGTCGTGGCGGGTGAAGAGCCGCTCACCGATGCTGATCGGGACTGACATCTGGGGTCGAATGAGTTTGAGTGCGGCGTTGCTCTCGGCTGGCACCGGTTCTTCGAACCAGCCAATATTGGATTCCTCGTATAGTCGATTGCCAAGACGAACAGCCGTGGGAACGTTGAAGTTGCCGTGTGCGTCGATGAGTATTTCGTGGTTCGGACCGACGGTTTCACGGATGGCTGCCACGATGTCGGATGCGGCGTCGGCAGCTTCCGGTGAGATTCCTCCGGTGCGAAGGTTGGCTTCGTCTTGACGAAGTGGGGATAGTTTGAGGGCAGTGTGACCGGCTGCGAGCACGACGTCTCGGGCCGCTTGTGCGTACTGGTCAGGTGTTTCGCAGCCATCGAACCAGCCATTGGCGTAAAGGTCTACATCATCCCTCATCTTGCCGCCGAGCAGCTGGTACACCGGCTTGTTCGCCGCTTTGCCAGTGATGTCCCAGAGAGCGATATCGATTGCGCTGACCACGCCTGATGCAATACCGCGGGCACCCACGGATGTGTGTCGTCGGAATAGTTTTTGCCAGAGTGGCTCAATGCTGGTGGGATCTTCGCCGATGAGCGCGTCGCGTGCGGCCAGAACACCGAATCCGATCATGTCGGATCCGTGATATGGGTAGGAGCTGCCCTCTCCCCAGCCAGTGATTCCCTCGTCGGTATCGACACGAACGAACATCCAGCGGAGAGGCCTTCGTCGTCCACTACCGGTCAGAATGAGCGGGTCGACTATGTAGGTACGGATGTTGGTGATTTTCATTTGATCGCCTTACGGGTGGATGGAACAGTAACGGAATGTGTCATCACTATCCACTTCAGCCCTTCTATGGAAACTCGCCCATACCAACCGGTCACCGAAGTACCAGACGGGAAATTATTGCTGAGGATTAATGAGGCGGCAGAGCGTCTCTCACTCTCAAGGACAAACCTGTACAAGCTCCTGACGAACGGTGAGTTGGAAAGCATAAAAGTGGGACGCAGCCGCTTGATCCCGGTTGACTCCCTCGAGGAATTCGTCAGGCGATATCGAAATAACAGGCATAGAGCTCAATCGTGCGCTTTTCGGTTGTTGATCCACAGTATCCGATGCGGGCCCGGGCCAAAATCCGATAAATACCACTCTCGTTTTTCAACGTGTTAAGCACACTCGCATTTGTCTTCTACATAATCCCCATTCTCTGCATCCAAATACCGGAGATGTTTTGTCCAATCTAGGTGCCCGTCGCCCTGCTCGTCGATTCCGGAGATACGATTTGTTCGGGCACATATGGCGCTAAGTGACATTTAACTTCCAAAAATACCTGGGTTACCGTAAGTTCACGATCATTTCCTGATCAGCAAAGTGCAATCGCCTTCAGGATGAATCACGACCTTAGTTGTTTACCAAACTAACCACCGAATCCGTCTGGCAACTTCTGTGTTAGGCGGAGACTGCAAGGTCAATACCAGATTTACTTCTACTGGGCTGACGGGCCCACCAAACTCGAATCACTCTCAGCGATTTCTGCACTGCGGGGTTTTGAAATCTTCGGTTTGACGCCAATGTTGACGCCAACCGACTTCGGGATCGACTGAATTGCGGTAGCCGGTATCCCGTATCCGGCTGGTCTTTTCTGACCCCGTGCCACTTCTTAGCCGATAGTAGTCTGGCCAGTAGTTATGCAAGCCGTGCCTCTGCAGGCCGTATGGAGGCACGGGCGCCCTGTGCGTCGTAGGGATATGTGCGGTGGACAGCTCTCTGGGTAGCAAACTCCGATGAGGAACGACTCTACGTGTCAATTATTTGATAATCCTACGAAGTTCAAAGTCTTTTCGAGTTCCCTCGAGATTTCCACACGCGTAAAGTAACAATCTCTGGGTTGACACCAGACGATTCAACCAACCTACTGAATTCAAAACTGGAGTCATACATGAGCACCCGCCCAAATATCCTCTACATCATGTCGGACGATCACGCTGCCCACGCCATTTCGGCGTACGGAAGCCAGATCAATCACACACCTCACATCGATCGACTTGCCGACCAGGGCGTAAGACTCACCAACACCTTCTGCACGAATGCCTTGTGCACACCGAGTCGAGCAACGATTCTGACAGGTCAGTACAGCCACGTTAACGAGGTTAAAACTCTCGATGACGAGATCGACAGTTCACGTCCGATTCAATCCCAAAAATTGCTCAAGCAGGCTGGGTATGACACGGCGATCGTCGGCAAGTGGCATCTTGGAAACAACGAAGAAAGCAACCCTCAGGGATTCGACCACTGGAACATTTTGCCGGGTCAGGGTGACTACTACGATCCGATGATGATCGAGAATGGCGTTGAGAAACAACACGAAGGCTACGTAACCGACCTAATTACCGATTTCGCTATCGACTGGCTCGATTCTCGCGATAGCAAAAATCCGTTCTTCCTGATGGTTCATCACAAAGCCCCACACTCATCGTGGATCCCCGCCAAACGTCACGAAAATCTCGGAGTCGAAGGTGAGTTCCCGGAGCCGGAAACCCTGATGGACGACTACAAGACGAGGTCGGAAGCGGTGAAGATCACCTCGATTCGAGTTGAAGACACGCGCAAGCCCAACCTCAAGTTCGATCCACCACTCGGGATTTCGCAGGATGAAAAGCGAAAGTGGGCGTACCAGCGATACATCACTGATTACACTCGCACTATTCAGGCCGTAGACGATAGCGTCGGCACGCTGCTCGATTACCTCGACGAGCACGATCTCACTGAAAACACGCTGGTCGTTTACACCTCCGATCAGGGCATGTTCCTTGGCGATCACGGCTGGCACGACAAGCGATTTATGTACGAGGAATCGCTCAGGATGCCGTTCATCGCACGGCTACCAGGGAAAATAGAGGCAGGATCGGTCGGTTCCGACATGCTGTTAAACGTCGATTTCGCACCGACGTTTATGGACTACGCAGGTGTTGAGGTGCCCGACGAAGTTCAAGGCTCATCAGGCAGAGAAATGCTCGAAGGAGCGGCTCCGGATGACTGGCAAGACAGCCTCTACTATCGCTACTGGATGCACACTATCGGGCACAAAGTTATCCCGAATTATGGTGTTCGAAACGAGCGGTACAAACTGATCTTCTACTACGGAGTCACGCTTGAGGACACGCACAATCCCGAAATAAATATCGAAGCCGAGTGGGAACTCTACGATCTCGAGGCCGACCCGCGCGAAATGAACAATGTTTACGGGCTGCCAGAGTTTGCAGAGGTACAGGCCGTGATGCTGACTGAGCTAGATCGCCTACAAGCCAAAGCCGGTGACGCACCCCGACACTGAGAAGCGATCGATCAATTTCAGTTTGGTGGAGCTTGCGAGACTCGAACTCGCTACCTCCTGCTTACAAAGCAGTTTCGAATGGAACCACCGAATCAGCAACAACCTGTTTACTAATAAAAAAAACTGACGTCGCTACGTACGTCTCTTCCTCATTTTCAACAATCAGTAACAAAAAAAGAGACCGGCTAAGAACGAATGTTTAGCTATCTATGCCTGAAGTAAGGAACGCAGAAAGCGTTCTCACAGTGAGCTACTTTTAGAGCAGTGTTGGTACTGTCAAAGTAGCTAATCAAACCAAGACCGTCTGCACCGATCGTCATAGACGTGTACCAGCCGACTGTGCCTGTTGAGTCGAGTGTGGTTAACGCGTTGCCTGCAGGTATATTACGAACGATAGCTGCTCCGGCTGCACCTACTTCGCCTTGATTTCCCGGCTCACCTATTTCAGGAATGCCCTTTGGACCTTCAAGATCTGGTAAACCAATCGCTTCACCATCGATCCCATCTGCTCCGGCAACTCCGGCTTTACCAGATTGTCCTTGAGCTCCAGTATCACCCTTAACACCTTGAGCTCCGGCGTCACTCTTCTCTCCATCTAAACCGTCTTTACCATTTGGACCTACGGGACCTTCTGGATTAGTACCACCCTTGAGCCCTTGGACACCTTGGGGACCTTCTGGACCATCAAGACCGTCGGATCCGTCTGTACCACAAGCGACCGTAAGTAACATGACCAATAGGGTCAGCACAAAAAGAGACGGGAAAGGACGAAGAGCAACTTTGGAGTAAATACGCGAAAAGCCCCCGCATTTCTACGGAGGCTTCTCTAGTTCAAGTGCAATATGGCACGCCCGGAGGGACTCGAACCCCCGACCCTCTGGTTCGAAGCCAGATGCTCTAATCCACTGAGCTACGGGCGCAGGAAAATAACCCTTTTCACGGGGCTTCTTGCGAGTTCAATCTTACCCGAGACTCCAACTGCACGAAACAGTTCGAGTTCAGGATTATTCAGATCAAACAAAATCGGATAACCGAACTGAAAATATGGGGTGAGCGGAGGGAATTGAACCCTCGTCTCCAGGGCCACAACCTAGCGTGATAACCTCTTCACTACGCCCACCACAGGCGTTAAACGCTAGCATCGGTACCGTTGACGGTCAATTTGAGAACGCTCGATTTTCGAGTCTGATTTGCCGTCGTCCGACCGAATCAATCTCAGCCAACGAACGCTCTTCTATTTAGCGTTTAGTTTTGCTGGTCTTCAGATGGCTCTACTGTGCTTTAGCCACCCATCCGCATCGCCAGTTCGATCAGCGAACGGGTCGGTACACCGGTCGCACCGGCAGGCATCCAGCCCCTCGTACTGTCCAGCATCGAGGTCGCGGCCACGTCAATGTGCACCCACGGCGTATCGCCAGCAAAGTCTGAAATGAAGTGAGCAGCAGTCGTTGAACCACCGCCACGACCGCCTGTGTTCTTCAAATCAGCGATCTTCGAAGAGTTCTGACGCTTGGTGACCGAATCAAGCGGAAGCCGCCACATCGACTCTCCGACTCCTTCGCTCGCCTCAAGAACGGCATTCACCAGATCGTCGTCATTCCCAAACACCGGACTAACGCCATCTCCGAGCGCAATACGGGCAGCTCCGGTGAGAGTCGCTACGTCGACTAATCGAACAGCATCCTTCGAAAGGGCGTATCCAATAGCGTCGGCAAGTGTTAATCGGCCTTCAGCATCAGTGTTGTCGATCTCTATCGTCATGCCATTCATGGCTGTCACAACGTCGCCTGGACGCTGTGCCGATCCGCCGGGCATGTTGTCGGTAGCCGCACAAACTGCGTGCACGTTGATTTTCGGCTTGAGCTGCGAAATGGCCCGAATTGCCGCGATTACAGATGCACCACCACCCATGTCGCCCTTCATCTTGCCCATTCCAGCTCCGGGCTTGAGTGAAATACCACCGCTATCGAACGTAATTCCCTTGCCGATTAGCCACAGGTTGTTCTCGGAGTTCCCAACGTCGCCTTCGTATGTCATATGAATGAACTTGAGCGGACGAGATCCACCCTGCGACACACCCACGTAGGCGCCCATTCCAAGCTTGGTTACATCGGCTTCTTCGAGAACCGTGCAGGTAAGTCCGTTGTCTTTCGCAACCTGTTCGGCAACCGAAGCCAAATCGGCAGGCGAAAGCTTATTGGCAGGTTCGTTCACCAGGTCGCGTGCGAGGATTTCTGCCTGCGAGTAGGCAGTGCCGTTCGTGATACCAGTGTTGATGGCATCGATTTTCGACGGATCACTTTCGACGATGATGATCTTCTCAACGTCGGATTTTCTCTCTTTGTCCGTAGTTCGGTATTTCAGGAATCGGTATGCACCCAGTAGCGCCCCTTCGACAAGCGACTGTGTTGCGGCCGATGGCTCGATACCGCCAATTCCAGCGCCATGAACAACCATCGCCGCTTGTTTTGCCCCCAGTGACCGCAGTTTGCGAATAACCGATGCCGACACCCTGCGGATTCCATCGAGGTTTATTGAATCGTCTTTGCCGAGACCAGCGACCAGAACCCGAGATGGCTTGAAGGCGGGATAGGCAGAGTTTGGCGTGTGAATTAGCGTGAGTTCACTTGCACGACCACTGATTTCACCGTCAGAAATCAGTTCAGATATCAGACCCCCAATCGCCGAATCAACTGCACCGGTCGCTCCTCCTGGAGATGTGACGCCCTCGAACAGGTTCACAACCAGCACATCGGCTTCGGTATCAACAACGTCACTTTGAACAACTGCAATTTCCAACAGATCTAACTCCTGAATTTCCCTTAATGAACCGTTGATCCATACGTGATCTCTAGCTAATCAACGAATCGCCAGCCAACTACTAACTGAATTACGAATCACCCGTGTGCGCCCGTGCGACATGAGACCGACAGACATCACACCGTTACTGCGCGGTGATTGTATTTGACCGGTGTACGCAGCGGTGACATCGCGGTCGAACCGCGCGTAATTACGCGTAAGTGCTGCCACTCATTTGAACTCGCATTTAGTACCTAGTTTTGAACTTGTTCGAAACAATACTTAGGTAAACACCTAGAAATGAGTACGGACGTACCTTGCTGAACAACCATAAAACCCATACGGTTCCGTGTGTCGAACAGTTCGATGGCTTACACCGCTCTCGAAGCTGCAGGGATTTCAACAATCCAAAAAAACATAGCCGTTGGCCCGGGCAATCGGGCCAACGGCGCCAAAAAGCATCGAGTGTCCGCTCGTGCATAGATTTGAAAATAGACCATGTGTGGTCTTGGAGGCGTCAGAATGACTACGAAAAACAGTAGTGTGGCCGTAAGGCTCGTCAGCGATGGAACGTTCCTGTTAGACGGTGGCCCAATGTTTGGCTCTGTACCGAAGATCCTCTGGGAGCAAAACGCCAAGCCCGACCGTAAGAACCGAGTACGCCTCGGACTCAACTCGCTCTTGATCATGACTCCCGACGCCAACATTCTTGTTGACGCAGGAATCGGCAACAAAGAGCCGGAAATCACCCGAGAGGTCTACGGTCACTCATCATCGAAGCTTCTTCGTAACCTGCGCCACGAGGGCGTAAGCGCACGAGACATCGATTATGTCATCCTCACTCACCTGGCCTTCTCTCACAGTGGTGGCGCAACACGCCTCGACCGTGAAGGCACGATCATCCCGACCTTCCCCAAGGCCAAATACCTTGTGCAGCGAAGCGCATGGGAAGAAGCATTTGCACCAAACGAACGATCGGTTCCCGTTTACGGAACTGGCGTAGAGCACCTGAAGACACTCGACAAAAAGGGAATGATCGTACTTCTCGATGGCGACACGGAAGTTGTCCCGGGTGTGCACACAATTGTTACCAACGGATATTCAGAAGGTCACCAGGTCGTTCTGGTGAACACAGGTAGTGAGCGAATCATCTACCTCGCCAACCTGATCCCAACTCCCAACCACCTTCCCCTCGCCTACATCACCGCGTTTGATCGTTACCCCGACCAGTCGCTGGCAATGAAGAAGGAACTTCTCGACCGATGTGAGAACGAAGGCTGGCTAATGGTCTTCGCCCACGGCTACCACGAGACTGCCGGTTATCTTGAGCGACGTCATGGCAACGTCGAGCTTCGATCAGTCGACTTCTAAACTGGGATCAAGTTCAAACTTTCAAAAGTTTTTCTGGAAAAAGCCGCCCCATCGCCCGGGGGCGGCTTTTTCGTTTAAGTGACAATGCCACTAATAAATTTGGACCTACCCTGCTGGTGTGCCGATCAGTTGCAGACCTTCGAGTCGGTTGAACTTGATGTCCTCAATCAATCCCTCGCCGTCGCCCTTGAACGCAGCCGTAATCTGCCCCGGCTCTAGTCGAACACGCAGGTAATTATCGGTCAGCCCGCTCGTCCCACGGGCACCTTCCCAGACAACCGATCGAACTGAGCCCACGAACGACATCCGATGACGTTGTGCCATTTTGTCGGCCACTACCCGAAGCTCTTCGGCACGACGAGCCCGAGTTTGAACATCTACCTGATCATCAAAGTAAGCAGCGCTCGTGCCGGGACGCACCGAGTACGGGAAAATGTGCGCATCTGCGAGTTCAGCAGATTCCAGTACTTCAAGCGTCCGCTGGTGATCTTCCTCAGTCTCACCCGGAAACCCTGCAATCACATCGGTCGTCACCGAACACTCAGGAACAGCCGCTTTGGCAGCTCGAACAGCTTCGAGATAGCCCGCACCGGTGTAACGACGTCGCATTCGTTCGAGAATCCGGTCGCTTCCGCTTTGTAGTGGAATATGAAAGTGCGGGCACAATCGGTCTTTGCCGATACCGTTCCATAGATCGAGTAAATCATCAGAAAACTCGGCTGCCTGCAATGAAGAAACCCTCAGACGCCGTATATCGGTTTGTTCAAGTACGGCACTGATCATGTCGACCAACCCTGTGCCTTCGAGATCAAATCCGTAGGATCCCAGTTGCGTACCCGTCAGTATCACCTCCGGGCACCCCGCCGACGATAAACCCTGCACTTGTCGAACAATCTCATCCCGAGGAATGCTTCGTTCACGGCCTCGCACCCTGGGGACGATGCAATAGGAACAGACCTGATCACAGCCTTCCTGAATCTTCACAGCCCCTCTTGTGCGACCTAAAAGCTGACCAACAACTTCGTCACCAGCATCGACAGGCTCCTGCCATTCCAGTCCAGCCCTGGAACTAACGATCGAAACAATTTCCGACTTTCGGGTATTCGGAATCACAAGATCAGTTGCCGCCAACTCCTCTAGATCAGCCGTACCACTCTCGGCATAGCAACCAGCTGCAACCACTATGGCTTCAGGGAAACTCTTTCGCGCCCTGCTCAGCGCCTGACGCGCTTTCTTGTCGGCGACGTGCGTCACCGTGCAGGAGTTCAGAACAAATACATCGGGAACGTCGGTTGAATCGGCAAGCTCGTATCCGGATCGCACAAACTCATTCGCCAGCCGTTGACTGTCGGCTGTGTTCAGTTTGCACCCATGAGTTTCGATCCAGACTTTCATTTAGCTTCCTGTCCAGTCACAACCGTAAACCGTTCATCTAAGCAGATGTCACCGAATTCATCCCGGACAATATTAAGCCCAACCGGCAGATCACACGCACCCAACTTCCCAGTTGTGAATCGAACGGTTTCCCAAACTGGCCGTTTGGAGGGGAGAATCACACCCGGCGTTGGTATACTCGCTCGGTCGTAATTTATGAAGTCGACTTCTCAATTCTGGGTCGTCGAAATAGAGCGTTGCAACGAGGATAACCTCTGTATGCGCGTCTAGAGGTCACCTAATGACAGATCGCGCCGTTGTCACTGGTATCGGACTTGTCACGCCAGTAGGTTCAGATCGTAATACCACCTGGGATAGCCTTCTTGAGGGCAAATCTGGTGTCGACTATATTTCGCTGTTCGATGCCGAAGGCTATACGAGCAGAATTGCCGCCGAAGTCAACGATTTCGATGCTGCGGCTCTTCTCGGTCGCAAAGAAGCTAAGCGACTCGACAGATTTGCTCAATTCGCCTGTGTCGCCGCACTCGAAGCGCTCGATGATGCCGGGATCGAGATGGCCAACGAAAATGCTGACCGCGTTGGCGTCTTGATCGGAAGCGGTGTTGGCGGGATCATCACGATCTCAGATCAGCACAAAATTCTTCTGAACAAAGGCCCAAAGCGCGTCAGCCCATTCCTGATCCCGATGATGCTTGGCGATATGGCATCTGGTCAGGTCTCGATGATGATCGGAGCTAAAGGCCCGAACTTCTCGACTGTTTCAGCATGTGCGACGGGTGCCGACTCGATCGGTGAAGCATTGGAAATGATCCGCCGCGGTCGCGCCGACGTTGTAATTGCCGGCGGAACCGAAGCAGCGATCTGTGAAATCGGAATTGCGGGTTTTAACTCCTGCATGGCTCTATCGACACGAAACGACGATCCGCAGGGTGCGTCTCGCCCGTTTGAGTCCGGCCGAGATGGTTTCGTACTTGGTGAAGGTGCCGGATTACTGGTGCTTGAGTCACTCGAACACGCAGAAAAGCGTGGTGCAAACGTCATCGCCGAACTTGCCGGATACGGCGCATCCAGCGACTCACACCACGTCACGCAGCCGCATCCTGAAGGCGAAGGCGCAGCACGAGCGATGAAATGGGCACTCGAAGACGGCGATATTGATCCTGAATCAGTTGATTACATCAACGCCCACGGCACCTCGACTCCGATGAACGACAAGTTCGAAACTATCGCCATGAAACGAATGTTCGGCGATCACGCCTACAAGCTGGCGGTAAGCTCAACAAAGTCGATGACAGGGCACCTACTTGGAGCCGCTGGCGGAATCGAAGCGGCCTTTTCAGCGCTGGCGGTCCATGAAAACGTCATCCCACCAACCATCAACCTCAACGACCCCGACCCCGAGTGCGATCTCAACTACACGCCCAACGTCGCCGTGAAACAGAACGTCGATGTAGCCATGTCAAACGTGTTCGGCTTCGGCGGACACAACGCCAGCCTCGTTTTCAAAAGCTTCCAGCAATAATCACCGGATAGGGTCGAGGTACGACAATGACGCTCGACCGTGAATGGCAGATTGCTGAGCCGCCCCCACCCGGTTTTCGCCTTGACCTCGGATTTCTTAGCTCAGGAGTACGAGGCCCTCTACCGGCAAGGCTTCTCTGGAATCGCGGTGTTCGCACTGATTCAGACGTAGCCGCGTATTTCTCGTCGGGTCTCGACGACTTCCTCGACCCGCTCAGCCTGCCCGACATGGCCCTGGCAGTCGACCGTATTTATCGCGCCATAAAAAACAATGAGAATATCGGCGTATTTGGCGATTTCGATGTAGACGGCCTTACCGGCACCGCAATAGTGCTTCGAATAGTCCGCTCATTGGGCGGTCAGGCGGTTCCCTACATCCCAAATCGGGAAACCGACGGACACGGTCTCTCGAATCAGGCGATTGATTCGTTCAACGACGCCGGGGTGACGCTAATCGTCACTGTCGATACAGGCTCTACTGCAGTTGAAGAGATTAAATACGCCAAAACTCTCGGCATCGAAACGGTAGTGACGGATCATCACTTGATCGAGACTGAACGACCTGAAGCCGTGGCGCTAGTCAATCCACACGTCGAATCGCCCGATAATGAACAGCCTGAAGAATCTGTCGATTATTCAGGTGCAGGTGTTGCATTCAAACTGGCGCAGGCACTGTCAACCGCTGACGGACGAGAACTTCCAGAGTATCTGCTCCCACTTGCAGCACTCGGTACGATCGCAGACATCGTTCCACTCATCTCAGAGAATCGCACGATCGTTCGAGAAGGATTGAGAGTGCTCGGCCAGACCGAACTCCCCGGATTGCGCGCACTGCTCGACATCTCACGAGCACCCGGCGCTTCCGGAAGGCCAACCGCCGAACTCATTTCGTTCTACGTTGCCCCCCGACTCAACGCACCCGGTCGCATGGGCGATGCAGAGCCGAGTCTTCAGATTCTTTCGACCGATGATGCGTCAGAAGCACATGCACTGGCAGATCGGCTCGATGCAGATAACACCAGACGCCGGTCGTTGAGCGAAAAGGCGTGGGAGCACGCATCCTCCCAGTTCGATATCCAGTCAGACGATCCGATCGTTGCCGTGAACTGTGATGGATTCCCAATGGGATTACTCGGCCCGCTGGCAGGCAGGCTAAACGAGCTAACGGGCAAACCCGGTATCGCATATCAAATCGTCGATAGCTTCGCTCGAGCCTCGTGCCGGTCTAATACGGTTTTGGATCTACACGCTGCCCTGTCGAACCATTCCGACAAGTTCGAACGTTTCGGCGGGCACGCACGAGCTGCCGGCTTCTCTATCAAACAAGAATTGCTCACCGAACTGCTCGACGATCTTCGCAAGCATGCCGCGTGGGGTGCCCTCGGCGCACCGACGCTACCCAAAATTCACGCCGATGCCGAAGTCAGGCTCGAAGACCTGACTGTGTCGACCTGGAATTTCGTGGCGGCAATGGAGCCGTTCGGAGAGGCCAACCGAGAACCAGTTCTGGTTACATTTGGTGCGGTGCCGCTCGATGTGCGTACGGTTGGCGTAGGCGGCAAACACCTCAAGATCATCTTCGACGCCGATGGTCGACGAATCGACTCGATCGGCTTTGGCCTTGGTGATCGTGAACTTGGATCAGGCGCTGTAGATATCGTCTACCAGCTTCGGAGCGAAGTCTGGCGAGGCAGAACGCGGCATCAGCTCGGACTACGCGATATTCGCCCGGCCAAGCGCTAACGAACGCGTTCGTTAGCTCATTCGAACCGGCGGGTCACCGACATTCGATTTCCCGATCGTAGCGAAGCGAAGTAGAGGAACCTCGCGTGGTACAACCAGCGATTCAGCAAATCACGCTGTACTCGGATATGAACGCTGAATCCACCGAGATCCTTCGACTCCGAGGACTCCGCTCAGGAAATAACGTCGCGTAGCGTCTAACCCTTCGCCTGCTCTCGCTGGCGGTCGCGCTTGCGCCTTGCAGCACCACGAGTATCGACGTCAGGATCATCGATATCTAGATTGTCCTCGGCCCAACGAACTTTCATGATCATGTACGGAATCGTGAACGCGACCACCATCAGCGCTATCAAATGTGCTTCCTGAAGTCCCCAGAACTTCACGTCGTCGAGTCGTAAGTACTGGATCGAGAACCTGCCAACTGAATACCAGGTGATGTAGACCATCCAGATAGCCCCGGCGGGCTGCAGTTTGCCTTTCAACTTCGTGATCAAGAACAAACCGATCATGTTCCAGATGATTTCGTAGACCACGGTCGGGTGAACTGCCCGCTCAGGATCACCGAAAAAGCGCTCCGCACCGGCACGAGCAGGGCTACTCGGGTGAGTGAAATACCAGCCCCAACCAGCATCAAGTGCACGAGACCAGTGCTCGCCGTTGATAATGTCGCCAACTCGGCCAATCGTCTGGCCAACGAACATGGCAGGCGCCGCTATGTCCATATATTTGCCAACTGGCGCATTTGCGAACTTGGCGTAGATGGCACCAGCAACCCAGCCACCAAGAATTCCGCCCCAGAGCCCAATTCCACCGTTCCAAATCGCAATGATTCGACCGGGGTCGTCGCCGTAAATACCCCAGTTGTCGAACACGTGAACCAACCGGGCACCGATAATTCCCCCAACTATCCCCCAGATTGCCGTGTTGTACACAAGATCCTGGTTCAGGTTGCTCTTCACGGCGGCCTTACCAACCATGTATATCGCTGCTGCAACACCAACGAAGCTAAGGAATCCATGCCAGCTGAGTGAAAAATCTCCGCCAGCGACGATATTGGGATTGAACGGTATTTCTATTGCTGCGAATGGCATTTGGTGGTGCTCGAACCTTTGATTGAATTCTGGCTAGTACCTAAATCGGTGCGTGTATTGAGATGATGCTTTTGCAAAACCGATTCACGCTTACCGAACGAGTTTACGGGCTTTGACGAATCTAGGTTTCTCTCTCCCGGTAAATAATTGCCATATATAGGTAGAAATCTGTCGTTTACACTCGCCGCTATGACGAACCTGCTGCTCATCCGACACTCGATGCCCGCCTGGGGATCACATGCTCCACCCTCAAAATGGATACTCACTGAACGGGGTCGCGAGCTTTCCAAAGTACTCGGCAAATACTTGAAAGAGCGTCAGGTCGGTCTAATTTTCGCCAGCACAGAAGTGAAAACGGTCGAAACTGCCGAAATAGCGGCTGAAGTCGCTAGAATATCGAACGTGGTTCAAGATCACGATCTTCGGGAACATGATCGAGACAATACGCCGACTCCCGTTGGAGCCGACCGTCAATCACTGGTAATTGAGTGCATACGCAAGCCGGGTCAACTCATCTGGGGCTCGGAAACCGTAGCCACAGCAAGAAATCGATTCGGAAACGCCGTCGTCAGGCTGCTAGAGAACGTACAAGACGAAGAAACGGTAGCAATTGTGGCCCACGGAACGGTAATAACAACATTCGTTGGCGAACAACTTGGAATCGACCCGTTCCCAATCTGGAAATCCATGGGAACACCCTGGTTAATCGAGATCGAATGGCCGAATCCAACAGAAATACTGGATCAACGTCTGTTCGAATAGGTTCTAGCGCTCGAATCAGTTCATCAAATCTCGTCAAAAAAACAAAAATCCTGTCTGACAACGGAAATGCGAGAATCTCACCTCTTCGACTAGAGTGATGCATGAAGTGCAGCCAACCCTGTCACCAAGAGATACTCCCCCCCGTGCTTGCCGAACTAGAAACCTTCGTAAACTACCTCGCCGTTGAACGTGGACTGTCAGGCCACACCCTTGTTGCCTATCGGAACGATCTATCAGCACTCACTAATTTCCTGAGTGATGAAGGCAAATCCCGTTCAGACTGGAACACCGTCACCGAAAGCGATATTCGAGCGTATCTCGACGATCTTGACGAGCGCGGCTATGCCCCATCGACCAAATCTCGGAAAATAGCTTCCGCTAAGTCGTTCTTCAAATTTATGAAAGAAGAGCGGATCATCGAAAATAATCCGCTGAGCGAGGTTCGACAACCGAAAGCCGGACAATCGCTTCCCAAGGCGTTGGGCATCGACGATATCGATCAGTTGCTCGAAGCAAGTGCAAATGCAACTTCGCCTGAGGAAGCCCGTGATCAGGCGATGGTCGAACTCATGTACGCAGCAGGCCTTCGCGTCTCCGAACTCGTGGGCCTGAATATACGAGACGTCGATCTCGATTCAGGAACTGTTAGAACAATCGGAAAAGGGTCAAAGGAACGGGTCATTCCAATCTACGACACCGCTGTCGAATCGATTGCTGAATACATCTCGTACTCACGCCCTGCCCATTCCACCAGTGAAACCGAAGATGCGCTGTTCCTGAACCGCAGAGGTGGACGATTAACCCGACAGGCATACTGGTTACGTCTGAACAAACTTGCCACTAAGGCGGGGATTTCGTCTAAAATCACTCCACACATGCTGCGGCACAGCTTCGCCACCCACCTGTTGCACGGAGGTGCGAGCCTTCGGCACGTTCAAGAACTGCTCGGTCATTCGAGCATAGCTACAACGCAAATATATACTCACCTCACGAACGAACATGTTCGTAGCGAGTATGCGAAGGCTCACCCCCGAGCCTGATCTGGTTATCGGAGGGAACATTGACTGTCATTACCATCGAAGGACGACTTGGAGCCGGCGGTCCTGATCTTGGGCGAATGGTCGCAAAAGAACTGGACCTCGACTTCGTAGACCGCCTCATGTTGGCCGATATCGCCAAACGAGTTGGCGCAACGGTTACCGCACTTGCCGATCAGGAAAGCCGAGTACCTTCGTTAGCAAATAGATTTGCTCAGGCCATTCAACGAATGCTTCACCGATCGGCCGTAGCCGGCATGGGCGGTGATCCCTACTTTGGTCCCGGTATCGAACAGTTGCTGGCTCGCCCCTACAGCGAAATGGAAGAGCCGCCTCACACCAGTGCTGAAGAAGTAGACGAGCAACATTTCATCGACACAGCTGCCGAAGTGATCAACGATCTCGCTGAAATTGGCGACGTCGTGCTTCTCGGCCGAGGTGGCGGGGCGATATTGCACGACAACCCGACCGTTCTGCGCGTTGGCGTCGTCGCAAAAATGGAACATCGAGTCACGCGCGTACAGCAGCAAATGCGTCTAGAAACTCCCGAAGAAGCAGAATCGCTGATCGAACACACTGATCTGGCGCAACATCGGTACTTCGATAGCGCATTTGATTCGAGCCCTATCGATCCCCTCTTGTATCATTTCATGTGGAACACTTCAGACGTTTCCCTTGAGTACGCCGCTCAGGTAACTGTTGACGCCGCAAAGGTCATGTCTGAAAAAGGTTTGAGATGGGCGGAATCGGCGTTCGCTCAGACCGAAATAACATCTGAATAAGCTATCTGAAAAAGCATCCCGCACCCAAAATAACGTAATGCCAAAGAACACTAGAAAATCTGGAACTCGCAAGAACCGCCGCACTAGCACATCGAACGTATTTGTTCAGTCGGAAACGCCGCAGGACGACGACAGTGACATTGAACAGGACGCGGAAACATCTACCGCAGTTTCGTCTGCACCCCGAGTTCGTGCACGAGTTCAACGGACAACCACACGAGCCAGTGCAAGGTCTGAGATCTACACACGGTCACTTACAGGCGAAATCAAAAAGATGGGTATTCTTTCTGGTGCCATCGCTGTCGTGCTCGTGGTTCTAACTTTCGCTCTTTAGTCCCGGCAAACATGTCCATTCTAGTGTGGAACGGACAGCCTGGACAATAAATAGAGTGCTTTAACTTGGCCGTTCGGGTTTTTACAGATTCGAATGGTCCGTTTTTCAATTGCCTGCTACCACACGAACATTTTCGACACGACTCGCAGCAGTTCCCCTGAAGCCAGGGGTGTACATTCATCGCGACTCCGAAGGAAAAGTTCTCTACGTCGGCAAATCAGCCTCGCTTCGAAATCGACTAAGGTCGTACTTCGGCTCGAAGAAGAACCTCGACGCAAAAACTTTCGAACTCGTTGCACGAATCGATGATTTTGAATTTATTGTCACCGAGTCGGAGCAAGAGGCGCTCCTTCTTGAAAACTCGCTGATCAAGAAACACAAACCCAAGTACAACGTCAGACTCAAAGATGACAAGACGTACCCGTACATCAAGGTCGATCTCGCCGAAGAGTTCCCTCGTGTATACGTCACTCGTAGAACGACCAACGACGGTGCCCGATATTTTGGACCGTTCGCATCGGCCGGAAGCGTTCGAAAGACGCTCGATCTCCTGAAGCGCCTGTTCCCGTACCGATCTTGCACAAAAGCCATTACCGGAACTGACGAACGACCATGTCTGGAGTTCCACATCAAACGCTGTGTCGCTCCCTGCACGGGATACGCCTCGAAACTCGACTATTCGAAGGTGATCGAACAGGTGTTGATGTTCCTCGAAGGGAACACCGAAGATGTCGTTTCCGAACTCGAATCAGCCATGCTCGAAGCGTCAGACACTCTTGAATTCGAACGAGCTGGTGCTCTTCGCGACCGGCTCAAGGCGATCGAACGTGTGTATGAAGGCCAGAAAGTCGTCGGACTGGGTCGTGAAAACCTCGATGTAATTGGCGCCGCCTACGGGGGGGAAGAGGCGTGGGTCGAAATATTCTTCGTACGTCAGGGAAATTTGATCGGGCGAGATCACTTCACGATGAGTGGAACACGAGATGAGACAGGAGAAGAAATACTCGCAAGATTCATCGAGCAGTTCTACACGTCGGCATCACATGTGCCGAGAAGAATCCTTTTGCCTGAAGAGATCAATCGCACCGGGGTGATAGGCGAGTGGCTCGAATCGCGCCGCGATGGCCCGGTAGAAATTGCAATTCCGCAACGTGGCGCCAAACGTAAGCTCGTACAAATGGTCAGTGAAAATGCTGTACAGGGCCTCGAACAGCTCAAGTTGAAGTGGATTTCCGATACGACCCGAATGGAACAGGCCATGTCGGAGCTGCAGGAAGAACTGAATCTCCCAACCCTGCCGCAACGAATCGAGTGCTACGACATATCGCACATTCAGGGCACGAACACAGTAGCCAGCATGTCGGTGTTCCAGGACGGAAAGCCCCTTTCATCTGACTATCGCCGATTCAAGATCAAAACCCACACGGGAAACGATGATTTCGCTTCGATGAAAGAGGTGCTGACCCGTCGTTTCAAAAGACTGAAGAACGCCCGAGAAGGCGGAGAAGAAAACACCAGTTTCTCGGCATCGCCCGATCTCGTGCTTATCGATGGCGGAAAAGGCCAACTTTCATCGGCTGTCGAAGCCATGCTCTTCCTTGGTCTTCCCGATATACAACTGGCGTCGATCGCAAAACGAGAAGAAGAGATATTCCTTCCCGATGCGGCTGAGCCCGTGATCATGCCTCGAAATTCCCAGGCACTGTTCTTACTGCAGCGTGCACGAGACGAAGCTCACCGTTTCGCAGTCACGTTCCATCGCAATCTAAGAGGCAAAGCATCGGTGAAATCGGCACTCGATCTCGTGCCCGGCATTGGCCCAAAACGTCGGAAGATGCTGATCCGAACTTTCGGATCGGTCAAGGGGATCAGAGAAGCGTCTGAAGAACAGATTGCAGCTGCCCCCGGCATGACCAAAAAAGTTGCCACCCAAATCAAAGAGCATCTCTAGCCACTCATGCAAGCAGTTTCGTTTCCCGGTTACCGTCGCGTCGAAATCATCGATGTTCCCCGCCCTGCCCTTCGTGATCCAGGCGATGCAATCGTTCTTGTCACCACGGCAGCGATTGGCCCATGGGACATCGAGCGATATCTGAGCGTCGGCGCTGAAGCGGTAGTACCAGGTGGTGAATTCGCCGGACTCATAGTTGAGGTTGGTGAGGAAGTTTCAACTGCCGATCTTGACGATCTGGTTGCAAACACAGTGCATTACGCGAACGAGAGTGGCGGGAGTGATCTGTTCGGATCCAACACTCTGCCCGGTGGTCACGCCGAGTACGTCCGTGTGCCTAATGCCGATCAAATGCTCGCCAAAATCGCAGCATCTAGTGAAGAACGAGCCGTGATAGCCGGCGGAACCACCGGCCTTGGAGTAAACGTAGCTGCGCTGGCACTCTCAGAGGCGCCAGAAGGCACCTACGCAGTTGTTGGCTGCGACCCAATCGGCATGACAGCCCTTACAGCCTTGAAAAACGCCGGAAAGGGTGACCAATTGATCGCAGTTGAAGACCATCTCGCACGACGAACCCTTGCCTCGAGCTTTACTTCGAACGCTCTCGCCAGTTCGGAGATTGGATCAAAACATGCTGCCGACGTAGTAATAGTGGGTTCAATCACCGAATATCCGGGATTTACCACCGTCACCGATCTCATCAAACCAGGTGGATCCATAATTTTCTCGGAACCGTACGGTGCATCGAGGGTTATCGAAGCTGGGATCAAGCTGCCCGACGGAGTGACAATCGCTTCTGCCAGCTGGCCATCAAACACCGATGTAGCAAAGATCGTCACAGACCTGCAGATCCGTCGGCTTGATCTGACTCCACATGTATCGCACGTTATCCCGCTCGACGAAGCGCAGGATGCGTACGAGGCGGCAGCCGAGCCGGGCGCAGGGGTGCAGAAGGTGCTGCTGAAGCCGTAGAAGGCCCTCTGGTGAACCAGGCCAGCTTGTTTATTGGCTTCTGGACGCAGGTTTAGTGAAATCTCTCGGCGGCGCAGGTGTTGCACGCCCTTCAGCGGCGTCGATTGCCGCAATCAGTTGTCGCCGCGCCCATAAAACTGTCAACGCGGCATCGAGATTGGCAAGCGTCTCAGGCAGAGAAAGCTTTCCATCTGGCAGCACTAACTCGATTCTGTCGCCAACTAGTACCGCAGAAGAAGTCTCGAATTGAACCGAACCTACTTGCGGTGCTTCAGTCTGGTCATATTCAGGTGATTCGAACTGCTGTGGTGCCTGTGCGACTGGTTGCTGGACCGGATCGGCCGAAAATTCGAACTGTGACGAAGACTGTGTCACGCGTTGGCGTACAGAACCTGGGCCAGAAGTCGAGGCTTGAACTGGATCAGGCTTCGGTAAAAACGATCGCGCTTCGCTAAAAATACGGTCGATCAACGCAAGACGACGAGCAACTTCCGTTCTGTCAGCTCCAGAAAGCTCCTCGAGAAGAACTGCGAGACGGTCAGACTCGTAAGGATCGTCTCCGAGCCGAGTCGACATGTCGACAAACAGCAAAACGTTACGTGCGAGCGCCACACGTGCGCCCTCGCTCTCCTTAGCTGAGAGCGGCGTAACGGCTCTTAGACCGTCACGAGTGACCCTGACTCGACTTCGCCCTCCTGCAACGCCCCACATACGCAATGCTCCGAGGCGTGCCGAAAACGCTCCACCACGCTCGGACATCCCCAGTGAACGGGCAAGTCCCTGACGTGAAACTTCACCGGCGAATTCGCGCGCGATTTTTTGGCCTAATTCGATGCTCTCAACGAGGCCGATTTCCGGGAACTCGTAATCACCTAGTTTTGCCATTCGTTCGTTCCTCATAATTCCTGAATTGTTCACGGGGATCGCCAGAGAGGCCATTGGCCAACAATTTCGACACCAGAGATCATTTCGAACGGTTTCGGCGTGGCACTTCCACCACACCCATTCTCACACACCAGCGTTTTGCTATTTATTACGCTGCATACATACCCATTGCGCTCCAATATGCGCTGCATTACCGCTGCAGCGCAAGCGTTTCCATGGCGTAAAGGTGTCGTTTGCCTGCTGGTACCCGGATACGTGTGGGCAAGGACGGTCTTTATATTGCCGACAGACCGAAAATTCGCCGCAATTAGGTTTATTCGAGGTGTTGAATACGGCTCCAGCGCAACTTGGATCCGTTCTACGGCGATTTTTTGCGTCCGTACCTTCTACAGAGCGGCCGTAGAGGGAGTTTTGTGCAGTTAGGCAGCTTAATTCATGATCGAGTGAGGCTCCGCATGAAATCGCGAGGGCTGCACATCTAATGAAGATTAGATCGAACTGCACTGCCGAATGCATCAGCTCTGTCCAGTTCGCAGTCAGTTGTAGAGACGATCTGGACCAATATGCCAAACCATTGCCAGCCCAATCGATCGACCAGGCTGTACGCACGAAAATGACCGAAGTGAACGCTCCACCAGCGCATATTTACGGGTGCGAATATTTGCGCCGGAGAGAACCTGTCAGTTGCCGCGCAATTTCATTGAACTAAAACCTCTATTCCCGGCGTAATTCTTCAGCGAGTTCCAGCACATACACACAGAGTCTTTGACGTTGTATATTGCATGTAATCTGGGTGTAAGATTTGACGATTTGAACTCGGCTCAAAAAGATCTCAATATTTTAGGAATTTTCGAAACCAACCAGGATTTCGACGGTAATTCGGGCACAAGATAGCCCGGTGCAGACTGCTCCACACCGGGCTAAATATTGGTCGATTTAGCGGGTAAAAGACAACGATTTTCACGCCGATATTTTGACCGCAATATCACGCCCGAAAACTAGTCGTCGCTGCTGACCATTCCGCCAATGTTTCCAAGCATTTTCGTCAGCTCAAGCGGAAGCACAATCTTCGTCGATTCGCCGTCACCAATTTCTTTCAGAGCTTCCACGTACTGGAGGGTCATGGCATTAGTGCCTATACCCTGGGCAGTGTCCTGAATCTTCTGCAAAGCCTCGGCGTAACCAGTTGCTCGCAGTACTGCTGCTTGCTGATCACCCTCGGCCTTCAGGATTTCAGCAGTCCTGGCACCTTCGGCCGTAAGAATGGCTGACTGTTTCTCACCCTCAGCAATCGTAATCGCGGCTTCTTTGGTACCGGACGCTTCAAGAACAACAGCACGACGAACACGTTCCGCCGACATCTGTCGGTTCATTGCTTCCTGAATGTCTCGTGGCGGATCAATCTCACGAATTTCTACGTTCGTGACCTTGATGCCCCACCGTTCAGTTTCCGAATCCAACCGATCACGGATGAGTGTGTTGATTCGATCTCGCTGAGATAGAACATCATCAAGATCAATATCACCGATCACCGCTCGGAGAGTCGTAGTCGCCAGTCCAACCACAGCTGAGGTGTAATCCTCAACTTCAAGAATGGCCTTTTGGGCATCTTCCATGTTCACTCTCAAGTAAACGAGGAAGTCGACATCAAGTGGAGCATTGTCTTTGGTGATGTTCGTCTGACGAGGAATATCAAGAACAGTCAAACGAGTGTCAATCTTTCGGATCTGGTGAAGGATCGGAATCGATAAGACGACCCCCGGGCCCATCATTCCTTCGAATCTACCCAATCTAAAACGCGCAATCCGTTCGTAGTCTCGAACGAAGTTGATAAAAGCCATCAAAGCCTCCCGTGGGACCCAAAAAGTGCCGATCCCGATATTTTTTATTCGCTATTCGATACGTCACTCACACTTGAATCGGACTCCACAGATTTCACTTTCAGATGAATCCCGTCAACCGATATCACTTCAACATCAGTTCCTACTGCGGCTGAATCCGCAGGTCCACTCTCTAACTCTCCGCTCCAATACTCGCCATTCACCAATACCTCTCCAGAAGGCGATAAAACGGTGGACACTACGCCAGCAGCACCAACCAGATTGATAGAAGTCATCGAACCCTGGTAGAGCGAAATATATCTGGATTTACGAACCTCACTAGCAAACCACAACACAAAAGTGCCTGTTGCGACCGCGAGGATACCGATCAGCCAGCGACTCACCGTTGGCGAATCGCCAGGTATCGCCGGGTTTTGGAAAAATCCAACCAAAAATACCCCACCCAGAATCAGGCTGATAGTACCTGCAATACCAAAATAGCCGATTCCCACTGCAGTCGATTCCATATAGAACAACAACAATGCAAGCGCGATCAACGCAACACCTGCCCATGAGAACGGCATTTGTCCAATACCGGCCCAACCCAAAACCAGGAACAACACACCCAGAGTTCCCGGAACCCAGAGTCCCGGGTGCCACAGCTCAACGATCACGCCGAGTCCACCGAGCGAAACGAGAAGGAACGCGATGTTCGGGTTCGAGATGAACGCCAGCAACTGCTCCGACAAACTGAAATCAACTGTCGTTGTGGTGACATCAGCAAGATCCAACGTCGTAGTTGCATCACCAGGTTCAACAACGTAACCGTCAAGTTGCTGCAGTAGAGATGCATAGTCAACCGCCATAAGATCGGCGATACCCAGATCAACGGCCTCAGTAGCCGAATAAGCCGTAGCCAGCAGCACCGTGTCTTCGAGAGCAGAAATATTTCGATCGCGCCGCTCTGCAATGCTGCGAATGAACGCCGCAGCGTCCTGAGACGCCTTTTTGCTCAACGTCTCGGGTAAATCACTACCGTCACCACTCACAACCGACGCCGCGCCGATGTTTGTCGCGGGCGCCATGACCAATATGTCAGCCGCCGCGCCAACAAAAGTCCCTGCGCTGGCCGCCTGAGCGCCCTCAGGAGCGACGTAGACAGCAAATGGCACATCGGATAGCAGAATCGTCTCAACGATGCCTCTGGTGGCGTCCAAAAGACCGCCGGGAGTATCGAGCATCAGAACAACAAGTTCCGCTTCTTGCTCAATCGCAATGTCCAGACCTCTGACGATGAACTTTGCTGATACTGCGTCGATCGCGCCGTCGAGACGAATCAAAACCACGTCTGAACCGGTAGCTTCGGTGGTCTGGGCGATGGCCTGGCGATCGTATGAGGACGACATTCCCCAAAGTCCAGCCAGAATCACCAGCACTGCGATCAGCACTCGAACAGCCTTCAAAACGTTGTTTTTCGGCAGATTGGGCACAGTTCAACTCCGTGAGCGCATCTTATCGGAAGACCTTGAAGAAAAGTTGACCGTACTGGCAAACCTGTCAGAATACCGCTGAGATTACTCTCAGTTGACCGCTTTGAACTCCCCAAATGCTCAACTACGAACCTTAAATTCAGGCCAGATTATGGATCCCATATGAAAATCACCGATATCAAGACATTCCATGCGAACGATGGCCAACGAAACAACATTTTTCTCGAAATCGAAACCGATGAAGGCATCACTGGCACTGGCGAGGCGTATTCGATAGGGCCCGATACCAGTGTCATTTCGATGATTGACGAGATGAAATCCTGGTTCATCGGTCAGGATCCCGGTCGTATCGAATGGCTGATCAGACGAGCGAAGAACACGTTGAGATTCCCACTTGGGCAAGTCGCATGGTCGGCCATATCAGGTATCGATCTCGCTCTGTGGGACATTGCGGGTAAGGCGGCTGGATTGCCTGTTTACAGCCTTCTCGGCGGCAAGACTAGAGATCGAGTCCGGGTTTATCACGGGATTTACGGTGATTCTCCTGCCAAAGTCGGCGAGCACGCTGTGCAACTAATGGACGAAGGCTATTCAGCGTTCAAAACCAGTCCACTGCCTTCGAACTGGCGCGAAATTCCGTGGCGCCAGGCCCTACGAGAGGCCGATGAACGAATGGTTGCTATTCGTGATGCAATCGGCGATAGTCCTGATCTCGCAGTAGATGTTCATGTTGCGATTCGTGAAACGACGCTATCTCTCGAACTTGCCAGGGTGATCACGCCCTACCGGCTCATGTTCATCGAAGAGCCATCACGAGCCGAGTTCATCGACTCTGCAGCCGAACTCAGGCGTGAGTTCAGAGTTGCACTGGCAACCGGGGAGAATCTTTACGGTCTCCACCGCTACACCGAACTGCTAAACGCAGATGCGGTCGACATTATTCAGCCCGACATGTTGTGCTGTGGCGGACTTCTCGAAGCCAAAAAGATCGCCGCAGTAGCCGAGGCCCACTACGTGACCGTGGCGCCTCACAACCCGCTCGGTTTGCTCTCGACTGCTGCTGGTGTTCATCACTCCGCGTCAATCAATAACTTCGCAATTCTCGAGTGGCACGGCGATCACAAGAAGAAAAAGTCCGAATTCATCAACGAAACATGGGTGCCGGTGAACGGATACTTCGAACTACCAACTCAGCCGGGCCTTGGAATGACGCTCAATCACGAAGTGATAGCTGCCAACCCGCCGGCTCACTGGGATCGTGGTTTTGCTACCTACAGCGATGGATCACCCGGATTTCTCTAGGAAAAACCCAGCTCCAACTCAACTGATTCGTCAAAAAAGTAATTACAAAATGAAAATCACCAAAATCGAAACACTTATCGGCTCGGCTCCAGATGCCGGCAATCTCGTTTACGTGCGAACGCACACCGATGCGGGAATACACGGCGTCGGCGAGGTTTACCACGTCGGCCCCGATGCAGCCTCGCCAGTTTGGGTCGAGTACTTTGCCGAACAGCTAGCAGGACGAGACCCCACCGAGATCGAACGTAACTGGGCGCTTTGCTACCAGGGCGCTCGCTTCCCGATAGGATCATCCGGACTTGCAGCACTCTCGGCGATCGACGTTTCCCTGTGGGACATCACCGGAAAAGCGCTCGATAAGCCTGTGTATGAACTGCTTGGCGGCCGAGTACGCGACAAGATTCGGGCTTACTGGGACATTCATGGCGACACTCCTGCTGAACTCGCCGAAGATGCCCGTAAGAACGTCGATCTGGGCTACACCGCCCTCAAAGCAAGCCCACTGGCTACCAACTGGCGAGATATGCGCTGGAACGACGCGTTGGCCAACGCCACAGCTCGATTCAAAGCGGTTCGTAAGGCAGTTGGTGATGACATCGACGTTGGATTCGACGCCCATGCCGCCATTTTCGAGCCGATCAGGGTTCTGGAACTAACCGATGTGCTCATGGAGTACAACCCGTGGTTCATGGAAGAGCCGATTCGAATGGAAAATCGTCATGAAATGGGCAAACTGCGAGAGAAAATGCAGTGTGCGCTGGCGACTGGCGAGTGTCTTTACACCAAGTTCGAACTGTGGGAGCTCATTCGTGAAAAGGGCGTCGACATCATTCAGCCCGAGATCTGCATCGTGGGTGGCCTAACCGAGATGCGAAAAATTGCGTTCATGGCAGAAGCACATGATCTCGTTATGGCTCCCCACAACCCGATGGGTCCTCTCGCATCGATGGCTAACTTGCACTTCGACGCAGCCACTTCGAACTTCCTCATCCAGGAGTCGCGAACTCTCAAGCCGTTCGAGATAGCGTCTGTGACAAACGTGAATCAGCCTGTTGACGGCTACTACTCGATTCCTGGAGGCCCCGGACTTGGTATCGACATTGTCGAGGAAGAATTCAGCGATAAACCGTTCAAGGGATCGTGGCACCGAGGTGACAGGGTCAATCCTGACAACTCGATCGCGTTCATCTAGGTCGTAGCCCATCGAGAAATGTGCCATTCCTAGCTTGGATTTACAGTTAATTCGGATAGATTAAGCGCAATTCAACGGGCTGAAGTGTCGTTACTATTGTGGTTGGGCCAGTTGGATTAAAGCTAATAGAAACGCTAAATGACAGCATGGGCTAAAAAAGATGATCGATTGGACGATCGAATAGATCGACTTCTTGAATCAGCGCCAGTAGTTCGTAAGATGTTCTTCGGAAACATGGCGTGGTTCTACAAATCGAACGATCAAATGATCTTCGCAGCATGGGGCAGCGATGTTGCGCTTCGACTTGGTGAGGAAACTGGTGAAAAATTGATCGCGTCGGGCCAGATGATCCCGTTCGATCCGTCTGGGCATCGGCCAAAACGAGAATACGCACTCATTCTCGAACGCCAGCACTCAAACGACGAATACTTGCTCGACTGGTTGCAAGTGACGATCAAATACGGTGGAACTTTGCCCCAAAAGAGAAAAAAGAACTCACGAAAAGGCTCCTAAAAATGGTGGACTGGCCTAAAAAGGACGAAGCACTGATCGAGCACATAGACGGCTTGCTCGCTGCCGCGCCTGTTCACCGTAAAAACATGTTTGGTACTTCAGCATGGTTCCTCGAATCGAACGACATGATGTTCATCGGAGCGTGGGGAGAAGGAATCATGGTGCGAATCAGCGAAGAGCGCACGACTGGCCTGATCGAATCGGGTGAAGCGGAACCGTTCGACCCGATGGGTGGCAAGCCGATGCGCGAATACGTGTTGCTAAACGGTGAACGGATCGCAGAAGATGAAGATCTACTCGACTGGCTGGATCAAGCAAGTGAATTCGCAGGGACTCTCCCGCCAAAGCAGCCAAAGCAAAAGAAGTCCCGAAAAAAGTAAGAGCTAGGCTCGTTTAATTTGAGCCGTCGGCCCCGACTGTGTTTGCCCAGGCTCCCATCGCCATCAGACCACCATCGACATTGAAGTACGATCCGGTCACGAATGACGCTTTGTCGCTGGCTAAAAACAACACCATATTGGCGATATCTTCAATTTGACCAATGCGACCCAACGGATGCGCCTTGCCAGTCGAAATCAACTCGTCTTCAAGATCACCACCGGTTCCAGCAATAGCGTTCCGAACCATCGGAGTATCGATAGCACCCGGGTTCACACAGACGATTCGAATGTTGTCAGGCGCAAAATCAAGTGACATCTGTCGCATCAACGAAAGATCGCCACCCTTCGACGCCGCATACGCCGATACTCCGCTCATCGACTGAAGCCCCTGCACGCTGGCCGAAGAAATAATCACTCCCCCGCCCGCCTTACGCATGTGGGGAATCGAGTATTTCGCCATCAGGAACCGACTTTTCAAGTTCACATTGATGATCTTGTCCCAAACGTCCTCTGGAAGTTCAACGGCGTCAACGTATGAATCAGGCGGTTGAATTCCAACGTTGTTGAACAGGATATCCACACCGCCATACGCCTCTGCAGCTGCATCGACGGTCGAACGACAGCCTTCTGAAGTGCCTGCATCGGCATGAACAAACTGCGCCGTGCCTCCTGCTGCAGTTATTCGGGAAACGATCTCATCACCAGCTTCGGCATTCCAATCGAGTATCGTCACGTTTGCGCCCTCTCGAGCAAACGCTTCCGAGGCTCCCCCTCCAATGCCGAGTGCACCGCCAGTGACTATCACCGATTTTCCGTCGAATTCACCCATCTGATATCTCCACAGGTTATTTGAAATGCGAAACCAAGACGTGGTCGCGAGTATCGGGCAAACTTATCACCAGAAATATGCATTGTACGGGCATCGACTCTTGATCTGGCGCATCAAACAATAGATTTCAGTAGCCTCAACCAGCGCACGGCAAGTCTAAATAATCAGGAACTTCATGCTTCTCACTCGCTCTAAACCCATCTTCCTAGTTCTCGCACTCATGTCGATCGCAATCGTTTTCTCAGCATGCGGTTCGAGTTCAAACGAAGCTTCTGACGACGAAGGCGGTTTCGTCATCAATCTCTACTCAGGCGAGAACGAAATCGGAGCCAAATCAATCGGGTTCAAAGACCTGATCGCTAACGAAGAGCGACCAATACTCCTGAACTTCTGGGCAAACAACTGCCCACCCTGCCGTGCCGAAATGCCGGCTCTGGAAGCCGCTTGGCGTGAATATGGCGACGATGTACTTTTCGTAGGTGTCGATGTCGGACCGTACGTAGGGCTCGGCACCTATAACGGCGGCAGAGATCTGGTTCAAGAACTCGGAATTACATATGTTACCGGCAACACGTTGACCCGTAGCGTGATCACCGACTGGCAGATAACGAACATGCCATCGACATTTCTGTTGAGTCCTGACGGACGAGTGCACGACATAGTGATCGGGGCGATTTCAAGTTCCCGCCTGTCGCAAAAAGTTCGTGAGCTGATCGCCGCAAGTGCGAGAAGTGTCAGCTAATTCACTCAATCGGTTCATTTTCTTGAATCTGGACACTAGGGCGGTGCTACTATGCCGCTGATCACGAACCAGCCAATGGGAAACAATTTGAAATCGAACGATCCCGACACCTCGCATGAGACCGATACTCAAACGCCCCGACGCCAGACAATTCGTCCCTGGTCAGCACTGAAATTCAGAGACTACCGAATGCTGTGGTTCAGCAGCATCGCCGCTATGGCGACGATGAACCTGAGAGTGCTGGCAACTGGTATCTGGCTCTATGAAGAGACTGGATCAGGCGTCGTGCTGGCAGGTCTTGGACTTATCGAGCTCGGTATGCGCATCCCTGCGAACCTCTATGGCGGCGCACTTGCCGACGAGGTTGATCGCAAGAAGCTAATGGCTATGACTCAAGTTGCGAGCTTTGTGCTGATCGGATCGATGGCGTTCCTCGAAGGCGCCGATGCGCTACGGGTCTGGCACATCTACGTCATCACCGCCATTTTGGCCTCTACCAGCGTGTTGGGCGGTCCAGCGAGATCAGCCCTTACCGCTCGTGTCGTTCCCCGATCACACCTGATGCATGCAGTGGCAACAAATACAGCGACTATGCAGGTCGGAACGATGGTCACACCTTTGATCTTCTTCCTCACCAGTTTGACCACCGATTTAACTCTCTCGTTTGGCGTAATTACCGTGTTCGCTGCACTCAGTGCAGTTCTTCCCATGCTGATAAGCATCGACGGACGAGCCGAGAGTGCCAGCACAGGTAAATCGCGGATCAGAAACATCATCGACGGTCTTATTTATGTGAAATCCCACCCGATATTGCCCGGTCTGTACCTGCTGGACGTCGGTGTAACCATTGTCAGTTTCTATCGGCAGTTGTTCCCGATATTTGCCGATCAGCTGTACAAAGGCGGCAGAGGAACGACTTCGGCCCTGACATGGGCCAATTCGGCAGGTGGGCTTATTGGCAGCATGATCGTGATGTTCACACGTGACTACAAGGCGAAAGGGATGCTCGTACTGTGGGCGACACTGCTCTACGGATTCCTGTTAATCGTGTTTGGCGCAACTACCGTGCTGTGGACGGGGATGATCGTAGTGATGTTCCTTGGAGCGACCGATGCTGTTGGCATGACCAGTCGACAGGCAATCGTGCAACTTACGACCCCGGATAACATGCGCGGACGTGCATCAGCCGCCCACTCACTCGCCGCAATGAGTGCAAATGGCCTTGGGCAGGCAGAAGTCGGATTCATGTCGGAGACGATCGGTGCCGATCAAACGATGTATTTGGGGGGAGTAATCTCCATCGTGGTCGTCTTCCTGATCTGGTGGTTCGTGAAGGGCGTACGCCAGTACCGCTACATTGAGGTCCCATCAGGGGCAGCTGTGGATGAGGATTACGCACCAATGCTGTATGAGCCAAATGAGCCGCCAGAACATGATCTGAGGAGTCTGAAGTGAAGATCACCGGGGTAAAAGACATTCATAGTCGATGGCGTTTTCAGGCCGTGGACCTTTGTGAAGATCGAAACCGACTCTGGGATCGTTGACTGGGGCGATTGCACCGAATGGGGGCGCTTCGTATTCGGTCGCCGCTACCGTGAATCAACTTGGCGAGAACATGATCGGCAAAGATCCGATGGCTTCCGAGGCAGCGTGGTGGGACAACGCTGCGTTCATGGTTTGACAACGAGGTGGACTCGCGTACAAAGCGATGTCAGGCATCGACTCGGCTCTCTGGGATATCCGCGGCAAAGCTCTCGATGCGCCGTGGCGAGACGACATCATGACGCACCCGTTTGAGATCGAGAATGGCAACTTGTTGGTACATAATCGCCCGGGATTGGGTTCAGACTTGATCGAGTCGGAACTAGAAAAGCACCCATGGACCGGCGGAAACAACTGGTAGGTCACGAACCACTTGCCGAAAGCCAGAGATGGGCGATAATTGACGTTTGCTCCCTGCATATACTCATGATCGGAAGACAATGCCGCCCGTCGAATCTGCCTTTGTGAACTCGTTGCGCAGCGGAATCGTTCTCGCTGACGGCGGCATCGGTTCGCTAATATTTCAACTGACAGGCCGACTCGCGTCCAACGAATTTGTATACGAGGCCCTGAATCTTCGAAATCCGGCGCTCATCAAGGGCATCCACTCTTCAAGCCTCGCAGCAGGCGCAATGGTGCTCACCATGAACACTTTTGCGGCCAACTCGACCGAGTTATCGCTAGCCGGTGCAGATGATCAGACAACTGAAATCAACCGCACCGCCGTTCAGATCGCCCGCGAAGCTATTTCCGAGTACCAGATCGAGTTCTCGCAGCAAGACAACAGATTCTACGTAATCGGCTCGATAGGACCGGGTGGCGATGATCTAGAAGCTTACGAGTCACAGATAAACGCTTTGATAGATAGCCACGTCGATGCCCTGCTTCTCGAAACGTTCACAGATATCGATCTCGCAATGCAAATCACGGAATCGATATCCAACAGAAGCGATGCTCCACCAGTGATCGTGCATGCCGCTCTCGATCCCGGTGTTGGTGAAAAGCGAAACTGGCCAATGGAACCTTCAGAGTTCGCCACTCGAGCAGCCGCAGCAGGCGCGACAGTCGCCGGGATCAACTGTGTAGCGCCCTGGGCGGCCGCAGACTTCGTAGAAAGCGCTAAACAGGCGTCGGTAGTGAAATCCGGAGAACTACTTCTCTCTGCAATGCCAAATGCAGGTGGATTCGAACGAATTGGTCACCGATTCCTCGCCAGAGCAAATCCCGAATACATGGGAACGCTTGCCCGCCAGCTCGGCGATTCGGGTGCTTCGCTCGTTGGTGGTTGCTGCGAGGTTCATCCGGAACACGTTCGGGAGATGTCGGCATATCTAAAATCTCGTAGCTCTTCAGTGAGTGTTGGAGCGTCGGAGTCCGGCACTCCAACAGATGTGCGCGACGATCACGATAATGAACGTAGAAAGAAGAATGGCGAGTTCACACGAAAGATTCTGGATGGTGACTTTGCGATAAGCGTTGAAATGGTTGCTCCGACAGGTGCCGACCCAAAAGCACTCGATCTCCGCGCCCGAATGGTCAGGGAGTTTGTTGACGAGGGTCTGGCAGACGCTGTTGATATCACCGATGGCTCTCGCGGACTACCGCTGGTGCCTCCCGGAGATCTGGTAGAGCTGATCAGACGTCGCCTTGGTTGGCAGGATGAGGACGAGATCGAATTCATCGCTCACTTTGCTGGTCGTGATCTCAACACTCTGGCAGTTCAATCCCGCTTAATGGGCTACCACCTTCGCGGAATCAGGAACGTTCTGTTCATCACTGGCGATCCTCCGAAAATGTCGCCCACCTACCCGAGGTCATCAGCGGTATTTGATATGAACTCAGTACAGATGTTACGCGCAACTGCCGGGCGACTGAACCGGGGTCGTGATTTCGGAGGTAACCCACTTGGCGGAGGTCTCGAATCAGGTACGCAGTTCACCGTTGGCACAGGATTTGAGCCGGAAGCTATAAACATGGCGCTTGAGCTGGACCGTCTGCAAGCGAAGATCGATGCCGGTGCCGATTACGTGATGACACAGCCGACATTCGGTGACTCAGTGCTATCAGCCGTCGAAGGGTTCAGAAACTCGATCTCAGTGCTTCCCGGCGTGATGGTTTTGAGAAACGCTGCGCACGCCGAGCGTATCGCGCAGGTTCCAGGTATGAACGTCCCGGCTACTGTTATCGACCAGTTGAGCCGGTTCGATGATCCTGCCGATCAGGCCAGGGTCGGACTAGAACTCGCAGTTGATCAAGCTCAGCGCTACCGATCCGAAGGATGGGCTGGAATTTACCTGATGTCGCCAGCATCGATGGGCGCTGCAAAACCTCTACTAAAAACCCTGGCCGAATAACGACCAGGGTTTTTAGTAGAGGCTCAATTGTTTACTCAGTGAGCGGCGATGTTGTTCTATCCGCCATACGGCTGGCATATCCCGTTTGCACAGCTGAACAAGTTCACTTCTTCGTTGTTGAGGTTCTCGTACACAATCACCGGTGAACCGTCTGATCGCATCGCTGCAACGTTCTTGCGGCCAGCAACTCCTTCGAGTACGAGGACTTTACTGAGAGAGGTTGTGCAAGCACTGTCGGTGCACTTCGCCATTTTGAGGGCGGTCTTGAACTTGTCTTCGACGAAAACAATAAGATTGCCATCGTTACCGATCACGATTGACGGCCATTGGCCAGACGATCCCGAGTTGTCGACAATCGTAGTTGTGGAGGAACCACAAATGAATGTCGAGCAATGAGTTACCTTTAGTACGTCCAACGTGCGATCAAGGTAAGCCATCACAACCAGACCATCGGTGCCAAGAGCGAGTGAGGTGAACTCACCGGTATTGACGGATGAATCAAGTGTGGTCGTACTTCTTGTCGCACACTTCTCATCATTGCAGTGAATACCGTTTAGAGACTTTGATCCGTTGGTTCGATACGCAATGAACGGAAGATCGTCAAAGCCGATTATCACCTCGATGTGCGACGGATCGTTCGAAGTGTCGATGATTTCAAATTCTCTGGTTGTGCACGCAACATCTTCACAGAATGCAAACTTCAGTTGACCGTTGGTCGTATCCCTGTAGCTGATCACCGGCATTCCATTGGGTCGGATCGCAATTGAGCTGTACTGGCCGACATCACCATCGTCGCCAACAAGAACCGTCGAACTCGAACTGCATCCAATATCGCTGCAACGCATAAGCTGCAGGTCAAACTGGACTGTTTGGTCGGGATTTGTGGTGTTGTCGTAAAGGCTAATCACCGGTCGGCCGTCGGCGCCAATCGCCATATCAAGGAACTCGCCTGCTTTTCCTGCTGACGACTGTTGAACCTTGTCGAAAGTCGAACAATCGGCAGCCGTGCAGTGAACGGTATTAACCAATCGCGTATTACGATCGTAGAAAACAACAAACGGAAATCCATCGATTCCAATCTGCATAACAATGTCCTGGCCTGTCGCCACATTATCGTCAAGCAGCGTTGTGAGATTGGTTATCGCGTTGTTCCCACCGTCAGCACCAGAGCCGCCAGCGGAAGAGCCACACGCCCAGGATCCGCTTGTGAACGTTGCTGTTTGACCATTCGAACAAGATAGTCCAGCGAGTGAATCGGCGTCGCCATCAGCAATATCGGCCGGAACGCCTGTAAGAGCAGTCCAGTCACTCACCGCGGCTATTGCGGCATCGACAGCCGACAGGCCGTAGTAAGCCGTGTCGTGAGTCGCAGAACTCGAGATGAATTAAACATCGATAAATTTAAATAGTTGATTGCAGAAATCATTGAATACCTATTATTCCGTAAGTTTCACAGTTCTCACCCAGAGCACGCCTAGTTCGATAAATACAGGTTTGAAGTGAATCGAGAAAAACAGGCAAATAAAAAAGGCCGCTGGTGCGTTTCACCAGCGGCCTTTTAATGTTCAGTTCTAACTTAGGACGTTAGCTCCATACACGGTCGTGAGCATCGAGGTCGTCCCATTCAGACGTGTCTTCGAATGCGCCTGGCGGATACACGGCTGCACGTCGTTCGCTCGATTTGGCCAGATTCTCTGCAATTGCCTCGTCGTTCAACTCCAAACCAAGACCGGGCGCATCGGTAACCGTTACGAATCCGTCCTTGATCAAATCACCCTCCTGGCCTACGAGATCAACAAGGTCGTTCCACCACGGGTTATCGACAGAGTGCATCTCAAGTGCGATGAAGTTTTCCATTGCCATCGCCGAGTGTGCGTTCGCCATCGCCACAACTGGCGATCCTGCCTGGTGAAGCGCAACACCAATTCCAGCGTCACGGCAATAGTCGGCAATTCGCTTGGTCTCGAGGATTCCGCCAGATGTTGCCAGATCCGGGTGTGCAACCGAAATCGCACGTCCATCTACCAGCGGCTTGAAGCCATCGAGTGTGTAGATATCCTCACCTGTGCAAACCGGAGTGTCCACACCGGCCTTGAGTGCCTGCCACTGATCCACAAACTGCCACGGAATCATGTCTTCGTACCACGCAAGAGTGAACTGATCGAGTGCTTTGCCGATGCGAATAGCGTTCTCGACACCCATGTGACCAAAGTGGTCGGATGCCAGAGGAATCTCGTAGCCGATGATGTCTCGAACTGCACCAACATATTCCTGCATCTTGGAAATTCCATAGTCGGTGACCTGAATTCCAGTGAACGGGTGCATCAACGTTGCAGATTCTTTCGAAACCTTCTTGTTGATTACTCCGCCTTCGAATTCTTCAGCGATCCAGGTTCCGATGTCCATTTTCAGGAACTCGAATCCTCGATCCATCCGATCCTTCAGCAGCTTGCCCATCTCTTCGGGGTCCTTCTTTGAAGGAGTGTCAGCGTAGACCTTGATCTTGTTATCTCGGTACTTGCCACCAGCAAACATGTATGCCGGCACACCGAATGCTTTCCCTGCGAGATCGCAGAGGGCCATTTCGATACCGCAAACTCCTCCACCGAGTCGACCGTGACCACCGAACGGCTTGATCTTCTGGAACAAGCGGTCGATGTCAGTTGGGTTTTCGCCCAGAATTCGGCTCTTCAGCATGAGGGCGTAACGCGCCGAAGCTCCGTCACGGACCTCACCAACACCTACAAGACCCTGATTCGTTTCAAGCTTGATGATCGGCCATCGCCATCCACCACCGCCAACAACAGCGATGCGCATATCGGTAATTCGAAGATCGGAAGGACTCGAAGATGTGTTTACCTGATCTACTGCGCTTGTGTTCTGTTCTGCCAATTTACTGTGTATTCCTTATTTCTAACTTGCCAATTGAAAAGTGAGACGCCTACTCGGGGCGATTCGCTTTCCACTCTTCGAAATCTTTGTTCATATCTGCAGAGAATTCCCGATCTACTTCGCCTGGTGTGTAGACGCCTTCCCTGATTCGCTGCTGCCCAAACGTATCTTTCAGCCGAATGGCCTCGGATCGTTCGACAACCTCGAGTGCCAGATGCGGCGGGATAAAAATCACGCCGGTACTCGTAGCAAGAACAACGTCTCCGGGGACGCACGTTGCCTCACCGATACGAGTGATGCCGTTTATGTCGGGCATGCTCACGTCGAGAATCGCACTTGGATCGACACCTCTTATAAGTGCGTTGAAATCGTCCATTTCAAGTATTCGCTGGGTGTCCCGTATTCCACCGTCGATCACCATTCCGGTGCCTGAACGTGACTTTATCGCCGTTGCAAGGTTATCTCCAGCGAACGTCCCGTTGAATATCTTGCCAAACAGATCGACGACGATCAGGTCGCCCTGTTCAAGCTCATCGATAACCCACGAATTCTGAAATCCAACCCGCTTGTCTTCTTCGCCCTGCTTATCGATCGAATCGTGGACGTCGGGTCGACGCGGCACCCATCGGCAAGTAACTGCCCTACCCACAATCACTCGATCAGGATGAAGGTTCATCCAATCACCGGCGAACTGAAATGCGTAGCCGTTGCGCTTGCAAGTGCCCCACGCTTCCTCGGTTGTAACGAGTTTCATTCGTTCGAGGATGTCTTCCGAAACAAGCGGTCTGCCGTTCGAATCACGTTCGCCATCCCACTCTTTGGTGACGGCGCGAATCATCTCTGGGTTAGTTACTTTCATAGTTTCCTTAACAAAATTCAGGCGATTTTCGGGAGCGAATTTACAGCGACAGATTCTACACTTAGATCTGCGGCGCAGGAGTGCCATCGGAGTTCAGGATTTCTGCCTGAATCAACGCCTCTTTCATCTCTGCCAATTGAGCATCAGTTAGAGGAAGATTGGGTTTCCTTGGCACAGTGCCTTCGTAGCCCATCAAGTTCAATCCTGCCTTTTGAACTCCCACACCCCATGACATTCCCACGAAGTCCATGTGGTTGATACGTTCCTGCATCTCACGAGCTTCGGCGTAACGGCCATCTATGCACGCCTGGATAATGTCTCGAGCGATGTGCGGTCCCCAGTTTGCAAACAGCAAGCATCCGCCGACTGCGCCAATCATCCCCCCGGGCATGAGCAGCGTGCCGTTGCAGGTCCAGAACTTCACTTTATCGTTGACGAACTGCGACATTCGGCATTCGTACCGGTAGTTCAGCGACATGATGTAGGCAAACACGCTGTCCATCGATGTGATGTCACTCAATTCGTCACCGGTAATGTCGATTCCCATCGCAGTTTTAGGCTGATGAATAACCACAATCGGAATCGGGCTTCCGGCAGTCACCTGCTCGAAGTACTCCTGAATCGGCGCAGTGTTCGCCTTGCCGCCCTTTGGGGGAATTCGCACGCGAACCATGTCGGCACCCGCTTCGGCGTAGAGATTCGCCAGCCTTACCGCTTCTGTTGGCGATAGTGCGTCGATCCCTGCGATCACGAATTTTCGGTTTGCATGGGCTTCCACCACCGTTTTGAGAGCCAAAATCTTCTCAGGTTCGCCTATATGGAACTCCTCACCGCCGTAGGTTCCAACTACAAAACCTGAGAGTGCCGTGCCGGAAAACTTATCGACATTTCTTGCCAGAGCGTCGAGATCCAGTGACTCATCAGCCCGGAAAGGCATGTTTGTCGGGGCAACAATTATCGGATCGGTGGTAGGTCTGACCATCTGGGTTCCTGTTCGTTTAAATCTCTATCGCATCACAGGTAATGGAATCGGAGACGAAAATACTACCTGCACTTTTAAAGGGAATGTTCCAATAAAAAACTAATTCTTCATCCGTGATCGAGCAAAAAGAATCCCAAACCACACCCGTCAGCGTTTATCGTTACCGGTTGAAGTTGAACAAGGCAACGCCATTTATTGACAGGTAAGTTCAACTCAAACCAGTTCAGGAACTTCATAATTTTGACCCGAATCACTGCTCTACCCGCTCTGCTAATCGCACTCGTTGCGCTCGTTGCAGTCAGCTGTGGTGGTGAATACGTAAGCGTTTCCGGAGACATTCAAAACAGACTGGTGGTTATGCCTGCAGCTTCAGATGTTGGTCTCGGCACGGCGAGAATCCCGCTCAACATTCAGAAGATCGATGGAACGCGATTCGATGATGCAGCTGACGATCTCGAAGTCACTTACACCCCACCAGATTCCGATGAACCACGCACCGTAACTGACCTGACATGGAGGGTCTGGCCGGTCCGGAGCGGTGTGTACACAGCAACCATGAACTTCGATCAGGTTGGAATGTGGATGATAATAGTACGATCGAAATCGGATGAGAACTTGCTATCTGCACGCGGCGGAGTACTGGTCAGAGCAGCAACAGATGCTCCGGATATCGGTGACCCAGCACCACTCTCGAAAACCAAGACGAGCCCCGAAGACGGAACCCTGAAATCAATTTCTAGCGCATTTGAACCAGATCCCGATCTTTACGCGATCAGCTTCGATGATGCCGTAGCTACGGGGCAGCCAACCGTCATATCGTTCTCAACACCTGCCTACTGTGCGTCTGGAACGTGCGGACCGCAGACCGAGGTACTGGGTCAGCTTGACGACAAGTACAAAGGCCAGGCCAACTTCATACACGTTGAGATATTCGACAATCCGGAAGAAATGCTTGCTGAAGGCGATCTGTCACTTGGTGTTGAATCTCCGCTCATCCACGAATGGAACTTTCACACCGACCCATGGACTTTCGTAGTCGATGGATCAGGGATTGTGGTTGCAAGGTTCGAAGCGTTTGTAACGTTTGACGAGATCGAAGAATCGCTGGCAAATGTGCTCGAAGACGCCTAATCGGAAATCCCGAGAATCACCAGATCCCCGGAATCCGTCATTTCATACTCGACAGTGACCTTCTCGCGAAGTGCGCCGTGCTCTTTTAAATGAGTCGGCGTAAACCCAGAGAACGTGCCGGTGCCTCGAAACGTCCACTGTTCACCTGAAGCGTCTTCGATAGTGAGACTCGCAATGGTGGTCAATGAAGCTTGCTCAACGTTAATCACCTGACCCTCAACACTTTTTGGTCCACCCATAACTGTCGAAATACCAATCGCTATAAAAATCACAGCCGCCACAACAAGCAATGCGGCTATCAGCGTTCTAGTTCGAATCATCAAACGATATTAGCAATACTCAGTTTGCGTACCGATTGAGAATTCTGAACAGATCCCGCCTTAATCCCCGAACTTTCTGGCTCACGCTGCCAACATGAGGATTCTTTTTTGACGAATTCACTTTTCAACGAGATTGCCCCGTTACTTCCGCAGAACTTCCATGGCTATCTTCTGGATTCAGTAAGCCAACAGTGTCTTGAGAACCCGAATTTCAACTCGGGCTGGTGATATCTTCAGCGACGTATCGCTAGGGAAAGCCTGTAATAGATCATTACGAATCTTTTCCCGAGTATGGCGTCATACGGCCGCCCAGATAAAAATACTGAACTCCTAAGTTGCAGAACCCTTTCGCACCAAGACCAGGCGACAAAGTCGTCCGACGACCCCGGCAGGCTGAAATGTCGCCGGTTCGTACTCGCGTAGAACGACGCGCTGTGTCGGTGCGCGGTCCTACATCGCCAATGATGCTGGTATACAGCTTCTTCGCTGTAGCGTTATTTGGTGCCCTGCTCCTGTCGTTGCCCGTGTCAAACACGGCGTCAGATTTCATGTCGCCTATCGGCGCTTTTTTCACCTCTGTATCGGCGATGACCGGTACTGGTCTCATCATTGTCGACACAAGGGAACACTGGACAGCATTCGGCCAGGCAGTAATCGCTGGGTTGATCTTCATTGGCGGTCTCGGATTCATGACTGGAGCTGCATTCTTGCTGCTTATAACCGGTCGACGGTCGAGCTTGCAGGGTCGACTGGTTGTTGGAGCAGGACTCGACGACAACCGACTCGGGACGATCGCCACACTGGCTCGAAACATCATCCTCATGGCGATAATCGTTCAAATCATCGGGGCGATATTCATATTCGTCCGCTGGTACATCGTTGCCCCTATCTGGGAAGGAATGTCGCTCGGTGAGGGTATTTGGCAGAGCATTTTCACTTCGATTTCTGCGTTCAACAATTCGGGATTCGAAATTCTTCCTGACGAACTCGTAGGCGGCACTAGTCTGATTGGCCTAAGCCGAGACATTCCGACGCTATTCATCATCGGCGCAATGATCCTCATCGGTTCAACAAGCTACGCAACGCTCGGAAACGTGATTGAATTTCGAGGTTGGCACAGGCGTGCGCTGGGTTCGAAGGGTGTGCTGGTAGGAACAGGCGTCGTAGCCATCATCGCCCTCGGGGCATTCGCCATGCTGGTAGGGATAAATCGTGATCTCCAGTCGCTGCGGATACTCGGGTTGATTATCCTGACTATCTCGGCAAGTTACGCCGCTTTTGCCTACATGGTCAGGATCCGCAAGTGGCGCAATCTGACCCTGGACACCAAACTCGTACTTGTGGGCATTGGTGTGATGCTGTTGATCGGCTTTGTTTCGTTCATGTCTCTCGAATGGAACAACGCTGGCACGATTGGCAACGAATCAGTCAGAATCAAGGTGACGCAGAGTGTCTTCCACACGGTCAACCGAACCGCAGGATTTTCCACAATTGACTACAGCGAGTTGCATGCGGCAAATCTGAGCGTGACCGAAGGCCTCATGTTCGTAGGGGGTGCCTCAGCTTCAACGGCAGCCGGAATCAAGGTGAGCACTCTAATGGTGATCGTTCTCGCCTCGTTTGCGATTTTCAGTGGTAGACAGCGGACAACTGTGTTCGGGAGAGAGATCCCAAGAGTAAACGTCCAGCGAGCTTTCGCCGTTGGCGCTACTGCAGCTGCGGCAGTGCTTGTGCTGGTAGTCGCTCTATTTATCGTTCAGCCGGGCCTCGATTTCCGCACCGGCGTTTTTGAGATTATTTCGGCGTTCGGTACGGTCGGTTGGTCCGCGGGCGCTACCCCACACCTGAACGAAGGTGCGCAAATAGTCCTGTCAATCACAATGTTCAGCGGTCGATTCGGTCCGCTGGTCATCGCCCTATTCATGGCAGGCCGTGAACGCCAGGACTCAATCCGCTACGCAACAGAGCGTATTCGAATCGGATAAGCCTACGCTCGTGCCGTGCTCATCTTGAGCGCTTGAGAAATGCTGCACCTATGAAGATCACTGCAATAGAAATATCGGTTTTCGAACTGCCAATGTACCCGGTAACCACGCAAGTAGTCGAGATGTCTGACTCGACGAATCTTCGTTGGAGGCAGGCGTTTGGCACCGGAGGTCCGGTACCTGTACAGGTAATTCGAGTTTCCACCGATGAGGGTATCGAAGGCATCTGCACTGTTGGCGATTGGCGTTATACGGAAATGTCGTGGCGGCAAATAGCGCAGCTTCGAGAACTTGCCATTGGCGAAGATCCTCTGAATCGAGAACGGCTTCACTCCAAGCTGAATATGTCAGGAAGATTCTTCAAAAAAGGATGGTTCGGCGGGTTCGACAACTGCCTTTGGGACATCGTCGGGAAGGTTGAGGGGCTTCCGATAGCGAAGTTACTCGGCGGTGCCCGAGAGCGAGTGCAGGCGTACTACAACACGGCAGGCAGTACGCCCGACGAGTTACTTCGAGATGGCGAGGCAGGTCTTGAAGCGGGCTATTCAGTACTCAAGGATCATCTGGCGTTCTCGTTCAAAGAAAACATCCGGGTATTTGAACAGTTCAGATCGGCATTTGGCGATCATATTGGTCTCATGCACGACGCAGCCCTGGTCAATTACACGTTTGATGAGGCAATGCGTGTTGGAGAGGCACTTCACAATCTCGACTTCATCTGGTTCGAAGAGCCGCTTGATGATCGAGAGCACGAAGACAATGTCAGGCTGTGTGAAGCACTCGACATACCCATTGCCGGCGCTGAAACGCTGATGCACGATCCCCAGATTGGCCAACTCTGGCTCAAAACCAAAGCCGTCGACATACTCAGAGTTTGCGGGCGACACGGCACAACCCCACTCCAACAGTCGGCCAAATACGCAGCAACCCTTGGCGCAAACGTAGAACCGAACTCATACGGGCCTCTGTTCGGTCTGGTGCATGCCCACATCAACTGCGGAATCGAGAATATCGCATGGTTCGAGAACGCTCCGCCCGCCAACGGTGCCGACATGGGTGAAGAGATTGGCCTGTTGAATCCAATCAGGCCGGTCAAAGGATGGGTCACCTATCCTGACTCCCCCGGCTGGGGTGCCGAGTGGGACTGGAAACAGTTCGAAAAGAAGCGTGTGGCGGTTCTTTAGCTGACCTGACTCCCTCAAACGTATCCAGTTGAAAGATCAGATACTGGATGTATTGAAGGGAGGTAGAAATGCCAAGAAAAGGACATAGCCCGGAACAGGTACTCAACAAACTCCGGCAAGTCGA
>DUCO01000009.1 GCA_012959765.1 Dehalococcoidia bacterium | reverse complement strand
TAATACGTGTGGTCGGTGACACCAATCTCACGTACTGCCTGACCAACACTCTTGCCATTTGCAACGGCAACTTCGACCTGCCTGAGTTTGGCTAGAACCTGTTCCGGGCTATGTCCTTTTCTTGGCATTTCTGCCTCCCTTCAATGCATCCAGTATCTGATCTTTCAGATGGACACGTTTGAGGGGGGCAGGTCAAATCGCCATCGCCAATGGCGACCAAAACGAAGAAGTAGAAGCAGCAGTAACCGTCGAGCAGCAGGTTCGACTCAACGTCCAGGCCGGCGACGACAACGACAAACCCGGCGCAGCTCTCGACTACACAAACTTCACCATCGCCAACGGCGACCCGAACGAAGAAGTATCGAACGACGTTGACAGCAAGGTTCAGGCAGCGATCACAGTTGAGCAGCCAGCCATGCTCAACATCGGCCATGGCGACGACAACGACTCCGGTCGAGCGGAAGTCGCACCTAAGCTGAACATCGGTGCTTCCGACCCAGCCGAGCAGGCCTAGTTCTTCACAACTAAATAACTAATCTCTCCATGCAAAAAAACCGGTTCCTCCGAGCCGGGGGTTTTTTGGTTGTGCTTTCACGCAACAATCCACAGGCGAACACATTTCCAACTAAGCCAACACCTTTCGACCCTCGTAGCAAACGCCCCAATGGGGCAGCGAGTCGGTTACGCTGCGGAAACTAAACTCCCAACAGAACCAACGCCCATTCCCAACCCGAGGCTCAATTGACCTACAAAAAGATCACCGGGCTAATCCCCATCCTCCAGACACCTTTCGATAGCAAAAGCCGTATCGACACCGACAGCCTCCGCAAAATAGTCGACTTCAACATCGAAAACGGTGTCGACGGACTCGGCATCGCCCTCGCCAGCGAACTGCAAAAACTCAACGAACCGGAACGCAATCTGGTCTTGAGCACAGTCGTCGATCAAACAAACGGTCGAGTGCCAGTAGTCATGAACGCCGGAGCCAACGGAAACGATCTCGCCGTCTACTACTGCAAACAGGCGGCAGAACTCGGAGCCGACGCCGTAATGGTCACCCCACCAGCAGGAGGCGGAGCCAGCCTCAGGCCCGAAGCAGCCCGTCAGTACTTCCGTGACGTAGAAAACGCAGTCGACATTTCGGTAGCCCTACAGGACGTCCAGTTCGCACCAATAGCTCCCGACATGGTTGCCGAAATGGCAGCAGAACTCCCCGGCGTAGTCGCATGCAAAATGGAAACACCGCCAACCCCGGGCCGAATCGCCGCAACAGTTGAGACAACAAAAGGAACGATCAGCGTCCTCGGCGGCGGCGGAGCTACGTTCCTCATGGAAGAACTCGCCCGAGGCAGCGAAGGAACCATGCCCTTCTGCACAACCCCGGTCGAATTCACCGAAATCTTCAAGCTCTACCGTGCAGGCAAAATCGAAGAAGCAACCAAACTCTTCAACACCCGCATAGCCCCCATCGGCCACTTAATCGCCCAGGCACCCGAACTCGCAATCGGAATCCACAAGGAAATCCTGAAAAAGCGAGGTCTGATCGACTCAGCTCTCGTAAGAGCGCCCGCAACGCTCCCCGACCAACACACCCAAAGAGAAATCGAAGCAATCCTGGAGCGAGTAATCGTCTAGCACCTTCGACCTCAAATAAAAACAGGCGAGCCTGCGGCTAGACTGAAGCCATTACCGCCGTGCGCTGATAGATCTGAATACGATGCCGACAGCTATCCGCGATCAACACAAGCCCGTCGTCATTCGTCTCGATAGCCGACGGACGCCAGAACTTCTTCTCCTGCTCAAACAAACCCGCACCCTCGCGCCAGCTCGCCTGCTCGGGATTCACATCCAAAAACTCCTGGCACCACTTCGACAACGTAGCGTCACCAACCAAAGTCTCGCTGTGCCCGCCGTCAGCACCAAACACCTGCACCCGGTCATTCCGCCAATCAGCAACATACAGAGTTCCTTCAGCAGAAACATGAACGCCAGAAGGACGATCAAACTCCCCATCGCCCGAACCACTCGAACCCAAAACGCTCACAAATTCGCCATCCGGAGTAAACCGCTGAACCCGATCGTTCCGCCAATCGGCAATCCAAATCCCATCCTCAGCGTCCAAAGAAATCCCCCACGGGAAGTTGAACTCACCGTCTCCGGTACCAAAAGTTCCAAAAGAAGAAATAAACCGACCATCCGGCGAAAACTTCTGAACCCGTGCATTTAGGTGATCGACAATCTGGATATTCCCCTCGGAATCCATCGCCATCCCCGAAGGTCGATTAAACTGTCCATCACCCGATCCGAACTCGCCCCAACGCTCAATAAACTTTCCTTCACGATCGAATATCGAAACGTTGTGCATGAACTCGTCGGTAACGAAAACGCGATCATCACTATCCAACACAATCGCAGTCGGCTGAGTCGTCTGACCCGGATCAGTACCCCAACGACCGAACTCGTACATATAGTCCGATTCCAGCGTCTGAACGCTAATCCGCACGTCCTTGTTGCCGGCATTCGAACGGCTCAGCACGAACAAAATACCCTTGCTGTCGAGCCGCATATCGACCGGATTCATGAACCCCCGGCCGAGAAACGACGCTATGCCAATCGTCTGGCTGTACGCAAAGTTTTCGAGTCCCATACAAATATCGCTCCCGAATCCCCTGCTAGTTCCTAACCAGGTCAAGCTTGTCGAATTTCTTCTTCAACACCGGCTCCGACTCAACGCCCAAAACATCCTCAAGAAGCGTGGCGTAAATCTGTCGGAAATCCGTGTTGAAACGAACATCCCCCTCAAGCTGATCCGCCAGATCAAGCTTCGGGTACTCCCCGTAAAGTCCACCCTTAACCGAATCGCCAATCACAAACGCAGCCCCACCTGAACCGTGATCAGTACCAGCACCGTTATCAGCAATCCTGCGACCGAACTCCGAGAACATCCAGATCACAGTCTCTTCACTCTTACCAAGCTGCTTCAGATCGTCCACAAAGCACTGAACAGCCGTCGAAAGCTGATCCCACAGCAAAGCGTGGTTCACCAGCTCAGCGGTGTGCGTGTCGAAACTGCCATGCGCAGCGTAGTGAATACGAGTCCCCAGATCCGCCGACATCACCTGCGCAATGCCTTTAAGGCTCTGAGCAATCGGGTTATCTTCCGGATACTCAACATCCGACGTATAAGCCTCAGGAGCCTCGCGAAGCAAGTCCGCTCCGTCCAACGCCCCGCGACCGGTCTCTAAAATTCGCCGAGAAGGAAATCCGCCATCCGCCACCGGCTGATAAATCCGATCCACGGTATCCAGCATCGCATCCCGATTTCGAGCACCAGAAAGCCCGGTGTACAAACCGTAAGTCTCAAGCGCCCCAACCGAAGCCACCGAAACACCCTGCATCGCAAGTGCCCTCGGCAGACCACGTCCAAAGTTCACGGTAGTAATCGGGTTCTTGCCCTCAGGATCGAGAAGCGAATTCGCCTTACCAAGCCATCCAACAGCCGAAGTCGTAAACGGCTCAGCCGTGTGCCAGATGTCCATCGAACGGAAGTGCGACCGATTCGGCTCCGGGTATCCAATACCCATCATCACGGCCATCTTGTCCTGATCGAAAAGATTCTTGAACGTACCCATGTGCGAATTGAACGCCAGCTTGTCGTCAACCGGAATCACGTCATCGCCCTTCAGCCCCATGTTGGGCCGAAAATCGTAGTAAAGCCCGTCCTGATACGGAACCAGCGTGTTCAGATAGTCATTACCACCCGAAAGCTGGATAACCACCAGATTCTTCTGCTTGTGACCATTTCCGTTTGTGTTGTTTGCCATATCCGACGCCTCCTCAGATCGCCGTTAGCCGCGTTACTAGCAGTATTGGTAGTCGGGAGTAGAAACAATTAATTGGAACATCTCAACGATGCGTTCTCCGCCATCAAGAGCACCCGGAGTATCCGGCCCGTTCTGAGCCGCATGCTCAACCAAAACGGCCTTAGATCCTGACCCAAGGTCGATCGATCCCATCGCATCAAGACACGCCTCAACGAACTCTTCAGGCCCAACGCCTTCACCGGCGTACTCCACCAGCTCAATCATCCGTTGAATACCCGTTGAATCAGTTCGACCCAGCTCCGAAGCAGCAAAGTTGATCCGCTCAATCAAAGAACCAGAATCAACCCACTCCTCGCCTTCATGCCAACCCTCAACACCCGGCGGATTCAACAAATGCTGACCCATAAACATCGCCTGATTAGCAAGCGTAGATGAATCCATGTCAGGAATATCGAACCGGTCAGCCAGCCGAGCCGCGCCAAACACCAACTCAGCAGGACTCTTCACCTTACGGAACCGCACGCTTTCAGATTTGAAGTGATCCGAATTAAACAAAGAACGAAGAATCGCCCTGATGTCGCCATCCGTCTCCTGAAAAATATCAGAAAGCCGCTCTATCTCAGCGTTATCAGGCTCGTCAGAAACAAAGAACAAATACAAACGCATTGCGACAAAGCGAGCCGTGGCGCGCTTCGTAACGATAATGTCGATTATGTCCCCGCCATCGAAGTTTCCGGTCTCACCCAAAAACAACTTATCGTCATTGTCGTGATCGGCCTTGTCGAACCTGAACTCCATCGGGAATGGCCCCAAAAAGAACGGCGGCGGAGTCGGCTTCGATGCCCACCCCGTAAACGCCCGGGCCGCAGCCTTCACGTCGTCCTCGGTGTAAGCGCCCTCACCTAACTCGTCGATCCCCATCGAGAACAGTTCCAATAGCTCCCGACCGTAGTTCTCGTTCGGCGCGCCCTTATGACTGTTCTGATTGTCGAGCCAGTACATCATCCCCGGATTACGAGAAATTTCAAAAAGAAGAGTTCGGAAACTACCAAGCCCAAGCCGCCTGAACAGGTCGATCTCTGTCAGCATCTCCAACCCGTGATCCAGCTTGATCCCACCAACCGCAAGCAAACTGTGCCAGAACAACGCTATCTTCTCTTCAAGCGGTTTGGTAGTAGTAGCCAATCGCCACGACCACTGCGGGTCGGCGTGACCCACCGACCGAGCCTCGACCGAAGCAATAAAATATCGGTCCATCAAATCCTGATCTTCCGGCCGGGCAGCTACCGGATTCAGCAGATCCTCGACAGTCTCCTCGTACCCTCTGGCGACATACTGGTCAATCTGATCCCGAGTAGCGCCAAACCCCGCCCTGCGAAGCAAATGCGCCATCACGGCTACATCCTGGTGTTTTCTAGCAACGGTCGTCATAATTCCCAACTCCGGCAACCGCTAAATTGGCGAGCCCACCCGGCCAATTTCCAGCCACCACCTACTAATACCACGTTATCGTGCGCGCAAGCGTAATTGTTAGCAGAGTCGAACGCAACAACATTCAGGCGCTGCTAGACCGGGAAGAAATCTCTACTCCAGCCCTCTCCTCCTGAAGCGTAAGAACTATCGAAGCGTCCCGATCACCAAGTCCCCTCGAAACCGCCGTTTCCATCTCGCCAAGCACCGAATCAGCCAACCTCACCGGCACTCCAACCTCTTCCGCCAACTCCACAGCCAACCCGATGTCCTTAAAAGCCCCTGCAAGAGTGAACCGAGCGTCAAAATCACCCTTCATAAACGTATCTGGCAACCGCACATGTAAATTTCCGCCCTTGCCGATAGCCGCCTGCTGCAACGCACCAAGCAGCCGATCAGCCCCGATCCCGGCTTTCACACCAATCGTCAAACACTCGCCAATCACCTGATCCATCGCATAACACGCCAGATTATTCATCAGCTTCGCCACCGTTCCGGCCCCAAGCTCACCAACATGAACAACAGCAGTAGAAAACGCCTCCAACAACGGCCGCGCCCGCAACACCTGCTCCGAATCACCACCAACCAACGTAGTCAGCGTGCCATCAGCAGCACCCTCCACACCCCCACTAATCGGAGCGTCAATCACGAACGCGCCATGAGCTGCCAACCGATCGCCAACAAGCCGAACAACTGCAGGCGAATTAGTAGTGTGATCAACCAGCAACATACCCGACTTGATCCCCGCTTCGATCAACGATTCGATGCCGCCCTCGCCAAGCACAACCTGCTCCACCTCAACCGGACCCGGCAAGCACAAACAAACGATGTCGCACTCAGAAACCAGCTCGGCAAGCGAACCGGCAACCGCAGCAGAAGTCCTCTCGAACGCCACCAGCGCCCCAGCGTCCGAATCGAACACCATCAGCTCGAAACCCGCCCCCAACAGCTGCATCGCCATCGGACGGCCAATCTTGCCAACCCCAACAAATCCCACTCTCGACAACCCATCAGACACCATAGAAAACCACCTTCTTAAACACCTGCTAACCGAACAATCCAACCGCACACGCACCAACACCCCCAACAGAGTCTGAAGACTCACACGACTCAGCTCATTCGGCAAGCCAAACAACCCCGCTAAAACCAACCGACCCGCATCCAGAACACCAAGTGTTGCTAAGATGCTTCCCTGCGGTCAAACTGGAATCGATTTCAATCAATCGAACATCTAACGCACACCTCAACGAACACCTAGCCAGCCAGCCAAACGGATATCGAATATGGACAGTGCGCAACGAACTG
>DUCO01000008.1:5558-38191 GCA_012959765.1 Dehalococcoidia bacterium | reverse complement strand
AGTTTGCTTTGGGGGGAGACCCCGGCCAACCCAGCTATGCGGATTACCGACATTCAAGCAGTAGCCGAGGTTGCCCACCTCTCTGGCGCCCGCCTTGCGATCGACTCGACCTTTGCTACGCCTATCGCTACGCAACCCATCACGCTTGGCGCTGATTATGTCATTCACTCACTCACCAAGTATTGCTGCGGGCACGGTGACGCTATGGGCGGCGCAGTACTTGCCTCTAAGGACGATATGCGTTCGATTGAGACTGATGCTCAGATACATATGGGTGGTGTGATCAGTCCGTTTAACGCCTGGCTCATTAACCGAGGCCTGGGAACTTTGCCGTTGAGAATGCAGGCACATGAGGCGAATGCGCTGGCAGTTGCACAGTTTTTAGAGTCGCATCCACAAGTGACCAAAGTGCTCTATCCAGGACTTGCCAGTCATCCACACCATGAACTGGCCAAACGACAGATGAAGAATTTTTCCGGAATGCTTTCTTTTCAGGTAAATGACGGGGCGGACAGGGTTTCGCGGATGATCTCCGAACTACAGATAATTCACTACGCCGTTTCACTAGGGCATCACCGCAGCCTGATCTGTTGGCTGGGAACCGATGACCTTATGGCGTCCAGTTACCATCTTACAGGCGATGCGCTGAGGGCTTACCGTGAATTCGCTGGAGATGGAGTCTTTCGATTGTCGGTGGGCCTGGAGGATCCCGAGGACCTGTGCCGGGATCTGGCGAGAGCGCTTGATTAGTGTTGCTGCCAGCGAGATCCGTGAGCCGGCCAGATCAGAGACCATCATCAGATAACGCGTCGGAGTGTTCTGGCCTGGGCTCTACCGCTAATCGTGCGTCGCAATTTTAGCGAAGTGAAGGATCGAGTGCTTTTGCACGAAAAACTGGCCGATCCCAATGGCCAGACTATCCCCTTGATCGTTCGGATGAAGCTGGATCTGGTTGGGGTGCGAATTCACCTGGCCGATTGGCGCGCTTTAGACAAATCCTATTGCGAGTTTCTAATAGCTATGATCCCCGAATGGCCCCTCTTCGGCTGTTTCATCCGGCAGCACGAATCCCACCAGAATAGTTTCCGCTCGCGCGGGCACTTGCAGATCATGGCTGAGACAGCGGGTAACTTCGGTAGGCCTTTCGCACAATAGCTCCGCAAAACTGTATTCAAAGAGCGTGTCGGGCATCGGAGTACCGCGGCCAAAATCGTGGCCGGATCGGCGCCACTCTCAATGGCGATCTTTAATCCCAGTAGGTTGCCGGCCGGCCAGGCAGGAATTTGGCTCGGGTCAAGCATAGCCCGTCACTTTTGGCGGGTTTCGACCGAACGATGCCCGAACAAATCTTTATTGAACATTTCGTTTCAGTTGATAGAGGTCAAGACAGCATATTGAATAGAGTGTTCACTTAGGATTCCTGAAAACGGTGAGAAGCAGGCGTTACCGGAGCTCTCGGCAATTGGCATGTTTCTTGCGTCCCAACTGAAGAACGCGACGGTGCAGTCGCGTCAGTTACCTACCACACAAAGGATAAGTACCATGAGCGCTCCGATTGCCTCCGCCGCGTTGCGGCCGCACCCCGAGACGACAGCCCTCCCTGAATACCAGAACATTCTGTTGGCGCTGGACGCTTCCGATCACGCCAATCGTGCCACTGTCGAGGCGGCCGGAATCGCAGCTTTGTCGAACGCCCGGGTGACCGGAACTCACGCCTACGCCGCGATGCTGCATGACCGGCGTTTCCGGCAGATGGAAGGAGGGCTGCCCGAGCAGTTTCGTGTGGAGCAGGAGTTGGAACGGCAACGGGATGTTCACGATGATCTCATTAGCCGGGGTTTGGCCATCATCACCGACTCGTATCTCGACCACGCGGCACAGGTTTGTGGAGAGGCCCAGGTGGAGTTTCATCGCGAGGCGCTGGAAGGAAAGAACTACCGGGCTCTCACAGCGGCCACCAACAGCGGTAACCATGACTTATTAGTAATAGGGGCGCGTGGCCTTGGAGCAGTTCCCGGAGAGCGCCTGGGTACTGTTTGCTCCCGGGTAGTCCGCAGGGCGGAGATCGACACCCTGGTGGTCAAGAACCCGGAGGCGAGTTTGGCAACCGGGCCGATCGTGGTGGCGGTAGATGGTTCGAGCCGGGCTTGGGGCGGATTGCTGACTGCGCTCAACCTGGTTCGCTATTGGCACTGCCCGTTGCATGTGGTCGCGGCATTCGATCCTTATTACCACTACGTTGCGTTTAATCGCATTGCCGGGGTGTTGTCGGAGCGGGCCAGCAAGATATTCCGGTTCCAGGAGCAGGAAAAGTTACATGAGGAGATCATTGATTCAGGCCTGGCCAAGATTTACCAGGGCCATCTCGATGTGGCCGAGACTATCGTGGCGGGGCACGGTATCGAAGTGACCGTACAACTGCTGGATGGCAAACCGCATGATGCCATCGCCCGGTATCTTCAAACTGTTAAACCCTCACTGCTGATCATGGGAAAGCTCGGCGTACATGCGGACCCGGGTCTGGATATCGGTGGCAACACGGAACATCTGTTGCGCGCTGCGGACTGTGCTGTGTTGGTTAGCCAACGTGAATACCAGCCGCCGGTAGAAGCGGTGGCCGAGGTAACCACATCCTGGACCGTTGAGGCGGAACAAAGTATTTCCCGGGTTCCGGATTTCGCCCAGGCCATGGCCCGGACCGCGATTTTGCGCGAGGCGAGTCAGCGTGGTCATACCGTAATTACGGCCGGGATGGTGGAGGAGATCACCGCCACACTGTGTCCGGCCCATGCCACCCGGGCGATGCGCGATATCGTTGAGGCCGACGCGCGGGGTGAATTACAGCAGCCCGCAGCGGTGGGTCCGATGCCTTGGTCGTCGCAGGCCGAGGCACAACTGAATAAGATCAGTGACCCTGGAGAGCAGGACAATATCCGCGCACGCTCACAGAAGTATGCCCGCCGTCAGGGTGCCGAACGGGTATTGCCGGAGCACGTCGCGTATTTTATCGGAGGGGCCGGGGAGCCGGGTCGGCCCAAGTGTCCCTTCGGCCACGACAGGGTCGACCGATCGGCAGCCGTCGGCGCGGCTCAGATGGACTGGAGTGAAGACGCCCAACAACGGCTGAAAAAGGTTCCGGCTGGCTTTATGCGGGATCTGACGCGTCATCGTATTGAGGCTTTTGCTGCACGTGAGGGCCAAACTGAGATTACCGAGGAGGTGATCGAAGGAAAGTATGCGCAGTGGGCGGCCGGGTCAGAGGCGCTGGCTACCACCTTGCCGTGGCAGGCACAAGCACAAGCTACGGTAGCAAAGATTCCAGATTTTGTGCGGGGAATGGTCATCCGGGAGATGGAACGTTGCGCCCATGACCTGGGGCTTGCCGAAGTGACCCCTGAGGTGCTGCGTCATGCCCGCGCTACCTGGGCCGGCAGCGGTAGTTTTCACAGCGAACACCATCCGAGTCAGTACCAATCTGTTGACGACTCTGGTACGCCGAGTTAAGCCCGGTCGGGGTGAAAGTGTGAACGAACTGCGGCTACTGGCTTTCAATCTGACCCGCCGATGTAATCTTGCCTGCCCCCACTGCTATCTGGATGCAGATTCGCTGCAGCAATCAGATCCGGATGAACTGGATACCGAGGCGGTGTGTCAAGTGCTTGATCAGGTTGGCGCAATGGGTCATTCGACCATGGTTGTGTTGACCGGTGGCGAACCGTTGGTGCGGGCGGATCTGGAGACGATATGCCGGCACGGCGTCGCCAGTGGCTTGGTTATGGTGGTGGGCACTAATGGCGTCATGCTGACCCGCAGGCGGGCAGCGGCGCTCCAAGCAGCCGGTGTCGCCGGAATAGGTATCAGCCTAGATTCAATGGATCCGGAACGGCACGACCGTTTCCGGGGTCTACCGGGCGCCTGGCACAGGACCATGGCTGCGATTAAGCATTGCCGGGAACGCGAACTCGATTTTCAGTTGCACTTCACAGTAACGCCTGACACGGTTGACGAGGTGCCGGGTATAGCCGGGTTTGCGGCACGAAGCGGTGCCCGGGTGCTTAACGTGTTCTTCGTTATCTGTACGGGCCGAGGTACGGCATCGAGCCGCCTGAGTTGGACCCAACATGAACAGGTGCTACAACAACTGGTGGAATTGCAGCGGCAGTACCCGGAATTTATCGTCCGACCGCGTTGCGCCCCACAGTTCAAACGGGTCGCCTTGTCCCAGTCCGCGCCTTCTGCGACGAATCTGATCAGTGGGTCGGAAGGTGACGGTTGCATAGCGGGCACCCATTACTGCCGGGTGACCAGTCATGGAGAACTGACGGCTTGCCCGTACATACCGGATGTGCTGGGTAGCGTGCGCGACAGCGAGCTCGCTAATCTGTGGCAGCAATCGCCAACACTTCAACAACTGCGGCAGGGGGAGTTCTCGGGAAAGTGTGGTGTTTGTGAATACCGCTTGCTCTGCGGTGGTTGCCGGGCCGGGGCGTTGGCACAAGGTCACGGGCTCATGGGTGAGGACCCCGCTTGTGGTTATCAACCGGTTGGGGAAGGCGTTATTGCACCATTGCCACGGCACGTCGGCGGGGCTGTACGCTGGACGGTTGCGGCCGAACAGCGCCTTGCCCGGATTCCCGCACCATTGCGCAAGATGATTCGTCGCCGTGCCGAAGTCTTTGCCCAGGAGCAGGGACACAACTGTGTGACCCCTAGTCATCTGAAAACCATGGCAGCTCGGCGTTTTGGTCCGGCAGGGCCACCACGGGAGTGGCGGTAAGCGCTATGGGTGAAATGCAGGACGTACTTGTAATCGGGGGTGGAATCTCGGGTCTGGCGACAGCCTGGCATTTGCAGGGTCATGGGCTGGATGTGACGCTGTGGGAAAGAGGACCTTGCGCTGGAGGCAAGATCCGGTCGGTACGTCGACACGGCTGGCTTACCGAAGCAGGTGCGACGTGGCTGATGGACCCTGCTGGAGATCCAACTCACGTCATCGAATCGTTAGGGCTCGGCCCGCTGCTGCTGCAGAAACAACCGGATGCGGCGCGATACTTACTGCGAGATGGGGTGTTGCGGCGCGTGCCGGTGTCGGTTGCCCGAGCCCTGGGGTCGGGGCTTTTCAGTACCACGGGACGGATTCGTATGGCGCTTGAGCCGTTTATGCCGCGGCGAGACCAACTGGGCGAAACCGTAGCTGACTTCGTGCGTCGACGTTTCGGTGGGGAAGTCCTGCGCTATGGAATCGAGCCTTATGTTGCCGCGTCGTTGGCATCCGACCCGGAGCGGGCCGAGGCTCGTGCAACCCTGCCGCGACTAACCGGGTTGGAAACACGTTACGGCAGTATTACTGCCGGGATCGTGTGTCAACGCCTGGCGCGGCGCGGTCGAAGATCGATTGGCACGGCGGTGAGTTTTCAGGGTGGAATGCAAAGTCTGGCCGAGTCTCTCGCAGCGACGGTTCGACCGCAACTGGGCCGTACCGCTGCAGTGATCAGTCGCAGCACTGAGGGTTGGCAGGCACAGGCGGCGGATGGCACCGTGGTGCAGGCCCGGCATTTGGTTTTGACCACACCGGCACCAGCTGCAGCCCAACTTTTGGCGAACGTTGACCCGGAGCTTGCCGGACTACTGGCGGGAATCCGCTATGCGCCAGTGATGGTGGCACATTTGGGGTACGAGCGCGGTGACGTGGAACACGCGCTGGACGGAACAGGTTTCCTGGTGCCCGGCTGTGAAGGTCGATCAATCAATGGTTGCCTTTGGCCAGCCGGGGTGTTGCCAGGGCGGGCGCCGAGTGGCCATGTGCTCCTTAGCTGTTACCTCGGGGGAGCACGCCAACCGCAAGCGTTGGCCGATGGCGATACAACAGTCATCGATAAGGTGGCGACAGATCTGTCCTCCCTTCTGGGATTACGCGCCGACCCAACGATGACCAGGATCGATCGCCACCCCCAGGGGCTGCCATTGTATTTCGGCGCGTATTCGCAGCGGCTTGAGGCAATTCATCAGCAGTTGCGGGGCGCTCCAGGCTTGCACCTGTGTGGCGCCTACAGCGGTGGCGTGTCGGTGCGTGACCGGTTGGCTCAGGGTGCGGCTTTGGCAGAGCGGATCGCCGATGAAGCGCATAGTGGCGCCGCGCGCTACCGGCCCGTGCGGGGCGGTAATGGCAACCAGAAAGATAAACCTTTTGCTGCCCAGGTATCTGGGCCAGTGTTGTCGTAATGCCTGGCTTGGCGTGCCAACTTCGATCGGGACCGGGGCATTGGCTCCGGTTGGTGTTGTGAGAACGAAGCCGACCGTACAGAATCCGCGTAATCGCGCTCTGATCGAGTCGGCGGTCTTGTTGCTGGTTATTGCATTGACGGTCATCCTGATTGGGGTCGGCCAGTACTTCCTGGACCTTAAGAGATTCCGGGAAGACCAGCGCCAGCAAGAGCGCCTGGTGGTGGATCAGGCTCGCTTGGTCGTTCAAGGGGCGCTCGCCAGCGCCGTCTCTGACATACGGGTATTAGCCCAGATTGTTGAACGGGTCGGCGTTCCCGCGTCTCTTGGGGATTCACGGGCCGGGACCCTGGCTGAGTACTTCAGCATGTTAGGTCGGGAACGGCCGATGTACGACCAGATTCGACTCCTCAACTACCCCGGCCGGGAAATTGTGCGAATCAACCTGAGCCCGGAGGGACTCGAGGTGGTAGAGCGACAGGATCTTCAGGACAAGTCCAAGCGATACTATTTCACTCAAGCTCGTGATCTGGAGGCGGGCCAGATCTATATTTCGCCGGTTGATGTCAATGTCGAATGGGGTGAGTCCGAAGCGGTTCCGCGGCCCATGTTCCGGGTTGCGACGCCGGTATTTGATGATGGTGGTCACCCCCGTGGCGTAGTCCTGATTAATTACCGTGGTGAGGCCTTGGCCGAGATCTTCAGGGCGGGTATGGGAGCAGCCGGTGATCGGCTGACGGTACTGGATCAGCGGGGTTACTGGCTCAGTAGCCCACGCCAGGAGCTCGAATGGGGTTTCGCCTACGACTCAGATGCCCGGTTCCAGAATCACTACCCCACAATCTGGCGACAGATGGCGCAACAGGTTTCTGGTACCCACCTCAACCGCCGCGGTATGTTTACTTTTACCCGGCTTAACTCCCTCTCATCGGCTGGTGTACTCGAAACTTCTTCGCCGGCCTGGTTTGTGGTGTCGCTTTTTCCCGCCGGGTTACTGCGCCAGGAGTTGGGTTTGGGAAATTATCTTATAGCCTATGGACTTCTGCTTCTCCTGGTAATGCTCGCAACTGTCGGCTACGGTATTGTGCGGGCAGCACAGTTGGGTGCCCGGGTATGGCTTGGACAGTGTGAACCATTGGTTGAGGCGCTCAAATATGCACCTAATCCCGTGATTGCTACAGACCTTTCTGACCATATCGTTTTTGTGAACGATTCGGTGTTGGAGTATTCGGGCTATTCTCGAGCGCACCTGCTGGGCAAGTCCCGGATTGACACCCTGGTCGCCCCGACGGCAGGTGAGGCCTGCCGTGCGCGCCTTCGGGAATTATCCGGGGGCAAACGGGACCCCGGCTTGCTGGACGCCGGCCTCTATGGGCGCGGCGGCGATAACTATCGGTTGAATTGGAGCGAGTCGTTACAGCGTAACAGCGCCGGTGTAGTTACGGGCGTGGTCTATCTCGGTGCTGTGCCGCGGCAGGAATTGCCGGAGGATGAGCGGTTTCGCAGGCTTGCTGTCGCCACCGAGCAAAGCCCGGTGTCGGTGATGATTACCGATATCGACGGTCACATTGAATACGTTAATGCACGATTCAGTGAGTTGACAGGTTATAGCAGCGCGGAGGTGCTCGGCTGTAAACCGAGCATTCTCAAATCCGGTAAGACCCCGCCAGAGGATTACCGGCAACTCTGGGCGAATCTCAAAGCGGGTCGTGACTGGAAAGGGGTTTTTTATAACCGGAAAAAGAGTGGCCAAGTCTATTCTGAGACAGCTCGGATTTCGCCACTGCGTAACGAGGCCGGTGAGATAACTCATTTTTTGGCTACGAAAGAGGACATCACTGAGCGGACCCGACTGGAGAAAAATTTCAAACTGGCGGTGGAAGCTGCGCCGAGCGCGATGGTGCTGTCCAATTCTGATGGCCTGATTGTCCTGGCTAATTCTCGGGCCGAGCAGATGTTTGGCTACAGTCGCGAGGAAATCCTCGGCCAGCCGATAGAGATATTAGTGCCCCAGCAGGCACGTAAGCATCATGCAGGCCTGCGCCGAGACTATCGGCGCGCGCCGGCGACCCGGGAAATGGGAACCGGAGTAGCTCTTTTTGGTGAACACCGTGACGGACACCGAATCCCGGTGGACATTGGCCTTAATCCGATAGACACCGAAGACGGGATCATGGTGCTTAGCTCCATTATTGACCTGACCGTGCACGAAACACTGAAGCACAAACTGGAGGAGCGCAACCGGCAGGTTGTTGAAACTCACGCCCTCGCTACGGTGGGTCGTATGGCCGCGATGGTCGCTCACGATCTTCGCAATCCTTTGTCTTCGGTGAAGATGGGATTGCAAATCATGAGCCGCTCCTCTGACAAGGGCTCTGATTCTGGCGATGAGGAATTGCGCGTTATTGCATTGGAACAGGTACAGTACATGGAAAATATCCTGAACGAACTGCTTGCCTACTCGCGCCCGCCGGTGCTCAAACGGGAGTGGTTTGATATCACCAAAACCATAGAAAGGACCATTCTCCTTTGCCAAGAGCAACTTCAACGTTACCAGGTACAACTGAACGCCTGGAACCAGCCTTCACTACCGACCATCTATGGTGATTCACACCGCTTGCAACAAGTCGTTTCCAATCTGATTATGAATGCGATTGAGGCCTGTGCTGAAGCAGGAACGGTGAGCCCCCGGATTAGCGTCCGAACCCACCTCGATCTGGGTGAGGAAACTCCTGTGATCCGGATCGAGATAATAGATAATGGGCCCGGATTGGACGCCGAAGCCGGCCGTCGTGCATTTGATGCCTTTTTTACCAGTCGGGCCAAGGGAACCGGGCTTGGCTTGACCATCGTTCGCCAGATCATCGGAGCCCACAGCGGCATTGTGACTCTGGAAAACGAGCCTGTCGGTGGTGCTCGGGCATCCATTATCTTGCCGACGCGGCCGTTACAAAAGCCTGACAAACAAGCCGATACACCGGTTGCTCTCGTCGCAGGGCCTGGGGGCATTGCCGGTGAGGCGAGGATCACCAAGGCCGATGGCTAAAATCCTGATCATCGATGATGATGTAGCCAGCTGCCGTACGTTGCAGCTGCACTTCCGTGCAACCCACGAGGTCGAGATAGCTCACGATGCTGCCGCGGGCATGAGCGCGGCTGAATCTTTTGGCCCCAACCTGATTATTCTGGATATCCGCATGCCCGGCCGCAGTGGTTTGGAAGCATTACCCGATTTCAAGACCCACTTTGGGCAGACCCCGGTGATCATCATCACTGCATTCGATGACATGGATAGCACTATTACGGCAATGCAGCGTGGTGCCGATGACTACATCACCAAACCCATTGATATTTCAGAGATGGACCAGGCAGTGGAGCGAGCGATTAACCGCCGCCAGAGTGATGTGGCGGGGCTGCAACTGGTGTTGGAACACCAGACAAGTCATCGTGGTTACACCATGATTGGTAATAGTCGGCCGATGAAAGAAGTTTTCAAGACTATTGGGCTGATAGCACGCAAGCCGGTGACCGTGCATATTTCGGGGGCCAGCGGTACCGGGAAGGAGCTGGTAGCGCGAAATCTGCACCGGGCGGGTCCGACCCCGGATGGCCCGTTTGTTGCTATCAACTGTGCAGCACTGGTCGAGACCCTGCTGGAGTCTGACATGTTCGGTCATGAGAAAGGGGCATTCACCGGCGCAATCAGCAGTCAGCCAGGAAAGTTTGCCCTGGCCCAGGACGGCACGATTTTTCTTGATGAGGTGGGGGAACTTTCCCCCAACATCCAGGCCAAGTTGCTGCGAGTGCTCCAAGAGAAAGAATACTTGCCGGTGGGAGGCAAGGAAAGCCGGCAAACGAATGCCAGGATCATCTCGGCATGCAACGCGAACCTGAAGGAATTGGTTGCCGATAACCGCTTCCGTGAAGACCTGTTTTACCGGCTTCAGGTGGTCAATATCCCGGTGCCTGCTTTGAAAGACCGGCTCGAGGACCTCCCATCGCTTATATCCTACCTGCTTGGGCGGATTAACCGCGAGTTCCACAAAAGCGTTGCGACTATCTCCGCAGAGGTGATGGAAGCCTTTTATGCTTACACTTGGCCGGGCAACGTTCGGGAACTCGAGAACCTGTTGATGAAAGCGGTGGCCATGTGTCCGGGTGACACAGTCACGCTTGATCTGCTGCCGACACAGTTGCACAAACAGGTGTCAACGCTTACGCCGGTCACCGATGTCCGACTGAGCCTGCAGGACGTAGAAAGGGCGCACGTGCTGCGGGTACTGCAGCATACTGGCTGGCATCGTGGTTGCGCCTGCGAGATTCTGGGCACTTCCCGACCACGTTTGCGGCGATTGATTAATCAGTACAACCTGAAAGAACCAGGCGCCGCCTCAGCACCTGAGCCTGAGGGCCCCTGACCCTTTAGCCTTCGTCCGGGCCTTTGTCGTACCACGCATGCATGTCTAGGTTAGGCGCAAGGCGCCGGCGATTTTCCGGGTCGTCTGCCGTCTCCATAGTGAACGCCGTGTAGCCTTATCCCGCCTAAGTTTGAACGATACGTTCATCACAGCCTCGGTTATCGCGCATGCCTCGGGAGCCCAGGACCGTGTTTCCCGGCAATTTCCTTGAATCTGTGCGTCTTTGGAGTGTCTGGCACGTTTGTTGCTTACTCCTAGGGTACATGCACACCGGCGGGCGGTAATTGTGATGCCGACTGCCCAGATACCCAATCCAAACAGGAGAGTACGGTATGTCAATGTTTCGACGTTCGGGTCAGTTGCTGGCGGCCCTGAGCCTACTGCTGGCGTTCCCCCCAGCAGGACTCGCGGCCAAAAAGCAGTACCAGGAGATCGAAGTAACCGATGGCGGGAACATTTCTGGGCGCGTCACTTTCACTGGAGAACTGCCGGTGGACGCAATAGATCGAATCGCCATCAACAAAAACCCGGATGTGTGTGACGAAGATGGTAGCGGCTACCGCGAGGTCGTATGGGTAGACGTCAAAGACGGCGCGTTGCGAGGCAGCTTTGTATTTATAGACAAGATCGCTTCGGGCAAGCAATGGGGCGAGCCCCAGGGAGAGGGGTATCTGGTACTGCAGGAGGGTTGTCGATTTCGCCCATGGGCGCAGGTTGTCCGGCCCGGCAAGATCACCATACGCCATGCGGATCCCGATTCAGTCCTGCACAACATCAACACCCGCGAGATGATTGGCGTTGAAAAGGGTCGGGTAGTAAAGCGGACCATGTTCAATTTCGGCCAACCTGATCCGGGTGACATCATCAAAAAGCTGAAACCGCGCCGATCGCCATTCATCAGTTTGAATTGCGAGGCCCACAATTTCATGTTCGGTTTCATGATGGCCCCGGGGCACCCGTACGCGGTGGTCGTCGGCGAGGATGGCAGTTATTTAATTGATGGCGTGCCATCAGGGGACTACACCGTCAAGGCTTGGCATCCACGCTTTGGCATCCAGAAGGCAAAAATCAGCGTGTCTGCCGGTGCGACAGCAAGCGCAAATTTCACGTTCTCCGACTCCGAGTAAACCAGAAGAGGGGATATAGATGACATCACCAAAGCCCAATTCTCGAATTACCCGCATGGTAGTCAGTGCTTTGCTATTAGCGGTTCTGCTGGCATTGGGGACGACAGCCCCGGCTGGAAACTTCCCAACCATCGGGCCCCTTCCAGAAAAGGAGGCACCGAACCCGAGCCTGGCAAAGATGGGTCAGCGCCTGTTTTTTGATGTTCGGGTTTCAGGAGACGGCGCCATCAGTTGCGCAACCTGCCATGACCCACGCCAGGGTTTTACCCGCCAGACTGATAAGAAAGGCCAGCCCATGGCGCTGTCGGACGCCTATCCCGGTACCCGCCATTTCCGAAACGCACCTACGCTTCTCAACGTAGCGTACAAGGAGGACTTTGCTGATACCGGATGGGGTTGGGATGGCCACATGGGCGCTAACCTTAACGATGTCGTGCGCGACCAGATAACTGAAACCATGATGATGAACATGGACATGCGATTGATGCACGAGCGCATGAAACAAGACCCGGTCTATGTCCAGATGTGTCAGGAGAATTTCAACGGCGAGTGCAGTTCGGGCAGGGGTCGCAAGGCGCTAGACGCATTCATGCGCACGCTCACTTCGAGTAACGCCCCATTCGACACTGGGATGCTGTCGGGAGAGGCCCAATTGGGTCGCATCCTGTTCGAGGGAAAGGCGGGTTGTATCGCCTGTCACAACGGCCCGTATTTCTCCGATGGCAGACCGCACAACACTGGTGTGCCGGAGAATCTCGAGATCTTCCGCGACCCCCTGCGACACATCGCTTACCGCGCGGTAATCACCAATCATGGTGTTCCCAAAGCCGATATCTGGCGCCGTGACGTGGGCTATTTCCTGGTCAGCAAGGATTACAAGGATGTGGGCAGTTTCATCACTCCGACACTACGGGAAACGGTTTACACCGCGCCCTATATGCACAACGGCGTATTGCAGACGCTTGAAGAGGTGGTCGAGTTCTATGTCGCCGGAGGCGGCCATGATGATCCTCTGGCGACTGAGCTAACGCCCCTGGATCTGGACGGTTCAGAACAGGCACAACTGGTGGCGTTTTTACGCAGCCTCAGCAGCCCTACTGCACCTACCGCAGAGAAGGTCAGCATACCCCTGGAGTACGAAATCATTGACAACTGGCTCGAAGTCCCGAACTAACCCAGTGGAGAACATCATGAAAGCGCAACTGCAGATGCCCCTATCGTTAGTCGTGACTCTGGCTACGGCACTGTTTCTGGCGAGCCCCGCGTCCCTGGCGACGGGTGACCCAGATATCGATCCACCGTTGGCACCGTTACCGCCTCCACCGGCCCCACCGGATAACCCGATTACACAAGCGAAAGCGGATTTGGGCATGATGCTGTTCTTTGACCCCAAGTTGACCGGTGACGCCAGCCTCAGTTGTGGTGACTGCCATGATCCCAAACAAGGTTGGGGGTTTAACGATCCGATCTCGCGCGGATATCCCGGCGCGGTTCACTGGCGTAATTCGCAGACTGTTGTTAATACCGCCTATCTGAGCAAGCTGTTCTGGCAGGGAAACGCCAAGAGTCTCGAAGCGCAAGCACCCATCGCCAACAAAGGGGCTGTGGCAGGCAACGGTGAGGACGACGTGATGGAAGCTAGGTTGCGTCAGACACCGTACTACATCGAAAAATTTCGTGAGGTTTTCGGAACCCAGCAGCCTAACCTAGGGGACGCGTGGATGGCCGTTGCCACCTTTGAACGGACCCTTAGTCAGCAAGATACACCACTTGATCGTTATCTGGCTGGCGACCTGGATGCATTATCCGAGCAGGCGGTGATGGGTAAACAGTTGTTTGAGGGTAAGGCAAATTGCATCGAATGTCACAACGGCTCGACCCTGACGGACGAGAAGTATTACAACCTGGGTGTACCACGACCATTTGAGTGGGAAGAGATGGGGCTTAACACCGTGACCTTCCGCTGGGAGAACTACGCCAAGGGCGTTTACGAGAAACACTACCGCAGTTGGAAGGATGACGCCGGCCTGTATTTTTCTAGCAAGCGGCCAGTAGATGTAGGTAAACACCGTACGGCACCGCTGCGTTACCTCGTTTATACCGCACCTTATATGCACGCCGGACAGTTCTACACCTTGGAAGAAGTGATCGACTTCTACAACGAAGGTGGTGGTGAGAACGAGTTCACCGATGGCACCCATGGCTTGGAGAACAAGACGCCAATCTTAAAGCCGTTGAATCTGAGCGACGAGGAAAAAGAGGCCCTGGTGGTTTTTCTCGAAGAGATCAGCGGTGATGAGATCCGGATGAAACTGCCCGAGGTACCGCCTTACGGTGTGTTGCCGAATGTGCCCGGATTAACCCAAATCCGCGCTAAACGTATCGGCCTCGAAAGCTACCTGGCTGCGGTTGGCCAACAATAACAGGAAAAAGTCATGTCAAATCCGATTGATGATACTCAAAAACCAGGCGTCTGCATGACGCGTCGAGCATTCCTTTTTGGTGGCAGCGCAGCAGTCGTCAGCACAGTGCTGTTGCCGGGGTTGCCAGGCCTGGATAGCAAGGCCCTGGCGGCTGAGGTAGCCCGTTATCCGCGCAAGTTGATTGGTAAATTGAGCGCACTGAAGTTGAATTCGCCACATAAATTCAATTATCCGGACGAGTACCAGAATTCTAATAGTCTGCTTTTCCGGCTGGACGCATTGGCTGGTGGTGGAATCGGCCCAGATCAGAATATCGTCGCGTTTAACGCTCTGTGCACGCATATGGGAGGTTCTCTTGAGGGCCCCGGTGCCTTTAGTGCGCCGGATCAGGCGCTCGGGCCCTGTCCATTGCACCAGACCAGTTTCGATTTGACGCGCCACGGCATGGTCATTGGCGGTCATGCAACCGAGAGCCTTCCGCAGGTGTTGCTGGAACTGGAAGGCGACGACATCTATGCCGTCGGCATGCTTGGCCTGATCTACGGCCGCTTCGATAACCTGAACACGGGGTGACCGGATATGTCAAAACAAGCTAAAGACTCACAGCCGTTCTATCAACCAGAGGATCAGATACCCCTGCCACCGAAGGACGCCGATGTCATCACCACATGCTGTGACTATTGTGTCATGGCCTGTGGTTTCAAGGTGTACCGGTGGCCGGTGGGAGCTCCCAGCGGGGGCCCGAAAAGAGACCAGAATGCGCTGGGTCTGAATTACCCGCTGCGGCCCGGGCAGGGGGGCTGGGTGGGACCCAACCAGTACACCCAGGGCAAGTGGAATGGCAAGATGCACCATATCGCCGTAGTCGGTGACCACAAGTCGCGGGTGGTAAACGTAGGCGGGGGCCACAGTATCCGCGGGGGTTGTATCGCACAGAAGGTCTATAACCCGCAAAAGCCCACCCAGGATCGCCTGCAGCACCCGATGTTGCGGATCAACGATCTGCTGATGCCGGTGACCTGGGATTTCGCCTTGGACATCGCGGCCGAAGTATCCAACCACGTAATCAAAACCCATGGCGAGTCAGCCTGGGCCATGAAGTATTTTTCATACCAATACTTTGAGAACACTTACGCGCTGACCAAACTGGCGTTGAAAGCAATTAACAGCCCTGCAGTGGCGCACCATGACCATCCTTCGTTCGTCAATTCAGCCCCCGGGTGGGTAGATATTGGTTACGATATTTTTGGCGCCTCTCATGAGGACTTCGCATTGGCGGATTGTTTGCTGATATCAGGCACCGATCCTTTCGAGACCAAGACCACGCTGTGGAACCACTGGATTCTCAAAGGCATTAATGGTAACCACACCAAGGTCATCATGGTTAACCCTCGGCGCACCGCCGGGGTGGCCTACGCTGAGAAACACGGCGGTCTGCACCTGGATATCGTGCCGGGATCGGACACCGCGGTGCACATGGCGATCGAGCGTGTAATCGTGGAAAACGGTTGGGAGGACGCCGAATTTATCAAAAAGCACGTGGCCAATCAGTGGGAGACCGACTCCGGTTTTGGCCAGGGAACCCGTAACACTCCTTGGCAGTGGCGTACCACCTGGGGCAAGTTTCAGGTGAAAGGGTTCGAGGATTGGAAGCAATGGCTGTTGGCCCAGGAAGAATCGAAAGTCGAGGTAGCAGCCAAGATCGCTGGTATCGACCCACAGAAGATCTACCTCGCCGCGCAGATGATGGCAAAACCCAAAGCCAACGGCGAGCGGGTCAAGACCTCGATCTGTATTGAGAAGGGTAATTACTGGTCGAACAACTACCTGAATACAGCATCGATCGGCACCTTAGGTGTGATACTCGGATGTGGTGGCCGGCCAGGTCAGATTATGACCCGTCTGGGTGGCCACCAGCGCGGCGGCGTCAGTGGCGGTAAGTACCCGACCTGGAAATCACCGTACAAGGTGCCGGGCCGCCGGCGCCACCGACTGGATCTGGACCGCTGGCTTGAGGATGGCCACGTGCGTTTTGCCTACGTGGTGGGGACCACCTGGATTCAGGCCATGCCCGGTTCTTCGGCATTGGAAGATGCCTTTAAAAAACTGACCAAGTTCAATCCCCACCAGGTGCGAAGTTTCGACAAGCAGACCATTATCGACACCCTCAAGCGCCGGGTCGACTCGGGCGGTATGGTGATTGCCAATCAGGATATTTACCTTCGCGACCCGATCGGCAACCAGTACGCAGACCTGGTGTTCCCAGCGGCCGGCTGGGGTGAGGAAGATTTCACACGGGCCAACTCAGAGCGGCGAGTACGCCTGTACGGCAAGTTCTGTGATGCCCCGGGCGAAGCCATGCCCGACTGGAAGATTGCGGCCTCACTGGCCAAAAAGATGGGCTTCAAGGGATTTGACTGGAAGGATAGTAACGAGGTCTTCGAGGAGACCTGTCGCTTCAGCCGCGGCTCGCGCAAGGACTATAACGCCATTCGGGTGGTAGCCCGGCGTAAAGGTATGCGCGCCCACGATTTCCTGCGGGGCTTTGGTACCAAAGGCTTGCAAGCACCCTTGTTACTGGACGGCGACCGTATCGTCCAGACCAAGCGCCTGCACGATTACAACCGTAAAGACATTCCCGATAGTGGGCCAGAAGCCACCACGGTGCATAACAAGCGCCTGCTGGCGTTCAAGACTCAGACCGGCAAGCTCAACCTGGTGAAGTCACCCTGGAAACTGTGGGCCGATTTTTACGAGTTCATGCAGCCCAAGGGTGATGAGCTGTGGGTTACCAACGGGCGTATCAACGAATTGTGGGAGTCTGGCTTCGATGACTACGAACGCCGCCCCTACACCCAGCAGCGTTGGCCGATGAATTTCATCGAGATTCACCCTGCGGATGCGTTGGCCCGCGGTATTGAGTCTGGAGATCTGGTCGCTGTTGAGTCGCGTCGGGTGCCGGTGCAGAAGAACTTCAATCTGGGTGTCAAGAGTGACGATATGTGGTTTTCCGGGTTGATGAAAGACGGCCATATCGAACTGGTCTCGGGGGCGTATTCGGCGATTGCCATGGTCACGCCGGCGATCAAGCAGGGTGTGGCTTTCAGCGAATTCCTCAAACCCTCAATGCCAGCCAATGTGATCACGCCCCGGGTACCTGATCCGATCACCATGAACTACCGTTACAAGATTGCCTCAGCACGGGTAACCCGAATCGGTGAGTCTACGTTCAAGCACTCATTTTCCCAAATGAGCTTCAAACGGCGGGATATCACCTAGGTGAGGTTATCCGCCCAAGCGAAGCAAAAACCAGGGAGGCAAGGCAGTTTCAGCCCCGGGCAGTTACCGGCCATTCAAAGCTGTGGTTCTTACACGGTGAGCGCACTATTTCTGCGTGGCGATTGGCAATAATCATAACGCGACTCCAGTGAAGTAAAGCGATGGAAGAGGAGCAGTTGCCAGTGAACGAAGACCCGGCACGGGATGTCGTGGCGGCGGCGTTGCGCGGCGTTCTGGAACGGGATAATTCGCTCTCGCGATGCTGTGCAGTGCGGGCGCTGGGTCGGCTGCAGGTAGACGATAGGGAGACGCTTGAGTGCCTGATCGCTTTGCTACACGACCCGGACCCGGATGTACGCCTGGATGTCGCGGTCATGCTGGGCGGTTCAGGCCAGAATAAAGCCGTTCCTGATCTCGTTGAGAGCCTATTAAATGATCCTGAGGGTGAGGTGCGTATCGAGGCAGCGCGGGCGCTGGCCAAACTGGGCGCGCCACAGGCGGTCGAGCCGTTGATCCGCTGCTTGCGTGAGGACGGGCTGCCACAACTCGATCTTTCGATCGATGACATGGAGTTTGGTGATTCTCTAGAGGTCCAGAGCCAGGCGCTGAACGCCCTGGGCGATATTGGCGATCCCCGGGCCACTACGCCAGTAGTTGAGATTCTCTCCGACCCCGATTACGAAGATCTGCAGGAAACCGGTTTCGAGGTCCTGTCAAAACTGGATGACAGCAGAGCCCGGGCCTTTTTGCTGGAACAACTGGCCGGCGGATCCAAGCCGCTAGCACGCCGCCGCGCAGCTCATGCGCTGGGTGCCTTAGCCCACAGCGATAGCAAATCAGAAGGGCCAGGCGCCGTAGTGCTTGCCTTGATCAACGCACTGCTGGATGTTGACCCAACGGTACGAATCAGTGCGGGCCAGGCACTGGCAGAAGTTAAGCATCCAGTGGTGACGGTGCCGTTAACGCTGTTGCTGACCGATTTGGACAGCCAGGTCAAGGTTGCGGCAGCTGATATTCTGGTCCGTACACACGCACCCGGTGTTGTCGAGCGATTGCTGGAGATGCTGTCTGACGCCGGACTGGAATTAAAAGTCGAGATAACCAGACTTCTCGGTGACAGCGGTGACCCAAAGACGGTGCCGGTGTTGCGCAACCTGCTGACAACGGAAGATGAAAGGCTGCGTTATCAGGTGGTCACCGCGCTGGGCGCCCTGGGCCGACCGGGGGTTGAACGTGATCTGGCGACGATACTACAGGACCCGAAGATTCACGCGAACACCCGCGCTCGAGCTGCGGCCGCTTTGGGGCGTATCGCCGGGGTGACACAGTTGGAAGCGGATGGGTGCGACGCTGACACCGTGCTTGAACATGAAAAAGTCTTAGAAGCCCTTGAATGTGCCGTGTTCGATCGCAATCAGGCGGTGGCGCTGGCGGCACTGACAGGGTTGGTGGAATTGATGACTCCCGAAAAGGCAGTGCAGCTCTTATCCGACCTGCTGCGGCGCGTCAAAGTTGACGTGCAACCGGAAAACCCCGCGCTAACCGAGCCCGAAGACGACGCGACCGACTCCGTGGAGTCAAAGAGCGAAGGCACTGTTGCAGCTGATCCATTACGTGAGCTGGTGGGCGGACACACTGCCCAGAGCTCGACGTTGGCTGCCATATTGAGTGCATCCGATGATGCTGATCCGCCATCGCCCCACCCGGAGGTTGGCGCCGGCAAGCCGGTTCCAGCTCCTGTTGGCTCGGTACAGGTATTGGCAGCGGGCCTGTTGGGAGAATACCCGGACGCGGGTTCGATCTCGGTACCGGTGCTGGTAGAGGCACTTAAGGGAGCTAGTGAGCGCCTGACTCGTGAGGTGCTGCTGGCACTGGGCCGGATCGGAGACATTGCGGCGATTGAGCCAGTGTTGCGTTGCCTTGAGTCAGATGAGGAACAAGTGCGCCTCGCTGCGATCGATGCCCTGGTGGGCATTGGTAAGGGGCTGGAAAGCCCGGTGCTGAATGCGGCGTTGGTCAGACTGTTAGATGATCCCGGAGCGACCGTGCGCGATTGGGCTGTTAGGGCGCTGGCAGATGCCGGTGGCGAAATGGCAGGACTGCATCTACCACGAATGCTGGCGGACGAGGATCGCAGCGTGTGTCGTAGAGCGATGGCGGGGCTGACGCCCGCAATGGGGGGTCCCCAACTCTCGCGGCAGTTACAGGCCAATCTGTTCCGTTTTTCGGCCGGCCTTCGCCATGAGGCAGCAGCTACGCTCAGGCGACTGAACGATTCGGACAGTACAACGTGGCTGCTGGACTTGTTGCGTGAGGACGAGCAGGAGGCGTTCCATTGGATCTGCATTGATGCCCTGGGTGAGATTCACGCGACACCGGTCGGGGCCGCTGCCGGGTGACCGCACAGCCAGCAACGTCAGGGGCACAGCATCAGTAAGTGGTACCGGGAGAAAGAACAACAGGAATAACTCGTTGTCTGGCCACGATACCGCAAGACGCACCCGTGCCCAGTGACGAGAAATTGAATATTCCGTTTCATGACCACAGCCACTCGCGGGTGAAAAGAACAGATCGTTCTGTCCTGAACGGCCGGCCGCGCCGAAGGGAGCCTAGAGGAACCGTATACAGGGAAGTTATCGCCGCTATTCGAAAGTGGCACAGATATTGCTTGCTAATAGACCATGACCAGGCACGCCGCGACTCCGAACTCCACCCGCAATGTGCTACCGGTGAAAGGCACAAAGCATGCAATGAGGCAGGTGTCAGAAAAATGAACGGAGTGATCGGGGTGCGACGGGGTCGGCATTGGCCGACCACGGCTTTGAAGTTGTGCATCTCGCGCTCGTCCGGCGTCGTCGGGGCGCTGCTGTGTTGTGTAGTGCTTTTGGGCAGTGTATCGGCCGGGGCTGTTGAGATCTCCGCCGCGGATATCGACGCCTTGAGCGAAGCCCGCGATATTTACCACGCCAACTGCGCGATGTGCCACGGCTACGATGGCGTTCCGATTCTGCCCGGCGCACCCAATTTCGCCAAGGGTGAGCGATTGGACAAACCCGAGGCCGAACTGCTCAGGAGTATCGCTGAGGGTCGGGCGACCATGCCGCCTTGGGCCAAGGAACTGAACCAGCGCGAGCAGCTTGCGGTGCTCACTTATATCCGGGTGATCGGTGGGGACGGGTTGTTCCAGGACTATTGCGAAAGCTGTCATAGCTCGAGCATGCCAGCGCTCTCCGAAGCTATTCCGAAGGGTCGGGAAAAACTGAATCACTACGCTGGCCCGTGGGAGTTTTGCCACGATAGCGAAGTAGAGCACGTAGTGCCGCGAGAAGACATCATCTCGCTGATCCGCTTGTTACGCGAAATTCCCAAGCCCATGCTTAAAGGTCAGATCACCGGAGAGAAAGAATGAACCAGTCCCGGGTCAGCCGCTGTCCAAACCGCTTCGGCTGGGTCGCTGTGCTGGTGCTGGTACTTATTTCGCCGGAAGCCCTGGCATTGGAGGCCAACGAATATCGCCAGTTCATGGGTATCGACTCGCGCCGATTGATCTGGTTTCTGGCGCAGATGCACCTGTTTTTCGGGGCCTTTGTTCTCGGAGTGCCGCTGTTTGCGGTGATCGTTGAGATCGTTGGCTGGCGTAGTGCCGATTCGAAACTGGACAAGCTCGCCTACGAATTCACCAGCCTGTTGAGTGTGGCCTACGCCACGACGGCCGCCCTGGGAGGGTTGCTCGCGTTTGCGTTGTTCACGCTTTATCCGACCTTTATGGGGTACATGGCCGGCTTGTTCAAAGATGTCATGTTCATGTATGCCTTGTTGTTTTTTGCCGAGACTTTTTTCTTATACCTGTACTACTACGGCTGGAACCGTATGCAAGGGGGCGGCCCTTTCCCTGTCAAGTTGCAGTGGTTGTTCAAGGGGCTGGGGATTTTGATTATCGGCGTTGCAGTGGTGCTGTTGTTCGGTGGGTTCGGCCTGCAGATGCGCGGCGATACGCGCTCCTTCATTGCGCTGTTGTACATCCTGCCGCTGGGGGTGGGCCTGCTGATTCTTCGTGACCTGAAAAGCTCGCACATCCTGATAGGCATCCTGCTCAATATTGCTGGCACCGCTATCATGCAGCTTGCGAACAGCTGGGCAGGGTTCATGATGAGCCCAGCGGGGGTGGACCAGGAAGGCGAACTGATTGGTACGGTCTGGCAGGTGTTTGAGAACATCCTCGCCACACCGATTGCGATTCACCGGATGTTGGGCAACCTGGCATTCGGGGGGTTGGTCGCGGGGGCTTATGCCGCGGTCAAGTTTATCGGCGCGAAGACCCCAGCTGAACGAGCTCACTACGACTGGATGGGGTACATCGCTAACTTTGTGGCCATCTGCGGCCTCATTCCCCTACCTTTTGCAGGTTACTACCTCGGTCGTGAGGTTTATTCCACCAGTGCGGTGATGGGCAACAATATGATGGGGGGAGACTTCTCCTGGACTTTCATCATCCAGGCGATGTTAGTGGGCTCCCTTTTCCTGATCAGTAATTACTACCTGTGGAGTGGCATGACCCGGATACCCGGTTCAGATCGTTACTACAAGTACATCAAATTCATTCTCGGGGCGCTGATTATTTCTTTCGCGATCTGGCTCACGCCGCACAACCTGCCCTTGACCAGCGGAGAAGTGGGTGACATGGGCGGTAGCCAGTATCACCCGACGCTCAAGTTTATGGGCTTGATGCCGGCAAAGAACGCGGTCGTGAATCTGATCATTCTGTCGACCTTCTTTAGTTTTCTTCTCTATCGTCGTGGCAACAAGAGCGACGTTGTGCCGATCAGTCAGCAAGGCCGTATTCCGCAGATCGTGATTTCCCTGGCAGGACTGGTTGCCGTCGCCATCGTTGGTCAGTACGCGCTGTCGATGTTTAACCTGGATCCGGCTGAACTCGATTTGCCGGCAGACCGGGCGCACTATTTTCGAACGGTGGGCTACCTGTTGGCTTTTGAATGCGCGATGGCTGTACTCGCGGTCATCCTCGCGTTACGGGATAGAGGAAAACTCGCCCAGGGCCTGTACATGACAGCCACAGCCTTGAGTGTGGTGATATTCCTCGGCGTGTATGGGTTTGTCGTCATGGAGAAGGCCTCGCCGTTTCTGCGCAACATTGCGGTCTCGCAATTTTTGCAGTTGATCAGCTGCATTATCCTTTTCCGGGGCGCCCGGGAACTGGGTAAATTGCAGTGGGGCAAGATGACGGTGCGCAGCCAGTATGCCTTGCTGCTCCTTACGTTTGTGATCACGATGAATATGGGTTTGATGGGTTTCATCCGTTCCGGCTTGCGCGGTGACTGGCATATTTTTGGGGTGATGCGTGACACCTCCCCCTGGTCATACACCCCGAGTAACTACACGATGACTGAGATGGTCAGCCTGGCGGTACTGGTATTTATGGTCGGGGTTGCGTTCATGTTCTGGCTTGGTGGTATTGCCGCGAAAAACAAGGCGCCGGATGAGCCGGCAGATAAACCCGATGAGGTGCCTGATGGGTCGGCCGCATCGTCAATCCCGCCAGTGGGAGGGTAAAACAATGCGCTCCAATGCCATTGTGCGGGTATTCGTGTTTCTGCTGGTGGTGCTGGGTACTTACATGTGGATTGGGCAGGCGATCACTGCAATGACTGGCGGTGAACGAAAAGCGGCCAGCGTGGTCGAAGTCACGCCGGAAGGAGGCGAAGCGATTTTCTGGGGTAAGGGCCGATGCTTTACCTGTCACAGCCTGGGTGGGGAAGGAAGCGCGGTACGTTGCCCCAATCTTGGCCAGTTTGGTGAGAAGTTCCCATTGCCGATTGGCGCCCGGGCTGAACAGCGCGCCAAGGAGCGTTCCGAAGAAACAGGCACTCACTATAGTAGTACCGATTACCTGGTGGAGAGCCTGGCCAAGCCCGACGCTTACCTGGTGGAAGGCTACAAAAATGAGATGGCGATCGTCTATGCGCCACCGATTTCGTTGAACCTCAAGGAGATCAAGGCAGTAATAGCCTACCTGCAGAGTCAGGGCGGCGATCTGGATCTGGATAACATCGAAAACCCGGGTGAACTGGCCCAGAGTTACTACGCCCGAATCGCCGCGGCGAGCGCAGCTGGTGGCGGCGATCCGGGAAACGGCGAGGAGATGTTCGCCGATACCTGCTCTGATTGCCATAGCATCGCCGGCGACGGCGGTGACATCGGTCCCGACCTTTCCCGTATCGGTGAAAAGGGCCTGAAGTTCATTTCCCAATCCATCCTCCGCCCGACGCGAAAGATCAGCGATGGCTATGAGACCTGGGTGGTAGTGACCAAGTCAGATGAACGAAAGCATGTCGGCCTCAAATCTGGAGATACGCCCGCGGAGGTGCAGATCACCAAGGCAACGGGCGAGGTAGCGGTAATACCTCGCGACGATATCCGCGAGATCAAGCAGGACGAAGGCGCCAGCGTCATGCCCAATGATCTGACTGAAATGCTCACCGTGAAGGACTTTCAGGACGTGCTGGCCTACCTGATGATGCAAAAAGGTGACGAGGCCTCTGCCAAGGAAGCAGCACAATGAAAAAGCCCCCAACCTTTCGCTTCTGGACGATCGTATTGACCCTGGTGTTGACCTACGCCCTGGTGAAGTGGGGCATCCCGGCACTGTCGCGGGAGATCACTGGGATGCCATTCCCGCTGACGGTACCAGGCACGCTGATGTTCATTTATATGTTGCTGACGATCATCGCCTTGTTTTTACTGGTCACTTTCTCCGAGGAGCACCTGGCGGAATTTCTTTACCCCATCCAGCGTTTTTTGCGCGGCGAGTACGGCCGGACAACGCGGACTCTGGGACTGGTAATAGTACCGGCGCTGATCGGCTGGCCGGTATACGATGTCACTATACCCAAGGTGCAACAGCCCTCGTCGCTGCGCATCCAGCATCCCTCGTCAAATTTCCCCAAAAAGAACGAAGATCTGAAGAACCCCTTTGCCAGCCCATCCGACGCCGAGGTCGACGCATTTATTGAGCGGGCTCAGGCTAACGAGGTTGGATTTATCCCCCAGCTGGAGGCAGACCTGGACAGCTGGGCTGAATACACCGAGCCCGATCACATGCTCGAGGCCATCCCGACAGCGCCGATGCGCGCCTTCTTGCGAGAGTTGGGGGCGGGCAGTGTCAACCGTGATTCGGCCCGCGCAGCGCTGATGGAAAAACACCTGTTTGAGGGTCGGGCCCTATATTCGATGAACTGTCGGCCCTGCCACGGCGACAGTGTGGCCGGTGACGGGCCGATGGCCGACGGGTTCAAACTGCGCCCCATCAATTTCACTGACAACGGCACTATCGAAACAATTGTCGAAGGTTATACCTTTTGGCGTGTCAGCAACGGCGGGCCCGGGTTGCCAACCGAGGCGACACCGTGGGATTCGGCGATGCCGGTATGGAAGTTGAATCTCAGCGAAGAAGAGCGTTGGAAGATCATTCTTGCGGAATACGATCTGGCACAGAAAACCCCACGTATACCGGAGTCGCACTGATGAAATGCCGCGTGGCCACAATCTTCACCCTATTGATCTTGAACTGGGGGGTTGCGGTGGGGGCATCGGCGCCAAGTGGACCCAGGCCAGAGGCGACCGATGCCAGTCTTCACCAAGGGGCAGAGATTTATTTACGCCGCTGCAGTTTCTGCCACGGCTTGCTCGGGGATGGAAATGGCCCGGCCGCAGATTTTCTGGACCCCCGGCCACGGGATTTCACTCTTGGCACCTTCAAGTTCCGAACCACACAAAGTGGCGAACTGCCGCGCGATGAGGATCTGTTCCGAACGGTCAGCCGGGGCCTGTCGGGTACCGCCATGCAGGCGTTTGACAGCGACTTAATTAAAAACGGGCTGAGCGAAAATGAACGTTGGGCCGTGATCGATTACATCAAGACCTTCGCTATCGAATTTGATGACCCCGAACTTGATCCGGTCAAGAATGACCTGGTAGTGACACTGCCATCCGAGCGCCCGGCATACAGTGAAGCACTGGTAGCCAAGGGTAATGAGGTGTTTGAGCACGCGAAGTGCTGGGAATGCCACGGCAAACTGGGCCGCGGCGACGGTCAGAAATCCTTCGATCGAACCGATGACTGGGGCTTCCCAATCCGTATCCGTAACGTGACCCACCCGTGGAAGATCAAGGCGGGCAGCGAGGCGGAGGATATTTACATGCGTTTCTCGACCGGCATAAACGGTACCCCAATGCCCTCGTTTGCTGACGCGCTGACCGAGCAAGAACGCTGGGCCCTGGCTAATTTCATCAAGTCACTTCAACATCAACTGACGAACCATCAAGTGCTCAGGGCATTGGAGATCGAAGGGGAGATTTCTCAGGACCCCGGGGAGGCAAACTGGCTCGCCGCTGAGCCGATGGACGTCCGCTTGACCGGGCAGGTCGTCGCAGCGCCACGATGGCAGAACCCAAGCATCGAACTGGTCACCGTTCGCGCGTTGTATAACCTTGAGGAAATCGCCTTTCTGATTGAATGGGACGACCCGTTTAAAGATGAGCTTCACCAAAGTGGAATCGAATTCGATCCACAAGAAATCTCACGTATGGGCGCTTTCAATTCTTATGTTGCCGCCAACGATGTTGTGCCACGGCAACTGGAGACTTTCAGAGACGCGATAGCATTGCAGTTCCCGGTGAAGCTGCCAGAGGGAACCAAGAAGCCCCATTTCTTTCGCGGTGACTCCTCAAATCCCGTCCATCTGTGGCAATGGCGCTCGGACGGGGTAGAGAATTCGGGGCAGGCAGTGCAGGAAAGTAACGCGCGGGGCTGGAAACAACCTTCCAAGGTGCAACCCGGCGAGAACCAGCAGGTCGATGCGGTAGCGAGTTGGAACCAGGGTCGCTGGAGTGTGATTATGCGCCGCCCCCTCCTGACCGACGATCGCAATGATATCCAGTTCGTCAAGGGCCGGTTTATTCCCCTTGCCCTGAATGCCTGGGATGGTTCCAACGGCGAGCACGGCCTCATTATGAGCCTTTCTACCTGGCATAGCGTCATTCTGGAAGCGCCGGTACCGATAAAGATCTACCTCTACACCCTGCTGGCAATTGTCGTCAGCGGTGCGCTCGGCGTATGGCTGGTTCGCAAAGAACGCCGGCGTGTGGCAGCGATGGTGTAAGGAGTAAGAAGAAGGGAAATGATTCCAAATAGCAAGAGGACAGTTAGGATGAAAACAGGAGCAAGTGTATTCCCCGCGCTGATACTGTTGGTGATGACCAGTTCCCTCGCACGGGCCGACGCTGCGGCGGGTCAGGCGGCGTTTGAATCCAGCGGCTGCCAGTCGTGTCACTACACGCAAGGGCCTGCTACTGAGAAAACTATTGCGGATCAGCTTGCCAAGAAAGGCCCCGAACTGTGGTATGCCGGCAGTAAGTTTCAGCGACCGTGGCTCGAGACCTGGTTGGCAGATCCACAGCCAATCCGACCAATGAAATTTAACTCGGTCATGGAGCCTAACCCGGGTGGGCACGCGGTATTGAGCGCCGACCAGGCCGGTCCGGTGGCCGACTATCTTATGAGTCTTAGATCTGACATGGTTGTGGACGGTGCAGTGAAGGTGAAAAAGAAGAACCTGAAGGGCAAGTTAATCTTTATTAAAAAGATGCCGTGTAGTGGTTGTCACCAGTTCCCCACCAAGAAAAAATTCTCCGGCGGGTTATCCGGCCCTTCACTCATCGGTGCCGGGGAAAGGCTTAACCCGGACTGGATATTGGCCTACCTTCGCGAGCCGAAGGTATTCAAACCGGTCAAGATGATGCCGGTGTTCGTCGGAGTCCTGAGTGATAAGGATATGAAGAACGTGGCGGCGCACGTCGCGACGTTCAAGTAATTGATTACGCGGAGAATGAACATGAGCAGACTATTTCTGATGGCTCTACTGATAGTGGCCCTGGGCCCTGTCTTCACTGGGGCTGCACAGGCAGCGGATGGTAAAGCGTTATTCGGGTTCTATTGTGCGCAGTGCCATGGCACCGAGGGTGAGGGTGATGGCCCTAACGTTACCGGGGATTTTCCGGTTGATCCCAGAAACTTCACGGAGACGGCCGAGATGGAGAAGATCTCCGACGCAGATATTCGCAATGTCATCATCGATGGTGGGCCGATCGCAGACAAGTCACCGATGATGCCACCGTGGGGTAAAACCCTGACGGACGCCGAGATTGAAGCCCTGGTGGGATACCTGCGCCAGTTATGTAACTGTACCGGCAAGACAGGTTAGCCCGACGGTCTCAATACGATGAAGCTTTGGAAAAAGCGTCTGGCGAACGGTGTGATCCTTTCTGGCATGGGCATTAACCTGGTAGTGATTGTATTGATTCTCTATTTTTTCGTCCTGTAATCGGAGCCTGCAAACGGATACGGCAGTGGCAGACTCACCACCCGCAACCAGCTTGGGCCGGCTACCGATCACCTGCTGGGCCGGACCTGCCGTGTTTATCACGGTTGCGATCACTGTGCTTGCGTTTTTCTGGTGGTTCCTTAGTAGCCCGTCGGCAGCGCCTGAAGATCAGGCTCTGCAGGTGGAAACCCTGCGCGAGCAATTGGCGCCGGTCGGCAAGATGCTGGTCACCAAAGCAGGGCCCGGAGTCGGCGTCGCCAATGTGATCGTGGGGGGTGAAGCTGTTTACCAGAGTGCTTGCGCGGTGTGCCACGCCACGGGCATTGCCGGTGCCCCGCAACTGGGCGACCAGGAGTTGTGGCGGGATCGGGCTGCAGCCGGGGTCGAAGCACTCTATGGCAATGCGATTAACGGCTTCCAGGGTGCGATCGGGGTTATGCCACCTCGAGGCGGCAACGCTGCCCTGAACGAGGCTGAAGTTCGTTCCGCGGTCGATTACATGCTGGCGGCACTGCAATGAAACAGTGGCTGCGCACATGGCAATTACGGGTGTCGGGAACTCAACGGGCGAGCCCCGGAGAAGAAAATGAATAGTGCACCACTATGGTTTGTCCTTACGTTGGTAACCTGCGCGCTGGCGTTTCTAGGTCTCGATCTTGCGGTCATGAAGTTAAACGGATTGACCCTTTTCTTTCAGCCATGAAAGGCGTGGGTGACTCAAAAAGAATGATCAACGGCCATATGCTTTATTGCAACGCGAAGAATCCCTTTGGCTCGAGTTCTGTTCGAAGCCTGCTTGGCTTCATGGTCCTCGCGTTCGCTATGGTACTCGGGGGGTCAACTGACCTGCCGGCAGCTGCGGTTGATGCCGCGCCTGGAGCAGTGCAGGGGGCAGCGGACACCGTCCCATCGGGTATTAGCGCACCGGACCTGACCGCGACCGACTATCCGACGGTGCCGGGGGTCAACAGCCGGGTTACGGTCTGGTTGGTCGCCCAATTGCACCTGTGGTTTGCCGCTTTTGTACTTGCAGTGCCGATCTTTGTTTTCATCATCGAGGCTATCGGGATGAAAACGCGAGATCAGCGTTACGACGATATGGCATACGAATTCATCAAGATCAGTATTACTGCGTACTCGTTAACTGCGATCTTGGGCGGCCTGTTGCTGTTCAGCCTGATCGTGTTTTACCCGCACCTGTTTTCCTATCTCAGTGAGGTTTTTGGCGAGAGTATGTTTTATTACGCGTTGGCGTTTTTCGCTGAGAGCGCGGCTCTGTATTTGTATTACTACGGCTGGCATTGGTTGCAGGGTGGGTTCCGCAAGTGGCTGCACCTTAGTATCGGGTTAGTACTGAATGCGGTCGGCACCACCTTGATGTTTCTGGCTAATGGCTGGGTAACCTTCATGATGAGTCCCGCTGGCATTGATCCAGCCGGCGTGTTTTCTGGAGACACCTGGGTCGCGATGCATAACTATCTGTGGAATCCGATCAATCTGCACCGGTTCATTGCCAACATTGCCTATGGCGGATCCATTGTTGGCGCCTATGCCGCTTTTCGTTTTCTCAGCGCGGGGCGCCCGGAGGAACGGGCGCACTACGACTGGATGGGATACAACGCCAACTTTATCGCCATCCTGGCACTGCTGCCGCTACCGTTCGCGGGTTATTATCTTGCGGCAGAGATCTATGCTTATAGTCAGCAGATGGGCATCACCTTGATGGGTGGCATTTTTGCCTGGCTGTTTATTATCCAGGCTGTGTTGATCGGCACCCTGTTTTTGTCTGCTAATTATTACCTCTGGTGCGGCATGGGCCGCAGTGATGGAGCGGCCCGCTACAACGGCTACATCAAGTATCTGGCGATCGCGATTATCGGAAGCTTTCTGGTCTGGTTCACTCCGCACACTCTGGTATTAACCAACGAGGAACTGAAGGCGCTCGGTGGGCCTTACCACAAATATCTAGGCCCCCTGGGAATCATGCCGGCGAAAAACACAGCCGTGAATATCATGATTCTGTTTACGGCGCTCAGTTTCCTTTTTTACCGCCGCTCAAACCGGATCGCCACGGTAACCTGGGTCAATGCCGGTAATGCGGCTCAGTTGGCGCTCTATACGACCGGTATAGCGAACCTGCTGTTTCTGGGGATCTACCACGGGTACTTCACCAACACCGTGTACAAAGTGGCGGCTTCGATTCCACAGGTGATGACGACTTTAATCATCATTGTGGTGAGCATTACGCTGGACTCGCTGATGTACCGCGGGTCGCGCGAGGTTGCGCCCCTGAATTGGGGCAGAGTGCCCAATCGGGCTCAGTACGCTCTATTTCTGCTGGCCGTGGCATTCACCTGGCTGATGGGGTTGATGGGATACATCCGATCCGGGATTCGCCAGCACTGGCACGTGACTGATGTCTTTCGCGATGCATCGCCGGATGCTTACACGCCGACACTGGGTTATGCCGCCAATATCGTTTCAATTGGCACTATTCTGTTCATGGTCCTGGTGATATTTGTTTTCTGGCTGAGTCAGATCAGCAGTCGGCGGACTGATGCCCGGGGTTACTGGAAAGGAGTCCAGGGCGGATGAAGCATTTCCTCAAAGTTACGATATTCAGCTTACTGATGATCGGGTTCTTCGCTGGATTTTCCAACTACGGCATACCGGAGATCAAGCCAGCACCCCCTCCGGTCGAAGAAAAGTTGGACTTGGGGGCGATGACACCGGAACAGTTCATTGTCCTGGGGGAGAAACTATTCAACGGAAAGGGCACCTGCACCCTATGTCATAACGATGTGGGTGGACGTGCCCCGTTGTTGGAACGGGCTGGCGTTGTCGCCGGAGAACGATTGTCCGATACTCGTTATCAGGGTAGGGCCACTGATGCACAGGAGTACCTGGCCGAGTCTCTGCTTGAGCCATCAGCTTACGTCGTCGCTGGCTTCGGCAAAGCAGGAAGCGGCGATGCGGTCAGCCCGATGCCCAGTGTCACGGCTGGGAGTATTGGCCTGTCAGAAGTCGAGGTCAGTGCCGTCATCGCCTACCTGCAAGACCTTGCTGGCGTTGAGGTTACAGTTGAGATCCCCACCGATGTTCAAACGCAAGTGAGTGATTCCGATGCGCCCGATGCAGCACCCCGTGTTGCACTGGCGAGCGCCGATGAAGTGATAACGAAGTTCTCCTGTGTTACCTGTCACAAGATGTCCGGAGAAGGAGGAGAACTTGGTCCGGACCTCAGCCGTATCGGGGCTACCCGGGATCTGGCTTACCTGCGCCGGGCAATTCTGGATCCCGCAGCAGAAATAGCCGATGGTTATCCGCCCATCATGCCCCCGACCTACGCGGGGGAAATCTACGCTGGTGAACTCGAACTGCTGGTGCAATACCTGGCATCGCTAAGGTGAACAAAGTCAAAAAAATGCCGAAAATCCCACGCCTGGCGCAGTTGGTTCTGGTGATCGGCGGTATCTATGCAGGGTTCTGGCTGATCTTCGATTTGCTCTTGGGTCAACCTATCCCGGCAAGTCTGATGGGGATGTATATGTTCTTTGTGGTGACCGGGGTGTTGATGGTGTTCACCGCAACCGAAGAAAGCACCCGGCAGTTAGTTGACCCGATCCAAGCACTGGTTGAGGAGCCGGGCCGGCGACTGATGCGAAACGTGGTCTTTTTTCTGGTACCGGGTTTGGCGGCGGTTGCGGTTTTTCTGCAGATGCAGCCTAGTGATGAGGCACCCCTGGAACTGCGTTCTATACATCCTGCACCCCCATCCTCGGCGAAGATTTTTGGTAAACGCTATGATTTGATGAGTCTGGAGAACCCTTACCGGCATCTGGAAAAAGACGATCCTGAGCAGTTCCGCGAACTGGTAGCTGCCGGTGGTGAAGTGTATATCCGCAATTGCCAGTATTGCCACGGCGATAAATTGGACGGGAAAGGCCCATATGCTCAGGGCCTCAATCCAGTGCCGCTGAATTTTCAGGATATTGGCACGATCGCCCAGCTACAGGAGTCATTTTTATTCTGGCGGATTGCGACTGGCGGCCCAGGCCTGCCCAAAGAGGCGACACCCTGGATTTCATCAATGCCAGTCTGGCAGGAGTTTCTCAGCGAAGAACAGATCTGGCAAGTGATCCTGTATCTGTATGACTACACCGGTCACCAGCCGCGATCCTGGGGGCATGAGTAGATGGCGACGCCAAAGTTCAAGGTAGGGGCCTTTCAGGAGGTCAGCCGGGGCGCGGATAAGTGCGGCTTACCGGTATTACGGCAGTATCTACGGCTGATCGTAATCTTTCTGACGGTGTTGCTCGGATTCATGGCCAGGCCTGCCTTTCCGGCGGGTGATGCTGAAAAGGGCGAGGAGGTCTACGTACAACGTTGCACCTTGTGCCACGGTGAAGAGGGTGATGGTATGGGTCCGGCGGCAGAGCGACTCAACCCGCCCCCTCGAGATTTTACGATGGCACAGTACAAGATCAGAACCACCGCCTTCGAAGAGATTGCGCCGGTCGATAGCGATCTGGTGCGCATGATTCACGATGGCATGCCCAGTACTGCCATGCCTGGTTGGGGCGATGTACTGACCGAGCAGGACATTAACGACCTGGTTGCTTTTCTCAAGACCCTGGCGGGCCTGGAGGAGGAAGAGACCGGCCAGGTTATTGACTATGGCGTGCAGGTGCCGATCTCACCTGAGAGCATCGAAACAGGGCGCAAACTCTTTCACGAAGATGATCGGTGCTCCGAGTGCCATGG
>DUCO01000008.1:0-5548 GCA_012959765.1 Dehalococcoidia bacterium | reverse complement strand
AAGAAACTTAAAGATGATTCCGGCTACCGGACCTGGCCGCGCAACCTGACCAAGCCTTGGACGTTTCGCGGCAGCAACGACCCCGGCGATATTTTCACCCGCATCACTACCGGGATTGCTGGTACCCAAATGCCTTCATTTGATGATCCCGCCAGCGACGGCCGTCTCTCGATTGAGCAGCGCTGGAACATAGCCAACTATGTGAATTCATTGGCAAAAACCGAAAAAATCGTGCGCCCAGAGAATACCGTGATACGGGCGACGCGGGTGGCCGGGCCGGTCCCGGTTGCCCCTGAAGACCCGCAGTGGCAGGAGGCGCCATCGAGCACTTTTCTTCTGGTACCCCAGTTGATTGCTGCAGACCGGTTCTTTACCCCGTCCAACGACACCATAACGGTGCGCGCTCTGTACAACCAGGATGAGATCGGCTTTCACGTGGAATGGGACGACCGGACCCGAAGTATTCCCGGGGACCGGGCGGCAAAGAAAGTTTCCGAACCAGGCCTGGGCGAGGATGCGGTAGCGATTCAGTTGCCGGTGAAGATTCCTACTGGCCCCGAGAAGCCGTATTTCCTGCACGGCGATTCACGTCACCCGGTCAACCTGTGGTCATGGGGCAGCGGTAGCACCACCGAGGATCCGAGCGTAGCTTTAGTGACGGCTCGCGGGATAGCAGACAAGATTGTCCGTGATGCGAGCACGGTTGGTCTGCAGGGGCGTGGCAGCTACCACGAGGGGACCTGGCAGGTGGTGTTGCGCCGGCCGTTGACCACGGTGGGTTCCGGGGAGGACCTGCAATTTGTCGAAGGGGCTTTCATCCCGGTGGCGTTCTCTGCCTGGGACGGCAGCAACGGTGAGCGGGATAGTGCCCATACGTTGACCACCTGGTACTGGTTGCTGCTCAAGCCCGAGCCGGGCAATAAGCCCTGGCTGTTCGCCGGATTCGCTTTTGTACTGATACTGTTGTTAGAAATATGGTGGGCCCGTACCGCCATGCGGCGAGCCCGAAGCTGATGCAGACGGCGTTCCCGCAACCACAGCGCCCGGAACCTCGTAAAGGTACCAAGACCAAACTTCTTGGGGTAGTGTTACTGATTCTGGCGATGCTTGACGCGATGTTGTCCTGGCGTGGCGGGTTTACGTTGCAAGGCATCGTCCCGGTACTTTTTGCCGGGGGGCTGATTCTGTTGGTGATCGGAGCGGTGCGCGAGGGGGTTTGATGGCCTTGCGGTGGAGCGTTCGGACAGGGTTGGCGCTGCTTCTTGCCGCAGCCTTGACCGAAAAATTGTTTGCCGAGGTCTTATGGCTGGACCCGCTACCTGCCGGCACGCAGAGCCCCTATCCAGGCCTTGGAGGTAACTTCACCCTGGCTTCGGCCACAGGCCCCACCTCGCTTTCTGATTATCAAGGAAAGGTAGTACTGCTCTTTTTTGGTTACACCTTTTGTCCGGATATCTGCCCCACGACATTGACCGTGCTGGGTCATGTGTTACAGACTTTAGGCGACACTGAATTAGACAATGTTCAGGTGCTGTTTATCAGCCTTGACCCTGAGCGTGATTTGCCACAGCGCATGGCTGAGTACAGCGCCTTTTTTCATCCCAAGATCAGAGGTTTGACCGGCACGGCCGCGCAGATCGCTCAGGTCGCTAAACAGTATGGTGTACTCTACCAAGCAGTATCCGCTCCTGACTCCGCATTGGGATACAGTGTCGATCACTCAGGCGTTATGTACCTTCTCGGCTGGGACGGGGGCGCTGTCGCGTTGATCCAACATGGGTCCCCGGCGGACGAGGTACTCAAAATAGTTCGCGAGGTGCTGGCTCGGCAGGTAGGCCAACCTAGAAGCGGGAAAGACGAAAGGTTACACAATATGGACCAGGTGCTTACGTTTGAGCGTGAGGTAGGTCCGCAAGACCATTTCATACCGCTGGTCGTGCGTATGAAACTGGATCTCGCTGGAGCACGAATTCACCTGGCGGACTGGCAGGTGCTGGCCGAAGATGACCGCCAGCTTCTGGTCGAGTTGCAAATTGGCGATTCAGCCCAGGGGCGCCATTATTTCAATGCGCTGCGCGAGTTACTGATCTCGGCAAACCGAGGCGTGATCGGGCAATTTGAACCTGCTAGTGCGGCTGTTACTGATTGGCTTAAGGAGGTGGAGCCCGAGTCGATCGTAATGTTTAAAGTGCGTACCGGCATTCATGGGGATTGGCGGGCTTTGACCCGCTTTCAGCGTTACTTGTTGTGCCATGCGGCGCGCAAAAACGATGTGACACTGAATCGTCAGATAGTTGCTGAGATTCCCGCCCTCGAATTATTGGAACCGTGACGCGGCTACGGCGAGCCTTTCTTTTGGTGCTGGCTTCGATTGGGCTGTTAATCGGCGCCGAAGCGACCGCAGCAGAGGGCCCGCTGGTGGCGGCGGCTGCGAGCACGCGACCGGCGCTGGAAGACGTCGCTGCGCGTTATCTTGAGGCGACCGGTGAATCGGTACGCCTGGTCTTCGCGTCATCGGGAATGCTGGCACAGCAGATTGAAAACGGAGCACCGTTCGGGTTATTCCTCTCAGCGAGTGGCGCTTATGTCACACGGCTTGCCAATGCGGGTTGGACCCGCGGGGCGCCGGTAGTCTATGCCGGCGGAGTGTTGGCCCTTTTTACACGGCACGGATTACTCGATGTGAACACCAAGCCGTTCGCAGCGCTTCGGCGCGCCTTGAATGCCGGAAGAATTGAACGTTTTGTTATTGCCAACCCGGAGCACGCCCCTTACGGTAGCGCGGCTCGCGCAGTTCTTGGGGATGCAGGTTTGTGGGGCAAAGCCAGACCCCTACTGCTGGTCGGTGCCAACGCCGGCCAGGCTGTGCAGTATTCCATTCAGGCTGGGGTTGACGCGGCACTGGTTCCCCTGTCGCTGGCCCGTGCAGCCGCGCTGGCCCAGTTGGGAGACCTTCAGTTACTTCCTGCAGCGAGTCATCCAAATGTGCCACTGCACCAGGTGATGGTCATGCTGCAAAACAGCGATGTGGCCACCCAGCGGTTTTTCGAGTATCTGCAGTCCACTGATGCGCAAGCCGCGTTCATTCACCATGGCCTGAAACTTCCTACCTTGGTCTTGGAGTGACTTGCCCGCATCGGCGCAGGACGGGAGAATCGTCATAATGGACTGGAGCGCACTTAGCCTTTCGTTAGAACTCGCGGTTTGGACATTGGCGTTACTGCTTCCGGTCGGAATCCTCATCGGTCGCTGGCTGGCCCGAACCGAAGTCCGCGGGCGACCACTGGTGCAGGCCATTTGCGCGCTGCCACTGGTGCTGCCGCCCACGGTGGTGGGTTATTACCTGTTGACCTTTATGGGTGCGCGCTCACCGCTAGGCACCGCGCTAGACGCCTGGTTCGGCTTGTCCCTGGTATTCAGCTTCCCCGGGCTGGTGTTTGCCTCCCTGCTAGTGAACCTGCCTTTCGCTGTTCTGCCGGTGCAGCGCGCTTTCGAAGGGGTCTCTCAGGAATTACATGATGCGGCGGCCTGCTGCGGCATGAGCCCGTGGCGGGTTTTTGCCCGGATCGAGCTGCCATTGGCCTGGCCCGGGGTATTGTCGGCGGCGGTCCTGACCTTCGGTCATACCCTTGGCGAGTTTGGTGTCGTGTTGATGGTGGGGGGCAATATCCCCGGAGAAACGCGCACGCTGTCGATCGCGATTTTTGACCGGATCCAGGCGTTTGACCCAGGCGCCGCTGGTCGTATGGCGGCATTGTTGTTGTTGATCTCACTGGTAACAGTGGCACTCGGCTACGGCGCGCTGGAGGGCCGGGCTCGGCGCGGTGCTGGGCAGGGCTGATGCTCACAGTTTCACTCGAACATGACCGCCCGAAGCTGGCGTTGGATTTTCAACTGCCTCGCGGGCAAGTGTCGGCAATCGTGGGCCCCTCGGGTAGTGGAAAAACCAGTGTACTGCGCGCTGTTGCGGGGTTGCTGTCCACGAGGTTTGCGCGGGTTTCGTTGGAGGGGCATACCTGGGCTGACACGGAAAGGGGTGTTTTCCTTCCGGCGTATCAGCGCCCGTTGGGTCTTGTCGGTCAGAGATATGCGCTTTTCCCTCACCTGAATGCCGTTGAGAACGTAGCGTCCGCATTAGTGCACCTGCGCGGTGCCGAGCGCCAACGTGAGGCCCAGGCCGGCCTTGATGCCGTGGGTATTGGCGCCCTGGCGAGCCGAAGCCCCTCAGCACTTTCGGGCGGCCAATGCCAACGGGTAGCGATGGCGCGGGCACTCGCGCGTAAACCCCGGTTGCTGCTCCTGGATGAGCCTTTTTCTGCGCTGGATCGCAGCACGCGCAAACGATTGCACGTGGAACTCAAACGATTGCAGGCCGGCTTAGGAATGACCGTGGTTCTTGTAACGCACGATCTGGATGAAGCTGCACAGCTATCGCAGACACTGTGCCTGCTCCGCCGTGGGCGCGTACTCCAGTCTGGGTCGACTCCTGAAGTGCTTCGCCAGCCTGCGAGCGTTGAGGCTGCCCGGCTGATGGATTTTTCCAATCTGGCAAAGGCCGAATGGGTTGGCGCAGACCGCGAGGGAGCAACCCTGCGCTGGGGTGAGCTGGTACTTAGGGCTGCCACTAAGGCGGTGTCAAAGCCAGGGGCCACGGTCTCATGGACAATTCGCTCATCGGATGTGTTTCTGGTAAAGGATGGGCATCCAGATGAGTCGAGCCTGGGCATCCTTGCCAGTGCCCGGGTTACCGAGGTTATCTCGATGGGAGGCTCTATTCTGGTCATGGTTTCGGTCGACCATAGCGGCGGTGAGCCGTTGCGCATGCGGCTCAGGCCGGGTGCTGTGCACCGTCACGGCGTGCACGTCGGTTGCCGGCTCCGTATTGCGCTTCATCCCGACGCAGTAATTGTTCTGGCCTGAGGGAGGCCGATCTTTTCACTGCCGGTTTCTGGCAAACCGCAGTCTTGGATAAAATACTGATCGAGGTTACGAAGTCGGAAGTTAAGTACTCGTAACATAACTGTCGGTTATAGGATGATATGCGCACCAGAACCCATACTGGTTCGGTACTCGTACATGAACCTTAATCGACGGCGCCCGGTGGCAAAAGGAAGACCGATCGTTTCCGGCACATGCCCCGATATATCTGTACGGAATACTGGAATCTCGATCCACGACTGCAAGAAGTGTTGGCTTCGTGAAGAGTCCATACCCTCGAACCTGAGCGAACGGGAGGTATGCGTTTTTCATAACCGGGTAATGACCGAAGCGCTGAATTATCACCCCCATGAAACGGTACATTTTCAGGGAGGCCCAATTGATCGTGTTTATACGGTGCCCAAGGGGTGGTTCATTCTTTCCCGGGCTCTACCTGATGGCTCCCGGAAACTCTTAAAAGACGCGCTCTAGCCGTCGTTAGCGCGACGGCCTCGTCCCGTGCAATAAGCAGGGGTTAGGGGTGCCCTGGCACGTACTGCCTAATGATGAAGAATTTGACTCAAGAAGAGTTTGGTTCGCTCGTGGTCGGGGTTCTCGAAAAATTCGTGAG
>DUCO01000007.1:159479-160990 GCA_012959765.1 Dehalococcoidia bacterium | reverse complement strand
GCCTCGGGTAGCCCAGCGTAGACAACGCGATCGTGGCCTGGCGCAGGCTTGGCGTTTCGCAGACCGCTGAGGAACTTGTCCATGTCGTCTTTGAACTGCTCAGGGTCGATAAACCCGTCGATCTTGATGGCCTGAACGTAATGACCCATGATCGTTCGAGGTGACGTCGGCATCAAAAATCCCGGGCCCATTCCTGAAAGGATTGGTGCCATGATTTCAGCCATGGCTGCGAATCCGTAGCCCTTGTGTGAACCCTGCTCGCGAGTGCCTCCAAACGGAAGAATGTGGTAATCGTCCGGTAGCGGAGCCGACTCCATGATCGGTGTCCCTTCGGGGTCGGTGACCCAAGCAGGATCCATTGGAGCACCGATGCGCTGGGCGAGTCGTAGCTTGTTGCCTGCTACTTGCGTGGTTGCTACGTCGAATACGAAGGGTGCTTCGTTTCGTGCCGGAGCGGCCCAAGCCCACGGGTTAGTTGCAAACATTTTTTCGCTGGCGAAAGTTGGCACCATCGATAGTGGATTTCCAGCCGAAGTAGTGACGCCAATCATGTCGTGTTCAAGTGGCATCATAGAGTGGTAGGCCAGCATCCCGATGTGGCGTGAGTTGTGGACGGTCACAGCACCCATGCCGTGTTTATCCGCCTTCTCTATGGCCATTTCCATGGCTTTCGGGAGGACGTGGAGCCCGAGTCCGGTATCGCCATCGAGGTTTGCAGTCACGTCGGTTTCGCGGGTGACGCGAACGTTAGGCGTTGGGTTTATCTCCTGATCCCCATACATCTGCACGTAGACGCGGAGTTGGTTTGATACTCCGTGCGATTCACATCCGCGGAGGTCGCTGGTCATCAGGACTTCAGCAGAGAGAGCGGCGTCTTCGGGTGATTGGCCGCACTTTTCGAAGATTTCGATCGTCGCCTGCCGCATGTTTTCGGACTGCACAATGACGCGGTCTTTTTCTGGGACGAGAAATCGCTCGAGCATTTATTATCTTCTCTCTGTTACTCGCTGCGACTGGAATAGGAACCCAACGCAAACCATGGAAGAAAGCATGAACCTTTGCAGGGCGTGTCGCAAGAGGTCGTGTCGTGATCCGGAACTTGATTCAGGATCACGGTTTGCCGCGAGCGTGGTCGAATGGGAGGTAATAACTCTGGATACCCACAATGTCGGCGATTTCACGTGACTCGTGCACAAATCACGTCTATTTCAGTCGTCGTTCGCTGGTCGATCATGATTGCCACGTCGTAGGACTCCTCGCAATGATAGATGCCGTCATGGATTTACTCGTAACGTGAAAACCGCCCCGGTGCTGGTGCACCGGGGCGGTATGGATGTCCGTCAGGTAGAAACCGAACTTACCTGTTCAGCTGGGGGGCACCCGATTCAAAAAGGGATTCGTTTCACTGACAATCGTGCGGCAAAGATATTTTAAAAAGAAGGCCCCGCATGATGATCATGCGGGGCCTACGTTATCGTTTTCCAGATGGGATTTATCGGATTTTCGGAACC
>DUCO01000007.1:138662-159330 GCA_012959765.1 Dehalococcoidia bacterium | reverse complement strand
AGATCCTTGTGAGTATCGAGGTGCTGTGCGTGTTCCGCACCGGCCGAACGCATGTTCGTCTGCTTCTTAGCCTTAACCATGTTCAGATCCATGTCCTGCGGACGTGGGTTTTCGCCAACGATCATGCCTTCGTAAACCTCGGTGGCCACCGGCACGAACAACTGACCGCGCTCCTGAGCGCTGAGCAGTGAGTAGGTGGTTGTTACACCACGGCGGTCGGCGATTAAGCTTCCCGTCGGTCGAGATCGCATCTCGCCCTGCCATCGCTCATAGCCCTCGAAAACGTGGTGGGCCAGACCAGTGCCACGTGTTTCGACTACAAATTCGTTGTGAAACCCGATGAGCCCGCGAGCCGGGATGATGAAGTCCATGCGGACCCGTCCCTGGCCGTGGTTCACCATGTTCACCATCTTGCCTTTGCGGTGTGCAAGCAGCTGAGTGACGGCACCGAGGTGCTCTTCGTTGATGTCTACAGCGAGTCTTTCCATCGGCTCGTGCAGCTTGCCGTCGATCATCTTGGTGACGACCTCTGGCTTGCCTACTGTCATTTCAAATCCCTCACGGCGCATGGTTTCCACCAACACCGCAAGCTGAAGTTCACCTCGACCCTGAAAGATCCATGAGTCGGGTCGATCAGACGGTAGCACGTTGATAGATACGTTACCGATCAGCTCTTTCTCAAGGCGATCCTTGATCATTCGAGCGGTCAGCTTCTTGCCATCGAGGCCGGTAAGCGGTGAAGTATTGATACCGATAGTTGCCGAAAGGCTCGGCTCGTCGATACGGATTGTTGGAAGCGGGCGAGGGTCGGTTTCATCGGCGATGGTCTCGCCAATTGTGATTTCAGGCATACCGGCTACGGCGATGATTTCGCCGGGGCCAGCCTCGGTTGCATCGATTCGCTCGAGGCCTTCTGTGATGTACAGCTCGGTGATTTTAGATTGGACGATCGATCCATCCACACGGCAGTGCGAGATGATCTGGTCCTTTTTGATGGTGCCCTGGTGGATTCGGCAAATAGCCAGTCGTCCAACGTAAGGCGAGGCATCGAGGTTGGTTACGTGCGCCTGGAGCGGGTGACCTTCGTCGTAAGTCGGAGCAGTGATGTTTTCGATCAGCAGTTCGAACAACGGCGTGAGGTCGGTGCCGGGCTGGTCGAGATCCATCGTTGAGATACCATCTCGGGCGACTGCGTAAATGATCGGGAAATCGATCTGATCTTCGGTCGCGTCGAGGTCGATGAACAGCTCGTATACCTCGTCGACAACTTCGTCGATACGGGCGTCGGATCGATCGATCTTGTTGATAACGAGAATGACTGAAAGGTTGGCTTCGAGCGCCTTGCGCAGTACGAATCTGGTCTGCGGAAGCGGGCCTTCGCTGGCATCTACCAGTAGAAGAACGCCGTCGACCATTGCAAGTCCGCGCTCAACCTCACCACCGAAGTCGGCGTGACCGGGAGTGTCGATGATATTGATCTTGGTTTCGCCCCATCGAACAGCGGTGTTCTTGGCGAGGATCGTAATGCCCTTTTCCTTCTCAAGGTCCGTGTTGTCCATGACCCGTTCTTCTAGCTCTTTGTGAGTAGAGACGGAGCCGGTCTGCTTGAGCATGGCATCGACGAGTGTTGTCTTGCCGTGGTCAACGTGGGCGATGATCGCGACGTTACGAATGTCGTTGCGGAGGGTCTTTGTCATGAAGGCTTTCAGGCTCGTCGCAGCGAATATCGTCTGCGCGAAACGACCCGGAATTTAGACCGGATCGGCTGTGAAGTTAGTGTCTAACCGTAAATCTGAGATCAAACAAGTAAATTAGGTATGTATTGAGAATAACACCACGAGTGATTAAAGGGCGTTAACGGTTCTACGCGGGTTTGGGGGAGGATTGCACGCATTCATCCTGTACTTCGTATGCGCGTTTCTCGAAGGGGTGCGCTCTGCCTCCGCCGTACTTGATCGAGAGTAGAAGGTAGATTATTAGCCACGGTATTACGAGCCATCTGATCTGGCTGATCCAGTGGTGCCGTTCGTGCGCCTGAACGCACTTGTCGTCCCAAACCTGAGGTTCGTAGAAAACGAAGGGCCAGATGGTGGTGGCGTACACGCCTTTTGGAAATGGGCGCGGGATGGCTGGAACCCGCACTTCGATTCGACCGCCAGTAAGCCTGAGCATGAAATTGCCTCCCTTCGTCAGTCGAGAATTCTCGGACATTCTGCCACGGATCAGTCAACCCTCCATCACCCAACCGAAGATCCTTCCATAGAGGTCGGGAAATCGAGTGCGGGAGTTCTCACGGCTCGGGCTAAACGGGCGTATGATCGCCGAACTTGCGCCTTATTAGCTTTAACGCGCTGACGAACTAGTTACGGAGATCCTAAATGGCAGACGCTGTATTCCTTGGTGGCGACCGATATCACAAGGCCGAAGAGGCCCACGCTGGAATTGGTCCAGTTCTAGAAAAAGCCGGGTTGAGCGTCCACTACACCGACGATTTCGCATCGATAGATGCTGATCTGCTCGATGGCGCAAAACTTCTGGTGTTTTTGAGGGACGGTATGGAGTGGCCAAACGGTCACGATGAGGAACCTGAGATCTGGATGCAGCCGCACCAGGAAGAGGCGATCGAGCAGTTTGTTCTAGACGGCGGGTCGTTTTTAGTGATGCACAACTCGACGTGGAGGTATCCGTGGAAAGGTGCTTATCGCCGAACTACAGGGGGGTACTTTCAGGGTCATCCGCCGTTCCAACGCTTCAACGTTGAGATTACCGATAACAGCCACCCGATAACGCAGGGCGTTGAGAGTTATGAGATAGAGGATGAACAGCACTTCATCTGGTACGACAACGATCGCGTCGATCTGTTTGCGGTCAGCCAGGGTGACGACGGCAAGCAATCCGCTTCGGGTTTTTCGCACGAGTACGGCAAGGGGCGGGTCGCCTATCTGGCGAACGGTCACCGGTTGAGTGTTTTGCAGCAGGAGCCCGTTCAGAAGCTGCTGACCAACGCTGTGAACTGGCTACTCAGCCGCTGATAGCGGGTTTTCTTTAGAAAAGGTCAGCCCTTACGTACGGTCAGGGCTGACATGTCGGCTATTGGCACATTCGAGTATCCGGGAGATTTAGATGAGTGTAGAGATTCGAGACGATCGATTCAGACAGGTCGTTGGCGGTGAAGTTCAAGTTGAGCAGGTTGCAACAGGTTTCATCTTCACCGAAGGCACGATGTGGAACGCCAAAACCAGAGAGCTAGTGTTCAGCGACATGCCGGGCGATATCGTTCGCAAATGGTCGGAGGCTGATGGTGTTACGACATTCCGCCAGCCGAGCGACAAGCAGAACGGACATTACTTCGATCTTGAGAGTCGGCTTATTTCGTGTTCACACGCTGCCAGCAACGTAACGCGGGAAGAGCACGATGGATCGATTACTGTTCTTGCTACTCACTACGGTGGTAAAGAACTGAACAGCCCGAACGACGTGGTTGTGAAGTCGGACGGTGCGATCTATTTCTCGGACCCGACGTATGGGCGGATGGACGGTTTCGGCCTACTTCGTGATCAGGACATGGACTACCAGGGCGTGTATCGAATCGATCCTGCTTCGGGTGAGATTAGCCTGCTGGCGTCTGACTTCGGACAGCCGAACGGTCTGACGTTTTCGCTTGATGAGAAGCAACTGTTCATCAATGACACCGATCATGGTCACATTCGAGTGTTCGATGTGGCGGATGACGGCAGCATTTCAGATGGCAAAGTTTGGGCGGTGCCTGAGGGTTCCGGTGATGGCGGATGCGACGGGATGAAGATTGATAGTGCTGGAAATGTGTACTGCACTGGCCCCGGCGGTGTTCATGTTTTTGCACCCGATGCAACTGCTCTTGGGGTTATTCAGGTGCCGGAGGTCGTTGCCAACTTTACGTGGGGTGATGATGATCTGAAGACTGTTTACATCAACGCATCGACATCGCTTTATCGTGTGCGGGTGAACGTTCCCGGACGCAGCATTTCTTAGCCGGGTGGGTGGCCAGGTGGCTAGCCACATTTTAATATATTGGGAGATCTCCAGATGATCACATTGCACGTTTATTTGACACCTAAGGCCGGCAAGGCCGAGGCGCTTCGAGCGGCCACTGTCGACACATGGATCAAAGCCATGTCGGCACAGCCGGGATTCGTTCGAGCTTCGATGCTCACCGCCTACGAAGGCGAAACTTCCAAAGACTTTGAGGTGGTTTCGTACTGGGAGACGGAGGAGCTGCGGCGTGAGTGGGTTGCGCGACCGATTCACGATGAGGCTTTTGTGCCGATCGGCGAACTATCAGATTCAGTCGATGCCGTTGTCAAAGCGGTCGCTCACAGTTGGGGTGACTAAACCTCGAAACGAGGTGAGAGGCTGCACATGTCTAATCCAACCGGCCAGAAAGTAATCGTTGTCGGGCTCGGCGCTCACGGAAGCTCGGCTGCGTACCAACTGGCGAAGCGCGGAGTCGAAGTGGTCGGGATCGACCAGTTTCATCCTCCACATTCGATGGGTTCGTCGCACGGGCCATCGCGTATTCTGCGAATGGCGTACAAAGAAGGTCCCGACTATGTGCCTCTTCTGCGTCGATCATTTGACCTGTGGCATGAGCTGAACGATTTGCATACTGAGCCGTCGTTCGAGGTGACGGGCGGTCTTTTTATGGGTCAACCTACCGGCAGGGCGATGACGGGTATGCAGGCTTCTAGTCAGGCTCAGGATGTCGAGATCCGGTTGATGACCCCGGCTGAAGTAAGGGACAAGTATCCATCGTTTCATATTCCGGACGGTTGGGAAGCCATTTTCGACCCAAAATCTGGAGCAATATTTCCAGAGGTAGCGGTGGCGGCCCATCTGAGTCTGGCTACGCAGGCCGGTGCCGACTTGCGATTCGACGAGCAGGTTACGGGCTGGTCGGCGAGTTCGTCTGGGTCTGGAGTAACCGTTACGACTTCTCACGGTGAGTACGAAGCTGACAGCCTGATATTGACTGCCGGTGTCTGGATACCCGGCATGCTCGGGGATCTGGAACTTCCATTTGAGATAGAACGAGTCTCGCTGTGGATGGTTGAGCCTCGAGCGAATCATGATTTCTTTCGCGCCGGTAACTTTCCAAACGCTTCATTCGAAATTGGTGAGAAGTACCCGATCTACATGCAGGCGGACTACGGTACGGGTGTGAAGCTTGCGCTGGATCACCACGGAACTTTGACGACGCCTGAAACGGTGAATCGCGAAACAAATCAGGAAGATCACGACAAGATTTTCGAGCACATTCGGCGGTTTATTCCTGATCTTGACGGGAAGGTTCTCGACTCAGCGGTTTGCATGTACACGAATACGCCTGACCTCAACTTCGTAGTAGACAAACACCCGGCTCACGACAACGTGATTATCGGCAGTGCATGTTCAGGTCACGGCTTCAAGTTCGCACCAGTGATGGGCGAGATACTGGCTGATCTGGCACTTGAGGGTGAGTCGGATTTTGATCTGGAGATGTTTAGCGCTACGCGGTTTGGGTAGTTATCTCCCGCTGGCGTTCCCCCTCAACCTAACCTTCTCCCTCAGGGAGCAGGAATAAGGGGATGGACGTAGTTGTCGCTATCGTTCAGATTTTGGTCGCCAATCATGACCGTCGGCAGGTCGGGTTGGGCGACATACAAGGCAGGCTCTGAAGCCGTTTTGTTCGGCTTCGGTTATCGATTTAAAGTGGATGCGGTTTTCGGGTTTGGTTCGTCGGCCTGGTGGGCAATTTGGGCGACAGAAGATGTTTGTTGTTGTGCAGGCGTTGATGATGATGGTGATCATGCCTCAGATGCCAAGGCGTTCGATCATTCCTCGCAAATAGCGGGCCTGGCCGGCGTGTTGGGTGTTGTCTTGAACCACGCTCATCAGGCGGATTCCGGCTTTGACATGGGGATCGTAGTTTGTCTCGACGATGCGATCGAGTTCTTCGGCATCGACTGTTGGCAGGTAGTCGAGAACCCTGCCGGTAACTCGGTCGTGGTAGCCAAGCAATATCGCTCCCGGAGGCTGGACGGCCGCTACTTCCTCGGGTCCGTCACCGAACCCAATGCCGATTGAATCAGCCATTCCAAATCGATCGGCCCAGTCCTCGGTCAGCCACGCCTCTTCGAGTTGGACCACGTTGCTCAGGTGGCTGTCCTGGATTCGAGTCAGGTGCCACACCAGCCACGAGATCGAGTTCGAGCCCTCTTCGGGTCGGTACGACAGTTGTTCCTGGGATAGGCCATCGGCAGCCTGATGAACAATTCGAGTGATGTGTGAATACGCTTCGATCAGAAGGTCTTTTGATTCCATATTCGACTCCCGAAAGTAATAGCTGCATGATCGGCTATTGCTCTTTGCCTTTGCGAATCTGGCAACGCTCAATAGCTGGCTGGATTCTACAGTCTGAATTTCGGGTACCGCTGAATCGCTTACCGACCTAGGGCTGTCTCGAACATTGCCACTATGTTTTCGGGTGGAACTTCAGACTGGAGATTGTGTACTGAGGCTTGTACGAACCCGCCTCCCCTGCCGAGGTCATCTCGTCGCCCTCTAACCGCGTTAGCCACATCTGCCGCTGTCCCAAACGGCAGAACGTGCTGGGTGTCGATCCCGCCCCAGAAAGCCAGATCCATTCCGTAGTCGCGATTCAGCTGCTCAGGCTCCATACCGGTGGCACTGACCTGCACGGGATTGATCACCTCGATACCGATGAAGTCGGATATAAGCTCCCGAATCGAACCGTCGCTGTGAGTAATCACTTTGGCGTTGGTGTACATGCGGAGTCGTAGCTTTGGCGAAGTTACGGTCGAACCACGGTGCCATCTGCTCGGCGCACGTTATCGAAGTGACCGCCACCCTCGTCGTTATGCGGGTATTTTGCCGCCAGTTCTTCGTTGATGTCGATGCCAAGTCCCGGCTCACCGTTCGACCACATGAAGCCGTCTCTAATGGTGGGTGCTCCAGGGAAGATTTCCTGGATTTTTTCGCTGTAGATCGCCTCTTCTTGCACTCCAAAGTTCGAGATGTTGAGGTCGACGTTCAGGTGAGCAGCCTGTCCGACTGGCGACACGTTACCTGGCCCCTGGAATGCGGTTCGAATGCCCATAAGTTCTGCCATTGCAGCGTATTTTTTGGCCGGGGTGATACCGCCGATTGGTGAGAGTCTAGTTCGTACGAAATCGATGAGTCTGCCGGTAATTAGAGGTACAATTTCGAGTGGGTTGTTGAAGATTTCACCGATCGCCATAGGCGTTGAAGTTTGCTCGCGAACACGCTCGTACCAGCCGATCTCGTGTGGCGGTAGTAGGTCTTCAAGATAGAACAATTTGAACTGCTCGACTTCCTTGGCGAAATCGACTGCCAGAATCGTTGGGAGGCGTTCGTGCACATCGTGGATTAGCTCTACTTTCCAGCCGACGCTTGAACGAATTCGATCCATCAGCGAGATAGCTGAACGCATGTATGGCTTGGGTTCGTAGACTCCGGCGCGCTGTGCGTAGGCGTACTTATCGTCGGCTGGTTCAGCTTTCGTGGTGATCCACTTCGGGCCGTCCTGAGGATCACGATCTCGACCTTCACCACCTGAGGCTCCGTATGTTGCGAATCCCGGTGTTGCCACCTGTATTCGAACAAAGTGGTAGCCCTCTTCGATAAATCCATGCGCTTGATCTTCAACTTCTTCCGGTGAAGCTGCTGAAGCGTGGGCGTATACGGCTGCGGCCTCTCGGGCTTTTCCGCCGAGCAGATCGTAAACGGGCATGCCGGCGACTTTGCCTTTGATGTCCCACAGGGCTTCGTCTATTCCGCTCAAAGCGTTGTTCAGAATCGGACCGCTACGCCAGTATGACGAGACGTATGCCGACTGCCATATGTCTTCGATGTCAGCGGGGTCTTTGCCGATCAGGAATGGTCGTAGATATTGCTCGATAGCCACTTTCACGGCCTGCGGGCGTGTTCGCAGCGATGCACAGCCAATTCCGTACAGGCCAGGTTCGGTGGTTTCTATCTTCACCACAGTAAATCGTGAACCGGGTTCTGGTTCGGTGAGAATAGCTCTCACATCCCGTATTTTTACGTTGCTCATCGTGCGTACCTGCTCTACGTTTTTAGCTGTGGTTAGGTTGGATATTCCAGTTGAAACGGATGATACGCCAAAGGCATGGCGCGGATGGACTCGGTCATCTTGCTGAAGGGTTGAGAATCGTTGGATTCACCGGTGATGGTCAGTACAGTCGCCGGGCAGTCATCACGCGAAGAAGCCCCATCGAAACTTACGCTTCTCTGAGGCTTCTTCTAGTTCTGTTGCAATATGGAGGCGACGGGCGGATTCGAACCGCCGAATAGAGGTTTTGCAGACCTCCGCCTTAACCGCTTGGCCACGTCGCCGCACAAATATGTTTGATTGCTAATTTTACTTGGGGGCTGGCTTGTCGGTGTACGGCCGTTTGCCAGTCGCAATCAAAATTTTTGTCGTGGTCATTTCGACCAGTTTTTATATGGTGCCGAGGGCGGGACTCGAACCCGCACGTCCTTACGAACACTACGCCCTCAACGTAGCCTGTCTACCAATTTCAGCACCCCGGCAAGGGTGATCAGTACGGCGAACCGCTTATCTATATTCGACTAACACGTAAATAGTGGCAGGAGCGGAGGGATTCGAACCCCCGGCCGCTGGTTTTGGAGACCAGTGCTCTAGCCAGACTGAGCTACGCTCCTGCGAGGAACAAGAAAACGGCCAAAAAATAGGCCGTCGCTTATCCACAGCAGTCAATCATACCTTGACGATTGCTTGCCCGACAGCCGACGGCCTACCTATTTTATTTGGTTTTAGTTTGAGTCAGAATTACTGACGATCCGCTTACAGTGCGGCGTCGTCTTTCTCACCCGTGCGAACTCGAATTACTTCGGATATGGGAGATACAAATATCTTCCCGTCGCCGATCTGTCCTTCTTCACCGGTTTTGGAAGCGATGAGAATCGCTTCAACAACGGCATCTTTCATCGAGGCCTTTACGACCGTTGTGATGATGGTCTTGGGCAGGGCCGCTCGCGTGGTTGTGGTTGCGCCACGACCTGTGAACACTTCGACACCCTGTTGAGTTCCCTTACCGGTTACGTTTGCAGTGTGGTATCCGCCGCAACCCGCATCGAGCAGAGCTTCGATAACTATGTTGACGCGCTCGGGCCTAACTACCGCTTCAATTTTTAGCATGGTCAATGTTCTCCTGCTGCGTGATCGATCCTGTTTGCCGATCACGCAGGTTGAATGAATGCTTAGTCAGCGCCGTCGCCGACGTAGGCTCGTTCGCCGTGAAGGGCGATGTCGAGTCCAGCATCTTCATCAGCATCGTTAGCCCGGAGACCCAGACCAGGTATTACATCGAGAATCTTCAGAATTACGAAGGTAACGATGAATGAGTAAGCAATTGTTGCGAGCACTGCGACTGCGTTGTAGCCGAGTACCGTGGCATCGCCGTCGATAAGACCAATTCCCCCAATGGCGAATATGCCGGTGGCGAGTGCGCCCCAGATTCCGCCAATGCCGTGAACGGCCATCACTTCCAACGCATCATCGAATCCGAATTTGTGTCGAATGCGAACTGCGTAGAAGGTGAGCACTCCGGCTCCAAGTCCGATAGCGATTGCGCCCATCGGTCCTACAAAACCGGATGCTGGCGTAATGGCGACAAGTCCGGCGACTGCACCTGTGGCTGCACCAACTGCGCTCATTTTGCCGGTGTGAATGTGGCCGAGAATGACCCAGACAACAAGTGCCATGGCTGCCGCTGTGTTGGTCACGAGGAAAGCACTGATCGCGGTACCATCGGCTGCAAGGCCTGAGCCGGCGTTGAATCCGAACCAACCGAACCAGAGGATTCCGGCTCCGAGGATTACGAACGGTACGTTGTGCGGTTCTACACCACGGTCGACGCCACGGCGCTTACCTACGAGCCAGGCTGCAACAACTGCTGCGATACCGGCATTGATGTGGACAACCGTACCACCAGCGAAGTCAAGAGCGCCCATTTCGAACAACCAGCCGCCCTCGGCCCATACCCAGTGTGCAATTGGGGCGTAGACGAAGGTTATCCATGCGACCAGAAACACGAGATACGTTGTGAACTTGAATCGTTCAGCAATTGCACCTGTAATAAGGGCCGGTGTGATGATGGCGAACATCATCTGGAATATGGCGAAAAGCATTGCGCCGTCTTCCGGGTCGCTCGAAACGTCTTTGAATCCTAAGAAGTCGAAGTTACCAATGAACTGGCCGCCTTCTCCGAATGCAAGGCTGTAGCCCCACAAAACCCAAACTACGCTCACCACTCCCATTGACACGAAGCTGTACATAACCGTGCTGACGACGTTCTTACCGCGGACGAGTCCGCCGTAGAAGAATGCCAACCCAGGAGTCATAAACAGAACGAGGGCAGATGCCATTAGCATCCACGCGACTGAACCAGAATCCATTAGAAATTTCTCCCCGAAGTAAAGCTGTTACACACAGCTCAATTTGAAATCTATTGGGTAGGTGTTTCCGAAATGTTGCGGAGGTGTGACGCATTGGTTACACCTGCTAAAAGATTCAACATGAGGGTATGAACGACTGGCGTAAGAGCGGAATATCGGTAAGGTGTTGCCAAATGATTATCGATTCACACTGCCACGCATGGGCCCAGTGGCCCTACTTGCCCCCCGTACCCGACACCCAAACACATGGGGCGGTTGAACAACTGATTCACCAGATGGACACCAACGGTGTTGATCGAGCGACGATTGTTTGTGCGCAGATTTTTAACAACTTCGATAACAATGACTACGTAGCGGCTGCCCTTAAAAGGTATCCAGATCGCTTAGAGCAGTTCGCTGACGTCGATTCAATGTGGTCGGACACCTATCACACGCCGGGTGCTGCGAAGCGCCTTGAGGCTGCAGCTGAGCGATGGCCGATGAAGGCGTTTACTCACTACGTAGCTGGTGAAGATGATGGCAGCTGGTTTAGTTCGCAAGAGGGAATAGATTTCTTCAGCACGGCCGAACAGCTTGGGCTGATCGCCAGTATTGCGATGGGACCTCAGCACCAGCCAGCACTACGAAAAGTTGCCGAACGGCATCCTGACCTCAACATTCTGTGTCATCACATGTCAGGTCTTCGGGCGCATGGTGACGATGCCCGTTCAAACGTCGAGAACGTCATCGAATCGAGCAAGCTGCCGAATATCTACCTTAAGTTGTCAGGATTTCACTATCTGACCGACACCACCTGGAACTTCCCTTACGCCGATACTCGCTGGGTTTATGAAGCGTGCTACGAGGCGTTCGGAACAAACTTGTGCTGGGGATCAGACTTTCCAGTCGTCAAGAAGTCGATGACGCACTTGCAGTCGCTTGAAGCGTTTCGCACTCACTGCGATTTCGTGAGTGAAGCCGATAAAACGGCAATACTGGGGGGAACCCTCGAAGGTCTTCTCAACAAATCCCGCGCCGTAAAAGGGAATCGTTGAGATTCACGGTGGCAATATGGAGATGGAAAGTGCAGTTGGTGTTGGTACGTCATTCCGCTTCCAGATCCACGATATCAAAGACGTTATCGATGCTGAAGGATCCGACGAAGCTGACTCGCCCGACGTTGCGGCGTAACAATTCGCCAATACTTTAGTTAGCGCTTTCGGGTTCGGTAGCGATTGCCAGCGGCGAGTCCAACTATTGCGAGCAGCCATGCTCCTGCCGTTCCGTCGACTGATCCGGTTGAAGGTGCCGAGCAGGTACCGCTAGAAGTTTCGTGCTCCGATTCCTCGACTGCGTTATCGCTGGCTTCGGCTTCTACAGGATCGTCTGCTTCATCTTCTGGCGCATCCGGCACCACTGGTGCTGCAGTTGGTTCAGGTAGCTCAGTGGGCTCGACGTTTTCTGCCAATTCGGAGCTGCTGGATTCTGGCGGTAGTGTTAGCAGTTTATAAGCGGGCGTGGGCTCAGCGGCAGGCGTCGGGCTCGGTCCCGGCGTTGGTGGGATGTACTCATCAGCACCGATCGAATCACGCCAGATGTTCTCAAACTCGTCGATATCAAACCCGTAAACGACATCGAGTGCATCACTGATGCCGATGCCCGTTCCAAGGGTCGAAAGCAGCTCGCCCATTTTTGCTTCGCCGTACTCTTCGATCATAAATTCGACTGCGCTTCGCCCCTGACCATAGGCAACCAAAGTGAGATTCGGATCGCCAGGGAATGATCGCAGGCTCTTCAAAAGGATCAACCGATCAGTTCCGATTGCCCACTCGAGGAATCGCTCGTACGACACGGTTTTGTCGAGGTTGCCGTACTCAGCAAGGCCTTCGTTTAGCCACAGCGGTACCGACCCACTTGAACCCGCGGCACGGGCCACGAGGATGTGAGTCATTTCATGGGTCGCGGTTCCGATGTCTGATCGCCCGGCGAGCACAAGAACTACGCTTTCGGAATCGAACGCCTGCCCTTCTGTGATCAACTCACGACTGGTTGCGAGGCTTCGAGCAACGACAGCTTCGATCATCTCGGCGTTGTTGTTGTAGAGCGTCATGATGATCGGGGTTTCGGTTTCCGATCCGGTCACTCGTCCCATAAGGTCGAGCGATTCGACTGCCGCTTCGGCAAGGCGTTCAGCACGAACTCGCACCGGGCCGTGATAGAGGATTGTGACGGCGCCCAAGGTTACTTCTTCCCACTCGAATCGGGCATCGTCGTACCGCCAGTTCACGGGGTCGGTAAGGTGGGAATCACCGTTTTCGTCGGTTATCTCAAACCAGTACTTAATGATGGTTCCGGGCGGGATGTAGCGATCTCGACTATTCGTTCGATGAAAGAGTTCGCCGTTGACCAGCGGGCGCGTCGTTTGATCTAGTTCGAGATACGAGTACGTAGTCGTGCCGCGCTGACCGATTTCGAATGTGACACGAACGTCGTCGATACGAAGATCCGTTTCGATGTCGAGCTTGAACGTCATGCCTTCTGGAAACTGAGATTCAGCGCTGAAGCTGATTACTTTCACAACTTCGGTGTCCTGCGCGGAGACAGTAGTGGCGGTAGCGCCGACGCCGATTGCCAGAACGGCTATCGCTATTAGGGCGAGTAACTTCGTTCTGCTTAGTGCTATGTATGGAAAGTTGGCGATCAAATTCAGATGAGTTACAGAATTACCGACGGGTCAGGCCGGGTAAAGATTTCTTGTATCAACCGTTTTACGCCAAAACACAGGCAAAAAGATGTACGAAGAGGGGTTATTCAGAGTCGATTGCCCGCCATGCGTCGATAAATCGCCAAGCAGCGCTGAGCGGTGTGCCGATGCCAAGTATCCACAATGCAACCATCGGGTACCCGAGTACCAGACACACAACAACGATAACGACTCGTTCTGGGCGAGTGAGGAATCCGGCGGTTCCCTTCGCACCAAGACCTTCTGCCCGGGCACGGATGTAACTGACCAGCACAGACCCGGACATGGCGATCATTGCGAGCAGGGCGGCGGTTTGACTGGCATCGGGGCCAGAGCCGAAATACAGCGCGAGTCCTATCAGTACGGCGAGTTCAGATACACGATCGAAGACGGAGTCCATCAGGGCGCCGCGTTTGCTCACAGTCCCTGTTGCACGTGCGATTCCGCCATCGAGAAGATCGAACGCCGATCCAACTCCCACAAGAATGCCGCCGATCAAGAATTCGCCTTCGCTGGCGTAGTAAGCGGCGATAAGCGCTATCAGCACTCCAACCAACGTGGCTGCAGAAGGGGTGAATTTGAGAGCTACTAAGAGTGATACTGCCGGACGTTCAAACCATTTGGTAACTGATCCGCGGAGTCCGTAGCGAATCGACTGAAGATCGGGCAAGTTCTACCAGCCCTGGTACTGAGCTGGTGACACGAGTTGTTTATCTTTTACCTCGTCGTAGTAGTCGAGAATGGAGTCGGCGACCTGGCCCCAACGATACTGGTTGACGGTTGCTCGACCATCGACAGCGAGCTGGGTTCTCAGTCCGGGGTTTTCAATAAGTGTTTTTATTGCGTCGGCCATGGCCGCTTCGTCTTTAGGAGGGAACATCAGCCCTTCTTTGCCATCGGTCATTACCGAAGCAAAACCAGGGATGTTCGAGGCGACGATTGGCGTTGTTGCCGACATCGCTTCGATGATGATGAATCCAAAACTTTCTTTGCCCGTATTTGGTGCAAGGAATATATCGGCGTTCTGGTAGTAACCCGGAAGTTCGGCTTCAGAAACCGGGCCCACAAACACGACATCATCGAGCGCACGTTCGCCCATGATTTGGTACGACTCTCGATCGGGCACACCGGCTCCGACAACGATGAGGCGCAACTTCGGGTACTGCCATTTGAGCAGTGAGTAGGCACCCAGCGCGTAACGTAGGCCCTTGCGTGGTTCGTTCACTCGGCCGACGAATACCAGGTTCAGGGCATCGTCTTTGAGAATAGAAGGCTTTGGTGCAGACGTTGAAAATCTATCTACGTCGAGGCCGTTTGGAATTACCCGGTAGTCTCCCTTGAAGTACCGATTGGCGAACTGCTTGGCTGGTTCGGAGACGGCGATTCGACCGTTGAGTCGTATCGCACCGCGGTTCAGCACTGTCTTCCAGAACATGTAGCCACGGCCACGACCTTCGTTGTAGGCGTGGAATGTGCCGATTGTCGTCGACGGCGAGAAGCGTGATGCTGTGAGTGCGAACATCGGCATCAGCGGTTCGTGGATGTGGACGATGTCGAATTTCTCGTTTTCGAGCATCGTCTTCAGGCGCCATTCGTGCCAGACCGAGAACGAAATTCTGGCAATCGAACCTGCGGTTGGAACAGGAACTGAACGCCCGAACACTCGCAGATCTACACCGCCAATATCTACTGCTGGTTCGCCACGGGTGCACGGAGCGAGTATCGACACTTCGTGTCCGCGGCTCTGTAGCTCTCGGCTGAGCGAGGCGATGTGACGCTGGACACCGCCGGGATGGGCAAAGTCGTAGGGCGATACTTGAGCGATTCTCAAATAAGTGCCCCCCTGTTTCAACTCTAGTTATTGAGTCAAATAAAAAAACTAGTGCCGCCGCCGGTCCAAGATGACGTCATCATATTGGTTTTCCAGCAGCGTGCACTAGCTTTTCGTTATCGACTATGAGCGAACTAAGGTCGAAACCTATTTGCCTTTAGTTGCTTTGGCTTCAGGAGCTTTGGCCTTGGCGTCTGGGTCGTGGCCTTCAGCGAATGTCTCGACGGCGACACGGGCGTCGTCGTCACGCATCTGCACCGGAGGCGACTTCATGAAGTAGGCAGAAGCAGGCTCGATTGCACCGCTGATTCCTTTGTCCATTGCGATCTTGGCACTACGGATTGCGTCGATGGCGACTCCGGCGGAGTTCGGGCTGTCTTCAACTTCAAGCTTGAGCTCGATGTTGAGAGGCTGGTCACCCCATGAGGTGCCTTCGAGGCGGATGTATGCCCACTTGCGGTCTTCGAGCCACGGGACGTGATCGGAAGGTCCGATGTGTACGTCGTCAGTCGGTAGCTCTTTTTCGAGCTGGGACTGAACGGCGGCGGTCTTAGAAATTTTCTTCGACACCAGGCGGGTCCGCTCCAGCATGTTGTAGAAGTCGGTGTTTCCACCGAAGTTCAACTGGTAAGTGCGGTCGAGTCGAACACCACGATCTTCGAACAGTCTGGCGAGTACTCGGTGAACGATGGTTGCACCAACCTGTGACTTGATGTCGTCGCCGACGATCGGAACGCCACGGTCGATGAATCGCTTCTGCCAGTAGGGCTCTTTGGCGATGAAGACGGGGATGCAGTTTACGAAGGCGACACCGGCTGCGAGGGCCTGTTCGACGTACCACTTGGTTGCCTGTTCGGAGCCAACGGGGAGGTAGTTGATCATTACGTCGACTTTGCGGTCACGGAGGATGCCAACGATGTCGGCTGTCTCACCACCCGGGGTTGAGGGGTCGTGATTTACTTCAACAATTTCCTCGAGGAACTGGCCGATGCCATCGTGGGTCATTCCACGATCGACGATCACGCCCGTCTTCGGGACTTTGTGGAACTGGAGGGCGTTGTTGTTCTTGGAAGTAAGGGCTTCGGAAAGGTCTTTGCCGACCTTTTCCTTGTCGACATCGAATGCTGCGACGATGTTCACATCGCTCAGGGCATATCCGCCGAGAACGTTGTTCATCAGACCGGGAATGTTGGCCGATCCTTCGTCGATTTCGCTGTACTTGTAAAGTCCCTGTACCAGCGATGACGCACAGTTACCTGTGCCGATGATCGCTACGTTGATTTTGCCCAAGTTCGAGCCTCCAGAGTGAGAATATTGATTGAACTGCGAGGTGTCCGTGTGCTGTTTGGCTTACGGCACTCGCGTGCTCGTTAACGCAGGCAAGAATATTTGTTGGGTGGGGGTCAGTAGGGTTGTTTTTTCTCTGAATTGGTGGCGAAAGTTCCGTAATGTTCCGGAACTTGGGCGTAGATGACGTGTTTGTCATTCCGAGGAGCTTGCTCTGAGGCGACGTGGGATGTGTACCAGCAAACGAGGTTCATTGGCTGTTTTTTAAAGTCCTCTCCATTAGGGAGAGGATTTAGGTGAGGGGGAATGCTGGTGAAGGGCTGGGGTGTGCGGTTGGTGGTGCTTCAAGGTTTCCGTGCCCCCTCAACCTAACCACCTCCCTTGAGGGAGAAGGGATTGGGGTCGGCGTCTAAGTAAACGCTAAACAGTTACCTGCATTGCTTCGGCTATGTCGGCCAGCGAGTGGGTCTTGATGTGGGGGTTGGATCCAGACCATATGTAGTCGAAGTGCCTGCGCAGAATCTGGGCGTATGAGCTCGTTGATGAGACTTGCAACATTGGCACGAGTCCATCGATTGAGGAGCCGTCGACAGCGTCATCGGGCTTGCCGAAATGATAGGTCTCAATGAATGAAGAATCGGTGGTCATAACGAGGTAAACAGACGGCCAGTGATCGACGAATCTAACGTCGATTCCGAAGTGAGATCGCTCTTCAGCTTCCTTCTTCATTGCGGCGATTACGTTCAGGCTTCGCCAGCTATCGTTGTACAGCGGACCTCCTCGAAATCTCCCTTCGTCCTGGAACTGAGCGCCATCTTCGGCGACTGCTCTGGCTCTGGCGAATTCGCTGACGGGGTTCACGAGGATTGCTCGGACTTGAATCGTACGATCTTCGGCAGCCATCTGGCGGAGGATCGCGGTGTGGCCTCGATCGCCAAAAAACTCGCGAAGCCCGATGCCTTGAAGTAGCACCTCACCCTGTGCGATTTCGAGCGCATTTGCGACGACCTGAGATGTTGTGGGATCCGATCCTCTCGGACCTAATATCGCCTGAACCCCCTGACTCACGGCACCCGACAGAATTCCGGTAAACCGGTTGAGAGTTTCGGTGTCGTTTCCCCGTGTTTCGACTCCGGACTGCACGCCTGCGACCGGCGCTGAAGATGGTGTTGCTAGCGGGGCAGGAACTGGGCTTATGACAGAAGTGGTAGAGACTTTGGGAGACAGGACGGCCTGTACCGACTCTTCGGTGATGATCCACGTTTTACCGATTCGGCGGGCGGGTATCAGCCCTGCCCTGAGCCACTTGTAAACGGTCTTCTCGCTGACGTTTAACTGGGCCGCAACGTCTCTAACTCTCAGGCTCATGATAATTCCAATATTTACCTATTTAGTAATATATATTCCATATAGTTCCACAAAAGTAGGTACTTTGGCAACTTATTCCATGATTTCGAGCATCGACCACACATACGCCAGACACAAAAAAGCCGCCCACACCGAAGTGCAGGCGGCTTTTGTCACGAACTATTTGAAACGTGCCATCGGCACTAGTAACCGGCAGCAGCACCGTCTTTTCGTGGCTCCGATCCGGCGGTTAGTACCCCGGTCTCGGCATCACGAGAAATTATCTGACCACCACCGAAACCTGCTCGATCGTAGCCCGCTACAACATGAACGGTGTGTCCACGTTTTTCGAGTTCCTTGATCACATCGGGTGACAGATCTTCTTCAACGAGCACATCCTGGTTGCCTTCGACTTCGACCTTGAAGCGCGGAGCATCGAGTGCTTCCTGCGAGTCCATTGCGAAGTCGATCATGTTCGATGCAACCTGCAGGTGACCCTGTGGCTGCATGAACCCGCCCATGACCCCGAAACTGAGCCACATCTCGTCGTCCTTCGTCGCCATCGCCGGGATGATCGTCTGGAACGGACGCTTGTTGCCCTGGAGGTAGTTCGGGTGGTTCGGGTCGAACGAGAACAGTGATCCACGGTTCTGAAGCGCCATACCCAGTTCGGGAACGACAAGTCCGGTGCCGAAGCCGTTGAACAGACTGTTGATCAATGAGCAGGCAGTGCCTTCGCCATCGACAGCGGTTAGATACACAGTATCGGCACTTGCCATCGGGTCGCCATACGAAACGTTGGGGTCGGCCTGAATACCTGAGATGCCTGCACGTCGGCGGTTTGCGTAGTCCTTGGTGAGCAGTGGCTCGATCGGAACTTCGGCGACTCGGGGGTCGGCGACGTACTGGAACGCATCGGCGTAACCGCGTCGCATCGACTCGATCAAGTAGTGATATCGATCAGCCGACTGGGCACCCATCGAGCCAATGTCGAACCCTTCGGCAAGGTTGAGTGCGATTAATGCTGCAATGCCCTGCCCGTTCGGCGGGCATTCCCAGATATCGACGCCACGGTAGTTGACGCTGATAGCTTCGTCCCAGTCGGAGTGATGGTTTGCGAGGTCTTCCTCGGTGAGCCATCCGCCTTCTGACTGAACAAAATCAGCTGTCTTCTTGGCGATTTCGCCTTTGTAGAAGGCATCGCTTCCGCCCTCGGCGATCATCTGCAGTGTTCGGCCGAGTTCGGGGAGAGTGATTACCTCACCGTATCGTGGTGCGCCGTTTGCAGCGGCGCCCGGTAGAAGCTGGCTTCCGGAGGGTCGGTGGTTTAGCTTCGCAACCGTGTCTACACCGCCCCAGCCGTAAGCGATAACTTCAGATACTGCGTAGCCGTTCAGGGCGTAGTCGATGGCCGGTTGAAGCACTTCACGAAGTGTCATTCGACCGTACTGGTTGAGAGATGTCTCCCAGCCATGAACAGTTCCGGGAACACTTACGGCGAAGTGGCTGCCGGGTCCGTTGTTCGGAATGGACTCGTATCCGGCCTTGCGAACATCATCGACGTTTGCGGCTGCGGCCTGTCGACCTGAGCCGTTGAGGGCGATGACTTTTCGTTCGCCTTTGTCCCAGATGAGAGCGAACATATCGCCACCGATGCCTGTCGACATCGGTTCAACAACATTGAGAACAGCTGCCGTTGCGACCGCTGCGTCGACCGCGTTTCCGCCGTCTCGAAGTATCTGTAAACCCGCCTGAGCGGCAAGCGGCTGACTGGTTGCGACCGCGCCTTTGCGGGCTACAACAGCGGATCTACGGGACTTAAAATAGCTCATCTATCATGCTCCAAAACACATGTCCACTCACACAGTGTTGGTGAGTTGGGTCATAGTAGCACCGCGGAATGGTGCTGTTCGCCAAATTATCTACCCCATTGAACGTCGACGGAGACATCGAATGACCGGGAATCGCCCCCAGGTGGGAATCGCCTGCAACAGAGAGGTGCGGGAGCGTTATATCGACAGAGTCGATCTGGCACGGCTTGAGAAGTTCGCCGATTTTCGGTGGCAGGAGTTTGACGAGGCGACGAGTTGGGATGATGCGCCTGAAGCTTCGGCTGGGGTCGAAGCGGAATTCACCAAGTTCGTTGGTGCGCTCGATGCATTAGTTGTTTGTCACGGATCGCCCAGGGTTAGTGAAGCGGTAATTACTTCTTCACCGAATCTGGGTTTGGTGGGCGAGTTGGAAGGCGACCGGTTTGCCCAGCGGATCGATGTGGGGGCTGCGATTGCCGCTGGAGTGCGGGCGGTCGACACCACGCATGGGTCTTCGTACCCGGTTTCAGAGTGGGCGCTCGGGATGATGTTGATCGGGCTGCGAAACGCCGGGGCGCACTTCAGGCGTTTGATCGCGGGCGAGGAGTGGGGCACGCCGGAGCAGCGTGAGTCGACAGCTGATTTTGCTCACAACGAGGAGTTGGCCGGCAAGACGATTGGACTGATTGGGGCCGGGTACATTGCCCGACGGCTGATCGAATTGCTGAAGCCGTTTGATGTGGAGCTACTGGTACACGACCCGTATGTACAGTCGGAACTGGCGAGTTCGCTTGGGTTCACGCTGACCTCGCTCGATGCCGTTTTGTCGCAACCGGATGTCGTTGTTTGCCTTGCTCCGCTGACACCCGGTACTAGAGGCATGTTGGGTCGGGACGAGATTTCGAGGATCAAGCCGGGAGCTGTTTTTGTAAACGTATCTCGTGGAGCCATAGTTGACTCCGAGGCGTTGATCGAACGGCTTGAGGTTGGCGATATTACGGCGTGTTTGGATGTGTTCGATCCGGAGCCAATGCCTGTTGGGTCGAGGATCAGGGAGTTGCCGAATGTATTTCTTTCACCGCACATTGCGGGGACTACGGAACGCTCGAGAACTCGGTTCTTTGAGGAGATGGTGAGCGAGGTCGAACGGCATTTTTCGGGGCACGAGAC
>DUCO01000007.1:1335-138652 GCA_012959765.1 Dehalococcoidia bacterium | reverse complement strand
AACCTGACCCCAAAGGTTTTATCGGCAAGGCGAGGCAAGTAGTCGCTTCCCAAGCTCGCCGACCGTGTAAAGCTACACGGATTGGCGTACACGGAATCCGATGTCGGCCGGATGGGGGCGACACACTACCGTGTAGCGAGCGGGCATGGCGCAGTACGAAACCAGAGTGATCACGTTACCGTGTAGCTACACGGTGGGCCGGAATAGTCAGAGTCAACTGTTTATACAACGCGATGCGTCAGGAACTCTTTTCGAAGCTCTGAAAACGTGCCTGTGGCACTCAGCGGGCTCGGGGGTTCATGACGTCGTTTAGGGCGTCGCCCACAATGTTCCAGCAGAAGATCAGCAGCCACACAACTATGATCGGAGCTAGCAGTTGTTCGGGGTGATCACGGATGATGTTGTGGCTACCCGCACCTGTACGAGACACGACTTCTCCGATCATCAAACCAAGGCTGGGCCGAGGTGGTTGAACGCCAAGACCGAAGAAACTAAGAACTATCTCGGAGAGCGCAATCGCGCCAATGCCAAAGCTAACCGAGACAATGATCGGGCTCACGACATTCGGCAAGATGTGCCTGAAAAGAATTCGAGGAGTCGACGTACCCATGGCCCTTGCAGCCTCTACGTATTCGGCTTCTCGTAGCACCAAAACCTGCCCGCGTACGAGCCTCATCATCCCAAACCAACTCAGCGGCAGTAGTGCAAATCCGATAACCAGATAGTCGACAACGCCAGAGCTAACGATCCCTGAAATACCAGTCGAATCTTCCAGGTCGCGCGCGAATTCAACGAATCTCGGTCTGAGCGTGGCCGCCAGCAGGATTATTAACAGGATGTCCGGGAACGCCGACACCACCTCTCCAACTCGCATGATGATGGCATCGATCCACCCTCGGAAGTAGCCAGCCATCAACCCTATCGTTACGCCGAGAAATAGGCTCCCGGTAATAAACGTTGTCACGGTGATGATGACCGTAGTCTGTATGCCCCAGAGCACCCGAGTAAAGAGATCACGACCCGCACGATCTGTACCAAACCAGTTTTCAGCGCTCGGCCCCAGTTGAGTACGGTACAGATCTATCTCTCGGTAATCATGAGTTTGTAGGACCGGCGCGAAGATTCCCAGCAGGTAGATAAACGCAATGATTATCAGGCTGATAAAGGCGAGTCGGCGCTTTCGAAAACGTGCCCATATAGATCGCCAGTGACCTCGGGGCGGGGAGAGTTCGGTTTGCGAAGAGTCTGAGACTGAAATTTCTGTCATGTACCTATCTCAGTTTTATCCGAGGATCCACGATCGTATATGCAATATCGATGATCAGATTAGCCAGAACGAGCATCACCGCACTGAGCAACACGAGTGCCGTTAGGATGGGGAAATCACGCTGGAATACAGCGTCTAGCGATGCCCTTCCTGCCCCTGGAATTCCGTATATCAGTTCGATGATCAGCGATCCGCCGAACATTCCCGCTATTGTGAATCCCATGATCGTAAGGATAGGCAGGAGAGCGTTTCGGGCGATGTGCCGGTAGTTAACCACCATGTTTGGCATGCCTTTGGCCTGAGCCGTCCGAACATACTCCTGCCCGATCACTTCGAGAGTGCTGGCTCGCATATGGCGCACAAAGATCGCTGCACCCGGGATCCCGAGTGTCATCGCGGGCAAGATGGTCTGAATTGAGAAAAATCCGTTCCATCCAGCAGCGTCGACCCAGTGAAGTTTGACCGCGAAAAACAGGATAAGGAACGGCGCTGTAAAGAACACCGGCACGGCGAATAGGATCAGCATCACGATCACGATTAGCGGATCGGTTGCTGTTCCTTGCCGTTTTGCAGCGTAAAACCCGAGGGGCAGACCGACGATGGTAGCGACGAGTAGTGCTGCAATATTGAGTTGTACCGAAACCCACAGCTTGGGTCCAATGACTTCAAGAACAGTTTTGCCAGTGAAGTGGTAACTATCGCCAAAATCGCCCTTGACGACTCCGCCTATATACCGGATATATCGAATAGGAAATGGATCGTCTAACCCAAGTCGAATTCGCTGTTTTGCGACTAAATCGGGAGTTGCAAACTGACCGAGTGTGAGTTCAGCAGGGTCGCCTGGAGCACAGGTTCCCATCATGAAAACGAAGAATGCCGCCAGAGCCAATAGAATCGGCGTCCATAGAAGACGTCTGAGGATGTATTCCAGCATCTGCGGTTACAGCCCTCCATGTTCGACTGAGATGGTTTTCACTTTGTGACGACTGCTCGTCGAAACTAACGTGCCTAAAATAATGCCCCGGCGGCGCCATGTTACCTATGCGTCTATATTGCCGGGGCAATTATTGTGTTTTTACGTAACGATGGTTATTTGTCGATCCACACGTCTTTGAACTTCGGAATCGTCAGCGACGAGAATGCGTAATCCTTGACCCACGGCTTGATTAGAGCCTTCGAGTCGACACCCCACCAGAGCGGCAGCCATGCGGCTTCCGATACGATGATCTGTTCAGCGTCGTTGTAGTACTGAACTCGCTTTGTGGCGTCTTGCTCAGTCTGAGCAGAAACCACATACGAGTCCACCTGATCGTTGGCGTACCCACCGTAGTTGATAGCGCTGTTCGAACGGAACAGCACATCGATGAACGTCTGCGGGTCCGGGTAGTCAGCCTGCCATGAGAGTCCACTCCAGGCCTGCAATCGACCACGGTGAAGATCCTGAATGTAAGTCGCCCACTCAACCTGCTGAATCTCGATTTCGATACCGAGGTTCTGGCGCCACATGTCGGCAACAACTTCAGTTGTCAGACCGGGCGAACCACCAGTACCAGGAACCGTGAGAACGATTCGGGGTCGAGCAGACGGGTCGGCGTAGGCAGATTGCGCAAGCAGATCGCTCGCAAGTTCGGGGTCGAACTCAAGTCCCTGAATGTCGGCCGAGAAGCCGGGGAATCCAGGAGGAATGATGCCGTAAGCGGGCTTCACGAGATTCGAGAAAACCTGATCGGCGATCAGCTGCTTATCGACGGCGTGGTTGAGCGCCTGTCGGAAGTTAGCGTCGTCGAACGGAGGCTCTTTGATGTTAAATCCAACGTATGAAACTGCAAAGTTCGGCGGAACCTCTACAAGGTCTTTGCCGATCTCTTCAGTCGGGTCCTGAACGCGTTCGAGGTCGGCAAGACCAACACTTGTGATGTCGATCTCGTCGTTCTCGTACATTGCCATCGAAACACCACCGGCGAGGTTGAACACAACCTCGTCGAGATATGCAGCTCGGTCCCAGAAATTGTCGTTTCGGGCAAGACGGATACGCTGTCCGATTCGGTATTCCTTGAGAGTGAACGGCCCAGTGCTTACAGGTTCGTCGGTCCATCCTCGACCCAGAGATTCAACATTGTCCTTGTTCAGAACAAACGCAGTTGGGTAGGTCAGCTTGGCGATGAAATATGCCTTGGGAGCGTCGATCGTAAGGCGAAGTGTTAGCTCGTCAACGACCTCGATACCTGAGGCTGTCGTGGCGCTGCCTTCTACGATTTCATTGATCCCAACGATGTCACCCAAAAATTCTTCAGCAACAGTAGATGCAGTGTCGGGGTGTGCTGCTCGTTCGAAGGACCACTTGAAGTCCTGCGCTGTGACAGGATCGCCGTTCGAGAACTTCAGATCCTTGCGGAGCTTGAACTCGTAGACCGTGCCGCCTTCAAGCACCGACCATGATTCGGCCAGATCAGGCTCGAACGGGTTAGATGTGTTTGGACCAAGTCGGACGAGGCCAGAGAATACCTCGATGACGATACCGTAGGACGTGCCGTCTGTAACCAGATGGGGATCCATGGTCGGCGGGTCGCTCCACAGGGAGTTGAACACTCCGCCTTTCTTCGGACCGGAGTCCGAAGAGCTGGCAGCAACGTCTTCATTTTCCTGCAGGTCGGGAGCGATCGCAGGTTGTGTTGCTCTCGCAGCCGGCGGCGTTGATGTTGGAGGAGCCGCTGCTTCAGTGGGCGATCCTGTATCACCACTACAGGCAACGGCAGCCACAAATGCAAGGCTCAGGGCCATGCCAAAAATCATTCTTCGCATCGATTTAGATCCTGGTATCAACTTATTTTCTCTGCTTGTTCTGTTTGCTTGTAGTGACTAAGTAATTCTTACGGTTTTATTGCAACAACGGTTTTTTGTCTGCCCGTTCAGATGCATTCTGATGTGATTAGGTTTTGATTCCGGAGTTAGTTCCGGTCGATGCCGAAGCAGACTCCATTTGAGAACTCAGATACGATTTCAGCAGTCCGTCCAAATCACCGTCTAGAACGGACTGGGCGTCACCTGTCTGAAAATCAGTGCGATGATCTTTGACCATCTGATAAGGATGTTGAACGTAGCTACGAACCTGTCGTCCGAACTCGGCTGAAACATGCTCACCTTTTAGCTTGGCTCGCGCTTCAGCTTTCTCTTTCATATCTAAGTCTACGAGACGCGACAGTAAAATTTTCATCGCAACCTGGCGGTTCTGAGCTTGAGATCGTTCGTTCTGTACTGCCACAACGAGGTTTGTGGGGAGGTGTGTCAGGCGAATTGCTGTCGAGTTTTTCTGAACATTCTGGCCACCGTTGCCGCTGGCTCGGAATACGTCGATTCGTAGATCGTCTGTGTTTATTTTCACTTCTTCCGATTCGTCGGCTTCGGGCAGAACTTCAACCAGTGCGAAGCTCGTGTGACGTCGGTGGTCGGTATCGAATGGCGAGAGCCTGACCAGACGGTGAACTCCTCGTTCGGAGCGCAGGTAACCGTAGGCATATTTGCCATCGATCTTTATCGTGGCGCTTTTTATACCAGCTTCGTCACCGGGTGTGAGATCAAGAACATCGGCGTCGAACCCTCGGCGCTCTGCCCAGCGGGTGTACATGCGAACCAGCATTTCGGCCCAGTCCTGTGCATCGACACCGCCCGCGCCCTGTTTCACGTACAGAATCGCCGGTCGTTCATCGTACTCACCGCTTAACTGAAGTTCGAACTCTAGTGATTCGACTGTCCTGGTCTGTGCCTTCAGATCGGCTACAAGTTGTGTGCCAAGTGTGTCGTCACCTTCTTCAATGGCAAGATCCAGAAGCTCAACTGTGCTGGCAACGTCGCTTGAGAGATTCGTCCAAGTTTCCAGCTCACCTCGTACGGCGGCCAGGTTTCGCATCATGGATTGAGCGTGCTCTGGGTTATCCCAGAAACCCGGTTCGGTAGCTTGTTTATCTAACGAATCGACTTTGCGCTGGAGTTCAGTGAGGTCAAAGTCGCCTCACAATCTGCTCGACGCGCGAGTTCAACTCTCTGGCATCGCCGAGAAGTGTTCGCAGGTTCGAGGTTGTGGATTCGTTATTTGCCATGAGAGTGCGTGTGCAAAAAGTTACAGTGGCACAGTTGTAAGCCATGCGAATAATTTGCAGTTGAAGAATTATAGCAAGTGGTAAGTTCGTGACACCTGCGTTTTCTACTGCCAGATCGTTCCATATTGAAGACCATTTGGGGCGGCTAAATGTTATCTTTGGCTCATCGGGGCGTGGCGCAGTCCGGTAGCGCACTGCACTGGGGGTGCAGAGGTCACAGGTTCAAATCCTGTCGCCCCGACCACATATTCAGAAGAAAAAAGACTCACGTTTTACGTGGGTCTTTTTTTGTTTGGTGGTGAGGTTGCGGGTTCACGTGTACGGTCAGGGCCAGGTGGGTTCATGCAGGTGAACTGTTGGCCGATTCGACCGGTAGGCGCGATGTTGGCGGGTGATTGCCACGTCGCTCAGGGCAGCCCCTAGCAATGACAGATAACTCAGATGGCCTACGACTGATGTACCGGTTTCTTGATTGTCAGGAATACAAGGGCGGCGGCGACCATTAGCCCGCCTCCAGCCCAGAGCACGATTTCATAGGAGCCAGTTTCGTCTTTTACCCAACCGGCGGCGATCGGCATGGTGAACAGCGCTGTGTTGTATATCGGTGATAGCAGGCCGCGAATTGTGCCGAACCGCTTGCGACCGAACAGGTCGCCAACTAGCGCCCAGTTCAGCCCTGACCCAATTTCCGTGCCGGTAAATAGCAACATAGCGAGGAAGATCAGCCATGTTCCATCGACCACGTTTAGAAGCACCAGTGAACTCGCAGCCGACAAGTAGCAAGCGGCCAGCAAACGGGGTCTACCGATTCGATCGCTGAACCAACCGAAGAACAGAATCAGCGGTACCGATACCAGCGCCATCAGACCCAAAAGGTTCGCCCCCATCTGCTGGGTTTCGCCCTTCCAAACTAGAATCGGAATGAAGTGGACAAATATCGTTCCGTGAACCGACATTCTGAGCACGGTGCCCAGTGCGAGCGTCCAGAAAGCCCTCGTGCGCACGGCGTCCCTGGCTGTCCAGTCATCCTCGCTATCGGGGATTATTCCCTTGGCAGCATCTGCCTGGATCGAAGCTGCTGACTCGGTCTTCAGAGCATCGCCGTCGGGGCCCACTCCAATTGATTCAGGTGATCGTTTGAACACAAGCGCGAGCGGGGTGATGAACACCAGCATTCCGATGCCGACCCACATCGCTGTGGTCTCCCAGCCCCATCTCAACACCGCTACAGATAGCAGCGGAACCATGAATGCGCCGCCCAGACGAAACGCTGCGCTGTTGATCGACATGACCATTCCGCGGCGTTTCAAAAACCACGTATTGAGGGCGGTCGTCGACGCCTGCATGAAGCTCGTAGATGAGCCAAGTGAAATGATGAATACGTAGACCAGCAGGAACGAAAAGAACGTGCTGGTTTGCGATAGCAGGATGTAGCCAATGCCAACCAGCGGCGTGCCGATCAGCATCAGCCGCCGCACGCCATAACGGTCGATCAGCCAGCCGGTGACGGGACCGATTAACCCGTTTTCCACTCTCGAAAGCGAAAACGGAATTGCCATCTGCGCTGACGAAAGCCCAAGGCTTTGCGAGATGGGAATGAAGAATACGGTGAAGCCCTGCCAGTGAACCGAGCCACCAAAACCGTTCATCAGCGCCGATGCGCCAACGATGTTCCAGCCGTAAAAGCGCTTTTTCTTGGCTGGCTTGTTGGTTTTGGCAGGACCGGGTGATTCGGGAACTGAGTCAGCGGTTTCTGTGTCGGTTTCTGGAGTGCTCAAGATTCTTTATTTCGGGTGATCTTGGCGAGTCGGTCGTACATCACGATGTTGACCGTCATTCCCAGATTCAGGGACATGGTTGTGGAAATCTTCACCACGTGTTGGCACTTCTTGAGGATCTCTTCGCTTATCGATCCGTTTTCTGGGCCGAATATGTAGCAGGCGCGCTCCGGGTGGACGAAGGTTGAAAGATCGACGGCGTCATCGGTTAGCTCGACGGCGACCGGCGTGCAATCGTTCGGCATGGCATCGAATATGTCTTTTACTTCGAGCACTGGTACATGTCGATACGCCCTGCCGGGATCGGTTGAGAGTTTTCGTACGTTGATTTTCGGATGCTTATTGCCTAGTATCACCATTCGTGCTGAAAAGGCGAGAGCTGCCCTCAGGGAGTGGCCGACATTCACACCGTGAAGTGGTCGATCGATTGCGATGCAGGCGAAGCCGCGCTGGGGGAGCGTAGATTTGCGCGTTACTTGGCGAGGTAGTTGTCGCTTGGATCGCTGTGTGTCTTCCGAAGTCAATTTGTCGCAGGGATGTCCGCTGGTGATCGTTGATGCCAGCTAGTCAGTTTTTCGTAAGCGTTACCGACGCGTAAAACGGTCGATTCATCAAACGGATGGCCGGAAATCATCATGCCAATCGGCATGCCATTTTCGGTGAACCCACAGGGTATCGAGTGTGAGGGCTGCCCGGTGGTGTCAAACACTCCGGTAAACATCGCAAGCTCGCCTCCTGCGATCTGTTTTCCGGGTGTTGGCATGCAATCGGCAATAGTTGGGGTCTGGATCGGCGATGACGGGGTTATTAGAACGTCGACCTGCTTCATTGACTCGGCCATTTGATGACTGAACCACTGGCGGGCTCGCTGCGCCCGGACATAGTCGATAGCCGAGACGTTGTAGCCCGATTGAATGCGTGAAAGTGTGGCTGGCGTGTACAGATCGGCGCGGTCGGCGAGCATGTGTTCATGGACCGAAACTGCTTCGGGCTTGATCACACCGAGATTGATTATTCGTCCTAATCCGACCCATGGCATCGGTATTTCGACGATTTTGGCACCGTTTTGAGCCATCAATTCGATGGCCGCTCGCACACTGGCGACGAATTCACTGTCAACGGATTCGTCGAAGAAATAGTCGGATGGAACGCCGATCTTTAAACCGTTTAGACCTGCATTCAGGTTCGATGTGAAGTCGGAAACGGTTTTTTCCGAAGAAGCCGGGTCTCTTGGGTCGTGGCCGGCGAGGGTGTTCAATAAAAGAGCGCAGTCTTCGGTTGATCGGGTCATAGGGCCGACGTGATCCATACTCCAGGACAGATCGAGAATACCTGCACGCGAAACTCGACCGTAAGTAGGCTTCAGGCCAGCGATTCCGCACAGTGATGCTGGCAAGCGAACCGAGCCACCGGTGTCGGTCCCAAGCGCGAGCGGAACCATGCCCGAAGCGACAGCCGCGGCTGAGCCTGAGCTCGATCCTCCGGTGATCCGAGCGGTGTCCCACGGGTTTTTAACGTCGCCGGTGTGGGAGTTAATGCCCGTGAGACCAAACGCGAACTCATGGAGATTTAGTTTGCCAATCAGAATTGCTCCGGCGGCTTTGAGTTTGGTGACCACGGTCGCATCAGACTCGGCGATACTTCCGGCGAGCACCGCCGACGCACCGGTTGTTTCTTCGCCTGCAACATCGATCAAATCTTTCAGGCCAACAGGTATTCCGTGAAGCGGGCCGAGATAGCCGCCGGCAGCGATGGTCTGCTCGGCTTTACGGGCGTCGTCAAGTGCTGAATCGCTCCATACTTTTAGGAACGCGTTCAGCTTTGGGTTGAGCTGCGAAATCCGATCGAGAGACGACTGCACAAGATCGACCGGCGAGAGATCGCCACTACTGATCCGGGGAGCGAGTTCGGCGACAGACGCAAAGGCGGTGTCTGAGTTACGAGTATCCAAAGCTAATCTGATTCCCGTTGCGATGGCGTCGGTACGAAGATTGCCGCAGGCTCGAACCCGGTCGTGTCTATCTCGCGAATAGTTGCGTATATATCGTCGGTTTCAGCCATCATTCCGGCGGCTACTTCAGCGTCGTGAGGTGAAACTACAAGTCGATTCTTTCGAGCTTGATCTGAGAAATGTTGTGAGTTGCTTGTTGACGACATTATTTTGGTTTTGGGAATCGTTTTTTTCAGTTGCACGGCAGTATAGACCTGCAACCTTTGTATCGTGCTAGTCTGAACGGTCTATGCAGATTACAGACACACTAGCGAGCCTCGTTTCACAGGCGTTGGAAACGGCCCAAACCTCGGGATCATTGCCCGCGGCTGGCGACGTTGATATCAAAATCGAACGGCCGAAGCTTGCCGAGCACGGTGATTTCAGCACCAGTTCGCCGCTGGCTCTTGCTCGCTCGATGCGAATGGCGCCACTCCAAATCGCCGAAGCTATCGCTGCCGCGATACCCGAGCACCACATGGTCGGATCGGTAACTCACGCGGCACCGGGATTTGTGAACTTCACGCTGTCGACCAGCTGGCTACAGTCACAGGTGGATGTAATTCGCGATGCCGATGATCAGTTCGGATCAGTTGAATCAGGCGTAGGCCAGAGCATTCAGGTCGAATTTGTAAGTGTGAACCCAACCGGGCCCCTTCACGTTGGGCACGCTCGAGGAGCGGTGATTGGCAGCAGCCTGGCGAACGTACTCGAAGCTGCAGGTTACGAAGTTCAGCGCGAGTACTACGTAAACGACGCCGGTAACCAGATGAAGGTGTTTTACGACACGCTCTACGCGCGATATATGCAGGCGGCAGGTCACGATGTACCACTTCCCGAGCAGTCGTACCCGGGTGAATTTCTCGAAGAACTCGCAGCTGATCTGCTGAAAGATCTGGGCGATGGCGCAGTTTCCAAGGACAAGGCCGATGCGATTGCCGATCTCGCTCCCGAATCGCTGGAACGAACACTTGAAAATATTCGGCATTCGCTTGAACTACTTGGCGTTTCATACGACCAGTGGTTCCACGAAAGCAAGCTGCTTTCGACGGGCCGGTTCGATGAAGTGTTGAACTTCCTCGAAGATGCCGATCTTATTGTCGAGCGTGATGGTGCAAAGTGGTTCTCAGCCACAAAACTAGGGCTGGAAGAAGACATCGTCGTGATCCGCAGTGGCGATGGCGGACCCACTTATTTCGGCACAGATATCGCTTATCACCATGAAAAGTTCACCGAGCGAAAGTTCGACCGAGTTGTGAATGTGTGGGGAGCCGACCATCACGGCCACGTCGCCAGAATGGATGCAGTGTTGCAGGCGTTTGAACTCGATCCCGACCGACTCACGATCATCCTGAACCAGATCGTTAACTTCTCGAACGAAGGTGAGTCACTGAAATTCTCGAAGCGAAACAACGTGATGGTGACCGTTGACGAGTTGGTTGAAGAGGTGGGCGCAGACGCCACTCGATTTACTTTCCTGAGCCGATCTCCAGAGTCGCACATGGAGTTCGATCTGGGTCTTGCCAAGACTCAATCGTCGGAGAACCCGGTCTATTACGTACAGTACGCACACGCCCGCATGGCGTCGATTCTTAGAACTGCTGCCGACCGCGAAATCACGTTCGAATCTGCAGATCTTTCATTGCTAGTCCACAAGCACGAGCTGGAGTTAATTCGGAAGATAATCGAACTGCCAGCCGTGGTCGAGCGTTCAGCCGAACGATTTGAGCCACACCACCTGCCTCACTTCGCCATGGAACTTGCGAGATCGCTACAGCGGTTCTACGAATCGTGTCGCGTGGTGTCGTCGGAGGAAAGCGAGCTTGAGATATCGCGGGCTCGACTGCAACTGGTTGAGGCTGCCAAAGTGGCGTTACACCGAACGCTGAGCCTGATGGGCATGACCTCGCCGGAGCGAATGTAGGGCGCAGCTAAGTTCGACTACGAGCGGGAATCTGGGTCATCGAGGCCCGCTTCTTTGTAGCCGGCGATTCGATTCACGTAGAACGCCGCGGCACTGTGCATGAGAGCAGTGTGCCGTTCTTTGACCACACCAAGCGCTTTGCCAGGCGTACCGCGCACCACCACGTCGTCTTCGAAAACCGCGTGTTCGGTTAGTGAACTCCCCGAAGCCACGAGTGAATTCTTCCCAATAACCACGCCTTCGTTCAGCGTGGAGTTGTTGCCGAGCAAGCTGCCGTCACCGACAAGTTTTGCGTGGCAGATGACGCCGTGGCCGATCGTGACATTGTCGCCAATTTCGGCACCGTGATCTGAATGTAGAACCGAGTTGTCTTGAATATTTGTGCCAGCACCGATCTTGATTTTGCCGGCATCGGCTCGAATAACGACACCGGGCCAGATGCTGGATCGAGGGCCAATTTCAATATCGCCAACGAGATACGCCGCTTCAGATACGAACGCCGTCGGATCGATTTTTGGGGTCTTGCCGTCGAGTGATCTAATCATCTGTTTTGGCCTTTGGTCATTAGACCAACTTTTAGTTTTCGGGCAGGCTTGGGAAGGTCAGGTTGAGTATCTGGTTCGTCGGCTGACCGACCGTATCCCATTCCCATGTCTCTTCAGCGGTTACGTGAACGCCATCTCTTGTACCGAGATAGAAGTGAATGATGCCTTGTTCAAGATCGTCGGTGCTGACGGGGCCGAGTATCACCTGAGCGTACTTACCAGCCTCAATGGTGGTCGAGAGTGGCGAACCGCCGTGGATGAACTCAGCGTAAATGGTCTGACCGATCTGACCTGGCTCGCCATCAACGCTGAACGTACCTTCGAAAATCATCGGGAACACTGGCGGCCCGGCGTACGGGGTGAAGTCTTCGCGATCGTAGGGAGTCGGTTCTGGGTCAGTCGTTGAGCAGGCAACAACCGCGAGGATCGCGACTGCGAATATGGCTAGAAAAAGACGCGAATAAGATTTGTTTTTGGTCAATTTATTGGGATTCAAGTTCGCTAAGAGGCTTTAAATCAGAGGGTGTTTCTGGTGCCAGTTGGTAGCTTGTTCATATGCTGCCGCGCCTCGTATTACGGTTGTGTCACCGAATTGCGGTCCAATGAATTGAAGGCCGACGGGCAGATCCTCGGAGATACCGCCCGGAACCGATATCGATGGCAGCCCGGCGATGTTGACCGGGATGGTGCAAACATCATTCATGTACATCTGGAACGGGTCGTCCATTTTTTCGCCAATCTTGAACGCGACACCCGGGGATGTCGGTGTGACAAGCGCATCGAACTTCAAGAAAGCGTCGGTAAATTCACGCCTGATCAGCGTTCGCACCTGCTGAGCTTTCTTGTAGTAGGCATCGTAGTAGCCAGCCGAGAGGGCGTAGGTTCCCAAAAAGATGCGTCGTTTGACCTCATCGCCAAAGCCTTCTCCACGAGCGATTTCGGTAGCCTGCGCTGAAGTGTCGGCATTGAGCGTACCAAGACCGTACTTCACACCATCGTAACGGGAGAGATTGGCCGAGGCTTCCGACGGAGCGATGATGTAGTAGACGGCGAGGGCGTGATCCGTAAGCGGCAGGCTGGTTTCGCTGATATTTGCGCCCAGATCTTCAAGTATTTTCAAAGAGGCTTCGAAAGCCGAGAGAACGCCCGGCTCCATTCCGTCGACCATGTATTCCTTTGGGACACCAATGTTCATACCGGCAACACCCGCATCAATGTCTTGAGCAAAGTCGTCGAAAGGTGCGGCTACGGAAGTTGAGTCACGGTGATCGTGATTGGAAATAACGTTTAGTGCGTCTGCGCAATCGGCAACGCTTCTGGTGAGTGGCCCGATCTGATCAAGAGAAGATCCGAATGCCAGCAGACCGAATCGGCTAACCAGACCGTATGTCGGCTTCATGCCAACGATTCCGCAAAGCGACGCCGGCTGGCGAATGCTGCCCCCGGTGTCGGATCCGAAGGCAATAAAGCATTCACCTGCTGCGACTGCTGCTGCTGCTCCGCCCGAGCTACCGCCGGGAACACGGTCGGTGTCCCAGGGGTTGTGCACTGGGCCGAATGCCGACGATTCGTTGGACGAACCCATGGCGAACTCATCAAGGTTGCCCTTGCCGAGAATCACAGCCCCGGCTTCCTTAAGTAGACGAACTGCTGTGCCGTCGTAGGGAGGGATGTAGCCCTTGAGGATGTTTGAGGCTGCCGTTGTTTCAACATCTTTGGTCGAGAAATTGTCCTTGATCATGATCGGCACGCCGGTCAGAGGTCCCGCCTCTTGCCCGGAGCCCTGTAATCGTCGATCAGCTGCCTCGGCATCTTTGAGCGCCCGTTCTGGTGTCACCGTTATGAACGAGTTCAGGTTCGGCTCAAGCGACGAGATTCGATCGAGCATCGCACGGGTGGCTTCGACAGACGAAAGCTCGCGTCCGTCGAACTTTGTGCGGAGCTCGCGTGCGGTCGCGAAGTAAAGGTCGGAGTTGGTTGAATGTGTTGTCATTCGTTAAATCAGGTATTTCGGGCTGCGGGCTGTTGGGACTATTCGGGGCTATTCGAGAACTGGGCGGACGCGTACAAATTCGCCATCGCGATCGGGGGCGTTTCGCAGCACATCGTCTTGATCGAGCGGTGGCTGTGGTTCGTCTTTGCGCATGACAGTGTTCGAGTCGGTCGTGTGCCCGGTGGGCTCTACGCCATCCGTCTCAACAGTTGATAACGATGCGAAATGGCCAAGAATATTTGTGAGCTGCACGCGCATATCTTCCGACTCTTCGTCGGAGAGTTTTATGTACGCGAGCTGAGCAATGTGCTCAACGTCTTTAGGGGTTAGTGGATCCATAGTTTCCCGAGATGTTCGTGCCACGCGGCCGCTCAATAATGGCGACTGAGCTTGCATTTATCGGCTGAAAATTCACCCAGTTATTTGGTGCGAAGGATCGAGTGTAGCAGCGAGTAATTGGATGAGGGTCTGGCGAAACACTAAGAAAGCACGCCTCAGATGTTTGACACCTCTAAATACCGTTGCCTAAAATCGAGTCCCGTGTAGGGTTATTTTTAAAGGACGACGTTGAAGTCCGTACCCCCTATCCGAGGATGTGTGCAATCTCTGTAAAGAGCCGCCTGAACCAGATATCGATCTCGGTATTTATTTTCACCTGCGATGACAGGCGGTTGCGCTTCCCCTCTGACCTACGATTCACGCCGGTTCGCAACGTAACCGTCAGCGCCAGGGCGGTCGGAGCCAGTTCATGAGTAAGTTCATTTTCGTTACGGGTGGGGTTGTCAGTTCACTTGGTAAAGGCATCGCCGTAGCCTCGATAGGCAGAATGCTGAAAAGCCGAAATCTGTCGGTTTCCGTATTGAAACTCGACCCCTACTTAAATGTCGACCCGGGCACTATGTCGCCCTACCAGCACGGTGAAGTGTTCGTAACGATCGACGGTAGCGAGACAGACCTCGACCTCGGGCACTACGAGCGATTCATCGATGTCGAGCTAACCGAGCTGTCGAACGTTACAGCAGGCCAAATTTATTCCGAGGTCATCGCCAACGAGCGCGCCGGCCTGTATCTGGGTGGAACCATTCAGACTGTCCCCCATGTAACCAACCTTATTAAGGACCGTATCCTCAAGCTCGCCGAAAAGTCGGAGGCCGATGTTGTTGTTGTTGAGGTTGGCGGAACTGTTGGTGACATCGAAGGTCAGCCGTTTATCGAGGCAATCAGGCAGGTGAGGAACACGGTCGGTCAGGAAAATACTTTCTACGTTCATGTAACTCTGCTTCCTTATTTGGGTGCGACTGGCGAACTCAAAACGAAACCAACTCAGCACAGCGTTCACACTTTGCGCGGTATGGGAATTCAACCCGACGCGATTCTTTGCAGGGCCGATCAGGTGGTGGGCGAAGATGAGCGCCGAAAGATATCGCTGTATTGCGACGTGACGGCGGAAGCGGTAATTTCACTGCCGACACTTTCGAGTGTGTACGAAGTTCCGCTTCACCTCGAAACCGAGGGCCTTGGCGAAATTCTGACCAATGAGCTGAAGCTGCCTAATACTCACGCCGACCTCGACTCATGGCGCGCCATGGTGAGGGTCGATGAGGAAGAACACCCGGAGATCAATATTGCGCTTGTCGGAAAGTACATTGAACTTCAGGATTCGTATCTTTCGGTTGTGGAAGCACTTCATCACGCCGGCTTAAATAACGAACGGAAAATTAATATCCAGTGGATCGCCGCCGAAGATATCGAAAAGCATGGTGCCGAAAAGCTTCTGGGTACAGCTCGCGGAATTGTCGTTCCGGGAGGATTCGGAGAACGCGGGCTTGAAGGCATGATCGCAACTGCCAATTACGCTCGAACATCTAAGATCCCTTATCTCGGGCTGTGCCTTGGAATGCAGATCATGGTGGTCGAGTACGCCAGAAATGAACTGGGAATTTCCGACGCTACTTCACTTGAGATCGATCCGAATGCTGCGAACCCCGTCATTGCTTTTATGGATGGGCAGGAAGCACTCCACTCGACTGGTGGAACAATGCGACTTGGTTCGTACCCGTGCGTCCTCAAAGAAGGCACTCGAGTTCGCGATGCTTACGAGAAAGAAATGGTGGATGAACGGCACCGGCACAGGTATGAATTTAACAATGAATACCGGGTCCAGCTGGAGGAGGCGGGACTGATTGCATCAGGGACTTCCCCGGATGGATCGCTGGTGGAGGTAACCGAGGTGTACGGCCACCCGTTCATGGTTGGAAGCCAGTTCCACCCTGAATTTGGATCGCGCCCTGAACGTCCTCATCCGCTGTTCCGTGAATTCATTCGCAGCGCCAAAGCCACGTTACGCGAGGGTGCACAGCACGACTTTTTTGATGAGGAAGAAGAGTAGGCAAAGTGTTGAGGCCGTGAGCCCAATTCGAATTCGTTAATTAAGATAGTGGCATTATTGCCCACGCTTTTGATAAGATTGAATAAGCAAGCGAATGAGCCAGTTCTGGATCTTCGCCAACTCTTTATCTTTGCCCTTGACGCTGTAATGACTTATTCCCGCGGTTGGGCTACCCCTTCACAGGAACTAGATACCCGCTCACGCAAGCGGCATGGCCAGCCAAATATCGCTGTGCGCCCCACCGCTCTAAGAGCAATCAAAATTTAGACTCGTCAACGCCTGGCAATCCAATTGCACAGCCGTGATCCAACAAAGACAGTCTTCCCTTAATCACACAAATTTTTCTTTAGAACATTCGCTGAACGAACACTCATGTCGTTGATCAACATTGATTAGCTACCACTGAACTGTATTTCAGCTGTTTCGACCGGACACCAGCAGGAGGAACCTAAGCTGACTACCCAAACCCGATCCCAATCCCGCGGCGGCAACCGTCGAAGGTCAGGTCGTCGTCGACCACGAGGCGGAGGCGGTGGACGCCCCAGCGATCTGCCACAAGATAACTTCGAGGTTGATGAGAGCACGCTACCCGATTTGGGAAACCTGGGTGCAAAGACGAACGATGAACTTCGCCAGATGGCCATAGACAAGGGCATCAAGCGAGTTCCCACCCAGCGCACAGAACTCGTTCTAGAAGTTCTCGCCAATGTCGCAGAATCGACCGACCAGATGGTTGGCGCAGGAATTCTCGACCTTCTGGGCGATGGCTACGGCTTCCTTCGTGCACCCGGTAAACGCGGTGGCAACAAAGACATTTATGTTTCACAGAGCCAGGTTCGCAGGTTCGGACTTCGACTGGGCGACATGATTGCCGGTCAGGTTCGACCGCCTGCCGAAGGCGAGAAGTACTTTGGACTGATTCGAGTTGAGCTGGTAAACGGCTACGACCCGGAATCGGCAATGAAGCGACCGAAGTTCGACCAGTTCACTTCGATCTACCCGAACGACCAGATCATCCTCGCGACTACTCCGAAAATGATGTCGACCCGAATGATCGACATGATCGCTCCGATCGGAAAAGGCCAGCGGGCTCTGATCGTTGCACCGCCTAAGGCCGGTAAAACCGTTCTTCTAAAGCAGATTGCAGCGGGTATTACCGAGAACCACCCTGAGATATACATCATCGTTGCGCTCATTGGTGAGCGTCCCGAGGAAGTTACCGATATGCGCCGCACCACCAAAGGTGAGGTGTTCAGTTCGACGTTTGACGAGCCGATCGAAGATCAGTGTCGTACAGCGGAAGTTGCTCTTGACCGAGCGCGCCGGTTGGTTGAAAGCGGTGAGGACGTAGTAATTCTGCTCGACAGCATTACCAGGCTTGCCCGTGCGTACAACCTTTCAGTGCCGAGCAGCGGTAAAACACTTACGGGTGGTATGGATCCGAACGCTCTATACCCACCGAGGCAGTTCTTCGGAGCAGCCAAGAACTGTGAAGAAGCTGGAAGTCTCACGATTATCGGAACCGCTCTCATCGATACCGGATCACGTTTGGACGACGTCGTTTACGAAGAGTTCAAAGGTACCGGCAACATGGAGTTGCATCTCGACCGTCGAATGGCAGAGCGCCGTTTGTGGCCGGCCATCGACATCGAACGAAGTGGAACTCGACACGAGGAACTACTTCAGGACGATGCGACATTGAAGCAGGTATGGCTGCTACGGCGAATGATAGGAATCATTGCTCAGGACTCGAACGGCCCAACCGAAGCCGCCGAGCGTATTCTGGAACGGATGGCTCGAACTCAGACCAACGATGAGTTCCTTGGTTCAATAACAAAACCTGAGAAAGTCTAGTTGGAACAGGCGAGTTTGCGAATAATCGCTGAATTACGTTCTCGGAATGTAACTCTCCGGTAACGCAAACTCGCTTTATATTGGTATGGGAATCGTTGACACTCGTTCAATAGGCTCTTTATAGTTCGTAATAACTGGTTTTAGTGGCTGTTGTGGGCGTATCCGGTAACGGATGCGTGCAAACCATCAATTGCCGCCTAAATCACCAAAGGGACTATGCCAAACGGGTTGACATCGTGATCGTTGCGGTGATTAAATCGCTTAGGTTTGTCCCGAAGCCCGATGACGCGCGCGCCGATTGGCGCTCATTTGGACTGGACATAAATAACGGAATCGGCAAACCCTCCACATTTGTGGAGGGATGAATATATGGAGATCTCCGGGTTTCATACCACCGGGCAATGGCGGAAGAATTTTTTTCTGCCTTCTGCCATTGTTGTGGGTGAATACGCGGTAGCAAGGGGGACTGAAGCTGTGAAGCTTTCAGTGAAATTGCTTTCCGGACTAACGCTTATTGCGTTGGTAGCGGTAGCTATTGTAGGACTCTCTCACTCCGCCAATGCAGCAGACACGGATGGTGTGGTGTACGTCACCAACAAAGCATCCGGTTTGACCACAGAGCCTTCAACGGCTGTTAGTGGTCGAAAGTCTGCTACCACGGTGTATGGGACCTACGCATCTATTGCGACAACAGGTGTGAGCGCACGAGACATCGTCGCTAACTCAGACCAGTTGATCGTTACTGTTGTTGACGGCGACGTCAACGCAACCACGACCGTTACATCTGATCAGGCCGGCAGCGGTTTTGATATTGGTACCAACGGCGACAATACAATTGGCACCGGAGTCACAGACTTTGGTGGCGGCGCCTCGAAGGGTTTAGACAGCCTTGGTGACATCATTACGGTTGTTTTGACCGACCAGGCTGCTAATCCGATCGTTGGCGCCATTGGCGACATCAAGATCGTTCAGGCCGGTACTGCAACTGTGGTAACCGGACTTTCGGTTTTCGCAATTGTTGGTGCTGGTGATGGCGTGTCAGCTCCGGTTATCCAGATCTCACGATCAGGAACCCCGACCTACACAGCCCTCATCGATATTCGATACCCGTCATCAAGTGTTGACACTTTGACTGTGGGTATCAAGAGTGTCGTAGCAACCGAAGTATCGCTGCTTCTGACAGAGACTGGTCGAAACACCGGTCGCTTCGAAGGCACGATTCAGGTTGTTGAATTCAAAACTGCCTCTGTAACCGCGGGTGTAGCCAACACAAGCATTCCTGCTTCTGGTGGTCCAATCACAGTTACTTACACAGACGTAGCGGTAGTTGGAACTGGCGCGAATGTTAAACGTACTGGCACGTATAACATTGACACGACCACGCCGAGCGTCGTTATTGGCGCACCTGCGGATGCCAACGAGTCGCAAAACCGACTCCCTGTCTTCTCAGGTACAGCAGCTGACGCCCAGTCTGGTCTTGACGTAAGCACGTTTGAACTGATTGTTGACGACCTCAACGACAGTGGTACAAACGCAACCTATGTCATCGTTCCTAGTACTGGTGCGTTCGTTGCCGGCGATGTAGCCGCAGTCGACACAGCTGCTCTTGGTTCAGACGGTGCAACAACCGTTTCTTGGTCATGGTCACAGCCAGTACAGCTGCCTACCGACATCGGTTCAGCCGTACCTAACACCCTGGTTGACTTCCAGGCTCGAATCGCTGACTTGGCCGGTAACCGTGGTTTCTCTGATGCAGATACTGCAGATGACATCCACACTACTGGTCGACACGGTAACCAGCCTCACGTCATCAAGATTGACCAGAAGATACCGTCGATTACGGACGCTGAATCTGGAATCGGTCTTAATACCGCGGTAACACCTTCTATTGACAAGGACAACGTACGAGACACGATCAAGGTAACTTTTGACGGTAAAGTCAAGGAAGCCTCGGTTAGCGCTTCTGACTTCAAGGTAACACTGGACTCAGGCGTGGAATTCGTACCTGCAAGCGTTGTTGTGAAAAACGCTGCTGTTTACCTGGACATTGACTCGACAATTCCTTCGGACGACACTCCGAAAGTGACGATTCAGGGTACGATTCAGGACCTTGCGGGTAACTCAACTGACGCTGGCTCTGCCAACGCCAGTGACGAACTCGACCCAGTTCTAACTGTTACTCGCTCAGCGGGTTCCGGTACTGGTACAAGTGGTGAAGCAGCAGACAGCCTGACCAAGAAGAACATGACGTTCACTATCACGTCTGACGAGACCCTTCAGGGTCCTCCGACGCTGACATTGACGAACGTAGGTGGCTCACTCGGTACCTTGTTCACTGGTCTTCCGACATCACTGGGCGGTAACTCGTGGGTTTACATCTACGACGGATCAGCCAAAGAGGCTGGTAGTGTTGCTGTTAGGGTCGTTGGTACCGACGTAGTTACTAACGTAGCGACGATCGGTGACACGACTACGAAGGCATTCACTGTCGACCTTTCTCTTGTGGCACCGCTTTCTTCGCCAGTTACCACGACGACTCAGTCGAACCCGTTCCTGATTACCGACTACACTAGATTCGGTGGGGGCGGTGGTGAGACAGCTTCAGTCACGATTACTACAGCAACACTTGACGGTGTTGACGTAGCAAGCGAAATCGTTGCTTCTGCCGACTCGAAGACATTCTTCTACCAGCCGACAACAGCTCTGACTAACGCCTCGCACAAGTACATTGTGAAGGGTACGGACGCTGCTGGTAACACGCTGACAATAACCAACACCTTTACCAAGTCCGACCGAACCGACTTCGCTATCGAGCTATTCGCTGGCTGGAACTCGCTTTCAGTACCTTCGAACCCGCTTGAAACCGGCGTCGACGCAGTTCTCTCGAACGCTGGTATCACACAGGTTGTTGCCTACGACGCGACCACGCCTTCACAGCCGTGGAGAATCGCTTCGAAGGTTGGAACTGGTGTATACACTTCTCAGACCACTCCTGGCCTGACGAACGTTACATCTGGTTCTGGTTACTGGGTAGAGACTTCGGACTTCGAAGACCAGAAGATCGCACTTGAGGGTCCAACTGGTCCTGGTGATGCTCGACCGGGCCTGACCACGATTCCGACCGGTAACGGCTGGAACCTGGTTGGTGTGGTTGATCAGAGCCGAGCTCAGACGCAGAGCGGGCACAAGGGTGCAACTCTCCAGCGGCCTGATGCTAATGGAACTCCGGTCAACGTAACGGTAGGGACGTACTTCAACACCGTGAACAGCGGTCGTGCGTACGTGTTCCAAACCGTCACGTCTCAGTTCAACGAGCTGGTTTCTGGAGACCTTGTGAAGATTGGCACAGGAATCTGGGTATTCATCAGCCCGCAGAGCAACGGACAGCTCCCGCACATCGTCCCGTAAAGACGACTGCTAGAGTAAAAACGTAATAACGGGCGCCCCCCTTCCGAACTATCGGGAGGGGGGCGTTCTGCTGATACAGATAATTGATTTTGATAGCGGGCGCTGGAGAGATTACATATGAAAGCTAGACTGGTAGGGATGCTGATAGCGACCGCCGTTCTGGCGGGCCTGATAGCTGGATTTGGCGAACGGGCAAACGCACAAGGCGAGATCCCTCAGATCAAGGCAATCACACTTCATGGCGAAGTGACGATCTCTGGCGGTATCGATCCAAATGGAATGATCATCACGGCCAAGATTGATGATTGGGTCTCAAACTCGGTCGTGGTAGGCGAACAGTCTCCGAACGGTTTTGTCGGTCTGTTTATTCACGCACCCAACGATCTCGTTGGTAAAGATGTAACGTTCTGGCTTGAGGATCAGGTTCAGTCCGACGAGAAGACTCCCTATGCATTTATCAACCAGTTCGGGACTCTAAAATTGGATTGGGCACTTCCTCAGTTGCGACAGCAGAATTTGAGATTCCCATTCGCTCCGATACCGACTCCCACACCGACTTCGATTCCGGCATCGCCTACTGCAACTCCGGTGATTCTCGGGCCAACTTTCTATGAAGGTCGAGTTCGAACAGGATCGGTTCCGCCTCCAGATGGCACACTGATCTACGCAGTCATCGACGATTACGTGACTTCGTTTGCTTCGGTGTTCAACGGCGAGTATTTCTTGACCGTCGATCCGTTCGACGAAAAATACGATAACCGCCCCGTTGAATTCTTCATTGGTGAAATCAAAGCGTTGCAGGGCGACGTCTTTGAAGATGGTGTTCACAGGCAGAACTTCCTGCTGGTGTTCCCACCGCTGCCAACACCGACGCCTGAGCCGACTCAGACGCCGACTCCGACTCAGGCGCCGACTCCGACTCAGGCGCCGACTCCGACTCAGGCGCCGACTCCGACTCCAACAAACACGCCGACTCCGACTCCGGAGCCTACGCGTACGCCCACACCGACTCCCACGCCAACTGTTGTACCAACAGCGACACCGACGCCAACTCCGATCGTAGATGCACCTGCGACCGTTGCGGCCGAGGCAACCGCTGCTGCTGCGATAGTGGCTGACGCGGCCGATAGTGGCTCGTGTAGCGCCCGTGAAGGCGGTCCGGCTGGTTTGGGTAACGTTGCACTGCTGCTGGCGCCTCTGGCGTTGCTGGCGTGGCGACGACTTGATCGCAACAGCAAATAGAGCGCGTAAATTCATTCTCAAGTTGCCACAGATCAAGTACTAACAAAAAAAAGCCCCTGCAATTTGCAGGGGCTTTTTACTTTCTAAATAACACTGATCTGCCAGTCATGATGAACAGGGCGCCAATGATCTAGAACTCAGCTTCACTCAGAACGTTTTTGCAACACTACTACTGCACGTTCGTCTGGCAGCCCGCTCTTGCTCACGTTCAATCGCGAAGTCGCTTCAAATTCCTTCACGCCGAGTTCGGTCAAAAGTCGCTGCATCGCGGCGCTTGGCTTGCCCGAACTTGCATCGTAACCAGACGGCACGATCATCTTTGGTTCGAGGTTCCTGATAACCGCCGACATTTCGTCGGGTTCTAGTCCTTGAGATTCCGTGTTGATGATAAGCACGTCGACTTTGCTGATTTGCTGTACCGACTGGGCCGAGGGCTGGTAGCCGGGATTGCCCAGAGTTGCGACTTGCAGGCCATCGGCATCGACAACATAGACCGTGTTGATCTCCTGTGAAATGGCGGGATCGTCGGCCGGTGTGGCTACGCCTCTCACGCTCAGGCCACCAATTTCGTATTCACCTGGCCCGGCCAGAACGTTGTGATTGGTAACCGGGTAGGAGGAACGCTCGCCCTTGCTGTAAACGAAGACGGTATTGTCGTCATCAAGATCTGTTTGCTTTGGCAGTTTGCCCTGATGGTCAACAACCACGATGCCCACAGAAGATCGGATTTCAAAAGTAGAGTTGCCAAGCCAGCGAATTTCCATGCGGACGTACCTCGATTAGGTCGATGTTTCGCGTCGTTGATAGAAAATTTATTCAACTTACGCGCAGTTCAAGAATCAATTAAACTATGCGCCCGAGAGAGCGTCAACGGATTACCTGACGAATACTGGTATTGCAGTTCAAATTAGATACATATTCACGCTTGCCAGAGCAGCCTCAATCGAATACCCCACGGCTGGTATTCCACGCCCAATGCCAACGACCGAACTAGATACGCCCCCAGGCCTTAAACGCAAGCAGGTTTCACAGGGTGATATAGCCAGCCCATTCAACCCTTGCAATGGCAAGTTCGTTCTCGCGATCGCCGTATGACCATGATGCTTTCCAACTGCCGTCTTCTGTCTGCGTAGTGATTTCGTAGTCCAACTGCGATTGCACAGAGGTTTCAAGCTCGTCAGCAAGCAAGTGGTCGAGTGTCGGAGCGAACCCCAACGGTCTCCCGCCGTAGTTCTGCCAATCGTTGGCGTTACCGCTGGTCACGAGATGCCCCCCCGACGCAACTTCGGCCCGAGACGTTCAGCCAGTGCTTTCGGAGCCATTTCTGCCATCCGTACAAAACACATCATTGCGTGAAATCCCATATCGTCTGGCAACGCATCAAAAGAGTCGATAACCATGGTGGTGACCTCGTCGAGAAATGCTTGATCGACCAGATGCGAATAGAGGTGAAGGTAACCGGCGATTTCGGCTCCAGGATTAGATCGCTTCAACGAGTTGAGTTGATCGCCAACTGGCTGATAGTCCCACCAAGGAGCGTGCGGGTATTCGTCGCCGCGAGGCCCAACGGGATCCCAGCCGCCAATACTCCTGTCAAAAGTGTTCACAAAGTAGCCAATGCCATCTCGAATAAGCGGGTCATCCCCGGCAAGTTCGAGTTCTCGTGATACTTGAAACGCCAGCGTGCCAGAAAACGGCGATGAAAACGGCATTCGCACGTCGGGTTCGATTCCGTGCCCGAACCCACCATCGCCGTTCTGAAACTTCCGCAGTTCGATCAACACCGATTTCAAAGATCCCGTTCCAAAGTGATAGTTGAACTGCGCTCGCTCGAGCGGACGGCCATTTTCGTTTATGAAACTGGCGGCTTTTTCGAACGCACTACTTGTCAGAGATTCCATAGTTTCAGTCCACTCATTATCGTGAACGGCGTGTTCAATAGTCGAATCACATAGAGCATTTGGTTCATCGATCCCGAATTAACGTTGACGCTCGGGAAAACCGCATGCTAACTTCGTGACGTTCAATCCTGTAGCGTGTAAGTCACAGCCGTGAGTCTTTATCTGAGGCCAGTATGCCGACTCTGACAGCGAGAAAACGAGAGATTCTCAAGTTCATCGTTTCTGAACATGTTCAGACGGCGTCCCCTGTCGCCTCAAGCACGGTCGCCCGCTCGACTAGCCTCAAAGCCAGCCCAGCAACTATTCGCAACGAAATGGTTGCACTTGAAGAGGATGGGCTGATCCATCGCCCGCACGTTTCATCGGGTGGAGTTCCTTCGGATCGTGGCTATCGTCATTTCGTAGGATCGCTCGATCCTGAGGCCACGCTAAATTCTGCCGTAGCCGCGCAGGTTGATCAGGAATTCACGGCGGTACATGCCGACGTCGAAGAATGGGTCGATTCTGCCTCGGAAATACTGGCCGGGCTGATGGACACTCTGGCATTCACCACACTGCCTCGCACCGCGCCGGCACCGGTGAAAAGCGTTGAATTACTTCGGCTTCAGGAAATGCTTGCCGTGGTAATCGTGGTGTTACAGGGTGCGAACATCTACAAGCAGGTCATCAATCTCGACTCGTCTGACTCTGATTCTGCGATCGAACATGCCCGGAACCGCCTCAATGAAGTAATAGTTGGTGTCCCGGCTAACAATGTGGCGGCTCGTGCAAGCCGTGTAGGCGGGGGACTGGAGCGCAGGGCCTTCGATTCAGCTGTAACGGCTCTACAGAAGCACAACACGGGTTCCAGCATGGAAAAGCGGTTCAGCGGCATCGGCAAGCTGTTCCAGCAGCCGGAACTACTGGCCGACCCGGCGATGTCGCAGGGCGCAATGTGGCTGATCGAAGATACGTTCGCAACTTCGGTATTCGAAGAAGCGAGTGAACCGGGTGGTCTGGCTAGCGTGGTTATTGGCGAAGAAAACGTAGAAGAATCGTTAAGGAACTACTCGGTCGTTGTCAGCAAATACGGCACATCAAGCACCGCCGAAGGCATCATAGGCGTGATGGCTCCAACTCGTATGGAGTACGAAACTGCAATCCCGGCAGTGCGACACCTTGCCGGTCATCTCGATCAGATGACGATGCTTTTCTACGGCGGCTACTAGAACACGCACGAATTTTTCTCTAATTCGCATTATTGGGTTTCTACCCACATTCGGATTCAGCGCGCCTCAGGTTTATAATTGATTTGTTCGACTTGTTCACTACGGTGAACTTGATTTAGGAACTAATCAGACATTCGCCCGGGGCAGCGGTCGCTTTTATATGACAACCAGCAAACGTGACTATTACGAGGTTCTCGGTGTTGCCCGTGATGCCACGCCTGAAGATCTCAAGAAGGCGTTCCGGAAGCAGGCGCTGAAGTTCCACCCCGACCGCAACAAAGAAGCCGACGCAAGCGATCGCTTTAAAGAAGTGAATGAGGCGTACCAGGTACTCAGCGATCCGAAACGTAAAGCACAGTACGACCAGTTCGGCCATCAGGGTGTAAACGGTCAGGCGGGTCGTGGTTTCGATGGGTTCGAGGGATTTGGCGGATTCGGCGATATCTTCGATTCTTTCTTTGGGGATTCTACCCGTCAGGCGTCCAGTCGAGCTGCCGACCTTGAGTTTCAGGTAAACGTATCTTTCCGTGATGCCGCTTTTGGCGTACCTCGCGAACTCGAACTCAACCGGATGGAACGTTGTGATCGTTGTGATGGCAGCAAGGCCGAACCCGGAACCGACGTCGTGGAATGTTCTACGTGTCACGGTGAAGGCAAGGTGCGTCGCACCCAGCGAACGTTCTTCGGCCAGTTTCAACAGGTAACTGCCTGCCCCGCATGCCTGGGTGAAGGCCAGACCGTGAAAACTGCTTGTCAGCAGTGCTCGGGGCGAGGAACCGAACGAAACGTACGCAAAATCGAAGTTCAGATTCCCGCCGGTGTTGAACACGGCACCCGGCTCGTCGTTCACGGCGAAGGCGAATCCGGTGGCAAGGGCAACGGTAACGGCGACCTTTATGTTCATATCGGTGTTCAGCGAGACAAGATTTTCTCACGCCGTGGCAACGATGTTCTTATGATGGCTGAGGTGAATATGGCGATGGCCGCACTTGGCGGAATCATCAACGTCGAAACCCTCGAGGGATCGCATGACATCGATATCAAGCCCGGCACTCAGTCTGGATCAGTGTCCCGAATAAAAGGTGCCGGTATCCCGCACATGGGAACCAGTGGTCGCAGAGGTGATCAGCTGGTTGAGTTGAAGGTCGTCACACCTAAGGATCTCGATGAACGCCAGGCTACTTTGCTACAGGAACTTGCTGAATCGTTCGGACTCGAACGTGTTGGTGAGAATTCAGGAGCGGGCTCCGGAATTTTTGGTCGATTCAAAGACGCCTTCCGAGGCGAAGACTCCTAGTTTCTGAGGGCTTGCTCTGCCCGCCCCACCCAGCACGAACATTCGAAGGTAGATCAGATGCGCTGGTTACAGCTCAGCATCAAGGCACCGCCCGAGTACGTCGAGCCGCTGACGCATCTGTTCACCACCCACGGCGAAGGCCCGGCAGCAGTTGAGCAGCCCGGCGGTTACAACCCCGACGAAGGCGAGTCAGCCGATCCGATTGAATGGGTGACGATTCGTGGATGGCTTCCGCTCGACCCAACGACAGAGTCTCGAAAGACGGCTATCGACGTCGGGGTGCGGCTGATCAGATATCTGGTTGACCTCCCTGAGGTTGAGGAGCTTGAAGTTAGTGATGACGAGTGGCGGAATCAGAAGTTCGAATCGATCAGGGTTGGCAAAAATCTGGTCATTGTTCCGCGCTCGGCTGAATTCACCAGCAGGCCTTCCGACGTTGTTATCGAACTGGAGCCGGGTCTGGCGTTCGGCACCGGTCATCATCCAACCACGTTGATGTGCCTAGAAGAGATAGAGCAGGTCGTGAAGCCCGGAGATAGGTTCCTGGACGTTGGTTGCGGCTCAGGGGTGCTTTCCATCGCTGCACTCGCACTTGGGGCGAGTCACGCAGTTGGGCTTGATATCGAAAACGACGCGATTACTTCTTCGAAAGCCAATCTGGAAGAGGCGGGATTTACGGATCGGTCGCTAATACTGACGGGATCCATCCCACACGAGGAAGTTCCCGATGGCCGGTTTGATGTGGTGGGCGCGAATATCGCGGCGAACGTGTTGATAATGCTGGCAGAACCGTTGATTGCTTCTGTTTCGGACAGCGGCGTGATTATTACGTCTGGCGTACTTGAAACTCGTCTTGATGACGTAGTGGCGGCTTTTGAGGCTGCTGGCGGGGAAGTTCAGTCGACCAGAAAAATCGAAGACTGGACTGCGACTCGTATTGCCCGTGCTCGAACGGATGGGTCAAAGTAATGCATCGCTTTTACGTTCCTGATATCGATGCTACTGATCGGTCTATTACATTGGATGGCCCGGTCGCCCGGCAACTTAAAACTGTCCTTCGGGTTGAAGCTGGGGAGCATGTGCGGTTTTTTGATGGATCGGGCTCAGAATGGGAAGTTGAAGTCGATGATGTCGGTAAAAGTGAAATTTCAACAACTCTGATTTCAGCCGTGAATCCAGTGCCAGAGCCGTCTGTAAAAGTCACCATGCTGCTTGGACTGGCAAGGGCCGAACGCATAGAACTGGCGATTCAGAAGTGCACCGAGCTTGGTGCAGTGCGGTTCGTTCCGGTGATGTCGGAGCGGGTGCAGGGCGGCAACGCGAGTGCACCTTCGGACAAGCGACTCGAACGGTGGCAACGAATCGCTATCGAAGCGGCGGAGCAAAGCGGGCGAGCGATAGTCCCCGTGGTCGAGTCGCCGATGCCCATCATGGTTGCCGTAGGGCAGGCGATCGCCGAGCAGCCGTTGTTGTGTATGTGGGAAGAGGTCGGCGATGAATCGGTTTCACTGAAGTCGACGCTGAAGTCTTTGGATCCCAGCACTACTGGTCTCGCCGCGTTGATCGGACCACCCGGCGGGTTCAGCGAACAGGAAGCTACGGCAATTCGAGAGGCGGGAGCCAATCTGGTGACGCTGGGTGCCCGAGTGCTGCGTAGCGAAACGGCCGCGATCACGGTGATGTCGGCGATTCTGTATGAGTTGGGAGATCTTGGCGGCTGAGATCGTTTGGTGGCGGCGCTAGCGAACTTCGGGCTGCAGCGTACGACCCATCAATTCTCGTATCACATCGGTGGGCGACGCACCTTCAAACAGCACAGAGTGAGTGGCGTTGGCTATCGGCATCTCAATGCCGAGTTCTCTGGCGATGCGAACTGCAGCCTGAGTAGTTGGGACACCTTCGGCGGTCTGACCCAGATCCTCGAGAACCGTGTTCAAATCTCGCCCCGACGCTATCCCGATTCCGAGTCGATAGTTTCTACTTAGATTCGAGTAGCAAGTTGCTAGTAGATCGCCCATACCGCTCAAACCAGCGAACGTTTCAGGCTTTGCCCCCATCGCAACACCCAGTCGGGTGATTTCGTGCAGTCCTCGTGTCACGTACGACGCTTTGGCGTTTGCGCCCAAGCCCGCTCCGTCGATAAACGCCGCGCCGATCGCAATGATGTTTTTCAATGCTCCGCCTAGTTCAACGCCAATCACATCTTCGCCTCGGTAGACGCGAAATACTTCGGAACTGAGCAGCTCTTGAACCGTTTCACCTATCTTGTCGCTCGGAAATGCAACTGTGGCGGTTGCCGGATTACCGGCGGCTATTTCAGGTGCCAGATTTGGCCCAGATAACACGCCGATTTGATCGGGATTGAAATTCGGAAGTTCCTCAGCAATGATCTGAGACATCCGTTTTCCAGTTGCGATTTCAATGCCTTTGGTGGCACATACGATATTGGTTCCGGCCGGAACTGCGTCGCCAATCTTTTTCAAGTTCTCGCGAACTGTTACGGATGGAACGACGACGATCACGAGTTCGGAATCTGAAAACGACTCGTCAAGTGAGGGCGAGACGGTCATCAGATCTGGGAATTCGACTCCAGGAACCGACCGTTCGTTAACGCGCTCCGAAGTAAGCTCTGCCGCCCGCGATTCAGTGCGGGACCAGAGGACTGTTTTATGTCCGGTGCGTGCTAAGAGGATTCCGAGGGTGGTCGCCCATGCCCCCGTACCAACTATGCCAATGTGTGTCACACATGCAGTTTACGGGGTTCGCTGTGCCCTGCGCGGAGATGGTTTGTTCTCCAGCTTCGATTCGTCACCTTTTGCGAGGCGATCTACGTTCGAGCGGTGGCTCCAAATGATGAGCACTCCAACCGGAATAGCGAACAGCAGGTTCCACAGATTGTGATCCCAGCCAAATATCGTTAGCTCGAAGATGCTGAATATCACCAGCAACCCGAGGCTCACACTGCTGCCAATTATCGATCCGAGAGAGATGTATCGAGAAATTGCGGCAATGACGACACCTACAAGCGCTATGGCTGCTGCGATTGGGGAAATGACCGCCAGCGCCCCGAACCCGGTCGACACGCCTTTGCCGCCTTTGAACTTGATATAGACCGGGAACATGTGGCCAAGTACAGCTACGGTTCCGGCGGCTGCTACTAGCCACGGATCGCCATCCATAACGTATCTGGCGATAGCAATGACCAAGACGCCTTTTGCAAAATCGGCTGCGAAAACGACGGCTCCAGCCCGGGGTCCGAGGGTGCGAGTTACGTTGGTAGCACCCGATCCACCACTGCCATAGCTGCGAATATCAACGCCACGCCATAGTCGGCCTATGATCACGCCAAACGGAATACCACCTATGAAATAGGCGGCTACCAGTACAACTATGATTACGACCGTATCACTCATCTTCGCGGTTTATAAAGTTCATTCTCAACGGGGAACCTATGAACCCAAATTGGTCCCGCAGTTGGTTCTCCAGGTACCTGCGGTAGCTGAAGTGTATTAGTTCTGGGTTGCGCGCGCTAAATTCGAACGTTGGCGGAGAGGTTCGAGTTTGAATTCCACGGAAGATTCGAGCTCGCCTGGTGCCGACTCCTGGAAGTGGATTTTCGCCCATCGCATCGAAGACAACTCGGCTGACTTCTGCACGAGGAAGTTGCTTCGAGAACTCGCCATATACCTCGAGAATCGTTGGCAGGAGCTCGCTCACACCCCAGCCCTTAATGGCCGATGTAAACACGATCGGAACGTTTGGAATGAACTTGAAGCGGTTTCGGATTTCGGCCATTGCTTCGGACTTGTCGAGATCGAGTTCTTTCGCAAGGTCCCACTTGTTCACAACGATAACTGCAGCTCGCTTCGCATCGTCGATGTAGCCACCTATGTGAGTGTCCTGCGAGGTTACAAATTCGGTAGCATCGAGGACGAGTACCGCGACGTAGCAGCGTTCGATAGCGCCGATGGTTCGAATCGCACTGTATTTTTCGATGCCGGGATCGGCTTTGCCTCGTTTGCGAAGGCCAGCGGTGTCCAAGAACGTTATTCGGGTACCTTCGTAGTCGAACAGCGAGTCGACGGTGTCACGAGTTGTGCCGGCTACAGGGCTGACGATTGCTCGTTCTTCGCCGGTGAGGGCGTTGAACAGTGCTGATTTACCGGCGTTCGGTCGGCCTGCAATGGCGACTCGTACTGAGTTTTTGCCGATTACTCCGGGTTCGAACGGTGGGAGTTGCTCGAACACTGACTGCATAAGATCGCCGATACCGGTGTCGTGGTAGGCGCTGATGGGGTGCGGTTCGCCAAGGCCCAGCGAGAAGAATTCGTAGATCATGTCTTCCCGCGAAAGTGTGTCGGCTTTGTTTGCAGCAAGTACTACTGTCTTCCCGGTTCGCCGCACCATGTCGGCGGCGTCCTGGTCGGCGTCGGTCACGCCTTCGTTCACGTCGACGCAGAAGATGATCGCGTCGGCCTGATTCAGCGCAACTTCCACTTGGGCTCGAATGTCGTCCCACATGATTTCGTTGTGCGGGCGATCTTCTACACCGGCGGTATCGACCACGAGATAGCGATGTCGTCCCCACTCGGCGTCGATCGACACACGGTCACGCGTCGTACCGGGAATATCGCTAACGATCGCGATTCGTCGTCCTGCCAAACGGTTGAACAGGGTCGATTTGCCGACGTTGGGTCGGCCTATGATTGCTACTACTGGGAGTGCCATTTTGAGATTGCGCTCGTGACGATAAATATTGTCTGCGGGTTAGGTAATACAGTTCAGATTACCGGCGTATCTGAGTTCGAATGAAACGAGAACGTTAAATCAGTTTTTCCATCAGTGCGGCCTGCGCCCAGAGACGGTTTTCAGCCTGATCGAACACTATTGAACGGGAGTCGTAGAGGAGGCCATCGGAGATTTCCTCGCCGGGGTGTGCTGGAAGATCGTGCATGAACTTCACGTTCGATCCAGCTTGATCGAGCAAGCGGGGGTTCACCTGATAGCCGTCTAAATCAACCAGGCGTTTGGCAGATTCAGTCTCCTGCCCCATGCTGGTCCAGACATCTGTGTAGACGATATCTGCGCTTGCAACAGCTTCCTCTGGGCTTGTGACCTGAGTCACCGATCCGCCAGCCGAGGCTCCGTAGGTGTTAGCGCCTTCAAGAGATTCGCCGGGAACTGTGTAACCAGCGGGAGACGCAACCGTGAGGTGCCCGCCAAGACCGGCTACTGCGTATCCGAGGCTGACCGCAACGTTGTTGCCATCGCCGATGTACGCCACTTTCGCTCCGGATACGCCGCCAAGTTGCTCCATGATGGTCTGCGTGTCGGCGAGGGCCTGGCACGGGTGTTCAAGATCGGTAAGGGCATTGATGACCGGGATGCTTGCAGCAGCGGCGAACTCTTCGATGATCGATTGTTCAAAAGTACGAATCACCGCGATGTCAGACATGCGAGACATCACGTTGGCTACGTCGGCAATCGGCTCTCGTCTGCCCAGTCCAACTTCTTCAGGTGCGAAATGAACGGGGTGTCCACCAAGCTTTTCGGTGCCGACCCAGAACGATAACTTCGTGCGGAGCGACGGCTTTTCGAACAGGATTGCAACTGACTTGCCAGCCAGTGCGTTGCTTGTTGCGCCGGCTTTCAGTTCGATTGCGCGTTCAAGAAGCGGCTGAATTTCTTCAGGCGCGATATCGCTGAGTTTTAGAAAGTGGTTAACCATTTTGGGAGTGACCTCGACTCGAACTAGAAATGAAAAAGTACGTGCGCTATTTCGGGGTGCTTATGCACCCCTGGTTCGGTGTCGCCGAAAGCTGTTTTGCCTTGAGCCGTTCCCTGCGCAAAGCGCACGGAAAACCAACGTGGACGTACCTGATTTCATGAGTCGAAATTCTGGTTTCGTGATTTGCCAGTGACGATCTTCAACTGGCGAGTGTTCAATTCTAACTCGACATAGTCCGCAAAACTATGATGCGAATGTTAAGCCGGTTCGAACTTCAGAAGCGTTTGGCCATCTTCGTGGTGCTCGAATACGGGTTTTAGTGCCATTCCGATCTGAAGATTTTCGGGTTCAGGGTCGACGCCTACGATGTTTGTCGGGACGATCACGTCCTCTTCAAGCTGTACTAACGCCGTGATGTACGGAACGTCGCCAACGAAGCCCATGTGGGGTGCGATGTGCACAATGGCGAACGTGAACAGTTCGGCATTGCCTGAAACTTTTACCCACTCGATGCCTTCTGCCCCGCTGGCGGGATCGTGGATCGAAATCTCTCTCGGGTAAAACTGGTACTTGCCGGTGGTTTTGGATCGTTGCAGCCAGATTTCTTCGTTCTTGAGACCATCCCAGTAGCGATCGGTCTCGGGCTGTGGCAGCGGCTGGGGCTTTGGTGTCGTGTTTGTCATTTCGTTAGTTGGCCCCCAGTACGACTGTTCCGGTCGACGATAAAAGTCCGCCTGTGCCGTGAGCGACAGCGAGGTCGCAGTTGTCGAGCTGTCGCTCCCCTGCCTGCCCTCTCAGCTGTCGAGCGGCTTCAACAACGGTGAAGATGCCGTACATGCCCGGGTGCGTGTAGGAGAGTCCGCCCCCGTTGGTGTTCAGCGGGAAGTCGCCGGCGGGTGCAGTTCGTTGATCAGCAACGAAGTCAGGACCTTCGCCCGGACCGCAGAAGCCAAGGTTTTCCAGACTGACGAGAACGGTGTAAGTGAACGAGTCGTAGACCATCGCGAGATCGATATCAGAGTGGGTTACTCCTGCCATTTCAAGTGCCTGGGGTCCGGTGTAGCGACCGAACGCGCTGGTCAGATCGGGCATTTGAGATATCCCGGAGTGATCGTGTCCTTCACCGGCACCCAGAATTTTCACGCTGCCATTCTTGGCGTCGCGTGCTCGTTCGGGCGTGGTGATAACTATCGCTGCACCGGCGTCGGTGACGAGGCAGCAATCCAACAAATGGAACGGCCATGCCACCCAACGGGAGTCGTGATAATCGTCGAATGTGGTTTCCTTGTCATAGAAGTAAGCCATCGGGTTCAGATTGGCCCACTTACGAGTTGAAACCGCTATCTCGGCCATCGCCTGGCGTGTTCGATCTTCGCCGTACTGGTGCATGTAGCGCCGGGCCGCCATTGCGTACGAAACGGGCGGCCCCAGAATTCCGTAAGGAGCTTCGAACTGCGCCATTGGCGTGCCGGGATTTCGTGGGATTGGTGAGCGATCGGATCGCCCCGACTGGCCGTGTGTGATCAGTGCGACTTCGCAGTATCCGGCTGCGATCGCTGCCAAGGCGTGTGCGACGTGGATGACAAAAGACGAGCCCCCTACCGACGTGCTATCGGTGTAGCGAGGCTGTATGCCCAGATACTCAGCGACGTCAAGAGTCGACCACCCGGCGGTGAACAGTGCGTCTACGTCGGAAAGTTGCAGTCCAGCATCGTTGAGCGCGTTTATCGCGGCTTCAGAGTGATGTGTGAGCGGCGACTTTTCAGGCACTTTGCCGAGCTTGTTCGACTCGCCGACTCCAACAATGTGGGCCTGGCCTGAGAGGTTTTTGAGTTTTTGAATATTGGGCATGTTTTCGGAATCTAGAACGCTGAGAGGTGATTATTGCATCGGCGAATAGGGAGTTGGGGTGAGTAGCTGGTTCCGGACGTTCTTTACGATCAGGCCGTCTCGGTGCGATTTTTCGGTGACCTTCGCCCACTCGGGATCGTTGCGGAAATTGTCCCATGCCTCGGCACGCTGGTTGGCATCTTCAAACGCCACCATGTAGGTAAGTTCGTGGTTGCTTTCGCCAACGTCGGTGGTCCAGTAGCCGATGTTCTTGATGCCGTGCTTTTCGAACAGCTTCATCGTGTGATTCGCGAAGCGGGCGTTGATATTAGGAAGTCTTCCAGGCAGGCATTCGTACACACGCAGTTCGTAAAGCAACGGTTCGTTCCTCTCGTATCGTGACGTATCGTCTCGGGGGCAACTTATGACGGAAAAATAATAACGTAACTGGTTGCTTGGCGAGATTCTGAATAGTTAATGCCTACTCGTCAACCGATAATGCGGTTTGCAGCGTCGATCATTCGCTGAAGTGTTGGGTCGTCGGGCTGGTGGCTGAGCGTGGGACCTTCGAGTGAAGAAATCGAAATACGATTGCGGTTCAGCACTTCTACATCGGTGCCGGGCGCCATATCTAACCCTTCGATGTGAACCCGTAAATCTGACAAAATTTCGTATCCGCCATCGCTTTGGGCTTCGAGTTTGCTCATCCACTCCGACGGGGCGGGGGCTGCGCCTTCGGCTCCTTGAATCTTCATCTGTCCGAACGAGGGAATATTAACGTTGAAGAGCCCACCTCGTGGTGTTTCGGAATCGAGGAGTTCGTTCGTGATTCTGGCGATAACGTCTGCGACAATCTGGTCTTCCATATCATCGGTAGCGTCCATCGAAAAAGCACAGGCTTTTACACCCTTAGCGGCGGCTTGAATTGCGGCACCCATGGTTCCAGAAATGAACACGTTGCGGCTTGTGTTGAAGCCGGGGTTGATTCCGGAAACGACCACATCGGCTCCACAAACCAGTACATGCTCGAGTCCAAATATGACCGAGTCGGATGGCGTTCCGCTTACCGCGTAGCACGCGACTCCGTGGACTTTGCTTGGAGCTTCGTTGATTTTCACCGAGCGCCTGAGTGAAAGTGCAGTGCCAACGCCGGACTGATTCTCCGTGGGTGCTACTACGGTCACTTCCCCGAGGTCGTTCACTGCGCGGACCAATGCCCAGATACCGGGATTGTCGAAGCCGTCATCGTTGGTTACAAGAATTTTCATGCGCTGCATCGTAAAGGTAGCCCGCCGAGTTTGCTGGTTTTGATCAGGCTAAATGATGCGAAAGGGAGCCTGAATCTAGGCGAGCAGAATGTTGTCGATCAGGCGGGCTGGGCCGATTTTCATAGCCAGTAACGCCCGGGCTGAGTGTTCGACCTGGTCGAGTTCGGCGAACGTGTCGACATCGGCGATCGAGGTGTATTGAATTTCGGCAAGGGGTTCTCCAGCTAATACCGAGATCATCATGAATCTGAGTACTTCAGCGCTTCTTTCGCCGGAGTCCCAAGACAGTTTGGCGACTGTCAGCGCTTTATAAAGAATCGTGGCGGCTTCTCGCTCTGCGGGCGACAGATATGCGTTTCGGCTGCTTACGGCAAAGCCATCGGATTCTCGTTTGGTGGGAATCGGGATGATGTCGATTCCCAGCTTTAGGGATTCGTTTATGTGCTGGATTATGCGGAGTTGCTGAGCGTCTTTTTCACCGAATGTCGCCATGTTGGGAGAGATGATCGAGAACAGTCGAACGACGACTGTTGCCACACCTTTGAAGTGATCGGGACGATGCGCGCCTTCGAGAACTTTGGCGGCTGGACCGGGATCAATTTGCGGGACTCCCGTTCCAGTTGGCGGGTACATTTCGTCGGCCGTTGGCGCGAATACGAAATCGGTTCCGTGCTTTTCGAATTCGGCGAGATCGGCTTCTTCATCCGCCGGGTAGCTTGAAATATCTTCGTTCGTACCAAACTGGGTTGGGTTGAGGAAGAGCGAGCCAATAAGCACATCGCACAACGGTCGAACGGTGTCCATGTGCGTGGTGTGGCCGATGTGGATGCCGCCGAGCGTGGCAACCAGTCCAACCGTTCCGGTGATGCTACTTCGAGCTTCGCGCATTTCAGCGATTGTACGGATTACTTGCATAAGGGAGCGTTACCCCCTCTCCCGGCGGGAGAGGGTTGACGTGAGCGGGAAGTGGTCACTTGGATCATGTGTTTCAGGTGCTCAAGCTTCGCGCGACCGAACCCCAGATCCTTCGACTCCGATGACTCCGCTCAGGAAATGAGAAACCTCTAATCAGCAGTCTTAGAACTTGTTCGCACTCGGGTTTCATCTGAGAAGAACGACTCTGCGTCGGTCGGGAACGTGCCATCGCGAACGTCATCGCTGTATCGAACGAGAGCGTCCTTGATGACCGGTGCCAGATCGGCGTACTTGCCTGAATGACGTGGTCGGAAATCGGGGTCGAGACCAAGCATGTCGTGGAACACCTGAATCTGGCCGTCGCAGTGCACACCAGCGCCAATTCCGATCGTAGGAATATCAAGTGCTTCAGTGATTCGCTTAGCAAGTTCTACAGGAATCAGTTCAAGAACAATCGCAAATGCTCCGGCTTCCTGAAGTGCAAGTGCATCTTCCATAACCTGATTCGCCGCACTCTCGGTCTTGCCCTGAACCCGGTAGCCACCGAGCTGGTTTACATGCTGCGGCGTGAGGCCAATATGGCCCATCACTGCTAACCCGGCATCGGCCAGACGTCGGACGATTGGAGCAACGGTCTTGCCACCTTCGAGTTTTACTGCCTGTGCTCCGCCCTCTTGAATGAGGCGGGCTGCATTTCGTAGAGCCGTTTCAGCGTCGATCTGGTAGCTGAGGAACGGCATATCAGCAACGATGAGGGGCTTGGTTGTGCCTCGAACAACGGCTGCCGACGCACGAACGATATCGTCCACGGTTACAGGAATTGTTGAGTCGAAACCAAGAACAACATGGCCCATACTGTCGCCGACAAGGATCATAGGAATCCCTGACGCGTCGACGATGCGAGCTGCCGTGTAGTCATATGCCGTCACCATAGGGATCGGCTCGCCACGGCGTTTCATCTGCTGAATCTTGTGTGTTGTGATCCGGCGAACTGCCATCGTGTACCTCCGCCCCGGTCGACTGCGCTTGCTAGCCGCCAAGCCTTAGTTCACTTGCCTCAGGTCATTATGACTGAGTTTTCAGGTTTTGAGGGGTTCTATCGACACTCTCTAGGTCTGATTTTCGTCTGAAAGCAGCGCTTTGATGCTCTCAAATGCCTGATCCGAGAGTCCGCCCTGTTCTCTGGCGATGTGTAACGACGCCTCAGCGAGAGCTGCGTACGCTCTGCCAGTTTCAGCTGAATTTTTCGAAGTCGCGGTTATATGCGAGGCGATTGTTTCGACATCGCCGCGTACGAACGGGCCGGTTATTGCAGCCGGAAGTCCCTTTTCTTCCAGGGCATCTACGGTTGCCCTGAGCAACGGGATTAGGCGTTTGAGTGCATCCGCACGGTCGATTCCGAGCGGTTCCCACATCTCGGCGGCGAGACCGGCGAGTCCGGCGAGCAGACCGCACGCCATGACCGCTGAAGCGTGATACGCCTCACGTTGAGACGCCTCGATTCGGAACGATGAGCCGCCAAGATCGGCTGCCAGCGTTTCGAGCCATTCGAAAAGCAGTGGATTCTGAGCTTCGGTGGCGAACGACACGTCTTTCAGTCGATCTGATGACTCTGGAGACGGGAATGTTTGGAGCGGATGAAAGCCTGCTGTTTCGGCGTCGCTGCGGAGGGCATGGTCGAGCGCGGAGACAGGTAGCACACCGGCACAGTGGATCACTGCCTGGTGCGATCGCCATTCGGTTACTGAACAGATTCCTTCGATGCTGGCGTCTGGGGCCGTGATGAACACGATATTCGCCAGATTCGCTGCCGTTTGGGCTTTTTCGACGATGAGGGTGTTCTTTAAGTGGGTAGCAAGCCAATCACAATGATCGGGCTGTCGACTCGATACGGCTGCGACGTTGTACCCGGCGTCGTCCATAGCGATCGCAAGACTGGATCCGAGACGACCCGCTGCGACTACCGCTATTGGGGATTGTTTGTTGAGTTCAGGTAGTGGGCTCATTAGTTTGTTGACCCCGTCTGAGCAGCTTTTGCGTCGGCTGCCGACATAATTCCACCTAGGGTTTCAGCAGATTCGATTGCGTTCAGTATCGCTCCGGTAACCGCCTTTAGCGCAGCGGCGTGAAGCACGTCGCCGGCTACTGGGTCGGGGTGCGTTCCGGTCGAAAGGGCAAACATGGTGTCGCCGTCGTTGGCGGTGTGGGAAGGTCGGATGGCGAGTGCGATTCCGTCCTGTCCAGCAATGGCGAGTCGAATGGCGCCAATCTTGTCGAGAGGTGCGTCGGTAGCGACGACCCCGATGGTCGTATTGCGGAAGAACCCGCGGTCTTTGGGTGGATGTTCGATCATCAAGTCAATCGAATTTGCAAAGCCAGCTTCTGTTTGGGGTCCGGCAATAATTTCGCCGGTATCGGGATCGACAACACCACCCATAGCGTTGACGACCATCAAAGCGCCGACGGTAGCTCCGTTGGGCATGCGAATAGACGCTGTTCCTACACCGCCTTTAATAGAAAACTTGTTGCCCAGCAACTTACCCACGGTAGACCCGGTTCCAGCGCCGACATTACCTGTTGTTACGTTCGCAGAAGCACTGACTGCCGCAGCGTAACCGTCATCTGCGGTTGGGCGAACAGCATTGTTGATAAAGCCAAGATCGAACACTACAGCTGCTGGGACTAAAGGAATTCGGGTGCGTCCGGTATTCACACCCACACCCTGTTCTTCCAAGTAGCGAACCACACCACCGGGTGAATCCAACCCGAACGCGCTACCGCCCGTCAGCGTTATCCCGTTGACCCACGGGGCGCCCGCGAGCGGATCGAGCAGCGCGGTTTCTCTGCTACCGGGAGCAGCACCACGCACTTCCATGCCCGCGTTGGCGGGCGGATCGCTCAGAACCACGGTGCAACCGGTCCCGTTCTCGAGGTCGGTGTAGTGTCCAACCGTGATGCCAGAAACGTCGGTAATGCTGCCTGAATAGTTCATAGTTGAATAGTGATGATAACTGCCCCGGCTCGCTCTTCAAGTCAATGGTGTCGGGCCTTAATGCAATCTACAACGGAAGAGCAGTGTCGTGAGTGCCCAACTTCTCCGAATGATCTTCCATAAAGCTGAGGTTTTTCACATTTGGATCGCTGAGGATATCGAATATCATCTCTCCCATCTCAGACAACAAAGAAAGAAGATTCTCTTGTTGTAGACAATTCGGCGGAATCATATTCAAGAACGTGTATCTGATTTGATTGTGTTCAATGATCAACTCCTTATCGATCGCATGTCGATACACACCTTGATTATGAATGCAGTTTCTGAGTGTGGAAGTCAGTTGAAACATCGAAGAATAGTCTTGATGTTCGAGTATCAGGTGGTGCTCAAATAAATAGGTGCGTACTTTCCAATACCCTGCAGTGCTCTCATTGCAAGCATTTGGGTCGAATGAATACAGGATTTGTCGAATCAAAGCCTCTAGGGTCGAATATGCAGACAGGAACGTAATAGAGCTCATACTGTCAAAAACAGCTGCAGCGTTAGTCATTTTTTGATCGTTTGTTATATTCGTACCGAAATGTCGCTCCCACCATTCGAAATGCAGTGAATGCTTCTGCGTCACGACGAGACCAACCACATATGTCAGTACCACCGTCGACAGGCGCTGGAGCACCGTAGATCGCAATTCCGATTCACGGGACGGTTGCGCTAAAGTCGAAAGTGCCGTTCCCTGATTAGCCTTGATTCCCGCTGCAACTTTGCGGGCTTCTATTTCGAGATTTGCAATCGCATCCATATTGCGTTCGGTCATCGTCGACTGTCCTTATGAATGGACTTGCAAGACGCCCGGTGCCATCATCAGGCGAAATTGGTGCAAGTATCTTAGGAATTTTCATGCTACTAATCGTGAAAATTGGTACTCAGGCTAGCACAGCATTCTGGCAATTTTTGAGACCTTTAACGTTGCCGTAATTTCAGGGTGTACGAAGGGCGATATCTGAGGGTATACTGAGTCCGAATTTACCTGCGGCGAAATTCGTAATCACCTCCGGACACCGACGTGCCGGAAGGACGTATTTCAAGTAGGAATTAGTAAATTCGGCTCGTAACCGATGTGAGGAGCCCAGAAGGTGCCCCGTAACTTCAAGGAACTTAAGCCCGCATACGGATTCGACGATGTAGCCATTGCCCCCGGCGACATCACGATTAACCCGGAAATGGCTGACCTGACGACGAATTTCGACGGTGTCAAGCTAGAAATCCCATTTATTGCGTCAGCAATGGATGCGGTGGTTGATCCAAAATTCGCCATAGAAATGACCAAGGCCGGTGGCCTGGGCGTGATGAACATGGACGGGTTGCACACCCGCTATGAAGACACCACGGCGGTATATGAAGAGATCGCAGCCTCACCCCGAGAAGAAGCAACGGCGATCATGCAGCGCATCTACGCTGCCCCGCAGAAGCCCGAACTTATTGCGAAGAAGGTTGAGGAAGTGAAAAAAAACGGCGGAATAGCCGCTGTTTCGTTTGTACCTCAGAACGCAAAGCGTATGGCTCCCCTGGCTGTCGAAGCCGGTGCCGACATGATTGTTGTGCAGGGAACAGTTGTTACCGCACGACACTCGTCCAAGAGTCTCAAGGGTCTTGTATTCGCCGACCTGATCAAAGATCTCAACGTTCCGGTGCTGGTAGGAAACACCGTTTCTTACGAAGTGACCAAGGAACTGATGCAGCAGGGGATTCAGGGCGTCATGGTTGGCGTTGGGCCCGGATCGGTTTGCACAAGTCGAGAAGTGCTCGGAATCGGTATCCCGCAGGTCAGCGCCACGATCGAGTGTGCAGCTGCCCGAGATGATTTCTTCAAGGAAACCGGGAAGTACATCCCGATCATTACCGATGGCGGAATCCGAACCGGTGGTGACGTATGTAAGTCGTTCGCAGCCGGAGCAAACGCTGTGATGATCGGCAGCCCGTTCGCCAAGACCGAAGAGTCTCCGGCTCATGGTTATCACTGGGGCATGGCTACTTGGCACGATTCACTTCCCCGTGGAACGCGAATCAACATGGGCACGGAATACAGCTTGCACGAGCTGCTTTACGGTCCATCATCACGCACAGACGGTACGTTGAACCTTGTCGGAGCCCTGCAGGTTTGCATGGGTTACGTGGGTGCAGAAACTCTTCGAGAGATGAACAAGGCTCGAATGGTTTACGCTCCTGCTATGAAGACAGAAGGCAAGATCTACCAGCGAGCTGGCCTCGGTAGCTAGCCGCACAAATCGTGATTTTGGCACCTGCGCAGTGATGTGCTGGTGCCTTCGTTTAAGAGACAATCATTCACATGAACTTCAAGCGCCCTCGCGGCACCGCCGACATACTTCCCGATGATCAGCCTTACTGGGGCAAGGTGTACAACACCGCTCGCAAGGTGGCGCACCAGTTCGGATACAGGCGGATCGACACACCAACTTTCGAAGATACTAACCTATTCGAACGGGGAGTCGGCAACGAAACTGACATCGTTCAGAAAGAGATGTACTCGTTCGATGACCATGGCGGCGACATGATCACGCTTCGCCCCGAAGGAACAGCTTCGGTGTGTCGCGCTTATATCGAAAACGGAATGCACAACCTGCCACAGCCGGTGCGATTGTTCTATGCCGCGGCAATGTTCCGATACGAGCGTCCGCAGGCGGGTCGTGTTCGCCAGTTCCACCAGTTTGGCGTTGAGGCTATCGGCGATCCTTCGCCTGAGGTCGACGCTGAAGTTATCGAACTCGGCTGGAAGTACATTGCCGATCTCGGGATAAAAGACGTCACTCTTCGGATCAACAGTCTTGGTGATGCAGAAGGCCGTGCCGATTACATCAACGATCTCGATAAATACTTTTTGGGCGTGGTCGATCAGTTGCCAAAGGTTGATCAGGATCGACTGAAACGGGCGCCGCTTCGAGTTCTAGACTCGAAGGCTCGTGAGACTCAGGCGCTCGCCGATGCCGCACCAAAGTCTGTCGACTACATCACCGGAGAAGCCAAGGAACACTGGGAAGTTTTGTTAGTGCTTCTCGACAATTTGAAGCAGGCGTACCCGGATTTTTCGTATACCGTCGATCACCGTTTGGTTCGTGGACTCGACTACTACAACCGAACCGTGTTCGAGTTCGAACCTGCTGATGCCGGTAGCCAGGGAACCCTTATTGCCGGAGGGCGGTACGACCCGCTAATGGGCATTCTCGGCGGTCAAGAAACACCGGGAATCGGTTTTGCCGGTGGGCTCGAACGGCTGATTATGGAGTTGAAAAAGCAGGAACTTCCTGTGAAAGCTTCGAAGGGCCCAGACGTTGTTGTTGTGACTCTTGGTGATGCTGGAAGTGCGGGTTCAACTCTGGCAGCAGGACTCAGGGCGAAAGACATTTCAACCGTGCTCGCTCCGAAACGTTCGATGAAAGCACAGATGCGATATGCCAACAGCCAGAACGCTTTGAACGTGGTGATACTGGGCGATCGTGAAGTCGAAAACGGCGTGGCGTCGGTAAAGAGCCTTGGAGAAGGTGGTGCCCAATCAGAGGTCACTCTCGATGCCGCAGCAATAGCAGAACACGTACGCTCAACCGGAAACCAGTAGCGAAATTCACTCGCTCTCCGTCTTTTTTGGCCAACTGGGCATCGCTCAGATTTCGTGCCTTTTTGCGAGTTACTGGTAACCTCAATACATGCAGCAATCAATGGAAGCCCGTCTCAAGGAAATCGCCGATCGGCATGGCGAGGTTGAACGACTAATGTCGCAGCCCGAAACCGCGTCGGATCCGAACGCGATTCGGAAGTTAGGCCAGGAATACAGCCAGCTCCAGCACGTCGTTGAACTCTGGAACGAGATGACGAGCGCGCAAAAAAACCTCGATGGCGCTGAAGAAATGATTGCTGAAGAGGACGATCCAGAAGTTATCGAGATGGCAAACGTCGAAGCTGAAGAGCTCAAAGAAAAACTGGAAACTCTTTTCGCAGATATCAAAATCGAACTGCTCCCGAAGGACGAAACCGAACACGCTGATGCCGTGGTTGAAGTGCGAGCAGGGGCCGGCGGCGATGAAGCTGGCCTCTTTGCCGCCGAAGTATTCCGCATGTACCAGCGCTACGCTGAGAGCCGTAAGTGGAAGATGAAAATCCTCAGCGAGAACGCGACCGGGGTGGGTGGCATCAAAGAGGTGACTTTCGAGATCGAAGGTGAACGTGCGTACCAACGATTGCACCTCGAAAGTGGAGTGCATCGGGTTCAGCGTGTGCCGTCGACCGAATCTCAGGGACGTATTCATACTTCAACCGCTACGGTCGCGGTGATGCCAAAGGCAGAAGAACTCGACCTTGTGATCGAAGACAACGATCTTAAAATCGACGTATTTCACTCCGGTGGAGCCGGTGGTCAAAACGTAAACAAAGTGGCCACTGCTATCCGAATCACTCACCTGCCCAGTGGCCTTGTTGTGCAGTGCCAGAACGAACGATCACAACTACAGAACAAGCTTCAGGGAATGGAAATCCTGCGTTCACGACTCTGGGACATGGAGTTGCGGAAGCGACACGAAGAGGAAAGCGCGAATCGCAAGGCGCAGGTTGGCACCGGCGACCGTTCGGAGAAGATTCGCACGTACAACTTCCCGCAGTCACGTATTACAGATCACCGCATTGGCTACACGAGCCACCAGATGCAGAACGTTCTGAGCGGCGAATTGGACGGGTTTATCGATGCGCTGCTGCAAGAAGAGCAGGCTCGAAAACTGGCCGCAGTCGGCGACTAAGCAGGGGTCGCGTGGCTGCCGAAAACGTTTCATCACTCATTCAGTCGATAACCGCACGCCTATCTGGTGTAGGCATTGAAGACGCGGGAATCGATGCACGGCTGCTGCTGAGGAGCGCGTTCGAGTGGTCGGCTGCCCAGCAACTGGGTAATCTTCTCGACCCACCACCGGCTGATCGGCTTGAGCTTCTTGAATCGCTGGTTGTGCGTCGACTGGGACGTGAACCGCTTCAGTACATCACTGGCAACGCCGAGTTTTTCCGTCGACAGTTCAAGGTGAGCGACGCTGTTCTGATTCCGCGTCCTGAGACTGAGCAGATTGTCGTTCAAACATTGGCGTTCGTGCGTGAACTTGGGATTGAGAATCCTCGAATCGCTGACATTTGCACAGGCTCGGGTGCGATTGCCGTGTCGATTGCACTTGAGCTTCCTTCTGCCGAGGTTCATGCGACCGATATTTCGGCAGATACACTGACGATCGCTCAGCAGAACGCCACCGACCTTGGGGCGGAGCTGGATTTGTATGAAGGCAACCTGTCGGACCCGCTTTCTGGTGAGTTCGACGTAATCGTGTCGAATCCACCATACATACTCACGAGTGCGATGCCCGGGCTTCAAGCAGAGGTCGCCAGAGAGCCCGTTTTGGCTCTGGACGGTGGTTCTGATGGTCTTGATCTTATTAGGCCGCTGTTTGTGGGCATTTCGAAGCTGTTGAGTCCGAACGCAAGCGCTGCTTATGTCGAGATCGACCCGCCGATCGAAGACGCAGTGATGGAGCTGGCGTTGGAGCAGTTCCCGCACGCAGGGATTTCGCTGCTTACCGATCTGACAGGGCTTACGAGATGCGTGTCGATCGAACGGGCTTGAGTTAGTCGGTCTCACACCATCGACCATCCTCCAATAACGAAAAGAAGCCCCGAACGAAAATGTTCGGGGCTTCTTTGTTGATCACATTGATCGGATTGCGAGAGTGGCGATTTACCTCTTTGTGTACTGAGGTGCCTTGCGGGCTTTTTTGAGACCGTACTTCTTGCTTTCCTTCATTCGAGAGTCACGGGTCATAAGACCAGCATCACGAAGTACCTTGCGGTTGTTCTCGTCCATTACAACGAGAGCTCGTGCCAGACCGTGTGCGAACGCACCAGCCTGTCCACCTGAACCGCCACCGTGGGTCTTGGCAACGACGGTCACCTTGTCGGTGAGGCCGGTTGCTCCAAGCGGGCTGACAGCCTGTCGAAGCCATGCGCCAACGGTGAATACTTCGTCGATTGGCTTACCGTTGACGGTTGAACCGCCCGGAGTGTTGTACACCCGAACACGGGCGATGGCGGTCTTTCGACGGCCTGTACCGTAGTAGTACTGCTGGCTAGTCAACTATTTCTCTCCCGAGTCGCTAGCTGCTTTTGCGGCTGGCTTTTTGGCGGCGGTCTTCTTTGCAGCCGGCTTTTTAGCAGCGGGCTTTTTGGCGGCGGTCTTCTTTGCAGCTGGCTTTTTGGCGGCAGTTGCCTTCTTCGCTGCGGGTTTCTTTGCAGCAGGCTTCTTGGCTGCCGGCTTTTTGGCCGCAGCTTTCTTAGCAGGAGCTTTCTTGGCCGGGGCTTTCTTTGGCGCAGCTTCAGCAGTTTCTACTGCTTCAGTTGCTACCGCAGCGGCTTCGGCCTTGGGTGCAGTTGCCGTTTTCTTTGGGGCGGCAGGTTTCTTGGCGGCGGCCTTTGCAGCTTCAACGGAGGCGGCTTCAGTTTTTACTGCTGCTGCCTCTTCGCGAGCCTCACGTCGTTCTGATCCGAGAATCTGAGCCTCGTGCAGGTGCTCAGCACCTGCGTAGACCTTCAGACGCTTGAGCATCTGTCGGCCGAGCTTGTTCTTGGGCAGCATTCCCTTGACGGCCAGTTCGATAATTCGTTCTGGCTGTCGTTCCTGCATGCGAGCATACGGAATCTCTTTGAGGTTTCCGGGGTACTGACTGTGACGCCTGTAGATCTTCTGTTCAGCCTTAAGGCCGGTAACTTTGATCAGCTTGGCGTTGGTCACAACGACAAAATCGCCCGTGAGCATGTGCGGCACGTACGCGGGCTTGTGTTTGCCCATCAGGAATGTCGCCACCTGAGTTGCGAGTCGGCCGAGAATCTGACCACTGGCGTCTATGACTTGCCAGTCGTTGATCAGTTCAGCGGCTTTTGGGTTGTAATGCTTTAGCTTGGTAACCATGTTCAGTCCGTACTTATTGACGCCCTAGTTTACGCTCAGATCAACGGATCCAGCAGAGTTCATCGCGGGCAATCCGCACTCTCCCGACCCGTTGCCAATCCGGTTATACGTTATTTCTTCGAGGCAAAGCCCTTCGGCAGGCATTACGAGCGATGCGGTACCACGTTCGGTAGTGGCAAGCAGTTGACCGACGATGTCGCCAGAAACCTTGCCTGTACCAACGTTGTACAACACACCTGCAATCCTGCGAATCTGCTGGTGCAGATAGGCGTTTGCTGTGATTTTGAACTCGATGTTTTCGCCCTTACGGGTAACCGATGCAGATTCAACGTCACGCTGTGTTGGCGCATCCGGTGGAGTGCTCGGGCCTGCAAAGGCAGCGAAGTCGTGCGAGCCGACAAAAGTCTTGCTCGCTTCGTTCATCACCGATACATCGAGTTGTTTTCGCACGTGGGTCACAAAGTGACGACCAAGTGCGGGTTCAGACCGGGCGTCGTTGAGCGTGTACACGTAGGTACGTGATGACGCGTCACTACGCGGATCGAACCCTTCGGGTCCATCCGAGACAAGCTGTGCACAACGAACGCGCACGTCTTTTGTCATGTAGTAATTCAACGCTTTCCTGATCTGGTCGGGTGGCATGTCGGTTTCTTCATCGAAGCGACCAACCTGCCCCCTTGCATGCACTCCGGAGTCGGTACGACTTGCCAGGTACATTCTTATGTTCTTGTTGAAGACTTTGCGCAGGGCGTTTTCAAGTTCACCCTGCACTGTCCTCGCATTGGATTGCAGTTGCGAGCCGTGGAACTCTGTTCCGTCGTACTCCATAACCAGTCCAATTCTCATTGCTCTATTTAGTCAATCAGTTCGATCAGTGCCATTTCCGCGGCATCGCCGGGGCGTACGCCCAAACGAGTGATGCGGGTGTAGCCACCGGGTCGTTCCTTGTAACGAGGAGCGATTTCATCGAACATCAACTTCACTATCGACTTGTCGGTGATGAATGCCGCTGCCTGACGTCGATCATGAAGGGTGCCCTTTTTGCCAAGGGTGACCATCTTTTCAACCAGAGGACGAATCTCTTTGGCCTTTGCGATGGTCGTCTTCATCTGGCCATGTCGGAGCAGGTCGGTGACCATGATCCGGAACATTGCACGACGAGGACCTGAGGCTCGGCCGAATTGCCTGCCAGATAACTTATGCCTCACTGGATGCGTCCTTCGACTCTGGCGACTCTGGGGCGTCAGTCGTTGCTGCTACTGCAGCTTCAGGGCTGTCGGTGCCTTCGGGGTTGTCACCACCGTCAGCATCTTCGCCCTCGCCTCCGGCGTCGTCATTTTCTTCGGGCAAGAGGTTTCGCTCGGCAAGCTTGTCGTAAAGCTCATCGAGTGACTTCTGGCCGAAGTTTCGAATTTTAAGTAGTTCGCCCTTGGGCATCGAAAGCACTCCACCAACACGGTTGATGCCTGCCCGCTTGAGGCAGTTAAGTGTTCGAGCTGAAAGAGCAAGAGTTTCAACAAGAGTGTTGTAAACATCGGGCGAAATGCCGAGACCAGCCGCTGGGCTAGCTTCTTCTTCGGGCTCTTTATCGAGTCGTGTGAAGAGGAAGAATCGTTCCATCAGCAGGTTACCTGCCGACTGCATGGCTTCTAGAGGTATGATCGTCCGGTCGGTCCACACTTCGATAACCAGTCGTTCCAGGTCGGATCGCTGACCAACACGGGTGGGCTCGACCGAGAAGTTGGCCTTGCGCACTGGTGTGAAGATAGCGTCGACCGGAAGCACGCCAATTGGCAGGCCTTCGTCCTGGTTTGCTGGCTCGTAGCCAATTCCCTGTTCAACGTTGAACTCAACTGAAAGCCGTGCTCCTGCTGCATCGAGGGTAGCCAGGTGGTGTTCCGGGTTTACGATCTCAAAGTCGGCAGTCGCCATGATGTCACCGGCGCGGACTTCACCCTCACCATCGACTTCTAATCGAAGTCGACCTGGGCGGTCCGCAAGTGAACGCAGGCGGATGCCTTTAACGTTGAGCAGGAATTCAACAACTTCTTCACGCATGTGAGGAATGGTGGAGTACTCGTGGAGTGCTCCATCAATCTTTACCCACGTAACAGCTGTACCTGGCAACGAGTTGAGCAGCGATCGGCGAAGCGGGTTGCCAAGTGTGACACCCCAGCCTCGTTCGAGCGGCTCGGCAACGAATCGACCGTAGGCCTCCTCGTTTTCCTGAATTGTTATCGAGAGATCTGGGATCTCTGGTGCTACTGGCGGCAGTTCTTCCTGAGGAGTTATGCCATACATTCGTTCAAGCATAAAAGTGAATTACTTCCTGGAGTAGTACTCAACTATTTGGCGGGTGTCGATTGTCAGTTCGACGTCGCTAATTTTGGGCATTGTTACAACTTCACCAACGGTCTTGTCGGCGTCGACATTGAGCCAGCTCGGGATTACCGAGTTTGCGCCCATGCCGTTTGACACGATTTCGAACAACCCGGTCTTCTTAGACTGTTCGCGCCAGCTAACGCGGTCGCCCGCTTTAACCTGGTAAGAAGGGATGTTCACCTTCTTGCCATTCACCTGAATGTGGCCGTGACTGACGATCTGTCGAGACTGGCGTCGCGAGTCGGCGAAACCAAGTCGGTAAACGACGTTGTCGAGTCGGCTTTCGAGGAGTTGAAGCAGGCGATCGCCTGTCACACCCTCAAGTCGGCTTGCTTTCCTGTAGTAGTTTCGGAACTGTCGTTCCAGCACGCCATAGATTGCACGCGCTTTCTGCTTCTCACGCAGCTGGGTTCCGTATTCAGAGATACGGCGACGTCGCTGTTGAGTCGACTTATCTCCGGGTGCGCTCTTCCTTCGCTCCCAGGCGCATTTGCCTGCGGGCTTAGAGCAGAGCTTCATTCCGAAGCGTCGGCAGTTTTTGCATATAGGTCCGGTATACCTTGCCATTTAGTTTCCTGAGTTACTCGATAGCTTTTTAGGCTTGAATCGATCTAGTGCGTTTGCGTCAGTGGAACGAGCTGCTGTTTGGCAAGGCAAGCTTGTTCGTGACTATTTATTTAGACTCGGCGCTTCTTAGGCGGTCGGCATCCATTGTGTGGAACCGGAGTGACGTCTCTGATAGAAACCACTCTGATACCGGCACCCTGGATTGCTCGAATGGCAGCTTCTCGGCCAGAGCCTGGACCCTTGACCATTACGTTCACGGTTTTCAGGCCGTGTTCGATGGCTGATCGAGCTGCAGTTTCACCTGCGCGCTGAGCTGCAAATGCGGTGGACTTTCTTGAGCCGCGAAAGCCCATAGCCCCTGCACTGCTTTGCGAAATAACGTTGCCCTGTGGGTCGGTCATCGTGATGAGCGTGTTGTTGAACGTTGCGCTGATGTAAGCCTTGCCCTGTGGGACAAACTTTTTTTCGCGTCTTCGTAATCGCTGCCTTGGCATATTTTTCTTCGTAATCCTCTACTCAAACTGGCGATGATCGCCATAACGGGCATCAATTGCCCTTGAATCCCTTAAATCAATCGGCGTGTTCTAGGAGGCGGCCACTCGCTTACGACCGGCAACCGTCTGTCGACGACCACGCTTGGTTCGGGCGTTGGTCTTTGTTCGCTGTCCACGAACAGGCAAGCCACGACGGTGTCGCAAGCCCCGGAATGTTTGAATATCCGTGAGTCGGCGGATGTTCAACTGTGTCTCTCGTCGAAGGTCACCTTCGATCAAGAGGCCAGTCCTCTCGACAGCACTTCGTACACGAGCCAGTTCTTCATCAGAAAGGTCTCGAACACGTGTGGTATCTGCCATGCCAGAGTCGGCCAATATCTTTTTAGATGTTGTCCGACCGATGCCATAGATAGCAGTCAGTGCTATTTCGAGTCTCTGGTTATCCGGAATGTTTACACCGGCGACGATTGCCATAAGGCCGATTTCTCCTGTTGTTCGGCTAGCCCTGTCGCGCCTTGAGGCGTGGGGTTTGCTTGTTAATCACGTAGACGCGCCCTTTTCGGCGAACAATTTTGCTGCCGGGGTGTTTGGCCTTGACGGATGCTTTGACTTTCATTTTATTAATTCCATGTGCCTGACGTGTGCTGTGGCACCTGTAGGCGTGTTGTGACTCTTACTTGAATCGATATGTAATCCGACCTCGGGTCAGGTCGTAGGCCGAAAGTTCGACCAGTACCTTGTCTCCAGGAAGGATGCGGATAAAGTTCTTGCGAATTTTTCCTGAAGCATGAGCGAGGACTTCGTGACCGTTAGGAAGTTCGATCTTGAAGAACGCGTTTGGTAGCGCCTCGTTTACGAGACCTTCAACTTCGATTGCTTCCTTTTTTGCCAATATATTCTCGGTCCGTTTCTATAGTTCTCGTTGCTATTTATTCAACTGTGAGAACTACAGGGCCGTCCTCCGTTACTGCTACCGTGTGCTCGAAGTGGCACGAAAGTGCGCCATCTTCAGTGACGACGGTCCAGCCATCGTCGAGCATTCGGGCTTTCCATCCACCGACGTTCACCATTGGCTCTATTGCCAGAACCATACCGGTCTTGAGTTCCAACCCGTGCCCTGCCGGGCCAAAGTTTGGAATCTGCGGCGGTTCATGCAGGTCCTTGCCAATACCGTGCCCTACGTACTCACGAACCAGTTCGTAAGCATTCGGAAGCACATGGCTTTCGATGGCGTTTGATATGTCGCCAACCCGATTTCCGGGCAGTGCTCTCTTGATCCCCATTTCAAGCGATCCACGGGTGGTTTCGATCAGGTCATCTTTCTCACTTGTGGAAAGACCAGCAACCTGCGTTACCGCGTAGTCGCTGTTGTACCCGCCTACAATCGCGCCACAATCCAGAGTCACCAGGTCGCCCGCTTGAACGACACGGTCACCAGGAATGCCGTGAACAATCTCTTCATTTATCGATATACAAGCCGTTGCGGGGAAACCGTACAGTCCGAGAAACCCGGGTTTTGCACCTTCCGACTCGATAGCCCGACGAGTAATGTCATCGAGTTCACGGGTCGTAATTCCCTGCTCTAACGCGTCGAACGCTTTTCTAACGGCAAACGCGACAATCCGCCCGGCCTCGCGCATAATTTCCAGCTCCCGTGCCGATTTTAAATTGGCGCTGGGAGCGGGATTTCCGCTGGCTGCGATTCTGGGCGTCCATTCACCGTTCAAAAAAGATCCCCAATAGTATATCCCTAAATAGGGATTTAGTTCGATTGTTCGCCCGATCCAATTGCCTGAGTTAGTTCCTCAAACACAGAATCTGGCGTTCCAGTTGCAATAATTTCGATCACATCGCCGCGTGAGCGGTAGTAGTCCAGTACGGGGGCGGTAAGCTCCTGATAGACCTTCATTCGGTTTTTCACTGCTTCGGGTTGGTCGTCTACCCGAACTTCGACTGAGCCACCACAGTGGTCACAGACGCCGGATTCTTTAGGCGGATCCGATTCGAGGTTGTACGGGGTTTGGCACCCTTTGCATACAGCTCGACCAGCGAGTCGTTTAACCAGTTCATTAACATCTACTGACAGGTGAACGACCTTGTCGATCGGTGTGCCAGATTTTTCTAGCGTTTCGTCGAGTGCTTCTGCCTGAACAACTGTTCGTGGAAAGCCATCGAGCAGAACGCCGTCGGGGTCGTTTATGTACTTCTGGATCATCGCGATGATGTGCTCGTCTGGCACATAGTCGCCCTTGTCCATGAATCCCTTAGCAAGCAGTCCAAGCTCGGTTCCATGAGCCACTTCAGCTCGCAGAATGTCACCCGTTGAAAGGTGCTTCATGCCAGTTGATTCGGCGAGACGGCGAGCCTGTGTGCCTTTACCCGCTCCTGGCGGGCCCATTAGGACGATGCGCATTTACGTAATCTCCGCTTTCTAGCGGACGAATCCTTCGTAGTTGCGCATCAGGAGCTGTGATTCCAGCTGTCGCATTGTGTCGAGTGCCACACCCACCATAATCAGCAAGCTTGTGCTCTGGATAATGGTCGTTGCGTTTGGCAGGTTCGTAACCAGTTGTGCCAGGAATGGCATGATGGCGATAAAGCCCAAGAAGAGCGCACCACCCCACGTAATGCGCAATACAACACGCATCAGGTAGATCTTGGTTGGTGGTCCTGGTCGAATACCCGGAACGAAACCACCATTTTTCTGCAGGTTTTCGGCCAGGTTCTGCTGGTTGTGAACAACCAGTGTGTAGAAGAACGTAAATACAACTACGAGCGTGAACACTGCTATCCAGTAGATGGTGCTCGTGGGCCCGAACGAGTTCTGGAAGAAGTTCGCGATATTGGAAATGAATCCGCCCGATCCGTCGTTGAAGTAGCTGGCCACTACCGAAGGCAGAATCAGAATCGAGAACGAGAAAATCAGTGGAATCATTCCGGCCGCGTTTACACGCAGTGGAATATGGGTCGCGCCCGATTGTCTATACATCTGCCCGCCACGGAACACACTCCGCCCATATTGGACAGGAATTTTCCGTTGCGCCTCGGCAAAGTAAACGATCAGATAAACGATCGCTATCGCTATGAAGATAAGCATGCCGACCTGGAACATTTGGTCGCGGAGCAGCCAAAGCTGTCCAACGACTTGAGGCAGGGTCGAAACGATACCAGCGAAGATAATCAGCGATATACCGTTACCGATTCCCTTCTCAGTAACGAGTTCACCCATCCAGACAAGCAGCATCGTGCCTGCGGTCATTGCCAGCAGGATCGTAACTGTGTTCAGAGTGTCGGCTCCACCGATTCCAATTCCGCTAATTGCGGCGTCGCCGGAATGGCTCGAGAACGCGCCTGCGAACAAGTTGAGCTGTCCATAACCCTGTAGGAATGCCAGAGGCACGGTCAGGTAGTGGGTGTATCGGTTGATAGCCTGACGGCCGCCTTCACCTTCCTGAGATAGATTCTTCAGGGTAGGGATGATGGGTGTCAGGATCTGCAGGATGATGGACGCCGTGATGTACGGGTACACACCAAGTGCAGCGATAGATAGGTTTCGAAGCGCTCCACCTGAGAACAGGTCGAGAAATCCTAGGAGAGGGTTAGCTTCAAATGCAGCGGCCAAAGCTGCTCGGTCGACGCCCGGAACCGGTACGTGAGCGAAGAACCTGAAAATGACAAGAATCCCCAATGTGAAGAGGATTCTGTATCGAAGGTCAGGAATACGCCATGCATCTGCCGCTGCACGAAAAAGTGCAGGAACTGCAGATTCAGACGTTTGTTTGGCCTGGGTCATTGTTGCTTAGCCGACCCTGCGTTTGCAGACTTGGCGGACTTGGGAGCCTGAGCTATTACGGGCATTGCTACAACTGTTACGGTTCCGCCGGCAGCTTCGATCTTTTTGATCGCAGATTTGCTGAAGGCGTGAGCAGAAACGTTGAGTTTTTTGGAGAGTTCGCCATCGCCAAGAATCTTGACCCGGGAGTTCCTCTTTCGAACAACGCCAGCTTCCATGAGCTTTTCGACAGTTACGTCCGAACCAGCTCGGAACTCTTCAAGGATCGACAGGTTCACCGGAGTGTTTTCGACACGGAAGATGTTTGTGAAGCCACGCATGTGGGGCAATCGCTTGATGAGTGGAAGCTGTCCACCTTCAAACAAGAACGGCACACTGCCGCGCTGCTTCTGTCCCTTTGAGCCTCGGCCCGAGAACGTGCCGGTACCCGAACCGTTACCGCGACCTACGCGCTTTCGGTTCTTTGTGGAATTTTTGGATGGTTTTAGCTGGTGTAGTCCAGGCATATCTAAATTCTTACTGACTGAGTGAACTAATGGCTACGAATAATCGCTGCCTGAATAATTACTTCGTTTCCTCAAATGAAATGAGGTGAATGACTTTTGCGATCATTCCGCGGATTTGGGGGCTGTCGTTTTGGACAACCTCGTGGCGGATCCTTCGAAGTCCGAGTGCCTTCAGCGTAGCCCGTTGTGCAGGCTTCGTGCCGATACCGCTTCGAAGTTGGGTAATGCGTAGTTTGGCCATGGTAATCAGTCTCTAGGAAACTGCTTCTTCAGCAGGCTTGCTAACACCTTTGCGTCGCTCAACTGCAGCGACGGGGTCGCGGAGTTGATCGAGTGCTTTAAGTGTGGCCTTGACGATGTTGATGGTGTTGGCTGAACCGAACGTCTTAGAAAGAACGTCTTTTACTCCAACTGCCTCCATCACGGCGCGGACACCACCACCAGCGATCACCCCGGTACCAGGAGCTGCGGGCTTCAACAGCACCTTTGCACCTGAGAACTTGGAAGTGATCTCATGTGGAATCGTCGGGCCGTTCAGCTCGACGTGGGCCATTGCCTTTTTGGCGTATGCGGTTCCCTTGCGAACAGCGTCGGGAACTGCACCGGCTTTGCCGAGAGCCGCGCCAACGTTTCCGTTGCCGTCTCCGACTACAACCATTGCGTTAAATGTGAGGTTTCGGCCACCCTTGACGACCTTTGAAACCCTGCGGATCTTTACTACGCGCTCGACGAGACCTGAGTCTTCTTCGTCATGTCGTGGTCGACGTCCTCGGCGTTCTCCACCGGGACCGCGTCCGCCGCCTTGTCCGCGCCCGCCACCGGGACCACGTCCGCCGCCTTGTCCGCGCCCGCCACCGGGACCACGGCCGCCGCCTTGTCCGCGCCCGCCACCGGGTCCACGTCCACCGACGCCTCGAGGGCCGCCTCCGCCGCGGTTATCGTTCTGTGTGGTCATGTTAGAAGCTAAGTCCTTCTGAGCGTGCTGCGTCGGCAAGTGCCTTGACGCGGCCGTGATATTTGTAGCCACCTCGGTCGAATACAACCTTGGTGACTCCTGCTGCGAGGGCTGCCTTGGCTACTGCGCCACCGACTACCTTCGCTACATCAATCTTTGTGTCGGTTATCTTGAGATCGAGTGATGTAGCCGATGCCAGAGTGTGGCCGCGGTCGTCGTCGATAACCTGAGCGTAAATGTGGTTGCTGCTTCGGAAAACAGCAAGTCTTGGTCGATCGGCAATTCCACGCACGTTCTTACGAACACGCCTGTGCCTGATCCACCGTTTTCGAGAGTCGAACTTTCGGTTACCCATGTTTACGCACCAGCTCCAACTGCCGTCTTACCGGCCTTACGTCGGATGACTTCGTCTGAATATTTAATGCCTTTACCCGTGTATGGGTTGGGCTTTCGCACCTTGCGTATTTGAGCGGCCTGCTCACCTACGTCTTCTTTGCTCGGGCCGGAAATGTTGATGAACGTCTGGCCATCGGCTGCAAGCGTGTTGAAACCGATTGGCTCGATCGGAACCGGGTGTGAGTAGCCGACGTTGATTTCTAACGCCTTGCCTTTTTGCTGTACCCGGTAACCAGTACCGATCAGTTCGAGGCGCTTTGAGTAGCCTTCTGAACAGCCAATAACCATGTTGTTAATCAGGCTTCGAGTTAGGCCATGAAGCGCTCGCTGGTCGGGTTCGTCGTTAGGACGATCGACAGTGATAACTCCGTCGGTCAGGTCAATTTTCATAGTCGCCGGCAGGGTTCGCGTTAGTTCGCCGAACTTGCCTTTAACGGTGACAGTTGTGCCGTCGACTTTTACGTCAACGCCACTTGGCACTGTTATTGGGGCTTTACCTATTCGAGACACTTTAGATCTTCTCTCGTAACTTCGTTCGTTCTGGCTTTACTTACAAATTCTGGGTGAGGAGCTGTTCTACCAAATGTAGAAAAGCAGTTCTCCACCGACACCCTGGCGACGTGCCTGCTGGCCCGTCATTACGCCTTTGGAAGTGGACATGAAGGCCACTCCGAGGCCACCGAAGTACCGCGGCACTTCGTTCTTACCTACGTAAACCCTGAGACCAGGCTTGCTTACGCGTTTTAGTCCCTGAATTACAGGGGTTTTGTCTTCGTAGTATCGAAGCTGTACCTCGAGTTTTTTCTCGGGTCCATCATCTTCGAGTGCCGAGAAGCTTGAGATAAACCCTTCTTCTGCGATGAGCTTCAACAAAGAAGACTTCATGCGTGATGCAGGGAGTTCGAGTGATTCATGTTGTACCTGAACCGCGTTGCGGATTCGGGTAAGCATGTCGGCTATGGGATCTGTTACTGGCACCTTGATCGATTCTCTCTAGCTAGCGGCTATTACAGGCTTCCCTTGCGGATTCCAGGCAGTTCGCCCTTCAGTGCAAGTTCGCGGAAGGTGATTCGTGAAAGGCCAAAGAAACGCATGTAGCCGCGTGGTCGGCCGGTTACAGCACAGCGGTTACGTAGTCGAACCTTTGCAGAGTTGCGGGGCAGTTTTGCCATTTCCTGGCGTGCTGCGAACCGTTCTTCAGCGGATCGGTTTATGTCGACCGAAATCTTGCGCAGCTCTTTGCGGTTTTCCGCGTGAGCATCTACCAGCTTCTGGCGGCGCTTTTCTCTTTCGATCATCGACTTCTTAGCCAATACAAGTATCTCCAGGTGGTTTAGAGGGCCCCAACGGGCTCATCGACACGCGCAAATGGCATGCCGAGTAGTTCAAGGAGACGTCGCCCCTCTTCGTCGCTGCGGGCAGTAGTGACAAACGTCAGCTGCATACCGCGCATTCGATCGATTTCATTGTAGTCAATCTCAGGGAATGTCGACTGATCGCGCATTCCAAGAGAGTAGTTTCCGCGACCGTCGAAAGCGGTTCGGCTGATACCTCGGAAGTCACGCACACGAGGGAGCGTTACGTTCACGAAGCGATCGTAGAACTGCCACATTCGGCTGCCACGAAGGGTTACCGAAGTTCCGATTACAGAGCCTTCACGTAGTTTGAAGTTTGCAATCGATACTCGGGCCTTGTTTTCGAGCGGCTTCTGGCCCGTGATCTTCTGAAGATCGCCGGTTGCAGCACCAACAGCAGAGTTGCTGTCGAGCGCTTCACCGAGTCCGATGTTCAGCACGATCTTATCGAGCTTAGGCACTTCCATTATGTTTTTGTAGCCGAAATCACGGGTGAGCACCTCTACCACGTCATCGCGGTAAAGCTGCTTCACGCGTGGAACGTCAACAACAACCGTAGTCGCTTTGGCTTTTGGCTTTGCTTCAGCTTCGGACTTAGGCTCTTTAGAATCTGCTGGCTTTTTGGCTGCAGGCTTTTTCGCGGCGGCGGGTTTCTTCGCAGCAGCCTTCTTGGCGGCGGGCTTTTTGGCCGCTGCCTTGGCTTTCGCCTTTGGGGCTGCAGGTTTAGAAGCCTTTGCCTCTACTGCCTGTTCTTCGTTTTTATTGTCAGGAGCGTTTGCCACTCTTGACCACCCTTACTTTTGTCCCGTCTTCGAGGACCCTCTGACCAGTTCGACCGGCTGCGCCAGTCTCTGGATCGATGAGCATTACATTAGAGAGGGCTATTGAACCCTCGCCCTGGACCATGCCGGTCTGTGCCACGCCGGGCTGTGCTTTCACATGGCGTGTAACCATGTTCACGCCTTCAACCACGACTCTATTCTGTTCGACCAGAATTCGAATCACAGCACCGCGCTTGCCCTTATCTTTTCCGGAGATGACGAGTACTTCGTCGTCTCGTTTTATACGTGTCTGGCTCATTGGTTAGAGAACCTCCGGGGCCAGCGACACGATGCGCATGAACTGTTTGTTTCGCAGTTCACGTGCTACCGGGCCAAAGATTCGAGTTCCACGAGGGTTTTCATCGTCACCGATGATCACACATGCGTTGTCGTCGAACCTGATATATGAACCGTCGGGCCTTCGAACTTCTTTCGATGTTCGAACTACGACAGCTTTTACAACCTGGTGCATCTTTACGGTGCCACCGGGCTGAGCATCTTTTACAGTGCAGGTGATCACGTCACCCAGACTTGCATAACGACGCGCGCTTCCTCCGACGATGTTGATGCAGAGCACCTCACGTGCGCCAGAGTTGTCGGCGACTTTAAGCCGTGTCTCTCGCTGAATCATCTCTAGTCCTCAGACTCTTCTTCAGATTCGTCTGCACCTGCGAGGGCAGCTTCACTGACGATGTCGGAAGGCTGTACATCTGCAACATCAACTTTGTCGATGATGCTAACCAGACGCCATCGCTTGGTCTTGGAAACCGGACGGCTTTCCTCGATCAATACACGGTCGCCAACGGTTGCTGTGTTCTGTTCGTCGTGAACGACAAACTTCGTCAGCTTACGTCGAGCCTTTTTATATATTCGGTCACGCTGCAACCAAGAGACGCCTACCACAACGCTCTTGTCGTTCTTGTCTTTCAGAACAGTGCCGGTTTGCTGTTTGCGCGCCAACCTATTCTCCTTCTGCCGTTGAGGCAGCCTGTACGGCTTCCAAGTTTGATGTGATCGAGCGTTCTCGAAGCACGGTCTTGATGCGCGCAATTGTCTTTCGGGTAACCCCGAGTTCGTTCGTGTTTGTCAACTGCATTGTCGCCTTGCGGAACCTGAGGTTCATCATGGCGCGTTCCTGATCGCCGAGCTCTTTTACGAGTTCGGTGTCATTCAGTTCTCTTACTTCGCTAATCAGCATCGTTTGTCAGTTTCTGCCAGACTTCTGGGCCGCTTAGTGCGATCCCGTAATCAGGCATCCTTAAAATTCGTCGCTCCGAGCGACGATCCTAGTTGGAATGTTCAGCTTGTGAGCTGCTCGTCGCAGCGCTTCACGTGCATCTTCTTCCGGAACGTCGGCCATTTCGTAGAGCATGCGCCCACGCCGTACCACTGCTACCCAGTGATCAACTGCGCCCTTGCCGCCACCCATGCGGGTTTCGGCAGGTCGTGCGCTGACGGGCTTTGATGGGAACAATCGAACCCAGACTTGTCCGCCACGTTGTACATAACCGGTGATTGCACGTCGAGCTGCTTCGATCTCACGAGCAGTAACCCATCCGGGGCCTTCCGCCTTGAGACCGAAATCGCCGTAAACCATTGTCGAACCCTTGGTACGAATGCCGTTCATTCGACCTCGGTGTTCCTTGCGGAACTTGGTGCGCTTTGGCTGGAGCATTATTAACTCTTGCCTCCATCGCCACTTGCAACACCCGCATCGCTGGCTTTGCCAGATGATGATGATCCGCCGCCGCTTTTGCCTCTGCCACCTGAACGACCACCGCCAGAAGATTTCTGACCGCCGTCGCCCTGTTGAGCGGCCTGACCCGCCTGAGTTGCACCCAGTGAGAGTCGTGACTGTGCACGGGCTCGGAGGTTTTCAGCTGAAGGGATCATATCGCCGGTGTAGATCCACACCTTGATGCCGACAACACCAAATGTCGTCTTGGCTTCAGATACTGCGAAGTCGATCATCGCACGCAGCGTGTGAAGTGGCGTTCGACCTTCCTTCTGCTTGTCGGTTCGAGCGATTTCGGCACCGCCGAGTCGACCCGCAACAACAACCTTGATGCCAAGTGCACCCGACTGCATTGTGCGCTGCATTGCAAGACGAACCGCACGCCTGTAGGCGACACGTCGTTCGAGCTGCTCAGCAATCGACTGACCAACGAGGGTCGCATCGAGTTCAGGCTGTCGGATTTCTTGAACATTCAGTCGTGAACGCTTTTCGGTGAGCTTTTCGAGATCGCCTCGAAGCTCATCGACCCGCGTGCCACCTCGTCCGATGATGATTCCTGGTCGAGCAGTGTTGATCGTTACGACCAGATCCTGCGCGCCGCGTTCGATCTCGACTCGAGAAATAGCGCCAGATTCAGCGTATCGATCTTGAATCAGGCTACGAATCTTCTGGTCTTCTTCAGTAAGACGCCGGTAGTCCGAAGCCTTGCTGGCAAACCAGTGTGCTCGCCAATCTTGCACGCCGCCGAGTCGGAACCCGATCGGGTGTGTCTTTTGACCCATATCTAGATCCTTACCTCATCGACTTCAATGGTGATGTGAGATGTTGGCCTGTCGAATGCTCCAACACGACCTCGTGCCTTGGGCCTGAAGCGTCGTACCCAGGTTGCCTTGTCAGCGGTGATGCGAACGATCTTCAAGTCTTCGAGCGACTGGAGGTCGTTGTTCTCAGCGTTGGCAGCTGCAGCTTTGAGAATCTTCAGGATCTCAGCTGCGGCAGGGCTGGTCATGTATCGAAGCATTGGGAATGCGTCGACAACCATCTTGCCGCGAATCTGATCTATCACAAGCCTGAGCTTGTAATCGGAAATACCTACGTTTTTTGTTCTTGCTATCGCCATAACTAACCCGTTGTCCGATCGGACCGACCGATGTGACCACGGAAGGTTCGGGTAGGTGCAAATTCACCGAGCCTGTGACCAACCATGTTTTCTGTAATGAGGACTGGAATGAACCGTCGACCATCGTGGACGGCGATAGTCAGGCTGACCATTTCAGGCATGATCATTGAAGCGCGCGCCCAGGTTCGGATCACGTTACGTGAACCAGCAGCCTGGATTGCAGCTACTTTCTTCATCAGTTTTGGGTCTACGTATGGACCTTTTTTGATTGACCGTGACATCTGTTAAGTCTCGACTGCCAATAACCTTGCGGTTTTTTAGCGGTCATACCTCCGCCTCAGGATAAATTTGTTCGTGCGCTTGTTTCGACGCGTACGTACACCAAGTGCCGGCTTACCCCATTTGGTCTTAGGTCCAGGCATTCCGATACCGGAACGTCCTTCACCACCACCATGCGGGTGAGCTGCCGGGCTCATTACTGAACCTCGAACGGTTGGGCGGCGACCGCGGTGACGGTTCCGACCAGCTTTACCAAGTTTTTCGTTCTTGTGGTCCAGATTGGAGACCTGACCCACGGTTGCTGTGCATGTGCTCAGCAGCCTTCGCATCTCACCCGACGGTAGTCGAACGAGTGTGTATCCCGATTCGTGTGCCATGACCTGAGCAACCGTACCGGCGCTCTTTGCCAACTGCCCACCCTGACCGGGGGTAACTTCAATATTGTGAACCTGCGTACCAGTTGGGAGCGTTGCCAGTGGTCGCGAATTGCCTGTGGTTACAGGAACATCGTCACCACTCTCGACAACGTCGCCAACCTTTACGCCGTTGGGTGCAACGATGTAACGCTTGATACCGTCTTCGAATAGTACGAGGGCGATCCTGGCGGTTCGGTTGGGATCGTACTCGATTGACATTACTGTGGCTGTGCCAGCTTTGTCGCGTTTGAAGTCGACAATCCGGTAACGGCGCTTGTGTCCACCGCCACGGTGTCGAACTGTTACTCGACCGCGGTTGTTTCGACCGCCGGTCTTTTTGATTATTCCGAGCAACGACTTTTCAGGCTTGTTCGTTGTGACGTCCTTGTAATCGTCGGCGACTGTATCGCGACGACCAGGGGACGTGGGTTTAAATTCTTTCAATCCCATTTCTTATGCCCCTTCGAACAACTGGATAGTATCGCCGGCTTGCAGGGATACGATGGCTTTTTTCCAGTCAGGCTGCTTCGACGGTCGTCGACCGTATTGCTTCATCTTGCCTGGAACTTTCAAGGTGTTCACTTTGACCACCTTGACATCGAATGCCCACTCGACTGCTTTCGCAATGTCGTGCTTTGTAGCCGATGTTTCAACTTCAAATACATAACGACCCTGTTCGCCAAGAAGAGTGCTCTTCTCGGTTACGATCGGGCGGCGTAGAACGTTAGCGAGGCTCATTAGTCGTTGCCTTTCTCGCCCCAGAGACTATCGATAGCCTCCAGCGCCTCTTGGGTAACGATCAGGTTGGTAACACTTGTCGCCTCGAGAGGGTTCATGAGTGCTGCCGTCTGAACTTCGACTCCGTTCAGGTTGCTGGCCGACTTGATCACGTTCTGATCGGTTGCGCCAGTAACGATTAGCGTTCGGCCCTTGAGCTCGAATGCCGTAACGATGTCACGAATGGTGCTGCTCTTGGGTGCTTTGAGTGTCAAAGCATCGAGAACGGTTACACCCTCGTCACGAATTTTCTCAGAGAGAGCGATTCGCAGTGCCTGTCGGCGCATTTTCTTTGGAAGACGCTGTCGGTAGCTTCGTGGGTGCGGCCCGTGAGCTACACCACCACCCTTGAGGAGCGGAGAACGACGGCTGCCCTGTCGAGCCTGACCGGTTCCCTTCTGCGGGCGAATCTTCCTCGTTGAGTAGCTGACGTCCGAACGTTGCTGAGTGTCTTGAGTACCGCGTCGCTTGTTTGCCTGCTGGGCCACTACGACCTGATGCAGGAGTACGTCGTTGCTCTCGGCGCGCCAGACCTGATCGCTTGCAGCGACAGACCCAACGACTTTGCCCTTGTTGTCTTTTACTTGTAGATCCATTATTTGCCCTGCCTCTCGATTCGAACGATGCCGTTCTTTGCTCCAGGAATGGAACCTCGAACAAGCAACACGTTCTTCTCGACATCGGCAGCTACGACCCTCAGGCCTTTTACTGTGATTGTGTCGACACCGTAGTGTCCGCCCATCTTGGTTCCTGGCCATACACGTCCCGGTGAGGAACCTGCACCAATTGAACCTGGTGAGCGGTGACGGTCGGACTGACCATGAGTCTTTGGGCCACCAGCAAAGTTCCACCGGCGTACAACACCAGCGAAACCCTTGCCCTTAGAAGTACCGATCACTTTGATCGGCTCTCCAACTTCAAATACATCGGCTTTCAGTTCCTGCCCAACTTCGAACTCAGCGAGGTCACCCACGCGAAATTCCTGTAGGTGCACGAACTTGCCGCCTGAACGGGCTTGATGCCCGGCTTCGGCCTGATTCAGCTTGCTTGCGGCAAGGAATCCGACCTGGACAGCTTCGTAGCCATCTCGAGCATCCGTCTTCACCTGAGTGACGACACACGGCCCGACCTCGACTGCCGTAACCGATTCTGCGGTTCCGTTGTCGTGGTAGTAGGTTGTCATTCCGATCTTTCGACCGAGAAGTCCAGCGATAGTCATTTTCGTTTACTTGCTTACCGTTTTTACTATTTGGCTTTTAGAGCTTGATAGCGATATCAACACCAGCGGGCACGTTGAGTCGTGTTAGCGAATCGATGGTCTTCGAGCTGGGCTCGAGGATGTCGATAAGGCGTTTGTGAACGCGCAACTCGAAGTACTCTCGGGAGTCTTTGTGTACGTGAGGCCCTCGAATCACTGCGAACCTTCGCTTGGCTGTTGGCAAAGGAACCGGTCCGGCCGTCTGGGCACCTGTGCGCTCGGCAGTTTCCATGATCTGCTGAGCTGAGATGTCTAGAAGTCGGTGATCGAACGCTTTTAGGACGATTCGAATTTTCTGTCCTGGCATTCCCTAGTTTCCTGTCACTTTCTCTGCAACGTTCTTCGGCACTGCAGAATAGTGGTCCAGCTCCATTGAGAAACTGGCACGACCCGTAGTGATAGACCGAACGTGCGTGGCGTACTGGAACGTTTCCGCGAGCGGGATGAACGCAGAAATAACCTGCGCTTCGCCACGGGATTCCATGTTCTGAACCTGAGAACGCCTGGAGTTCAAGTCTCCGAGTACATCGCCAAGATATTCAGAAGGAGTAACAACTTCAATCTTCATGATTGGCTCAAGAAGGGCAGGCTTGCCCTTGCTCATAGCGGACTTGAATGCCATAGAGGCAGCCACTTTGAAAGCCATTTCTGAAGAGTCAACTTCGTGGTACGAACCGTCTACCAGCACTGCCTTCATATCGACAACCGGGTATCCGGCGATCACACCAGATCGGGCGGCTTCACGGAAGCCTTGCTCGATTGGCCTGAAGTACTCACGAGGTAGGGTTGAACCGGTGATTTCAGATTCAAACAGCAACCCGGCGCCCGGTTCTACAGGCTCGAGTCGCAGTGTGCAGTCACCAAACTGTCCGTGACCACCGGTCTGCTTGACCAATTTACCCTGAGCTGTTGCGACTCTGGTAACGGTCTCTCGGTAGGCAACTCGGGGAGCGCCAACCGTTGCTTCTACATTGAACTCACGTCGCATTCGCTCGACGATAACGTCGAGGTGGAGTTCACCCATTCCAGCAAGAATGACCTGACCACTCTCTTCGTCGGAAGAGACGACGAGTGTGGGGTCTTCATCAGCAAGTCGAACCAGTGCGGTCGACATCTTTTCCTGGTCGGTTCGAGTCTTGGGCTCTACCGCAACGGAAAGTACTGGGTCTGGGAACGAAATCTTTTCAAGTGAAATCTGTTGGTTCTGCGGGCACAGGGTGTGACCTGTGATCGTGTCCTTAAGACCGATCGCCGCAACGATTTCACCTGGACCTGCAAACTTCTTCTCTTCACGAGAGTCGGCATGCATGACCATGAGTCGACCGATTCGTTCTTTCGAACGTGTGGTCGAGTTGTAGATGTTTACACCCGACTCGAGGATTCCCGAGTAGACACGGAGGTAGACGAGCCGACCAACGTGTGGGTCGGTCACAACCTTGAAGGCGAGTGCCGACATGGGGTCGTCAACGGAAGGCTGTCGTTCGAGCTCAATTGACTCGTCGGCAGGGTCGACACCCTTGATGGCATCGACGTCGAGCGGTGAAGGCAGGTAGTCGATAACTGCGTCGAGTAGCGGATGAACACCGCGGTGCTTGAGTGCTGAACCAACACATACCGGAAATATTTCGAGAGCGATGGTAGCCCGTCGAAGCGCAGCTTTTAGCTCTTCGTTGGTGATTTCCTCTTCTTCGAGGAACTTCTCCATTAGACCGTCATCGGTTTCGGCGACTTTTTCGATCAGATGTTGACGGGCTTCTTCGGCCGCTTGTGCGTACTCAGCAGGAATATCGATGAGCGTGTGCTCAACAGCTTCTGCGTCTTCGTAGAAGTAAGCGTTCTGGCCTACGAGGTCGATCAGGCCAACGAATTCAGACTCAGCACCCATGGGTATCTGGATCGGAACTGCGTTCGCGCCCAGTCGTTCGTGTACGGTCTGGACTGCGTAGTTGAAATTAGCTCCGAGCCTGTCCATCTTGTTGACAAAGATCATGCGGGGAACGTTGTACGTGTCGGCCTGACGCCAGACTGTTTCTGACTGAGGCTGTACACCTGAGACGGATTCGAGAACAACTACACCACCGTCGAGCACTCGGAGGGAACGTTCTACTTCAGCAGTGAAGTCGACGTGACCTGGAGTGTCAATAATGTTGATCTGATGACCGGCCCACTGGGCGTTGGTGGCGGCTGAACCGATGGTGATTCCACGTTCGCGTTCAAGCGACATGAAGTCCATAACGGTGGTGCCTTCATCGATGTTACCGATCTTGTAAGTCTCACCAGTGAAAAAGAGCACGCGCTCTGTCACCGTGGTCTTACCGGCGTCGATGTGGGCGATGAAGCCTATGTTCCGTACCTTTTTAAGGTCGGTTTTCTTTGCAGATGTAGTAGTCATCTCGGTTTTGCCATTCGTTCCGTCCCCGTGAGCAAATCATCGGAGCGGTTTTGCGGCTGATTTAGTTGTGCTGGTTCCTACCAGCGGTAGTGGACAAACGCCCTGTTGGCCTCTGCCATCCTGTGAAGATCTTCACGACGCCTCACGGCGACGCCTCCACCACGGGAAGCTTCTAGAAGTTCGGCGTAAAGCCGATCGGCTATGGGTCTTCCCGAACGCTCACGCGCAGCTGTGATCAGCCATCGCTGCGCGAGTGCACCCCGACGTTCGGGACGCACTTCAACCGGCACCTGATAAGTTGCTCCACCAACACGGCGGGGCTTTACTTCCAGTGCAGGCATTGCGTTACGTACTGCCTGCTCAAACACCTCAAGGCCGGGCCTGTCGGTTTCTTTTTCGAGCATTTCGAGGCATTGGTACATAGCCTTCTGAGCAACCGATTTCTTGCCGCCAATCATTAGGCGGTTTATGAACCGGGTAAGCTCCACTGACCCATACTGGGGGTCCGGAGCTATATGCCTGCGCTGAGCGCGGCGCCTGCGTGCCATGTCTATACCTTCGTTTTTCTCGTTAGGCGAATTTGGTCAAATATGTCTCTGGCAAACTAAGCCACCTACCTAATGAAGAGACAGGCGGTCATTTTTGACAGAGATTTTTAGTTACTAGCTCTTTGTCGTGCCGTACTTGCTGCGGCCACGTTTTCTATCTTCTACGCCTGATGTGTCGAGGGTTCCACGAACAATGTGGTATCGAACACCTGGCAGATCCGGAACCTTGCCGCCCCTAATAAGGACAACCGAGTGTTCCTGCAGATTGTGACCTTCACCCGGAATGTAAGCGGTAACTTCCATACCGTTGCTCAATCGGACACGAGCTACTTTACGAAGGGCCGAGTTCGGCTTCTTCGGTGTAACAGTTCGAACCTGAAGGCAAACACCGCGTTTCTGCGGGCTTCCCTTTTTCAGCTCTACCTGCTGGCTCGAGAACGAGTTAAATGCAACACGAAGAGCAGGAGTCTTCGGCTTACGCCGCTTCTGCTTACGAGCTTTACGTACCAGTTGATTAATCGTGGGCAAAATTTAGTCCAGAAAAAAGGTCACAAGAAGGTGAGCCCAACCGATATTGATCAGGCCACGAAGGGTAAGTATACGAACGAGTGCTTAGTCAAGTCAACGAGATTTAGAGCCTTTTTACGAATCTCGTCGCAGCGCCGCGCCGCCAACCATAACAACTTGTGAAATTCACCACAAACTAATACCCTAGGATGCTTCGTCGCTACGCAAGGCCTCAGATAACGAGACGCGCGTGCGCACATAAAACAGCGCAAATTCCATTCGTTCCGTACGGGTACGCTACTGAATACGGGTGCAACTAAGTGAGTTCTATAGCCCTTTTAGGGTTTGCTGATGCAGAATCTGAACGCCTGATGGCGGGTATCAGCGCGCTAGATTCTTCTCTGAAGCTAGTCAAATTCACCTCTGAAACGAGCAAGGACGAACTCGCTGCCAGTGTTGAAGGCGCTCTTGTCTGGGGTGCTGGTACGGGTTTGGCCGGACCTTCGGGCATTGTCCACGCCGCTGCTGACGCTGGTGTTCCGGTGGTTGTGATACTTCCGGTGGTGTCGCTCGACGGCATTAGTGCGACTCGTGAAGAAGTTGAAGTTTGCTTCATGCCGTGCACTGCAGAGGAAGTTACCGTTCGTCTGGGCATCGCTATGTCAAGAAACGCGCCGATCGAAACAGCAAACACAATTACTCACGGTGAACTGATGATCGATTACGATCGGTATGAAGTCACACTCAAGGGTCGTAAGATCGATCTTACGTATAAGGAGTACGAACTCCTCAAGTACCTGGCATCGAATCCGGGTCGTGTATTTAGCCGTGAGGCACTGCTTCGAAGTGTGTGGGAATACGACTATTTCGGTGGAACCCGAACAGTTGATGTTCACGTACGACGCCTTCGAAGCAAGATCGACGACATCACACATCATTTCATTGAGACACAGTGGAACGTCGGCTATCGGTTCCGTTCACCGGGAGGTTCGTCATAAGAGCGGTTTTCAGATGTTTTGTGAGTAAATTGTTTCAAATTGAAACAATTCGTTAATCAGGTAGCGCGCGTACGGGAGCAGTATAAGTAGTCCGCTTTGTTACAAAGAGTTAATTGACAACCAGGAAACATTTTTCAATACTCAATTTTCGGCTCATTTTTTAGTGGCCGATTTACGAGAGTGTTTCGACACCCTCATCAGTACGTCTAGTTCATGACAAACACAGCAAAAAAACAGCGCCCGAAGATCGACGAAGAGGCGATTAAATACGTCTTGTTCTCGGCGCGCGAGCACGATGTGAAGTTCATTCGACTCTGGTTCACCGATATTTTGGGAACCCTGAAGGGCTTTGCCATTACGGTTGATGAGCTTGAAGGCGTTCTGAGAAACGGTGCGAGCTTTGATGGCGCGTCGATCGAGGGTCTCACCCGCGCCGATGAATCCGACATGATCGCCATGCCCGATCCGTCAACCTTCCAGGTACTGCCGTGGCGTCCGAGTAAAGACGCTGTTGCAAGGCTGTTCTGCGATATCGAAACCCCTGCTGGCGAGGCATCGGCAGCTGATGGTCGCCAGGTACTCCGCCGAAATATTCAAAAAGCCTCGAAGATGGGATTCACGTTCTACGTGGCACCTGAGATCGAGTACTACTACGACATGGGCGAGTCTGAAGAGAGTGCTCGCCCGAATCGCAGCGGGTACTTCGATCAGACATCGGTAGACGGAACAGGCGCCGATCTGCGCCGCGATACCGTGCTTACGCTTGAGCAGATGGGGATTCCGGTAAAGCACAGTCATCACGAAGTTGGTGATGGCCAGCATGAAATCGACCTTCGCCACATGAATGCGTTGACGATGGCTGATTCGATCATCACGTTCAAAACTGTTGCGAAAGAGATAGCGGCTCCCTCTGGTGCCTACGCAACGTTCATGCCTCGACCGTTCGGCGATCGTCACGGATCTGGAATGCACACTCACATGTCGCTCTTCAAGGGCGACGACAATGCGTTCTTTGATGCCGAAGCCGAGCAGAATCTTTCCGAGATTGGACGCCAGTTCATTGCCGGCCTGATGCGTCACGCTGCAGATATCTGCGTGGTGACCAACCAGTGGATCAACTCGTACAAGCGTTTGATCCCCGGACTGGAAGCACCGGTTTTCGCATCTTGGACAAAAGGCAACTTCGGCGATCTGATCCGAGTTCCTACGTACCGCCCCGGCCGCGAAAAAAGCGTGCGAGTTGAATACCGTGCGCCCGACTCTGCCGCCAACCCTTATTTACTATTCTCGGTTCTGCTTGCTGCAGGCCTTGATGGCATCGAAAAGAAATTACCGCTCCCCGAGCCGCTTGATGATGACGTTTACAGAATGTCGGATTCCGAGCTGAGCGAACATGGAGTGGCGCGACTGCCCCGAACGCTGGATGAGGCTATTCGCCTTGCGGAGAAAAGTGAGCTACTCGAAAACGCTCTCGGTTCAACCGTGATGGCAAACTTCCTCGCAAACAAGCGGCTCGAATGGCAGGATTTCAGCAACACAGTGACCGACTATGAGTTAGCGAGATACCGACACCTGTAAGTCATCTGATCCAAACGGATATTGGATATTTGCAGGTTTAACGGCCTTATCTTGGTACTTAGGAGAGACATGAACAAAGTTCAAAATACTTTCGTTTCTAATACTGGCGATTCACAATCAGAATTTGTGCTGCCAGATTTCACCGACATCGCAGAACGTGGGTTGTACGTTCCAGAACTGGAACGAGACGCCTGTGGGGTTGGGATGGTTGCCAATATCACAGGAAAGCAGTCCCACGAGATCATCGATCAGGCACTTGAGGTGCTGGTCAACCTCGATCACAGAGGTGCAGCGGGTGCCGACCCACTGACCGGCGACGGAGCTGGAATTACTATCCAGTTGCCCGATGACTTCATGCGAAAAGTCGCCCAGGAGGAAGGTATTTCACTTCCGGCGAAAGGCAACTATGGCGTCGCCATGTGTTTCCTCCCGGTTGACGAAGCGCTGAACACCGCGGCCCGCTCTGCGTTGGAGTTCTCTGCTACCGATAACGGGATGACCGTTCTTGGCTGGCGCGAGGTTCCGACAGACCCAGATGTGATCGGAATTTCAGCCCGCACAATAATGCCGAAGATCGCGCAACTGTTTGTATCCGCACCAGAAGGCGTGGAGGGCGACGCGCTTGAGCGTGCGCTGTATCTGGCTCGTAAGTCGACTGAAAAGAATTTCCTCGACGCAGAATCCGACCCCGAGATAAAGAAAGCGCTCCTTCGAGAGTTCTACGTGTGCTCGTGGTCTTCGCGCACGCTTATCTATAAGGGAATGCTTCTCACGTGGCAGCTTGGTAAGTTCTACATCGATCTGGCAGATGAAAGCATGATCAGTGCTTTCGGTCTCGTCCACTCACGCTTCTCAACCAACACGCTTGGTTCGTGGAAGCTTGCTCACCCGTATCGCATGCTTGCCCACAACGGCGAAATCAACACCGTGCGTGGTAACCGAAACTGGATGCAGGCTCGGGAGCGTTCGATTGAATCTCCTTTCTTTGGAGACAAGATCGACCAGCTGACACCGATCTGTGAGTCCGACGATGCGTCTGATACCGCGTCACTCGACAACGTGTTCGAGCTGCTTCGTATGACAGGTCGTTCTGTAGAACACACCGCCGCAATGATGATGCCGGCAGCCTGGTACGGGCACGAGTCGATGCCACAAAACGTCAAAGATTTCTACGAGTTTCATGGCAACGTAATGGAGCCATGGGACGGCCCGGCAATGATCGTGTTCACCGATGGCGACGCTGTTGGTGCCGTGCTCGACCGAAACGGTTTGCGTCCTTTCCGTTACTGGGTGACCAAGGACGACCTGCTTGTGATGGCTTCGGAAACTGGTGTTCTGAACATCGATCCCGAACGCATTAAGTACCGCTCGCGGCTTGAGCCGGGTCGCATGTTCCTGATCGATTTCAAAGAACAGCGCATTGTGGAGCCTGACGAGGTTATCCAGCGAATCGCTGCGCAAAATCCTTACGGTGAGTGGCTTGAGGAGAATCGTTCAACGATCGATTCCCTGCCAGAAGCACCCAGCGTGCCTCAGCCAGATATCGAAACTCTGGTGAGCCGCCAGATGGCGTTTGGCTACTCGCGCGAAGATCTGCACATGCTCATGCGCCCGATGGCGATCACCGGGCATCAGCCTCAGGGCTCGATGGGTAACGATGCGCCGCTTGCGGTTCTTTCCAACAAGCCACAGAACCTGTTCAACTACTTCAAGCAGGCGTTCGCACAGGTTTCGAACCCGCCGCTTGATGCCATTCGCGAAAAGCTAATTACACAGCGGGCCGTGCCTGCCGGACGACGTCCGAACATTTTCGAGACGACTGCCGCTCACTGCCTCACCTTGCGCATCGACCACCCGGTTCTGAGGAATTCGGAGTTGGCGAAGATCAAGGCATCGACCGTAGATGGTGTGAAGGCTCGCACGATTTCGACTCTGTTCCCGGTTAGCGGAGGGGCCGATGCGCTCCACGCTGCTCTTGATCGCATTCGCAATCAGGCTAGTCAGGCCATTGAAAACGGCTACACGCTGATCATTCTTTCCGATCGTGGTGTCGACAGTGAACACTCGTACATTCCGTCACTACTTGCGACCAGTGCGGTTCACCACCACCTGATTCGTGAGCGCAACCGTGCTCAGGCCGACATTATTGTGGAGTCGGGCGAGCCGCGCGAAGTGCATCACTTTGCAACGCTGTTCGGTTACGGCGCATCTGCTATCAACCCGTATCTGGCTTTCGAAACGATCGCCGGATTACGCCTGCGCCCGACCGCTGAAGAGCGGATTCCGGGGCAGGATCAGGCGGAAGAAAACTTCCGTGAGGCTATAGAAGAGGGTGTTGTGAAGACGATGGCCAAGATGGGTATTTCAACCCTTCAGGGCTACATCGGTGCCCAGATCTTCGAGGCGCTGGGACTTTCTCAGGAGCTGGTCGACGAGCACTTCACATGGACCGTTTCTCGCATCAGCGGAATCGGTATCGAGGAAATCGCTCTCGATATGCTTGCGAATCACTCACAGGCCTACTCGCCCGACAACATTCCGTCGAACCTCAAGCTCGATCTTGGTGGTCTCTACCTCTGGCGCGCCACTGGCGAACGCCACATGTGGAACCCCGACACGATTTCGCTGTTGCAGGATGCTGTAAAGCGAAACGATCACGATGTGTTCAAGCAGTTCGAAACCGCTTCTAACGAAGAAGGTGACGAGCACATCACGATTCGAAACATGCTGGAGCCGGTGTTTGGCGACGAGATTTCTATCGATGAAGTCGAGTCCGCTGAAACCATTGTCGAACGGTTCGCCACGGGTGCAATTTCACTCGGATCGATCAGTCGCGAAGCTCACGAAACACTTGCTGTTGCAACCAACAGAATTAACGCTCGCTCGAACACGGGTGAGGGTGGTGAAGACCCGGAACGCTTCACGCTCGACGATAACGGCGACTCACGTTCAAGTGCAGTCAAGCAGGTTGCATCGGGTCGCTTCGGTGTAACAACAAACTACCTGACTAACGCCAAGGATTTACAGATCAAGATGGCGCAGGGAGCGAAGCCGGGTGAGGGTGGTGAAATTCCAGGTCGCAAGATTTCGGATTACATCGCCTATATAAGGAAGACGACTCCCGGTGTGGAGCTGATTTCACCTCCGCCGCATCACGACATTTACTCGATCGAGGATCTGGCTCAGCTAATTCATGACCTCAAAAACGTGAACCCCGATTCCCGTGTGCACGTGAAACTCGTTTCCGTTGCCGGTGTGGGAATCATCGCTGCCGGTGTTGCCAAGGGTAAGGGCGATGTCGTTCTTATCTCCGGTGACTCGGGTGGTACCGGTGCATCTCCACTGAGTTCGATTCGCCACGCAGGATTGCCGTGGGAGCTTGGACTTGCTGAAACCCAGCAGGTGTTGGTTGCCAACGGTCTACGTGATCGAATCACCGTGCAAACCGACGGCCAGATGAAGACGTCGCTCGACGTCTTAGTCGGCGCGTTGCTGGGTGCCGAAGAATGGGGAATCGCAACCGGTGCACTGATTTCGATGGGTTGCATCATGCTGCGCAAGTGTCACTTGAACACCTGCTCGGTTGGTGTTGCAACACAGGATCCCGAGCTTCGCAAAAAGTTCACCGGCACGCCCGATGCAGTAGTGAACTACTTCATGTTCCTCGCTGAGGGTCTGCGTGAACTGATGGCAAAGATGGGCTTCCGCACGGTCAACGAAATGATTGGCCGAGTCGACAAGCTGAAGGCCCGCGAGGACATCGAACACTGGAAGGCAAAGACGCTTGATCTTTCGCCAATTCTGATGAAACCCGATGTTCTTCCAAGCGACCATCCGTACCAGCAGATTCTGCAGGATCACGGTTTGGAAGCTGCGTTGGACAACAAGCTGATCGATCTGGCTCGCCCTGCAATCGACTATGGCAACAGCGTCACAGCGACTCTCCCCGTAACCAACATCAACCGCACGGTTGGTGCCACGTTGAGCGGTGTTATCGCCAAGAAAACTGGTGAAGCTGGTCTTCCCGAAGGTTCGATTAACTTCACGTTCCAGGGTTCAGCCGGTCAGAGTTTCGGTGCATGGGTGGTTAAAGGAATCACCTTCAAGGTTGAGGGCGATGCGAACGACTACTTCGGCAAGGGACTTTCGGGTGGACGTCTGGTTATCACTCCGCCTGAGAACAGTTCATACGAAGCCGAAGAGAACATCATCATCGGTAACGTAGCGCTTTACGGTTCGACTGGTGGTGAGGCATATGTAAACGGTCTCGCAGGTGAACGATTCGCCGTTCGAAACTCTGCAGCCACCGCGGTTGTTGAAGGAATTGGCGATCACGGTTGTGAGTACATGACCGGTGGTCGAGTAGCGATTCTGGGTCCGGCAGGACGTAACTTTGGTGCCGGCATGAGCGGCGGAGTTGCTTATGTGATCGACACCGACGGATCGTTCGAAACTCACTTCAACCCGACTATCGCCGATCTCGTGGACGTGGTTCCGGGGTCAGAAGATGATGTCGAGCTTAAAGGAATGATTAAGAAGCACGTTGAGTACACCGGCAGCAAGCTGGGATCGACTCTTATTGCTGATTGGGCGAGTTCGGTAACGAAATTCAAGAAGGTATTCCCGAGGGACTACGCACGAATCCTACGTGGACGGGCCGCGGCCGCTGAAACGACCGATTCTAAGGAAGGGGTCGGTAGCCGTGGGTAAAGTAACTGGATTCATGGAGGCCCCTCGCCGCACTCCGTCACGTCGCGACAAGTCCGAACGAGTTAACGACTGGCAGGAGGTCTACCTTAAATGGGACGAATCCGATGCTCGTCGACAGGCAAGTCGCTGCATGGATTGTGGTGTCCCGTTCTGTAACAACGGTTGCCCGCTCGGAAACTTGATTCCCGATTTCAACGACTTCATCTACCACGGAAACTGGGAGGAAGCGACCGAGCGTTTGCACGCCACCAACAACTTCCCCGAATTCACTGGACGAATCTGCCCGGCACCCTGCGAGGCTTCTTGCACGCTTTCGGTTAACTCCGACCCCGTGACGATAGAGATGATCGAGAAGCAGATTGTTGAGCACGCGTGGGGTGAAGGTTGGATCAAGCCTCAGCCCGCGAAGGTCAAAACCGAAAAGAAGGTTGCCGTAATCGGTTCGGGTCCCGCTGGCCTGGCCGCAGCTCAGCAGCTTGCTCGCGCCGGTCACATCGTAACGGTGTATGAACGCAACGAGTACATCGGCGGGCTGCTTGCTCTCGGCATCCCCGAGTTCAAGCTTGAAAAGGAAGTTATCGAACGCCGGGTGAATCAGCTTAGAAGCGAAGGCGTTCGGTTCCGCGTGAACACAGACGTTGGCGTTGATATAACTCACGACGAGCTTCTTGAAAACTACGACGCGATCTGCCTCTCGGGCGGATCGACTGTTCCGCGGGACTTGCCGGTTGAGGGTCGAGAGCTTAAGGGTGTTTACTACGCCATGGAGCTTCTTACTCAGCAGAACCGCAAGCTCAAGGGTCAGGAATTTTCACCAGAAGAAAACATCGATGTGAACGGCAAGAATGTCGTCATCATCGGTGGTGGTGACACCGGGGCCGACTGTCTCGGAACATCGCATCGCCAGGGTGCCTCAAACATCATCCAGATGGAAATCATGCCTCGCCCGTCGGAATCTCGCATCGATACCAACCCGTGGCCGCAGTGGCCGATCATCTTCCGCACGTCGAGTGCGCACGAAGAAGGTGGCGACCGTGATTTCAACGTTCTCACGAAGCGATTTGTGGGCGACGATGAAGGTAACTTGAAGCGCCTTGAGTGCGCCCGAGTCGAGTGGGTAAAGGACGAAGAGACCGGCCAGTTCAACATGAACGAAATTCCAGATAGCGAATTCGTTATCGAGGCTGAGTTTGTCTTTCTGGCGATGGGATTCTTACACCCGCAGCACGATGGATTGCTCGATTCACTAGGAGTCGACTACGACCCACAGGGAAACGTGGCCGCCAACGGAAGTATGCAAACTAACACCGACAAGGTGTTCGCCTGTGGAGACATGCAACGTGGTCAGTCGCTGGTTGTTCACGCAATCGCCAGCGGACGACGTGCTGCTCGGCAGATTGACATTTTCCTGACCGGCAATTCCCGGCTGCCAACCGTTTCGGGCTATGCTCGACCGCCTATCATGGCCTTTTCGGGAAGTAACGACGACTAAGAGCGACTGTAGAATCGAATCATCATGACTTCCGATAACGGCAGTTCGGGTTCGAGTGGGACTCTCCGCGTAGCGGCTGCCCAGATAAATACCACCGTTGGTGATATCGATGGCAACGCGAGTCTGATCGAAGAATGGATCGGCCGTGCGGAGGATAAGGGTGCTGAAATTGTCGCCTTCCCAGAGCTGACCATCACTGGCTACCCGCCTGAAGACCTGGTTCTTTACGACAACTTTATTTCGGCGAACAAGGCTGCGCTGAATCGTATTGCTTCTACCGTTGGTAACATCATGGCTTTAGTTGGATTCGTCGATTCGGAAACCAGTGATTCCGGCACGGAACTGTTTAATGCGGCCGCGGTTATTCACAACCGCAAGATCGTCGCCATATACCGGAAAATTCACCTGCCAAACTACGGTGTTTTCGATGAACGGCGGTATTTCACTGCTGGAAACGAATGCCCTGTTCTTTCGATTCGGGGAATCAAGGTCGGCGTCAATATCTGTGAAGATATCTGGGAACCGATCGGCCCTTCAGAAGTGCAGTGTGCAGCCGGTGCGCAGATCATCATCAACCTGAACTCATCGCCGTACGAATCGGGTAAACAGGGGCACAGAGTCGATGTTGTTACCGACCTGTCGCGCCGTAACCGGGCTTATACGTTGTATGTGAATCAGATCGGCGGGCAGGACGAGCTCGTGTTCGATGGCGGAAGCATGATGGCAGGGCCTGATGGCGAACTGCTGGGTACGGCTGCTCGATTCGAAGAGTCGCTGCTCGTTGCAGATATTAATGTCGAGTCGTTAGTTCGCATGCGCGATAAACACCAGTCAACTGCCATCCCTCAAGATGATCTCGATAGAGTTGGCCAGCCCACTTCTATCGAGATCAAGTCAACGATTCCCAAAAAGCGCCCGAAGCTGCAAGGGCTTTCGATACACCGGCTCGACAGACTCGAAGCGGTGTACCGGGCGTTGATAGTCGGGACCCGGGATTATCTGAAGAAGACAGGCTTCAAGAAGGTCGCTATCGCAGTGTCTGGCGGAATCGACTCGGCGATCGTCACGGCTATAGCGGTTGACGCTATTGGTGCTGAAAACGTGGTTGGCGTGGCGCTGCCTTCTCGCTACTCGTCGGAGGGCAGCATTACCGACGCCGTAGACCTGTGCTCGCGGTTGGGTGTCGAGTTGTGGAAGATCCCTATCGAGCCGGGACATGCGGCGTTTGAAGATATGCTGAGCGAGGTGTTTGAAGGAACTGATGCTGGGCTTTCTGAAGAGAACACTCAGTCACGCGTTCGTGGAAATCTGATGATGTCGATCGCAAATAAGTTTGGCTGGCTAATTCTCACAACCGGTAATAAATCTGAAATGGCTACCGGCTACGCAACGTTGTACGGCGACATGGCCGGTGCTTACGCTGTGATCAAGGATGTGCCGAAAACGCTTGTATACGAGCTGTGCGACCACCGAAACAAGCGCGGTCCCGGTTCGCCCATTCCGCAGGCGATAATCGAAAAACCGCCGAGCGCTGAACTTCGCCCTGATCAGCTGGATGAAGATTCACTGCCGCCCTACGACCAGCTCGACCGGGTTATTCACATGTATATCGAAGAACGAATGTCGCCCGATCTGATTATTGAAAAAGAGCTGGCATTCGGCGATAACGGAGCTAGTGAAGCTGTCATACGTCGCATAGTTCGGCTGATAGATATAAACGAATACAAGCGCCGTCAGTCGCCTCCCGGTGTGAAAATTACCGGGCTTGCATTTGGAAAAGATCGACGTTTGCCCATCGCCTCAGGCTGGCAGAAGTAATCTGCGGGGCTTCTGACTGAGATGAGAATTCGAACTTCATACGACGTTCTTGTAATTCGGATTCATATCGACCCACAAAGTTGCTCCACATTCACCCCGTAAGTTAGATATCACCTAATTACTACTGTTTCGCTCCAGTCGGTTAAAATTGGCTTGAGCCCAGAGATGTTTCGTTCACCGTTTTTATCGGTGGCGCATCGAAAATAATATGAACACCTTCACTAACTTAAAGAAACTCCTTCTTGGCGGAATCATTTCGCTGACACTCGTCGCAGTAGTGGCATGTTCTGGCTCTGTGGATCCGACCGTTGTGGATACTTCTGTCGACCAACCAGTCGCTGCTCAAACCGGCACTCCAGAACAGGTAGTTGCTGTAGCGGATATAGCAACCACTTCTTCGCCTGACACGGTCTTAGATAACGCGATGGATTCACCGATTATTCTGGGCGATTTAGACGAGTTGGCTGAGCTCGACGGTACAGCTTCCGATTCAATTCAGGCCGCATTCGATGGCGATTCCGACGATGGCCCCACTGGCGACGCACTTCCCGAGCTAGCTGAGGCTGAGATCGACCTCACACCGGCCGAAATCGTAGAGGCGCAGAGTCTGCATTTGGCCAGTGTGTACGAAGAGGTTGTTCAGTCGGTCGTGTACATCGTTGCTGAGGTTTCGCAGATTTCTGGCAGGGACGGCATTGGCTCGGGTTCTGGATTTGTCTGGGACACGGAAGGTCACATCGTCACGAACTACCATGTTATTCAGAACGCCGACAAACTGACCGTGAAATTCTTCAACGGGCGTGAATATCGGGCTGATATCGTGGCGTGGGATCTTTCTGCTGATCTTGCAGTAATCAAACTGAGGAACGTAGAGCACGACCTTGTTCCAATTGCTGTTGGGGATTCATCCGAAATTCGCCCCGGCGAAATGGCCATTGCCCTTGGTAACCCATTTGGCGAAGAATTTACTATGACTACGGGCATTGTCAGCGCAGTAAGTCGAACACTCAGAAGCGGGTTCTCTTCGTACAGCATTCCGTCTGTCATTCAAACCGATGCGGCCATCAACCCCGGTAACTCGGGTGGGCCGTTGCTCGATATGAACGGTGCGGTAATCGGCGTGAACACTCAAATAAAAAGTGAGTCGAATCAAAGCTCAGGTGTCGGTTTTGCGGTTCCTGTCGACCTCGTCAAAAGAGTTGTACCTTCGCTGATCACTGAAGGTCACCACACGTATGCATTGATGGGTATCAGCGGGAACGAGGTCAATATCGATATCCGCGAGAGCTCCAGTCTTCTAGGCGATGTGCTTGGGGCGATAGTGCTCACGGTTACTCCCGATGGTCCGGCCGAATTGGCAGGTATCAGGGGAGACACAGGCGAGCGGGCTCCGAGCGGGCGACTGATATCGGGACTTGAGAATTGGGATGGCGACATCATCGTTTCACTCAACTCCATTCGCATGAAGTCCATGGACGATCTCATTGGGTACCTAGCACTCAATACCGCCCCGGGTGATGACATAGTGGTTGGGATTTTTAGAGACGGCGTTGAAATTGCGATCCCAATGACACTTGGTTCTCGTCCCGAGATCTCCTAACTACGAGATCTCCGACGCCAAAAGCCCTCGGCACTGATTCCGAGGGCTTTTGGCGTCGGAATCCAGATTGTCATTAGTCGACCCATTCCGGACTATAAATATAGATATTTCTGGATACGCTAGCGCTGCGTGATTCATATCGTGCCGCGGGGTGGGGCTGTATTGTCCTCTACAGTTCAACATTTTTCTGTAGGATAAATTTATTCGATTTTCTGGTTAGTGACTGTTTGCAGCTTTTCACTGCTTTTTCACCTTTGAGTGATTCTGTTTCGTGGATATACCGAAGCTGAATGTAGATAATAATCCAACGTGTGACCCGCATGTTTTGATAGCACGGTCATAAACCGATAGGTCGAATTACTCGGGGGTGTGAAGACCATGAATATCGCAGAACTTAAAGCACTTAAAGCTGTCGCCGATACAGGGAGCTTCACGCGAGCGGCAGACCGGCTTGGTATGAGCCAACCCGGCCTAAGCCGGCAAATCCAGCGTCTGGAACGAGAGCTTTGCACCCGTTTGCTTGAAAGGCGGGGTACCGGTGCCATTCTTACCAATGCAGGCAGGGAGTCTATGCAGTTCGCGATTCGAACTATTTCAGACTTCGATGCATTGGTTTCACGCTTTGGCCCCGACCCATCGGCCCTTACTGGGATTATCAGGATCGTCGCCAGCTCAACACCAGCCGAGTATTTGATCCCAGCACTAATTTCAGAATTCACAAACGAACACACCGGCATATCGGTTGAGGTTCTTGTTGCAGATTCGGCTCAGGTTGCCCGAACTCTGGGCGACAGGCAGGCAGATCTTGGTCTATCCGTAATGCCTTCTACCGCGGCCGGTTACTCATCGATACCAATGGGGAAAGATGAAGTTGTTCTGGCAGTTTCAGCCGACCACAAATTCGCCGACCAGCAGTCGATCACTATCGATCAACTGCGAGACGAGAACATCATCGAACGTGAAGATGGATCAGGAACCTGGCAAACGGTTGTGCAGGCTCTTTCTGCTGCAGGTATCAAACTACCTGAACACAGGGTTTCGATGACTCTGGGAAGCACCCATGCAGTTGCTACGGCGGTCGAGCTGAACCTTGGAATCGGGTTTGTTACGCAGCACGCTGTCGACAGCCACAGCGGCAAAGTTTTGGCGGTCCGAATCAACGGGCTTTCACTTGAACGTGATCTGAACTTGATTTACGAAACTGGCAGAGTTCGCGGCCGTCATACGCAGGCATTCGTCGACTTCATTGATGGGAAATCTGCGTAGTAATTCTTGGCGCTGCAAACACAGGCCTGTGGGAGAACATTACTGTTGTGCCATAGGCTTGTTGCGGCATTAGAACACTTGTGCTAATCTGCGTTGCATTGCGGTCGATTTGAACCGTATGTCCGGCCTCTGGATAGCAGAGAAAGAAGAGCGACGTTGGCTGTTAAGAAAGCAATGCCCAAGGTTTCAGTTAACGGGGCGAGCAGCGACCGAGACAAGAGTCTTGAGTTAGCTCTTGCACAGATCGAGAAGTCGTTTGGTCGTGGTGCCGTTATGCGGCTCGGCCAGTCCAATCTCGACACGAGTATAAAATCTGTCCCAACGGGTTCAATCGCCCTTGATATCGCACTCGGCGTCGGTGGGCTTCCACGAGGCCGAATCATCGAGATCTTCGGTTCAGAGTCTGCCGGTAAAACCACGCTTGCTATGTCGGCAGTTGCCGAGGCTCAGGCGGCTGGTGGACAGGCAGCGTTCATTGACGTTGAACACGCTATGGACCCGACGTATGCCCGCGTACTTGGTGTGGATGTAGACAAGCTTTTGATTTCACAGCCAGACTCTGCTGAGCAGGCTCTAGAGATTACCGAGTACCTGATCCGCAGTGGTGCGCTAGACATCATCGTCATCGACAGCGTTGCGGCACTAGTGCCATCGGCTGAGCTCGAAGGCAACATGGGCGATATGCAGATCGGTCTGCAGGCTCGGATCATGTCGCAGGCGTTGCGCAAACTCACCGGGATCATTCACAAGACTGACACTGTTTGTATTTTCATTAACCAACTTCGAGAAAAAGTTGGTGTGGTGTTCGGTAGCCCTGAAGTGACTCCGGGTGGACGTGCTTTGAAGTTCTACAGCTCGGTGCGTATCGATTTGCGAAGGGTCGAGGCTGTCAAGGTTGGACAGGACATTATTGGTAACCGCATACGAGCCAGGGTCGTGAAGAACAAGGTGGCACCGCCTTTCCGAAAAGCCGAAATTGAAATTCTTTTCGATTCAGGCATCAGCAAAGAGGGCAGTTTACTCGATCTCGGTGTTGAAGACGGCATCGTGAAGAAGAGCGGATCATTCTACTCGTATGGTGAGACTCGTCTTGGTCAGGGACGCGAGGCTTCTCGTAAGTTCCTTAAGACGAACACCGATATTCGAGATCAGATAGAGGCCGCTATTCGTGCCAGCGAAGATGGCTCTGCCCCACCAGAAGGTGCCGGCGAAACCGCCGGTGCGCCAGCGTCTAACTAGGGACGTTTAGGCTTCGCTGCAATAGTCAATCGATCAATTCGGGCGTAACTGGCAAAAACTTGTCAGTTGCGTTCCGGTGGTCATTGACCGCTAAACTTGGTGTATGAGCTTTGTGTCGTTTTGTTTGCGGCGCTATTTTTTCTTCTGCTCTGAATCAATCTAGTGACCATCTCGATCGTAATTATCGTAATTGGGCTGCTGGGTAGCGCATTTATCAGTGCTACCGAGGCGGCTGTTTTAGGCGCGAGCCGATACAGGATCGAATATCGCGGTGAAGAAGGCGATAAGCGGGCGAAGCTAGTCGTTAAGATTTTCGATCAGTATGAGAAGTTCTTCGGAACGATTCTTCTCCTCGGAAACCTGTTCAACATCATGGTCGCATCTGTCGGTACCACGCTGGCTATCGCAACTATTGGTGACGGTGAACCCACGTTCCTGTCGTCCGTAGTTGCAACAGCACTAGCCACTGTTGCAATCGTGGTAGTCGGTGAACTAACACCTAAAACTCTTGCAGTTGTTGCACCTGAACGGTGGTCGTTAATTACTGCACGAGCAGTTTTGTTACTGATGACCGCTACATGGCCTCTGGTGTTCGCATTCACTCTCGTTCCGAGAGGAATCATCAAGCTATTCGGCGGTAAAGAATCGCTTAAAAGCCCGATCGTTACAGCCGGTGAGCTTCGGACTTTGATCGATCTCGGTGAGGCAGAAGGCACGGTTGAAGAGAACACCGGTGAGATGCTCGAGAACATTTTCCGATTTGGCGAGATGGAAGTGCGAGACGTGATGACGCCGCGACCCGAGATAGTTTGGGTTCAGGCTGATGCCACTTTTGGTGCATTCATGCAGGCGTATCGCACATCACCACACACTCGGTTCCCAGTTTTTGATACTGACCACGACGATGTCGTAGGAATTTTTTCGGTAAAAGACGTACTGGCTCCTCTTTCTGAAGCGAAACTCGATCTTGATCATCCCGTAATCAACCTGATGCGTCAGGCTAACTTTGTCCCCGAGACGAAGCGCCTCGATGATCTGTTCGAAGAGATGCAGGAATCGGGACACAAGATCTCGATGATCGTAGACGAATTCGGTGGCATCTCAGGTCTTATTACACTGACAAAACTAGTGGAACAGATCGTTGGCCGGACCGGTGAAGAAGGCAATCAACCTGATCGCCGTTTTGTGACGGTCAACGAAAACACGTTCGTGCTCGACGGCGGACTCGAGATTGGCGAGGCGAACGACGAGCTCGGGTTGGATATTCCTGAGGGTGATTACGAAACAATCGCAGGGTTCTTCCTCTCGCAGGCTCATCATCTGCCTGACGCGGGAACACGCGTTCGATTTGGCAACCTGAGAATGCAGGTTGGCGAGATGGAAGGCGCGAAAATCGCCAGCATTCGGGTACGACGGGTAAACGAGATCGCTGAAATTCCTCAGTAGGCGATATCTGATGTCTACCGAATCGAACTTCCTCGAACGACTTGATGCAGGACTCACGCTGGCGTCGGTTCCAAACGGGGCGTCGTTGATCGTAGCGTTCTCGGGTGGGCCCGATTCGTCGGCGCTGCTCTCCGGACTGGTCAGGCTGAGAGAGCAACGAAACTTCACGTTGCTTGCAGCCCATGTAAACCATCAGATTCGTCCTGAATCTTCAAACAATGCCCAGATCGCTGCTCAACAAATCGCTGAGTCACTGGGCGTGGGATTTTCGTCAATTACGGTTGATGTCCCTGCTGTTGCCGCAACCGAGAAAATCTCTGTCGAATCCGCGGCTCGACAGTCCCGATATCTCGCACTGACTCAGCTCGCTAACAGCCGCGACGCTTTTGGTGTTGCAACCGGACACACCCGTGACGATCAGGCCGAAACAGTACTGCTGCACGCTGCGCGCGGCGCTGGCCTGAAGGGCATCGGTGGAATGAGCTACAGCTCGATTTTGCGAATCCCCGAATCGAGCGTTGAACTCAACGTGCTGCGCCCGATGCTTGATACGCCAAGAGCCGCGTGCATCCAGTTCTGCGAAGAGCTCGGAATCGTCCCGGTCATCGACAAGTCGAACAGCAGCAGGGAGTACACCCGAAACAAAATCCGCCTGGATATTCTTCCTTTGCTCAACGAGGCGGCACCGGGTGCAACCGACGCGTTCGCAAGACTTGCGAAAAACGCCTCGGACGATCTGGAGATCGTCGAATGGGTCGTCGATCAGCACATTGCAGAAGCAAGAAACAGCAACGGTTCGTACGCCCGATCAGTCACCCAAAAAATACCTCCGAGCCTTCTCGCCAGAATGCTCATGCGTGCATACGAAATTCATGTTGGACACTCGCAGGATCTTGAGCGGGTTCACGTACAGGAAATGGTCCGCCAACTTTCAGGGCGAAGCGGGACATCGATTGAATTACCTAACGGAACAAGATTTTTCATCGACAAAGAGGCGTTCGGATTTGCTTCTTTTGACGATGACGACTGCCCGTTTCCTGGCTCGTTTACAGACATCGAACTCCCACTCTCCGGAAGTGTTCAACTCGACCGTAATTTCACCATCAAAGTCGACATCACCGATCGACCCGATAATCTCGACCCTGGCGACCCCAACACCACATTCACCACGCCAGATCTGCTGAAATACGTGCTCACGCTGCGGAATCGCAAGAACGGTGACCGATTTCAACCACTCGGAATGACCGCCAAAGCAAAGCTTCAGGATTTCTTTGTTGGAGCCGGCGTTCCTGAGCGCTGGCGAAATAGAGTCCCGATTCTCGACTCGAGTCAGGGCATCGTCTGGGTCGCAGGATATCGACTCGCAGAATGGGCAAAAGTGCGGCCGTCAGATACGCAGGTGGCACGATTAGAACTCGTGAGTTCTATAGAGCGCTAAGAAGTCCCGTAAACCCCGAAGCGCAAAAGCCGAACTACAGAACCTGCGATAACCGTGGGTTCACGGCAAGACCCGGAATTCGACCACGCTTCGCAATAGCACGGTTCTCAATTTCCTTGATGTCGGCTGTAAATGAAATCGGGCTCGCCGCAGCGATGTAGTAACCGACTGCAAACACACTCACGGGAGCGGATGCTTCGACAAATTCCCGAATACGATCAGGGGTTATGCCACCACTCACGAAGATATCGACGTGGCTGTATCCGCCCTGATCGAGTCGAGCTCGAATCTCGTGAACAAGGTCGGGCGTTACTCCTCCACGTTCTTTCGGCGTGTCCAGACGAATGCCACGAAGTCGCTCACGCAACGCCTTTGCCACATCCAGCGCCTCTTCGGCTTCGTCCTTGAACGTGTCGACCAGTGCCACTCTCGGCACCTCAGGCGGCATGTGCTTGTCGAACGCCATGATTGATCGAACGGTGTCGCCCATCAGTAGTACTAGCGAATGCGGCATAGTTCCGGAAGGAGTGAGTCCATGTAGCTGCTGACCAACCACCGACGAGCTAGATGCGCACTTGCCGACCACCGCGGAGTAGTCCATCACCCCAACCACTTCCGGGTGGACATGACGAGCGCCGTAGCCAATTATCGGGATTCCATCACCTGCTTCGACACACTCAGAAGCAGCCGTAGCCCAACCGGTGCAAGAAGCGAGAGTACCGAGAATTGCGGTTTCAAATAGTCCGAACGAAGCGTAAGGCGCCCGAATGCGTAACGCTACTTCGCCGCCAGATACCGATACGCCTTCGTCAAGCGCCCATACTTCGCGGCCGGTTTCGGGCAGCACCCTATCGAGAAGCGTCTTCACTTCCGTGACGCCACAGAACACGCCGTCGCGCTCTGCGGTGAACTCAACCACCACTTCAGGGTTGATGCCTTCGTTACGAAGGATGGTCAATGCCCTGTGTAGTTCGTTGTCGGCGGTGTACCCGGTTAGAACCGAGCGGCCGATCTCAAAATCGCCGGGTGTAGTCATGTGTTGATGCTTCAGTTTTGCGCAGCCGTCGAATGTGACCAGCCACGCGAGTACCCAACTCTATCTATCGAATAAATCAGTGGTCAAGATGCTGATGGCGGAACTGGGCGACCTTTAAACCTTAATCTAAGCAGCCCATTTACGTCTTCCCATGCTGTCGAAATAATCTTCACCCGGGTATCGGGATCATCTTCCCAGTGAACCGGTACTTCCTTTATGTCATACCCGGCCTTACCGGCGAGTAACAGAAGTTCGGTGTCGAAGAACCATGCGTTGTCTTTGGCGAGAGGGACTAAATTCTCGGCTGTTTTCCTTGAAACTGCCTTGAATCCGCACTGAGCGTCTTTGAACTTGGTGAGTGGAAAGAACAGGTGGATGAGGATGTTGTAGCCACGCGAAGTGATCTCACGCTTCAATGTACGATCGACCACTTCAGAACCTTTGATGAGTCTCGAACCTATCGCTATTTCGTAGCCGTCATCGGCTATTGCGGCAACCAACGAAGGCAAAGATTTCAGGTCGGTTGATAGATCAACGTCCATATACAACCGCACGTCGGCGTCGCTTTCGCCCCATGCCTGCTTGAGCGCACGGCCACGTCCGCGCTGATCTAGTCGAGATACTGACAGGCTTTTATGGTTTTCCGACAGTTCGTTAGCGATTTCGGTAGTTCGATCGGTCGAACCGTTGTCGGCAATTACTACTCGCCAGTCACGTTCGGGGTGCTCGCTGATGAACGCGTAGAGCTTTTCAATGCAGCCGGGCAGAGCCACTTCCTCGTTGAGGACCGGGATGACTATGTCGATGGTTGCATTCATAGAAACCTTGTTTCTCAGGGCGTGGTAAGGACGTCTAAGCAGTAACCGCATAAAAGCGTTTAGTGATTGAAGTGGCGTGTTCCGGTGAACAACATCACCAGTCCCAGACGGTCGGCGGCATCGATTACTTCCTGATCTTTCACTGAACCGCCCGGCTGTACTATCGCAACTGCTCCAGCTTCGGCTGCACTTTCGATACCGTCGGGGAACGGGAAGTAGGCGTCGCTTGCCATCACACAGCCCTCGGCGTCGTCACCGGCGGCTCTTCCCGCCAGATACACGCTCATCACCCGGTTCGGCTGCCCTGCCCCCATGCCTTTGAGCATCGAGTCCCTGGCGAATACGATCGCGTTTGAGTGGACGAGCTGACACGCCTTCCACGCGAACGCCATGTCGTTGAGCTGCTGCTCGGTAGGCTGCTTCTTCGTGACAACGGTCCAAGAAGATGAGACTTCAGTAATATCGTCGGGCTGCTGAATCAGAGCACCACCTGTAACGTTTCGCACGTTGAGCAGCGGGGTTGCCGAAGGTTTGGTTTCGAGTACTCGGGTGCGCCTTCGCTTCTGGAGAATTTCGAGTGCCTCGGGTTCGTATCCGGGCGCAACGATCACGTCGTAGAGAACGCCTTTCATCGCAGTGGCAGTTTCCGCAGTTACAACGTTATTGAATCCAACGATTCCCCCAAATGCTGACATAGGATCGCCAGCCAGAGCATTCCTGTATGCCTCGGTTTGATCAGCATTGATCGCCAGACCGCACGGGTTTGCGTGCTTCACGACCGAAACGCAGTGTTGCCCGAGCGACTGGTAGGAGTTTGCTGAAACCCACGCAGCATCGGCATCAAAGTAGTTGAGGTACGACATGTCGATGCCGTGCAATTGCTTTGCGTTGACGATCCCGCCGGTCTCGCCGGGGGTGACGTAGATTCCACCCGCCTGGTGAGGGTTCTCGCCGTAACGAGGAATCGCCACTCGGTTCCAGCCAAACGTAATTTCTTCGGGGAAGAGGGCTGTTTTGTCGTCGCCCGTTGCGTCGGGCTCACGCAGGTACGCGGAGATCAGCGTGTCGTATCCAGCTACGTGCTGGAACGCCTTTGCAGCCAATCGACGGCGTTGATCCATCGATACGCCGCCGTTGACGATCATCTCGCCCACGGTTGCGTAGTCGGAAGGATCGACAACGATCACGACATCCGGAAAATTCTTGGCGGCTGCACGGGTCATGGCAGGACCGCCGATATCGATGTTTTCGAGGGCATCGTCGAGCGATACGTCAGGCTTCGAGATTGTCTGCTGGAACGGGTAGAGGTTGTTCACAACAACGTCGATTCCCTCGATGCCCTGCTTCTTCATCTCGGCTACGTGAGCCGGATTGCTTCTTTTGCCGAGCAGTCCGCCGTGAATACGAGGGTGAAGGGTTTTTACCCGGCCATCGAGGATCTCGGGCGCACCCGTTACAGATGCCACTTCGGTGATATCGAGCCCGGCGTTTTTCAGCTCGTTCGCAGTACCGCCGGTGCTGAGCAGTTCGAACCCGGCTTCGACCAGCGTTTTGGCGAAGTCGACGAGTCCGGTTCGGTCATATGCAGAAAGTAGCGCCCTCAATTGTTTCTCGATTCTTTTCTTTAGTCTGTTCTCTTCTGTACGAGAAGCCGGTTAGAGACCGATCAGCTTTGTGCGTTCTTCGCCTTCGGCACGCTCTACAACTTCACCAACTCTGAAGGCACCGGGAACGCTGTTCAGCACATCGTAGGCCAGCCCGGGCTCGACGATGATTGTCATGCCAACACCCATGTTGAATACCCTGAACATTTCAAGGTCATCCACGTTTCCAGATTCCTGAATGAACTTGAACAGCGGCGGGATTGACCATGTAGAGATATCGACATCTGCTCCCAGACCGTCGGCCAGCGCCCGTGGGATGTTCTTGAAGAAGCTTCCGCCTGTAATGTGCCCGAGTCCACGAATTTTATCGAGTACGGGCCCAATGGCATCGAGGTAAGAGAGATGTGGTCGAAGGAGCAGTTCGCCGAGCGTGTGGGACGTCTCGGGAACGTTTGAAGCTAAAACTGAAGGGTTCTGGTCGGTTTCGAATACCGAGCGAACAAGTGAATATCCGTTGGTGTGCAGACCGTCAGACGCCAATCCCAGAATAACGTCACCTGCACGGGTATTTTCCGGCTTCAGCAAAGCATCTTTACGCACCGTGCCGACGATGAACCCGGCGAGGTCGTAGTCATTGCCGTGGTAGATATCGGGCATCGTGGCAGTTTCGCCACCTAGAAGTGCGCAGCCTGCTTCTCGACACGCCCTAGCTAGCCCACCAACAATCTCAGCAATCTTATCGGGGTCGAATCGGCTCAGACCGATGTAGTCGAGGAAGAAGAGCGGTCGGGCTCCGGCGGGAAGAATATCGTTTATACAGTGGTTGACGATGCTTGCGCCTACCGTATCGTGGCGGCCAAGCGCATCGGCGATGCGGAGCTTTGTGCCCACGCCATCGGTGCTTGCAACAAGAAGAGTATCGCCAGCGGGATCGGGGTCTATCACTCCGCCAAAGCCACCGGGACCCGCCACTACAGCCTTGCCCAGAGTCGCAGCTGCAATGCCCTTGATAGTGGTCTTCACGAGTGCCGCTTCGTTAAGGTCTACACCTGCATCAGCGTACGTCTTACCTGCTGGGCGATCAGTCATGCTCGAGGGCTCCCGTAAGCGATTTCCAGTGCGTTTTTCAGACGCGTTATTTTCAAGCGATAAGTATACGTTCAGGAGGGGTACTTGAGAGCCTGCAATTTCACCAACTGTGCCTCAGTAAGAACGCTTGCAGCGGCAATTGATGGCGAACTAAACGTTCTGAGTGGCCTCGAAACCCATTTTGTTCATTTCGAGCTGAACCGGAATGGGATAGTTCCCGGTAAAACAGCCTGTGCAGTAGGAATTTTCAGGTGCTCGAACTGCTCTTAGCAGTCCTTCAACAGATAGATAAGCCAGTGAATCTGCACCGATATATTCGGTGATCTCTTCGACTGTCTTATTCGCTGCGATGAGTTCGTTGAGCGTTGCCATGTCGACCCCGAAATGACAGGTCGACTTGATTGGGGGGGATGCCACTCGGACGTGAACTTCTTTGGCACCGGCTCGACGCAGCATTTTGATTACTCGTGTGATCGTCGTGCTTCGTACGATCGAATCGTCGACTACAAGCAAGCGCTTGCCGGCAATTACGCCCCGCATCGGGTTGAACTTGGTCTGCACACCCTGATCGCGTGATCGCTGGTCGGGTTGGATAAATGTTCGGCCAACGTATCGATTACGAATGATGGCTTCGGTGTAGGGAATCTTGGCTTCAGCAGCTAGACCTACAGCGTGCGGCGTCGATGAGTCGGGAATTCCGACTACGATATCGGCGTCGACAGGGTGCTCTCGATAGACCTCTGCGCCAAGACGCTGCCTGGTTTCGTAAGCCAGTTCACCGTTAAGGATGCTGTCGGGTCGAGCAAAGTAGATCTGCTCGAACACGCACATTGCGTGCGGTTTTCGGGCACCCGACCAGATTTTCGACTCAATACCGTTTTCATCGATTATTAGGGTTTCGCCGTTTTCGAGTTCACGAACGAAGTCGGCACCCAGATTGTCGAGCGCAGCCGTTTCCGAAGCGACTACATAACCACCGTTGAGCGTTCCGAGGCAGAGTGGTCGAATTCCAAGCGGGTCGCGAACGGCGATCAGTTGGTTCTTGGTCATGATCACGAGTGAGTAAGCGCCTTTAAGTCGGCGCATGGCGTAGGCAGAAACCTCGAACCAGTCGCTTCCGGGAGCTTTTGCGAATAGTTCGGCGATTACTTCTGTGTCGGAAGTCTTGATGAATTTCGAACCGAACTCTTCGGCCATCTCGATCCGGAGATCGGCTGCGTTGATCACGTTGCCGTTGTGCCCAACTGCTATTTCACCTCGTTGTCCACTGGCAAGGAGCGGCTGGGCGTTGTAATCCGTGCTCCCACCCATCGTCGAATATCGGGTATGCCCAATTCCTAGATGCCCGGGAAGTCCGGTAAGAGTCTCTTCACGGAATACCTGCGAGACAAGTCCCATCCGCGCTTTGAGATGGATTTTATCGCCGACTGATGTTGCGATGCCGGCGCTTTCCTGCCCGCGATGTTGGAGCGCGAACAGACCAAAGAACGCTGTTCGGGCTACGCTTTCACCGGGTACGAATGCTCCGACGATCCCACATTCCTCATGCGGCTTATCGTCGGAGTTCGTGTTGATCGAACCTTGATTCTCTAACACAAATGTAAATGTTTTAGATCGGACCGCTCAGTTCATGGGACGCTCGCTTGCATCGCCAATGATCAGAATCACCGAATGGCTCCAAGGTGAATCGGTGAGTGAGCGCTAATTTTAACGTGGTGCAAGTGGCGCGGTCAACGCAAACACGGGGCGAGGGGTGTGATTTGGGACTAAGTAGCTCACAGGGGGGCAAGATGCAGTAGAAACTCCCGGTTTCCCTTATCTCCGAGTATCCCCGAACTGGTCAGATTCCGAATCCGTATTTTTGATTGGCCAGCCCATCTTAAAAAGCGACCGATAACTGCAGCATGGACGAGTGGATCGGTAATGACGCCACCTCGCGGAACATCTGATTTCTTCGCTTCGAACTGGGGCTTGAGCAGAACTATTGCCTGTCCGTTTTCTGCGAGTTGGTCGAATGCGGTAGGCAACACGGTGCTGAGAGATGTGAACGAAACGTCGGCCACTATCAGGCTGACTTTTTCGGGCAGCCCCAGTCCATCGACAAGATTCGTTCGTTCCATGTTTTCAACTCGATCGTCAACGAGAAGTTTCTGGTGTAGCTGACCACGCCCTGTATCTACGGCATAGACCCGTGCCGCCCCCGCTTGCAGCAGGCAGTCGGTAAATCCACCAGTCGATGCACCAACGTCGAGGCACACAGCACCTTTAACATTCACCTCAAAAACATCGAGAGCCTTCGCAAGTTTTTCCCCACCACGCGAAACAAACCGCTTCTCTGCCACAACCGTTAAATCAACATCCGGCCTCACCTGCATTCCGGGCGTTGGCGACCGGCGTTCTTGCGCGATCGACACTTTCCCCGCCATAACGAGTGCAGCCGCTTCCTTAATATCAGGAGCGAGATGCTTGTCTACAAGGAGTTGATCGAGTCGTATTTTCGAGTTAGTTGGCATAATTACTGGTGATTCGTGTCGGCGGTACAAATTGACCCCGAATTCCGAATACACCTATCATCGCCCATATGGCGACAGAACAGGAAGTCACAATTCAGGCATCAGGTATCCCGAGCATTCGGGCGATCATAAGGGAATCGCGCCCCAAGCAGATGATCAAGAACGGTCTTGTTCTCGTTCCTCTCTTCTTCACGATCAACATTTGGTACAACGCGGATGATGTTGCAGGAATGACTGATATTGTCGGTCGTGCGTTTGCCGCTCTTGGGATATTCGTACTTCTTTCGGCGGCGGTTTACTACATCAACGATTCGGTTGATGCCGAAAAGGACCGAACGCACCCCCGCAAGCGATTCCGGCCAATAGCCGCCAGAAGGATTTCAATACCCTGGGCTATCGGCATCGCTAGCTTCTTTATCGTGGTGGCACTGGGAGGGTCGTATCTTATTTCGACGCCGATGCTGATCACAGCTGCGGGCTATCTCGCAATGAACATCGCCTACAGCTGGTGGATCAAAAACATTGTGCTGCTCGATGTGATGGCGGTTGCTTCAGGGTTCATTTTGCGAGCCGTTGCCGGATCGATTGCCATCGACCACGCGATCATCACGCAGGGCAATGACGCGGTCAAATTAGACCTGACGATTTCGCCGTGGTTGTACGTTGTAACGGCTCTGGGTGCGCTATTTCTGGCTCTCGCGAAGCGTCGCAATGAGCTGACTATTTCTGGCGAAAATTCTGAGGCACAGCGGACGATTCTCAGCGACTATTCATTGCCACTGCTCGACAGCCTGATCAACGTTGTGGCAACTGCCACTCTGATCTCGTACACCCTCTACACGTTCAGCACGGGCGTGATCGAAGCGAACGTCCCGAGTAATCACTCGATGATGCTTACGATTCCGTTTGTTGCATACGGAATTCTTCGTTACCTGTTCTTGATTCACATCAAGGGCGTTGGTGAGAATCCCGAAGAAATTGTCATTCGCGACAAGCCATTGTTGATCAACATTTTCCTTTGGCTGGTAACAGGATCGTCGGTGCTGATGTGGACCCGGCTCGTTAACTAAGTGGCGTCGTCGGGGCAGCGTCTGGGGTTCAGCGGGACGGTTACAGGCACGACACAGACACTGGTGATCCGTAAACTGCGATTTGGCGCCGCCATTTGGCACCAGATACCAGATGAACGTGTACTAGATTAGGTAATTGAGGATCAAGCAAGGGCATGTATGATTTCGCTGGTCGCACAGATTTCTGGAACATTGGTTACCCGTTCGCCGGTGCCCTCGTTTATCTCGTCGCCCCTATTGCCCTCGCTTCTATCGCCTATGCCCTGCGTCGTCGATGGCGTTTCTGGCACACCGCCGGTGCCGATGCGGATCTGGGTCCAACCGGTGATCGATGGAAGGCGTTTCTTGCGCTTGTTGCCGTTGGCTTAATTGCGCATCGGCAGTTCGTTCGCAAACGTGATCTGTATCCAGGGATCATGCACTTTGCGATTTTCTGGGGATTCAGCATTTTGCTTATCGCCACGACGATCGCAGCGCTTGAATTCAACGCCGAAAAGTACCTGAACTGGGTGTGGCCAACTGCGCACGCACGTATACCGCTTGGGTTTACATGGGATGTACTTGGTGGCGGGCTTGCCGCGGTTGGGCTTTTGATGGCGGTGTGGCGACGATATGTGATTCGACCCGGTCGCCTCAACACGGCACTCGATGACGCCGTTGTTTTGGGGTTCCTGTTCGCCCTGCTTATCAGCGGTTTCCTGATAGAAGGCTTCCGTATTGCCGCTACCGAACTGAACCCAGCATCTTCTTTCTACGATCCCTCGGTTGCACGATGGTCGCCTATCGGCTGGATTGTTGCAAAGACCCTGCTCGGTATAGGAATTGGCACTGGTGCGCTCGAAACTCTTCACGCAACAACGTGGTGGCTGCACGCCGGAGTGTTCGTTTCAGCGATTGTGTACGCATCGGCTCGGTTCAGCCGACTTACTCACATGATCGTAAGCCCAATGAACTGGTACTACCGAACGTTGCGACCTCGGGGCGCCCTGAAGTCGATGGGCGATTTCGAGACGCTTGAGACGTTTGGGGCGAAAGACATAATCGACCTTCCGTGGACGCAGATGCTGAGTTTTGATGCGTGCACCAACTGCGGACGTTGTCAGGACGCCTGCCCGGCGTGGGCTTCGGGCAAGCCACTTTCGCCAAGGGCGTTGATTCAGGGAATGCGGGGCTACATGGAGGAGCGAGCTCCCGTTCTTCTGGGGACGCCCGCCGGAGAAACGCCTCCGGAGCCAGCCACTTCGATGGTTCACGATGCGATTGGCGATGACGTGCTGTGGAGCTGTTTGACCTGTGCTGCGTGTCTCGACGCATGCCCTGTCGAGATCAATCACATCGATTCGATTGTCGACATGCGGCGGTATCTCACGTTGGAAGAGGCTAGTACGCCGGAAACAGCGATGTCGGCGATGCAGTCGATCGAGCAGCGGGGTCACCCTTGGCGTGGGACCACTTTGACTCGTACATCGTGGATGGACGGTCTTGAAATTCCGACGCTAGCCGAGAAGCCCGACTCCGAAGTTCTATTCTGGGTCGGCTGCTCCGGGGCGCTGGTGCAACGTGGTGTCGACACAACCCGTTCGATGGCTTCGGTGTTGAAGAAGGCTGGAATCGATTTCGCTGTTTTAGGCGATGAAGAAACCTGCACCGGCGATCCTGCACGGCGGCTCGGCAACGAGTATCTGTTCCAGGTTCAGGCCGAAACGAACATCGCCACTTTCACGCAGTACGACGTGAAGAAGATCATCACCACCTGCCCGCATTGCTTCAACACGATGAAAAACGAGTACCCGCAGCTGAGCGGGAACTACGAGGTGATTCACTACACGGCGTTCGTCGGCGAGCTGCTTAAGGAGGGCAAGCTAAAACCAACCGAGGCTGGCATCGGCAAGATAGGAACCGTTACTTATCACGACTCGTGTTATCTGGGTCGGCACAACGGCGAGTTTGGTGCGCCTCGGGAGGTTATTAGCGCGATACCGGGGCTCGATTTCGTCGAGATGGACCGCAATCAGGAGAAGGCGTTCTGCTGTGGAGCCGGTGGTGGGCGAATGTGGATGGAGGAGGAGGGTGAGCGTGTGAATCACATGCGCACCGACCAGTTCCTCGAAACCGGAGCCGACACGCTGGCGGTGTCATGTCCGTTCTGTATTCAGATGTTCGACGAGGGCATCACGGCCAAAGGCGTTGAAGATGGCAAGCAGGCGGTCGACCTGATTACGATTTTGGATCAGGCAACGGAGTAGGACGCTAGGCTCGCGCTGTCGATGTGATTGTCATTGCGAGGAGTTAGACGACGTGGCAATGCTTGGGATTTGGAGGTAACTTCTGTGTTTGCCAGCGGTCCGGATGAGCCAACACCCCTCGCTGTCGCTGGCATGCCAGCTAACGATCTGAATCGCCGTGTTCTGCGCCCATCACCCGCTGATTGACACGTCGTTCCTCCTCGCAATGACAACGGAGAGTGCCGAAATAAATTCGCGCTCGCGCGCGGCAACTGCTAGCATCGTTTTACACAAGATGCCTCGTCGTTCAAAGGCTGCCCCAAAGCAGCGCCCAACCAGCACTTCATCCTTCGGGACGAACGGAAGATTCAGCCACGATTCTTCCGAGTACTACGCGCGTGCGCTTCAGCCAGAAGATAGGGGAAGTCTGGACAAAAAGGCTGAGCCCGAGCAATCTTTGGCCGCTGACACGCTCGACAAGTTCTTCGCTCATTCCAGCGAGAAAATGACCGAACTTCACGATCGATCAGTGCACATGATGGTCACATCGCCGCCCTATAACGTTGGCAAAGATTACGACGATGATCTGACGCACGATGAGTACATGCAGCTCATCGGCAACGTGATGGAAGAGACGTATCGGGTACTGGTCGACGGTGGCCGTGCGCTCGTAAACGTGGCGAACTTGGGACGCAAGCCGTACATACCGCTGCACGCCTACATCATCGAGCAGGCGGCGCGGGTTGGCTTCTTCATGCGTGGCGAGATCATCTGGAACAAGTCGGCTGGAGCGGGTTCTTCAACGGCATGGGGCAGTTGGATGTCACCTTCGAACCCGACTCTTCGTGACACCCACGAATACATTCTCGTATTCCAGAAGCCACCATTTGGTCGCAAACCGCTTGAGGGTCGTGAAGCAACGATCTCGCGGGATGAATTCTTGGAATTTACTAAAAGCGTCTGGGAATTTGCACCGCAGTCTGCAAAGCAGGTCGGACACCCTGCTCCGTACCCGGAAGAACTTCCGCGACGAGCAATTGAGCTTTACACGTTCTCGGGCGAAGTAGTGCTCGATCCATTCATGGGAACCGGGTCAACAGCGCTCGCCGCCGTGAAGAACGGTCGTCATTTTGTTGGGTATGACGTATCGTCTGAATACGTCGAGCTTGCCGAGCAGCGACTCGAGGCTCACGCATCTGGCAAGAAATTCAAACCTCCGGTTCAGAAGAAAAAATGACTCGCACACTGACCGAACTTTCTACCACCGAACGTGAATCTGTCGTGCAGACGGTTCATCAGGAGGCCGAAGCTTCCGGTTGGTCGCACCTGAGCAACTCTCGCAAGTCGGCTTTGTACTCAGCGTGGGAATCGCAGTTCAACCTTTCGCACGCAACTCTCAAAGACGGGATCATGAAGGGCTTCGACGCGGCCCAGGGAATTCCGAAAAAAGCCGAGGCCGAGATTCAGGAAGAGGTAACCCGCATCTTCCGGCTAGCCGGGATTCATGCAATCGAGCAAGCCCAGATGTGGACTGGCAAGGAGCGCGCCGATCTGCTGATTGGCTACAGCGCTAAGTTTCCTACGCATGTGATCGAGATCGAACGGGCCGACTCGTGGTCGGAGGGTTTACGACAGGCGCTGTGGTACCAGGCCGCGATATTCAAGGCTGACCGCCGACACGTAATGCCGGTGCTGATTCTGTTCGGGAACACGTCGGCCGAAAGGTTCGAACAGATTCTGGCGACGTGTGATCACAACCATGTGACGCTGAGTACGCACCGCCTGGAAATAGACGGTCAGATCGAGGCCGAGCACTCGCTTGGTGCGCTGCTGAACGGGCGCGCGCTGGGCTAACCTGTTAGATTCCAACAAAACCCGCGTCGATTTCACATCGGATGAATCGAATTTTGCGTATCAGTATTTGAACTAACCCCTGAAACGGGCTTTTTGAGGATCAGGATTGCTCGAATTTTTCAACCAGTACTCGGCGTTCGTCACTATCCCCGGCATCATCGTATTGATGATTGCGCTCCTGCCGATAAAGGGCAGACGCGCACAAGTAGCGGTGTATTCGGTCGCTGCGATCGTTGCGATCAGCGTCGTCTTTACGCTTCGCCCAGGCGACAGCACCGTCGCCAGCGAAGTCGAAGCACAGAGCTTGATTACTTCAGGTCAACCGGTATTCGTTGAGTTCTTCTCGAACTCGTGTACGGCCTGCCTGGCATCGGAGCCGATAGTGCGAAGTCTCGAGGGCGAAGTGGAGGACGACGTTCAGATCCTCAGGCTGAATGTTCAGGATTCCATAGCGTCGCAACTTATCCGGGACTACCGTGCCTACCTGACGCCGACATTTGTGGTGATAGGTCGTGACGGGGAAGAGTTGTGGCGACAATCGGGTGGGTTGCTCGACAAGGGTGCGGCACTAGCAGCGTTGAACGGTGCTTGAACTCTTGAATTCTTGAACTCTGGCAGCGATCACGGCAGGCGTGCGGCGATCGCTTCCGGTGATGGGCACCCGCTAAGGCCTATCGATTCGATAGATATCGCAGCGGCGGTAGAGGCGTAGGTGCCGGATTCTTCAAGCGATTTGCCTTCGCTCAGGGCGATTACGAAGGTCGTTGACCAGATATCACCTGCACCCGTGAAATCGACCGGCTGCGCCGGGACCCCCGGGATATCGATCCATTCACCCGCCTGCCAGATTCGTGAGCCGTTCTCGCCCCTAGTAACGCACACGATGTCACCGAGATCAAACAGCTGCTGCTCTGGCAGCTTCTCTATTTCGGCTTCTGAGACCACGATTACATCCCATTTCTTTCCGCGAAACGGCGGGAGCGTGTCGGAGTGGGTGATCGCGCCGTCGGGTCCCCAGCGTCGGAGCCAGCCCGAAGGAGCGAGGCACGACAACTTTGCAGGCTCAAACCAGTTCACGCAGTCGGTAGGAAGTTCGTGGAGAAGCGGACCAACATAGAGGATGTCGGGTTGAGTCCAATCAGCTGGCACGGCAGCCTGTGAAATGCGGCTTCCTGAAGCAAGCAGTACCTGAGTTCGATCACCTGAATCGTAGTAGTTGGCGAACGTAGCTGTGTGTTCACTTTCGACTAAGTTCACGTCGATACCCGCGAGAATTTTGTCGACCGGGTAGTCCCCGTTGGCTGAGGTTAAAACGGCGGCGTTCAGCCCGTGCTTCTGAGCAGTTAGCGATGAATAAGCAACTGCGCCACCGGGAATGTGACTGCTGGGCGAACCGTTGTCGACGATGTTGACGTCAAACGTCAAGTGACCGAGCGCGAGGAAGTTTGGGGTTTGCAATGTTCCTGACTTTATAAAAATTACGACTGGCCTCGTGAGAAACCGCTATAGATTATCTTCGATCTACGTTTGCCACACATGTTGAACCGGCATTAAGTGATATACTTTGTTTTACAAAGAACTCTTAGTGAATGAGGAATGGATACCGGGATGGCATGTGGGACATCCTCGTTGGTTATCTGGTACTGGTATTTGCCATTCGATCTATATTGCGCTCTCCCATGGGCGAGCTCTGGAGCACGGCGATCTTCTTCCCTATTGGGATAGTCGTTTGGTTGCCTCTTATGTTGGTAAGGAAGTACATCGTAGCCCCTCGAGCTGACATCGTGATACTGAGTCGAGCGCGGAGGAAAAGAATCAGTTGGACTTTTTTCTTGATTTTCGTTCTGCAGTTCGTTGCTCGAATCGCCGGATTTGACTTGCTGGATCTTACCGAGGATCCGAGTTGGGAAACGGCGTATAAATTCGGAATCATGATCATTGCATTGTTCAGCACCCCGGCGCTTTTGCTCAAATTCCGTCGCCTGTACATATACGGAATTCTGATCGCGGGATCACCGCTGGTTGGCGAGTTGATGTACGAACAATTTGAGACGGTGCATCACGGCTATCCGATTGTGTTTGGTATTACCGCCACAATCTTGATTCTGACTGGATTGATTCTATTTATGCAAGTGATGCGGGGAGCTCCTGATTCGGCGAACGAGGCAAGTTCACAGGATGTCTGAGATTCCCGACGGTCAATCTGATCCGAAACTACATCCCCTGGCAGAAATCGACCTGATAGCCCACGCGCCGGCGCGTCTTATGATCCTAACGTACCTGTACGTTGTTGAAAGTGCCGACTACGTGTATCTGATGCGTTTGACAGGTTTGACGTGGGGCAATTTATCGACCCATTTAACCAAGCTTGAACAGAACGATTATATTGATATCAAGAAGGAATTCAGGGGTAAAAAACCCCATACAACACTTCATCTCACCGATCACGGTCGCGAGGCTTTTCGGGCATATAAATCCCGCTTGCAGAATGTGCTTGGCACCCTTCCTGAATAATTGCAATCCAATTAGCCGGAATACGTGCCTTCAGCACTATTTCGGGAAGATCACTACTCGGCGTTGGTTGCCTTCGCCTTCGGATTCTGTTCGAACCTCGGGGTGCCCGGCAAGTGACATGTGAACTATGCGACGTTCGGCTGGTGACATCGGTTCGAGGCTGTCTTCACGACCGCTTGAACCAACCCGACCCGCCATGCGCTGAGCAAGTCGACGCAGCATCTGCACACGACGTTCTCGGTAGTCTTCGATATCAATAACGACGTAGGCTTTTCGGCCAAGCTGTCGGTTTGTGACCATACGAATGAGGAACTGAAGCGCCTGAAGCGTCTCGCCCCGTCGACCGATCAGCAGACCAGCGTCCGGACCCTCGATTTCGAAGGTCATCGAACCCTCTTCGTCGTCGTCTCGAATGTAAGTGTCAGCAACGACACCCATTGCACCCAGTAAGTAGTCGATGAGTTCCGAAACAAGCTGTTCGGCTTCTTCGTCTTTTTCACGGATTATTGGCTGGGAATCTCGGCGCTGTTCGTCTCGTGATTCTGGGCTTGGCTGCTGCTCGGAGCGATCTGAGCTATCGTCACGGTCGTTCGAACGTGACCGGTCAGATCTTCGACCGCCACGACCACCACGCCCTCCACGGCCACTTCGGCGACCATTTGCAAGCTCGCCTTCTTGAGAATCGTCCTGCTGTTGAGATTCGTCGGCCGTGGCATCAGAAGCATCTGCACTGGAAGCCTCTACCTGCTGTTCATCGTCACGATCACTGGGACCACGACCTCTGCCTCGTCCGCGACCGCGGCCTCGGTTGCGGCTACGGCTTCGGCGTTGACCGCTGGGTGCGTCTTCATCGGAACTGGGCGAGTCAGACTCAGAATCTGACTCAGGCTCCTGTGAAGAGTCATCTGCATAGTCAGATACGTCGTCGAACGACCCGCCATCGGCGAGCAGAATAATTTCGATCTCGGCAGGTTGCCCACCGAGACCAAGGATTCCTGATCGTCCCGGGCTAACTACCCTTATTTCGACGTCTTCGAGTTCGGCGTCCAGTTCGGCGAGCGCGATTTCGGTTGCTTCGTCGACTGTTTTTCCCGAGAACTTCCGTGCTCTGGTCATCTTCGTCTGACTCCTCCGGTTGCGGTGCTTGCTTCTTGGGACCTGCGGCTTCGGCTGCAAGCTGGGTAGCTCGTTCAGCTCTGCTCGACTCGGTGCCCATGAACGACCGTCCGAATAGTTCAATTGGTTGCTTGCCGCCGACGTAGTACTGAATTACTACTCCGACGATGTTTGAGAACAGTATGTAAACAGCTAGGCCAGCCGGGAACTGCCATGTGAACGCACCGAACATAATCGGCATCATCCACAGCATCATCTGGTTGGTCTGCTTCTGGCGTGGGTCTGAAGTTGGGTTCGTGGTCATCTTCTGCTGAAGGAACATCGAACCACCTACTAGAACTGGCAGTGCGTAGTTCCACGGCATCGCCGCAGAAGAGACAAGATCCACGAGCGATATGCCCAGGAACTGGCTATTGAATGGAACCGCCGTGATTGCCGGGTTCCAGCTGTAGAACAGATCCGATAGATTCGCCATACCTTCGGGTGTCGAGGGCATGGTTCGCAGAATCGCCCGATAGAAACCGATCCAGATCGGCATCTGGATGATCATGGGTCCGAGACAACCGACCGGGCTTACCCCGGCCTCTTTGTACAGTCCCATCGTTTCCGACGACATCTGCCGGCGGGCATCGCCCTTCTTACCCTTGTACTTGTCCTGAATCGCCTTCAGTTTGGGCTGAATGCCCTGCATCTTCTTCATCTGGCGAGTCTGCCGCACGGTCAGTGGGATCATGGCTAGGCGAATGAGAACAGTGAAGACGATGATGCTGAGTCCAAAGTTGGAGAACAGCAGCTGATACAACAGCGCGAGGCTGTTGATCATCGGACGCATGATCACTTCTTGCCAGAGAATGCCAAAAATTTCCATTAGATGGCTCCTCCGTTAGAGGTGCTGAGGTTCTTGCCAGTAAGAGTTAGAACGATTAGTCGCATCGTCCACCCTCTTTCAAATCGACACACCCTCTTTGCGAATTGTCGTCGACCGAGAACCACTTTAGATCGCCGTTTAAGGCGTGAACATAAAGATTGTCGCCGTGCACCAGCGGGGACGACTTGACCGGCTCGTCGGTAACGAAAACGCCAAGTTCTTGTCCGTCGATCACCGAAATGACCCAGACGTTTTTCTCGCCAGAAGGAACTGCAAGAGCACGTTCACGAGTGTCGCCGCGCTTACGGTCGAACAGTGTTGGCGACGAAACGATTTGGCCTTCGATTTCTGCCGACCACTTCTTTGAGCCGTCGGAATCGTTCACTGCATGGATCGAACCGTCGAGAGCCGATACGTAAACTACGCCATCTTCTAGAACTGGCTTCGCCCATACCCATGCGCCTGCGTCGAATATCCACTCGCCGCTTCCGGTGTTCGCTTCGTCGGATGACGAACCGGCAGAGCGGGATGAAATGTCGAGCTTGTAGGCGTTGCTTGCAAGATCACCGAAGTACAGATTGCCACCTGCAACCAGAATCGGCCCGGCTATCGCGCCTTCAGCGGTGAAGGTCCATTTGATTCGAGATTCCGGGGTGGAAAACTCGTTTTCGGAAATATCGATTGCGTAAAGGGTTCCGGCCATGGTGGCGATGTATGCCGTGTCGCCGTCAACAGTTACGCCGCTAAAAGCGTTCGCATCGAGAGGAATTCGCCACTTGGTAATCACCGATGCGCCAGGGGTCGAATCGAGTGCGTATAAGTAGCCCTCGGGACCGTCTTCTTCTTCACCCAGTGCGGTTGTGCCAACGAAGAACGTATCGCCAGAAACACCGATATCGCCAACCAGTTTGGTCTTCAACTGCAGGCCGTTTCCGCCCCAGACCGAAGTACCACTGGCGAGGCTGAGTCCGAAGATTTCGCCGTCACAGCTGTCACCCTTGCAGGTGTAGCCGACACTGTAGATGTTGTCGCCAATCACCACGGCATCGCTGTACATGGCTCCAAGACCGTCATCGCTCGGGTAGCGCCAGGAGTTGTCGATGTTCCCGGTTGCGGTGTCGAACCGAACGAGATTCCCATCGAGGTTACCGATGAAGAGATAGTCGTCTTCAACAACTGCGCTCGACCATCCGCCTTCAGGCGTGAGGTCGTTGATGCATCCGACGGCTGCAATCAGGACGATCAACAGTGAGAACAGCAGGGGTAACCGATTACGGCTCCCGCTATTTTTCCGTTTTGGCTTAGACCCGCTAAGTATGTTGCGAGTCGTGCCGATTATTGACGGTGGCGTTTTAGGCCTCCGGACGGTATTGATCGGGGTATTGCGAATGACTTATCCGCCCAGCCCGAAAGGGGTTATTTAGATAGATGTTTTTCAGGTACAGGGTCGTAACCCCGCGATCGGCCGGGATGACACCGTCCGATCCTTTTCAAAGCGAGCCATGAGCCGCCGATTGCACCATGAGATTTGATGGCTTCTGCGGCAAACTCCGAACAGGTCGGATCGTACCGGCAGTGTCCTGGCATGTATGGCGAGATCGCCATTTTGTAGCCCCTGATTAGTAAAAGAAATACGTATCGCATTACAGCACCGCCTGCCCAGAATCTGGAGTGAACTCGATACCAAGCCGGATAATCGACTTTTGAATCGCCTCGTCCAGTTCCGAGTATGCCACTAACGATGATTGCGGTTTTGCAGTTACAACGACGTCCCAGCCTTCGGTGATGTTCATGCTGGCAAAAGCGTTTCGTATTCGACGCTTCACCAGATTCCTGGTCACGGCAGACCCAACGCGTTTGCTTACCGAGAGGCCGACCCTTACATAAGAAAGATCGTTCGGTGCAGCAACAACATTGGTGAGCGGGTTCGAAGCCCGGCGACCGTGCGCGAAAACACGACGGAACTCCGCCGGCTTTCTAATTCGTTGTTTGGTAGGTAGTGACACAGAATGCGGTTTACTAAACGGTTAGCCGCATCCTGCCCTTGCCACGGCGACGTGCTAGAACCGCACGACCGCCTTTGGTGCTCATTCGTGAACGGAAGCCGTGAACGCGCATGCGACGGCGGGATTTTGGTTGGTAGGTACGCTTTGGCATATTAGTAGTGGGAAGCCCGAAGGCCCAGACCCCGGAGGTTATATGACCCGAATTATTACAGGTGGGTAAAGATTGATTTTAAGTTCGACATCCAAGGGTGTCAAACGAATTTGAACCTAATTATTTGCGGTCTCAAATTCCCGTAACTATCATTAAGGGATTGTTCTCCTGAAATCCAGCGTGGGAAATTGGTTCGACCACACCCCACAGAAATAGGCAAAACATGGCAATGGCGTCTGAAGCACCGGAAACTACACAGGAAGAACAAGCGACACTATCGCTGAACGAAGCGTTTCAGACATATGTAAGGCAGATGCCACAAGACACCAAGAAGTCGGCACAGCCTGAGATTGCCAAATTCGTCCGCTGGATGGGCGCTGACCGCCTGATCGACACCATCATTCCATCTGAAATTGGTGAGTACAACGAGATTTTCGGCGCTAAGACCGCAACTCGTGATGCTACTGAACGACTGAGCGCTGTGAAGCTTTTCCTTACTTTCCTTAAGAAGAAAGAGCACATCGAAGTTAATCTTGCCCAGCATTTGCGACTCCGAAAGTCACGCACATCATCCAGAGCGGTTGTCGTTCAGAACCCAACTCGAAGTGTGAAGTTGACCCAGAGCGGTTACAACGATATGACCAAGCAGCTTGCTTCATTGCAAGAAGAGCGCATCAAAATTGTTGCCGACATTCAGCGGGCCGCAGCCGATGGTGACGTTCGTGAAAACGCACCGCTCGAAGCAGCTCGTGAAGCTCAGGGCATGGCCGTTGGAAAGATTCGCGAAATTGAAGCCACGCTCAAGGTAGCTGTGATCATCGACGCCTCCGAGCAGGACGCAACTCGAGTTCACATCGGTTCGAAGATCGAGCTAACAGATACCGAAACCAACAAGACGATCAAGTACCAGCTCGTTGAGCCGAACGAAGCGAACCCGCTGGCCAGCAAGATTTCGATCGTGTCGCCAGTTGGTTCCGCAATTCTCGGTCATAGGTTGGGCGACGAGGTGAAAGTAAAGACACCTCGTGGCAACAATACCTACAAGATCAGCAAAACTGCGTAAGTAGGAAATTGCCAGGCGATTGGGATCTGGCCAACTACATTCTTCCACCCACCTCAAAACTCTGTGCTAATTTTGTCGCCGGATTGCCGCGCCCGTAGAATTACACTGCCCGCTTATCCAAAATAAATTTACGCATCACGCGTAGAAAGACGTATATCTGTTGCTCGAGAGTTTCAATCACTGGTTAATTTTCAACGTTGCGCTCGTAGTTCTTCTAGTTTTTGATCTCCTAATTCTGACTCGCAAAGATCATGAAGTCGGAATGAAAGAAGCAGCCTGGCTGACGGTGTTCTGGACACTCGTCGCCGCTGTCGTTGGGGTCTGGGTATACACAGCGGGTAACAGTCATCAGGGGCTCGAATACGTCACCGGATACGTGGCGGAACGTGCTCTCAGCATCGACAACCTGTTCGTCTTCATCGTCATATTTGGTTATTTCAACCTGCCGAAGCAGTATCAGGCGAAGGGCCTGCTGTTCGGTATCGTTGGCGCGTTGCTCGCTCGAGCGGTGTTCATTGCCATCGGGGTTGCCGTCATCACGGCGTTCTCGTGGTTCCTGTTCATACTCGGTGCGTTCCTCATCTACACCGCCTACAAGCTGGCATTTGCTGGCGAGCAGGAAGTCGATCCCAGCAGAAACATCACTGTTCGGTTGTTCCGCCGGTTCATGCCGGTAAGCACCGAATACGATGGCACAAAGTTCTTCACCAAGATGAACGGCGTGCGAGCGGTTACTCCGTTCCTGCTGGTAGTTCTGGTTCTGGGCACCACCGACGTGGTGTTCGCCATCGATTCGATACCAACGGTGTTTGGAATTACCGACGACCCGTTTGTCGTGTGGTCTTCGAACGCAATGGCCGTGCTTGGCATGCGCCCGCTGTTCTTCTTGCTGGTTGGAATGGTTCGACTGTTCCGATATCTGCAGTACGGTCTGGCGCTGATTCTCGGCTTTGTCGGACTGAAGATGATCGTCGAGGAAGCCCTGCACGACTTCCACGTCATCAGTGAACTTGGCGATATCTACCTTTCTCTCGTCATCATCATTGGGATTCTGGTCGGTAGCGTGGTCATGTCGATGATCCTACCCGGTAGCGACGAAGAAGAAGAGGGCGAGACGGATCAAGCGGTTCAGGTCGCAGAGGCGGAAGAATAGTCGTGATCGTTTCATCGAGTCAGAAACCGAACTCAGCAACTCGTGATTTAGAAGCCGATCTGCGAGCCTCATTGGGTGGAGAAGTTCGGTTCGACGCCGTTGCGAAGCAGATGTATTCGACCGATGCGTCGATCTACCAGATTGAGCCCATAGGGGTTGTAATACCTCGGGATGCCGGCGACGTTCAGGCAACAATCGAAATCTGCCACCAAAACGGCGTTTCAGTGCTGCCGCGTGGTGGTGGAACCGGACTATCGGGCCAAACGGTGAATCACGCCATAGTCATCGATTTCTCGAAGTACATGCACAATGTTCTGGAAATCAACCCTGAAGAAAAGTGGGTAAAAGCGCAGACCGGCATCACCATTGACGGCCTGAACAGCCAACTCAAGTCATCGGGGCTGTTTTTCACACCCGATCCCAGTACCGCCAGCCGTGCAAACATCGGCGGAGCGATGGGCAACAACTCCTGCGGCACCCATTCACTTATCTACGGGCTAACTGTTGACCACGTACTGGAAATGGACCTCACGCTATCGGACGGATCGCAGATAGTGGTCGGTCGGCAAGATGGTGCGGCGCTTAAATCTCGACTCGCATTATCTGGTTTCGAAGGCGCCATTTATCGGGGAGTCAGCGAAATATCGGCACGAGCCAGCGCGCTTGTGGAAGCCAGGTTCCCGAAAATTCTTCGCCGAGTCGGTGGGTACAACATCGATCGAACTGCCAACCCGGCTTCTCTGAATTTGGCGGATGTCATGGTGGGCTCAGAAGGGACTCTCGCAGCAGTTACCGGGGCAAAGCTCAATTTGGTGCCGATCCCGAAGTACAAGGTGTTCGGGGTAGTTCATTTCAACAGCATCATCGAGGCGATGGAAGCGACCGTTGCGATCCTCGAAGAGGAACCAGCTGCGATTGAGCACACCGGATCGATCATCATTAACCAGGCTCGTAAGTCTCTTGGATTCAGCCGGTCGCTCGGATTTTTACAGGGCGATCCGACCGATGTTTTGTTCGTTGAATTTACCGGTGACGACGAGGCAGAGGTCCGGTCGAAACTTGATCGACTGAGTGAAAAATTAGTCCGGCTCAAGCTCGGCTATGCGACGACGAAGCTCTACACCGCGGCTGAGCAAGTTCAGATCGGTGAGTTCAGGCGGGCGAATCAGGGCTTGCTGATGAGCGTGGGCGGACAGGCGAAGCCACTGGCGTTCGTTGAAGACACCGCTGTATCTCCAGAAAAATTGCCTGAGTATGTAAAGCGTTTCGACGAGGTCGTGAAGAGCCACGGCACAAGCGCCGGTTACTACGGCCATGCCAGTGTCGGCTGCCTGCACATTCGCCCACTGATCGATCCCAAGACATCGTCTGGTATCGAAAAAATGGAAGCCATTTCGAAAGATATCGCCGAACTTGTGATGGAATTCGGAGGTTCGTTCTCGGGTGAGCATGGCGATGGAATTGTGCGGGGGCACTGGGCTGAGAAGCTGTTTGGATCTGATCTGGTTCAGGCGTTTCGGGATATCAAAAGTACGTTCGATCCGACCGGAATAATGAATCCGGGCAAGATTATCGACACGCCCGATATCAAAGACAATCTCCGAATCGGTCCCACTTACAAGACCACTCCCGTCGTGACCCGGATGAACTTCGACGCTGAAGATGGGTTCGCTGGTGCGGTGGAGATGTGCGTCGGGGTTGGAGCCTGTCGGCAGTTGCATACAGGAGCGATGTGCCCGTCGTTCATGGCTACTCGCGAAGAGGAGCATTCGACCCGCGGAAGGGCGAGCGCTCTGCGGGGTGTGCTTTCAGGAACGCTAAAACAGGACTCGTTTACGTCGAAACGCATGCTTGAAGTTCTCGACCTGTGCCTGGGTTGCAAGTCGTGTAAATCCGAATGCCCTGCTAACGTCGATATGGCGAAAATCAAGTACGAATACCTGTATCAGTACTACAAGGATCGCAAAGTTCCGCTGGCGTCGAAACTCGTTGCTGATATCCACCTAATCAGCTCTATGTCGGCTCCAGTGGCACCACTTGCCAATGCCGTGACCCAGTCGTTTCCTGTGAGGCTTCTTTTCGAGAAAGTCGCCGGATTCGATCGCTCACGACCGTCGCCCAAAGTGGTCCGCAACACGTTCCAGAAATGGTTCGCCAAACACAAGCCTCAGAGCTCGAACACCCGCGGCAAAATTGTTTTGTTCCACGACACGTTCATGAACTTCAATCACCCGAGCATTGGCATGTCTGCCACGCGGGTGCTCGAAGCGCTGGGTTTCGAAGTGGTTGTGTTGAAAGACCGCAAATGCTGTGGCCGACCGATGATTTCGAAGGGTCTGCTTGATCAGGCTGGTGAAAACGCTCGCTTCAACGTCGATCTGATGCACCCGTACGTGCAGCAGGGCGTGAAAATCGTTGGCTGCGAGGCGAGTTGCGTTTCGGCAATGACAGATGACTGGCCAGATCTACTGGATAGCGACGAAAAGGCTAAACAAGTCGCTGGCGCGGTGATCACTATCGAAGAGTTACTCGTAGAGACGACCGGTGACGAAGGGCAGCAAATCGAGTGGTCAGACGCCGAAAAGCAGGTGAAATTCTTCGGTCACTGCCACCAGAGAGCACTCACTGGCACGTCGAGTTCTCTCGAGGCGCTTAACCTGCCGCCCGGGTTTTCAGCGACCGAAATTTCGGCAGGTTGCTGCGGAATGGCCGGCTCGTTCGGCTACGAGAAGGCTCATCTTGATGTTGCGACAAAGGCTGGCGAAGACAGATTGTTCCCTGTCATCCGTAGTACTGAATCGAGTACAGAAATCGCTACTTCTGGCGTTTCATGCAGAGAGCAAATCGGCTTCAACACTGAGCGGGAATCTCGCCATGTCGTTGAGATTTTGGCCGACGCCCTGTTCGACTAGCTCAATAGAAATTTAAGTCGGAGACAAACGCAAGTGCGTAACCGCCAGCAGCGGCGATGATTACCACCGACCACGGCGGCATTTTCCAAATCGTCAGAAGTCCGAACAGCACTATCACCAAGCCGAAGTCCTCAGGTTTAAACACGCTACCCGTCCAGATCGGGTCGTAAAGCGCTGCAAGCAATAGACCGACAACCGCCGCATTACTGCCCGCTATCGCGCCTCGAACACGGGTGCTGCCCGACAAGCGCGTCCAGAACGGCAGCACTCCCCAAACCAACAGGAACGACGGAACGTAAATTGCGACCAACGTGACCAGGCCGGCTATCCATTTTTGTCCAAAAATACCTTCGTCCATCGCTGCACCGAGATACGAGGCGAACGTAAATAACGGCCCCGGAACAGCCTGAGTCGCGCCATATCCAGCAACGAATTGATCGTTGTCAACGTACCCGGCACCGACCGTTTCAGCTTGAATCAACGGCAGAACGACGTGTCCACCACCGAACACCAGTGATCCTGATCGATAGAAGTTTTCAAACACATCGATGTCTTCACGACCGGTCGCATCGGCGATCACCGGCAACGTCACCAACAACACGAAGAATAGTGCGAGTATCACCAGTGCGAGGGTCTTTGAGCCCGACGAATCGGAGGCGTTATCGCCGCTGCCGGAGGCTGAGTTCCGAAACAGCAAGACGCCAGCAAGGGCGCCAATAACAATCACGGCTATCTGCCACGCCGCTCCCGGCATCACCAGAAGAAATACCGCTGCTGCTATCCCGATAGTGATACGCCGTCGGTCAGTCCAGAGCGAGCCCGCCATACTCCACACGGCCAGTCCGACGACAGCGACTACAGCCAACTTTAGCCCGTGCAGCCACTCAGAATTCGCCACGTCATCGACTTCAGCTACGCCATAGGCTAACGCAATCAATATGAGAGCCGACGGCATCGTGAACCCGAACCACGCCAGGAACCCGCCAATGCGCCCGGTCCGCAAAGTGCCAATCGCAATGCCAAGCTGACTACTTGTCGGTCCGGGCAGCAACTGGCACAGGGCGACCAGATCGTTAAACGCCTTATCATCGAGCCAGCCTCGCCTCGCCACGTATTCCTGTCGAAAGTATCCGACGTGTGCGATTGGCCCGCCAAACGAAGTGACGCCAAGTCGGAGTGCAATCAGGAATACGTTTATCAGTTTCATCGTGAATCCAGCCCGGGTCGATGTTGGTAGTTTGTGCCTGAGTGCGTTCACCGACGTCGGTGATTTCGCTTATTCCGACGCTACTATGCAATTTCCTAGGATTCGATTCAACCGACAGCCGTGACGACCGGGAGTTTGCTGAACGGCACCGTGTAGGCTGCCGACGGCATGAGGTAGACGGTTGGATCGGGTCGACCGTCAGCTGCGAGATCAGCAAACGCCTTACTGATGGCATCTTCCAGCGACTCGGTTGTCCGTCCCCGCATCATCTGCACTTCGTCGTCGGTCATCTCGGTCACGACGTAAGTGATCGGGGCTTTTTGAATCGTGGAAAGTGCAGTTTGGCCGTTAATTTCGCTCTCTTTTCGCAAGCCCGCAATGATCGCTTCCCTGCTGCCTAATCGAAGCCACTTGGCGAACTGCTCGCCGCCCAGCCCTTCGGGGCATGGCGCCAGCAGAATGATCCGTCCATCCGGCTTAACTGCCTGATAGGCGTTGAAAAGCGCCTTGTGTGTTTGAACAAAATTCTGTGTCGCCGGAGAGGCCGCGATAACGATGTCGGCCTGTTCGGAAATATCGGTAGCGAACTGGCTGTGTGCAAGCTTGGTTGCTTCCAGGTGCGCAGCATCCAGCTCGCCAGCGAACACCGCGGCGATCTCGCTGTTTCGGTTGAGCACAGTGTTGACGATGTAGTCGACATGACTTTGCTGTGTAGCTTCCAGCATGTCCTCAGCGACCGGGTTGCCCTCTAGACCACCGATGCGAACTGCGGGGTCTATCTGGTCTTCAGTGGGGTGCAGATTCATCGAATGGTTGCTGGCAATCGACTCGATAGAAGCAACACCCGGAACAATGGATTTTCGTCCACCACCAAAACCACCAAAATAGTGCAGAACAACCGCTCCTGTCGCGATGATTCGATCGGCTTCGTGCACACGTTTGTTGAGGTGAACTCTGGTTCCGCGGCTGGTTGTTCCGACGTAAACAAGGTTGCTTTCATCCCGCGGATCGTGCGAGTAGGCCTGGTCTTTGAACCGTTGGTAGATGCCGTCGCCGAGAATTTTCCGCTCTTCTTCGGGGGCTGGCCCACGGTGGGTTCCAGTTGCGTAAATGAACGAGATATCATTTTCTGATATTCCGGCTTCGAGCAAGCCATCGATGAGCACTGGCAGTACTTGCTCAATTCGGGTGGTTCGGAATGAGTCAGGCACCACGATAGCGACGGTTTCACCGGGATTTACGATTTCGAAAATATTCTTGTCGAGACCGATCGGGTTCTCAAGTGCTTCACGAATTGCACGATCCCGATCTTCAAGACCGGTGGTGTCGGTAACGTCGAGCGTGCCCAGCAAGGTGCCCGCAGGCAAATTCGCTCGCATCATGTTGCTGCCGTATGGAATGTCGATTTCTATCGGGGTCATCGTTGCTCGAAATCCTTCGTGGTATTACCTGTGCGCCAGCGGCATTGATCACTTATTTAATGGCACCCAGTGTGTCACGAGAATTCGCCATCCGAAAAGCCAGTATTCGAATCGCTTTCGTGATGTTTTTCAAGATTGGCATCGAGCCGAATTAATGGAGACAGGCGCGTTTGCGCGGGCGTCACGCCTCATCAGAAAGTCGCAAAACATTGTTTCGGCTCAGGCGTTACACTTTCGGCATCTAAATTTGAGGGTTGAATTCGACCGGCGGCATCGCTCCAGTCGGTCACAACAAGTACGGAGTATCACCTTGGCTACGAAGAATGGAACATCTGCAAAGCTGACCGAACCACTTTTCGGCACGGCAGAAAACGCACGAATTACGGGGAGTGGCCCGGCGATTTGGCTGGCTGGCGACCCTGAGGATCTTGGCGAGTGGCTGGATCGTGGAGCCGCTGGAATTGTGACTAACACCGTGGTGCTGAACCAGATGGTTCAGAAGTACGGCCAGATCACTGATCTAACTCAGCGCTACCTCGATATCACCGACAAGCCAGTCGTGATCGAGATCGATGGTCATTCGACCCAGGAACTACTCGATGTTGGTGAAGTATTCACCAAAATGTCCGATCAAATCATTTTGAAAATCCCTGCATCAGCACACGCGCTGGGTGCATTTTCCGAACTGAAAAAGGCCGGAATCCCCACTTTCTGCACAACGGTATTTACACTGCCGCAGGCTGCCGCGGTCGCCCAGGCTGGCGTGACCCACGTGCTTCCGTTCTGTGAGCCGTTTAAGGACGTTGGAGCCGACCCAACCAAGCTAATCCGTGATTGTCAGGACATGTTCGAAGGATGGGCGGATCGACCGTTTATCACTGCTGCACTCGTACGATCGGTAGAAACTGCCGAGGCTGCGCTTAGCGATGGTGCCGACGGAATCATCGTGTTCTGGCCAGTGTTCAAAGACATGATCGAGAGCCACCTGACCGACGAGTGGAACAAGACTTTCCTCGACGAGTGGAACTCGATGAACGACGCTGGCCTGATGAAGGATGTTCCGGTGCAGTTGCACTAGATCTGGCAGTGGCGCTGGTACTGGTTGATCTGAAACTTCAGATTCTCGAATTAAAAACGTAATGGAAAGGGCATCCTCGAGCCGGGTTTGAGGATGCCCTTTCCGTTACTAAGGCTTTCGGACCGTCCCATCAGCGTCGAACACTGAGGGGTTTTAGCATTTACGCTCTCGGGGCGGGGCATTGGCCTTCGCACCCCATGTTTGTCCGGCCGGGACGAACAAGGGCACTGCATATACACACAGGTGAACTGAAACTAGTTAGTTCGTGTTCATCACTGCACGCAGCCCGGGCGGGACTGAACGCTGAATTGTGAGAGGCGCTCCTACTTGCGGAGTCATCTCAAGCACAAACCTCGTACTTTTGACTATAAGCGAATATTGCTGGTCAGCCCAGTAGCACCACCGTTGGCTGAGTTGCCATCCGTGTAGGCAATCGAACCGTTAGCACTGGTCGCTACACCTGTTATCCGGTCCATAAGCCAAACCGTTATTTCAGCTTTTTCGCCGTCCTCGAGGAGCTTGTCACCGTTGTTGGTTCCGATAAAGTTTGTCGACCACGGGACGTCGCTGAGCCGCTGATTCTCATCAGCATACGAGACGATTGTGGCAGCCGAGTTGCCGATGACGATATCGGGATCGGTGCCCAAGTCATACCACGTATATGGCGGTGTCAGATCGACAGGTTCGGCAGCCAGTGAGTTTTGCACCACAAACACGATTTTGTGAACCGCACGTGTGCTGCCTACATATCCAGAGAATGCGAACGCTGAGCCTGCCTGACGCAGTCCGGTTCGAGTCTCTTTAAGACCTACATGAATCGTTTGCTTATTCGCTTCTGACGAGAAACCCCCCGCCGAAAGAATCGTGAATGCGAACACTGAAGACACAACCACGAATGCGATAAGCACGATCGCTGTTTCAAGACCCGTGATGCCTGTTTGGCTACGGGAGCCTTTCAGGACCATTTTTGCTACCCCCTATTTCGTCCACCCAACCTGTGCGATTACAACAAGAATCCTCGCCGTATCCGGGATTGCCTGCCGTTGAGAACCTGGCAGTGGTTGAGCGGATAAACACAACTATGTCGGCGTAGACACAGTCGAACATCGTGGAAACTACCTAGTACCATCCGTGGATCGCGGTAATTAACAGCACCTAGTTGCCCCCCGTAAAGACAAAGTTGGGCATGAGGGTCAGTTCTCATTTTGAGTTCAACATGGGAGGTTCAGTGTAATCGCTACGCTATAACCAAAGTGAATGAGGGGAATAAAACGGTGATTGGGCAGAAAGAGGGTTACTGCCCATTTCAGCGATAGACATACCTGTATGCACCCACGGCAAAAGTTCGATTACGTGTGGGTGGGCGCTACAAATCAGAGTTCAGCTTTTCAGCGATCCCGAAGAATTTCTTCCAGGCGATCGGCGATAACGATTTCTTCGCCATCCTGCACGTTCACCATCACAATGTTGATTTCCGGACGATTTCCGCCGCCACCAACGTAGATTCCAGGATCGCCAGCTTCCAGTTGCTCTTTAATGTCAGCTGTCGATGGACCATCGTAGTTGTCTTCAAAATACAGAACCGGTTGCGGTCCCTGTCGCTCAGCCGGATCGTCTTCTAACTCAACTCGAACACCGTCGATACCAGCCAGTCGCTCGGCAACATACTGCGCCTTCGAGTACCAGCCATCCCATTCGGCACCCTCATCAGAATCGGTGAACAGCTGAAGCGCAGTTACCAATCCCACAATGTTCTCTTTCGAAACCTTCATCGGACGGCCGATTCCGGCAACCGACGAATCGAGATTCAGCGAGTTCATGACAACTGCTTCCATAAGATCGGCTTTGCCAGCCAGAAGACCCGAAGACTGCGGACCGCCGATGCCCTTTCCACCGCTAAATGCCACCATATCGGCGCCCATGTTGTGGAATTTTGAGAGATTCGCCCGTGGCGGCACTTCTGCCGCGGCATCGACAATCACTGGCACCCCGCGCTCGTGGGCAACTCGAATTGTCTCTTCAAGACCGATTCCCTGGGGCATAAACGGTGCGACAACGTATGCGACGCATGCAGTGTTGTCGTTTATCGCGTCGTCGAGATCATCTGCGGTGACTGAGTCGACATCGCCGTACTCGATCAAAGTCGCCCCGCCTGTAACAAAAGCCTTGTCGTAGCGATTTCTCTGTCCTTTAAAGAGAATGACTTCGTTCTTCATTCCCATCGTGTCAGGAAGTTGTTCGACGTTCTCTTCGCTCTGGCCAGTCATGCACGCGGCGACCATCAGCACCTGTGCGGCGGAGCAACCTGCGGTTACAAGCCCCTGCTCGGCCCCGCAAGAGCGAGCTACCACTTCACCTGCGGCATAGTTCAGCTGTTTGATATCGACGAATGAACTCGCGGCCTCGTCCATCGCACGCAAAACTTCAGGGCGCATGATCGAGCCGCCAAGAGCGGTAACCCAGCTCTGGGCATTGATAATGGGTGCAATTCCGAGCTTTTTGTATACCTCGGGCCAAACACGACCGGTCATACGGATACTCCACTTCGTATTGTCGAGGCCTGAATTTCGGGACAGACGAACGAGGCTGAATTTTACAGGCGAATCAGGAAGTTCGCGTGGCTAGTGCACGCTGAGTGTCATCAGATTGCAGTTGTCGAGCGATCGAATCCGCTCGACTAAGCGCCAAGAATATCGATCGCACGCTCACGCAGTTGACCACAACCAGCGTTGATGTCGATTCCCTTTTCCATCCGCAGTGTAGAAGGAATTCCGTACTGCTTCAGTCCGCCCTGAAACGCCTTCGCAGCCGTCAGGTCGGTACGTTCGAACGGACCTTCCTTGGTCGGGTTCACAGGAATCAGGTTCACATGGCAGTGTAATCCGTTGAGTAAACGGCCAAGTTTTTGAGCCTGCTCAACTGAATCGTTCTGCTCTTTCAGCAGCACATACTCGAAGAAGATTCGACGCTTCGTCTTGTCGGCGTACTTGTGGCAGGCCCGGATCAAGTCCTCAACTGGATACCGTTTGTTGATGGGCATCGTTTGCGATCGGGTTGCGTTGTCGGGTGCGTGTAGAGATATCGCCAGATTGATCTGCAACTCTTCGTCGGCCAGTTGCAGTATCTGCGGTATGAGCCCGACGGTCGAAACCGTGATGTGTCGAGCACCGATGTTCAGACCCTGGCCATCGTTGAGAACTCGAATCGCGGCCATCGTGTTGTCATAGTTGGCGAGAGGCTCGCCCATTCCCATGAACACCACGTTCGTCACGCCCTGAAGTTCGCCCTTTGTGCGTTTGCCAGAGCCGACCTGCGCTTCATCTTCGGCGTATGCGATGCGCTGCGTCTCGATTACCTGCGCAACGATCTCGCCAACGGTGAGATTTCGTCGAAGACCCTGCTGACCCGTTGCACAGAACGTGCAGCCGAGTGCACACCCGGCCTGAGTTGAAATGCATGCGGTTTTACGGTTCCGCCGGTGTCCGTCGGATTCGTATCGCATCATCACGGTTTCGATTAGTTCACCGTCATGAAGTCGATAGAGCGACTTACTGGTGGTCCTGTCTTTCGATGTGAGCGCCATAGCTTCAGTTAGCGATGAGATGGCGAAGTGATCGGAAAGCTTTTTACGAAACGGCTTGCTGAGAGTCGACATATCTTCGAAGCTCTCGGCGGTTTCGTTGTAGATCGAGCGCCAGAGTTGATCGGCGCGGAACTTCTTCTCGCCCATGCCAAGCAGGGTCGAGGTGAGTTCGTCGCGGGAGAGATCGAGTATTGAGGGGAGCGCGGCTGGTGCTTCGGGAGCATCGGCAGCCGTCGGCTCGGGGGAGGTAGACGGAGAAGTGGGCATGGGGACTGAATTACTGGGTAAACATTAAGTTTAGCAACGGAGAGCGAAAATGGGCAGATGACATGCGTTCGGCGTTTGTCTAAACTCGAAATCGTGACACCAAGCGCGCCTACGGGACACAAAAACGTACAGCCAGACCCAGAGGGCAGCCTTGAAGAAAAGGCGCTCGCGAGGCTCATCGCCAACCGCCGCACCGGATACGACCCGTTCTACAAGTAAGACTATGAGTACTCGATTCCATCGCAGGGTCGGTATCACTGGCAGTGGTTCTGGGACTCCTGTTTTCACGTCATTGCGTTAGCACGACTTCACCCGGAAATGGCTGTTGCCAAACTGGATACTCTACTTGTGCCCCAACAGAGCAACGGGTTTATCGGACACCTGACCTACTGGGGCAAGCGCGGCGGATTCATGAGTGCGATCTACGGGCAGAGTCGAGTCGGCGAGTGGCGGCGGCGGCATTCCGGGATGATCCAGCCGCCTGTTCTGGCTCACGCGCTGGAGGAGCTTTGGCTTCAAACGGGTGACTCGAACCTGTTAAAAACATATTTGCCGAGAGTTCGTGCTTTTTACGATTGGCTAAGCGGGGAGCGTGATGCGGACGGCTCCGGGTTAATCGGAACCGTGTCTCTATATGAGGCTGGTACCGACAATAACCCGTCGTTCGATGCTGAGCTTGGTGTGTCGAATCCGGGTCATAGGAGAATTCTCTGGAAGAACCGCAAGCTCGATTGGTACAACATCATTCGAGGTAAAAACATCGATTACCTCACTCTCATCAAACGAGACCGCTTCGTGACGATCGATCCCTTCATGAACGCTGTTTACGCCGATGCATGGTCGACTCTGTCACGGATGCACGAGGCTGCTGGCGATTCGGAATCGGCTACCAGCGCTGGCGAGCAGGCGGCCAAAACAACTGCGGCACTAAACGAACGCTGTTGGGACTCGGAACGTGGGCACTACACGTATCTGCACGGAGCCGATCAACATCCCACACAACGCTCTCAGTTGGCGCGATATTTCCTTTAATACTGCAGGGAACACCGAAGGATCGAATCGCCAGTGTTATGGAGCGATATGTCACGAATCCCGATCACTTCTGGCGACCGTTCCCCGTTCCGAGCGTGGCCGCTTCAGAGGATTCGTACGACGCCGAGAGCGAAGCGATGATCTGGCGGGGTCCGATCTGCATGAACCTGAACTGGCTTCTGGCGCGAGGTTTTAAGTCACACGGGTACCTAGGCGAAGCAAGGGTGATTTCGGAGCGCTCCAAGGAAGCGGCGTTTAAAGGTTTCCGCGAGTTTTATTCGCCAGAAACGGGCCGAGGCATGCGTGGCACCAGATTCGGCTGTACCACAACTGCGGTGGCGATAGACGCCTGAAGTGGGATCTCCACATCCAGCCTTCCTCGTCTTTCATTCTGTTAACGTTGCGCAACTACTCTTGAATACGAACGGTTAACACGTCACGGTTAGGCTCATTTGCGGAGTAATTGATGCCCTTCAACGACACCGATCTCCTGTCCCAGGCAGGATCGGCCGAAAATATCCTGAAGTTCGACGATCTCGATCCGGTGCTCGAAGCGAATGATTTGTCTGTTTCGTACGGTGGAAACACCGCTGTCAGCGACATTTCAATTCAGATCCCGAAGAACAGCGTTGTGTCGCTCATCGGCCCATCAGGTTGTGGCAAAAGCACGCTCCTTCGTTGCTTCAACCGAATGAACGACCTGATCCCGAGTGCGTCTGTTAGCGGTACGGTCAATTTCGCAGGGCAAAATATTTACGCACCGGAAGTCGATCCTACAGAGATCCGTTTCCGTATAGGCATGGTGTTCCAGCGACCGAACCCGTTTCCAAAAAGCATCTACGAGAACGTAGCGTTCGGACCTCGTATCAACGGCATGACAGACGATCTCGATGAGGTTGTAGAAACGTCCCTGCGACGTGCAGCCGTTTGGGAAGAGGTAAAGAACCGACTAAACGATAGTGGGCTTAGTGTTTCCGGTGGTCAGCAGCAGCGAATCTGTATTGCACGAGCACTGGCTGTAAACCCGGAAGTCGTTCTGATGGACGAGCCTGCTTCAGCTCTCGACCCGATTTCGACCCAGGCGATCGAGCAACTTATACAGGAACTCTCGAACGAGGTTACGATCATCATAGTGACGCACAACATGCAGCAGGCTACCCGGATTTCCGACTACGCAGCGGTGATGATGGCGGGTGAAGAACGGGTTGGCCGCATGATCGAATATGGAACGAATGAGCAGGTTTTCGGCGCCCCGAGGGATTCCCGAACTGAAGCGTACGTTACCGGTCGCATCGGCTAGCCGTAGACATAGGTAGACTGTAGCGATTATGAGCGAACAGGGCAGCATCATTCCAACCGGCCGGCAAGATTTCGACAGGGATCTTGGGAGGCTTGAAGCAGAACTCATTCTCATGAGCGGTCTCGTCGAGCAGGCGATTTTCAATGCGCTGAACGCTTTGAAAAATCGCGACATCGAACGGTCGCAAAAGGTTATTGATGAAGATGACCACATCGATGAGACAGAGCTGGAAATCGAACGGTCATGCGTCGAGTTGATTCGACGTGAGGCCCCTATGGCCAGTGATCTCCGTCGCATTATCGCTTCCCTTCACATCGCAGGTGAGCTCGAACGCATCGGCGACTACGCCGAGGGGATTGCCAAGATCAGTATCACGATGGGCAGTCAGCCACCGCTGAAAGAATTGATTGATATTCCACGCATGGGCGATATGGCCGTGAGTATGCTGAAGCGATCGCTTGAGGCGTTTATCAGCCGTGATCCCGAAACCGTTCGGAATTTGAGCGTTGAGCTTGAAAATGATGATGATGAGGTCGACGATCTTTATGCCAAGGTTCAGGGCGATCTGATGGAACTGGTGAAGCGCAATACGGATAATGTCGAGCGCGCGACTTACCTAATGTGGGTTGCGCACAACGTTGAACGAGTGGCCGACCGTGCGATGAACATTGTCGAGCGCGCTTTGTATCAGGCAACTGGCGAACTGGTGAGCGGCACGACCCAGATCGACACCGTCCCCGAATAACCGCGAGGCGGTCTTTTCTACGAGGGTCGGGGACAGTGCGCTAAATCGTCAGGGTCAATCCTTCGGTAGGTTTATCGTCAGGCGTATCACCGAATGCCACCGGCACCTAATAAAGTGCTGCGCCTGCTATCGATACGAACGATGTGTTAGCTTCGTCTGCTTGGCACTGCTGGTATCCGTTCCAGTTTCCACTCGTCGCATCCGATGCCCAGAGCGTCATATAAATCGGTGCGAGTCCGCAGATTTTGTTCTGGTCAGCCTCAGACTTGATCAGGTCAAAAAATTGTTTCCGGTCACCACTTGTGATCGCCTCGAGCAGATTCTCGTCAGCATTCTGAACACGTTTTCTATGCTTAGACTCGGTGGGTATTAGCTCTGGATCGCCAAACGCGGGGCCAACGTGAGCGAGATCTGCTGCTGCAATGAACACCGTTCGACGTTCACTGGCTACCCTCTTGAGAACCTGGATCGCTGCGTTAATTTGCGGGTGATCGTCCAGATCAGGGCTGCCATCGATCAGTGATCGCCCCATCGACCCACAGAGTACCGGCAGCATTTTCGCATTGCTCCTGCCGAGCATTCGATGCAACCACACAGTTGCGAGTTCTATGGAATGTTCGTTGACATGATTCATTTCATCGACGAACGGGTGATCGTCAATGCCGTCGTCGGTTGCGAGAATTCGCGCCAGCTCGTCTACCAATCCCATGTCTGTTTCGAGAACACCCAACGGAGTTTCGTAGTTCTGATTTGTGAGTGTTAGGCGTGGACCATCACCGTTGTGGTCTGTCCCGAACACTACAAACAACTCGACATCTTGTAGTTGCCCCCGAACCTGCTCCCAGATCATTCCATACGAATCACCGCCTCGTTCGAAGTCGATGTGCGGTGAAATGACAGCCTTCAGATCGCCAGCTACCGAGTCTCGAAGTTCGCCTCCCGCATTCATGTACGGAAATGCGAATCCGTCGAGATAACCCCGCAGGTCGTCGACGTTTTCCGGATACGCCTGTTCAGCTAGTGCCGGTTTACGTGAAGGAGCATCTCGATATTCGGCAAGGCGTCGTTGCATTTCGCCAACGAACGCGCCGTTTTCAAGCAGCAACATATCGTCGAGCCGATTCAACAAATCATCGATGATCTCTGGAGGAACAGGTTGCCCGCCGGCACTCAATGCAGCTTCAACGATCTCCTCGACTGTGTTTGTGCCGTCGATGTTCTGTAAATAAGGCGCGAGGGGTACCGGAACCAAAAGCGGCTGATCACTCAACTGCCGAGGGTCTTTTAACAAGAAGAAGTCGCTTCCCTCACGAGAGATGCGACTTACTTCGACAGGACGTAGTTGTGGGCGCTCAGGCAGATTCGAACCGGATGTCATGCTGCCAGTTTAGCGTTGCATGCCAACCTTAGCCGCTAAACCATAATCCAATTAGTTCGTTCCGAACGTTGAAGATCCGTTAACTACCAACTCGGGGAACGGTGTTCGTTCTCGGAACAATGAACGTCCTGATAACTCACTCAGCGAAATAAGCGGACCATCATCCACTTCATTCACAGGCACAGGTGCCGCCCCACCGCGATGCACGATTCGGTGCACAGTTCTAGTGCTAATACCGAAGCGATTTGAAATCTCCGATACAGGAACTCGTTTCTGCCGCAATCGAAAGATTTCATCGTCACGAATTCGACGACTCTCACGCTGCAACCAGCCTGGATCGTCGTACTTGCACAACGTTAGCGGACACGACAAACACGTCAGCGAAGCATCGCAACCATCGTCCTTGTAACGCGTGTTCTCCGGCAACGTATCGGAACGAACAGGACCAAGAGTTACAGGAGTTACAGGACCAAGAGTCATCACCATAAAAGAAATCTCCGAACAGACCAGTCAATTAGAAATAAATAAAGGAAAATGAACTCAAACAGCCGTAGTAGCCGACCAATTCGCCATAGATGAAAGACGTGAAAAGTGAATCCCACCGGGTCTGCCCGAAAGATTCTTAGCGCGCTCACGTTTGAACACCGAATTGGTGAACACCGAACTGGCGTGCAAAGAATCCGCACCGCCACCACCAGAGGCAGCAGGAACCCCAAACAACACAGTGGTCATTCCCGTAGAGGGAGCCCGTGGACTCACACGCAGGTCGTACCACTCAGAACTGATCCTGTGCGCAGCAACAATCTCGATAAGCGTGTCTGGTGAAGCGCTCCGATCTGCAACCGGCATATCGACACTCACAAACAGGTGTCTTGCCTTGCCCATTCGAATAGCTCGCGGCCCGTCCGGACGCCAATCGCCGCTCGTACCGGAGCTCTCAAAAGTCTTCACAAGAGCAAGCATCGCCGGGTAGGTATCGTTTTGAAAAGAAGGAGAAACCGTCGCCGAAACAGAACCTTCGTCGCGGTTCATGAACATCAGCAACATCCGCAGTCGAGTCGAAAACTCCTGCACACTCTCACCCTCAGCCAGATCAACCGTGATGATCTTCGAACCGCCAGTCGCTTTATTACGATTGGTGACACTTTGAACAATCTGCGCCAACGCAGCATTTAACCCATTGTTTGAGCTACCTGTACCGGCGGATTCGCCAACAGTTTTTTGTGCGTAGCCACTGGTAACTTCACGAAGTCCTCGAACCGGCTGGCTGCCATTTTGAGTCGCTCCGTAAAACCCGGACGCCGCCCGACCTGAACTCCCAGAATCCACACGTTTTTCCGGCGTAACAGTTGCGGTGGCGATCGAACTCATCTTGACCTCTTAGGAACTACGGCTCACTTGGCGCTTGTCTTATCCATTACTTATTAGAACTATTGTTCTAGTATTGAACATCTGTTCTAATAAGTCAAGTGGTTCTAGCACCCGCTAATACGGCATCGCGCCAATCGAACCACCATCGCTGGAAAGTGCATCCAAGCGATAAATAAGTTCTGTCCAACAACAAGATTCACCAATTCCGTTTATTGACCCGAAACGAATTCGGCACTACGTTGAGTGCCGTTCATTTCTTCTTGAACCAAGAAACAGAAAAAAACGGCACAACTCTCATATGAATGCAGAAATCGTCTCCATCGGCTCGGAACTACTGCTCGGCCAGATCGTCGACACGAACGCCTCGTGGATCGCACAACGCCTGGCCGAAAGCGGCGTGAACCTGTTCTACAAAACAACGGTTGGCGACAATATGGACCGTATGGTCGAAACCCTTGATCGTGCGCTCGACCGCTCTGACGTCGTGATCACAGGTGGTGGCATTGGCCCGACTCAGGACGATCTAACCCGTGAAGCAATCGCCAAAGTTACCGGGCGCGAAGTTGTTACCGATCCCGATTCGCTCGTCGAGCTTCGTGAGCGGTTCCAGAAGCGTGGTTTCATCCTTACCAAGAACAACGAACGCCAGGCCCAGATTCCAAGCGGTGCCATCGTGGTGAAAAACCCGAACGGAACAGCGCCGGCGTTTATTGTCGAGACCGACCGTGGTGTGACGATTAGCCTTCCTGGCGTGCCGTTCGAGATGAAATGGCTCGTAGAAAACGAAGTAATCCCCTACCTGCGTGAGAAGTACGGTCTTACTCAGATGATTCACTACCGCATTCTTAAAGTCGCCGATATTGGAGAAAGCGCGGTCGACGATCGTATTGGCCACCTGATCGCCGAATCGAAGAACCCTACTGTTGGCGTTCTGGCTCACCCGGGGCAGGTCGACGTGCGAATTGCGGCTCTCGCTGAGAGCATCGAAGAAGCCGACAAGCTGATCGACGTGGTTGACGTTGAAGTTCGAAAACTTCTTGGCGACAACATATTCGCTGTCGATGCTAAAACGATCGAGTCGGTGGTTGGCGAACTCTTATCCAGCAACAACGCAACTGTGGCTACTTGCGAAGATCTCAGCGGAGGTGCCGTGGCATCGGCTATCCAGAAAGCTGCCGATTCAGCATTGCTGCAGAGTTCTATTGTGAACACGAACGATGCGCTCGAAAAAGTTGCGAGAGACGGCGGTGAAACTCCTCCGTTCGCAGATGCTGTCGAACGAGCAGCCGCACTGGCACGAGCGATCAGGAAATCGTCTGGAGCAACCTACGGTATTGCCGTTCACGGTGCGGAAGAGGGCGATCAGCGAGCCGTGAATCTGGGCAAAGGCGAAACACACATCGTGGTTTCGGGTCCAAATGGCGAACGAACTCGCCATGTGCGATCTGCTGGCAGAGGCGGACCCGATAGGCAGCGCGCTGCGATGGGCGCACTGAGTTTGTTCAGGCGTGAACTGCAGGGCCTTCCCGAATAGAACTTATTGCGTTTACCCCACGTATTTCCTCACCGAGATAGTACGAAAGAACGCTGTTATCGAAATACGCCAGTAACGATTTCGACTTAAACTTATATTGAGTGATGGCACGGCACCGTTTGTACACATGCCCTTGATTGGGTCGGAGAACGCCGAAATGTTTCGCCAGAAATCGTTAATACTCCTAGCAATAGCAGCCATCATGGCTGTTGTTATTGCGTGTGGTGGCGCAACCGAGCCAACTGCCACCCCCGTGCCGCCAACAGCAACTCCAGTGCCTCCGACACCGACGCCAACTCCTGTTCCGGTTGCCCCGATCGAAATCGACCCGCTTGCCGATCCTGTTGCCTTCTACAATGCACTTACCGAATCAGAAGCTTCATGTGCCGCTGATGCCCTTGGTGGGCTCGACCGAGTGCTGGCAATGCTGGAATCTGATTTGGGACCTGACAAGTTGACCACAGTAGAAGCCGACGCAGTTGACGCATGTTTGAGCGATGACACGGTGCAGGCAGTGTTCGTTGGACAACTGGCTCGAGAAGCCGGTGGGCTCAGCGACGCTACGATCATTTGCATCAGCGAGAAAATCGGTGGAATGTCGGCGGCTGGATTGTTTACCGAAACACCGGCAACCGATTCGATTATCAGCTCTCTTCAGGGTGTGTTCTGCCTAGATCACAACGAACGTGCAGCCCTGTCTTCAACAGACACCATGTACGGATTCGGCGAACTCGGTGGCATCGATGCGATTGAGTGTGTTGTAAACGGAGTTGGTCCGACCGGACTCGAAGATCTGACGGGACTCGCTTCAGCCGACGCGATAGATTTCGCTGCAGTCGGAGAGCTATTCCCGCTATTCATCGAATGTGGCGCTATTCAGGATGAGCAGTTCGAGGAACTCGGCGTAACTACCGATCAGATCGGATGTGTTCTCGGTGAGATTGGCGAAGATGCGCTGACGTTGTTCGATACGACATCAGCGGAGCCCGATCTATCGCAACTCGGCCCGATTCTGGCAGCACTTGGCACCTGCGGCATCTCGAGAGAAGAACTGCTTGAAAGTGCGACTTTACCGATTGAACTAGATCCGGAAGTTTTGGTGGATCCTGTGATTCTGCCAACCCTTCAGATCGAAGTACCCGAAGACATCGCCGATCTCGATCTTCCGTTCACAGAAGAACAGATCATCTGCCTGACTACGGAAATTGGTGAAGAAAAAATCGCCGACCTGTTAGCTGGCGGGGCACCCGATCTCAGCCTCTTCACTGTCCTTGCAATCTGCGAAGTCGACATCGCAACGCTGCTTGGTGGTTAGTCAGCAATCTGAAACGAACGTCGTGGTGCGAATTAGTTCGGATATTCCGAAAAGATTCGCATCACGATGATGGGCATCGACGCTGCCAGTAAAATCGCTATAACCAGTCGCATGGTTACCGGACTCACTCGGCCCGTTTGCTTCGCACCAATAAAACTTCCGATCATCCCGCTGGTGCCCATAACTGCAAGAACCGATACATCAAAATTCATGTTCACGGCATGCCCTAGGAATCCAAATATTGCTGTGAGCACGCTGATGGCGTTGTTCGTACCTACTGCGTAACGAGGCCCCGTACGTAGCACGTTGATCAGGACTGGAATTCGCAAAAACGCTAGAAAGAGACCAGAAGCCCCGGTGACAATGCCTATTACCAGGCCAATTCCGCCATACAAAACCTGAGAATGAGGCTTCAGTGATACACCGTGCGACGAGCTTTCTGTAGAACCTTATTTGCCATTGACTGCCGATTGGTGCAGGCGGCGGCGGATGATCCGCCATTGTAAAAATGTTGTCGTTGCAGAGATCGCCTGAAGAGACGCTATTCCCGCAAGCAGAATCCACACTCGAACGTCATCGGCAAATAACCCGCCTAGAAGGGCGCCGATAATCGTGGGCAGGCCGATCACCACCACGACTCGCCCGATTACTCTGCCTTCGCGCCAGTGTGGCCACGATGCGGCAGCACCACCGAGTATCGATACTCCAAGGTTCGTACCTGCCGCCACTAAGGGATTGAATCCCATCACCAACAACACTGGGTACCGTATGGCGCCGAGCGCGAGCCCAACCATTCCCGCGAAGATCCCCAACAAAAAGGTGAACCCACCAAGAATGATTAGTTGCTCCGGCGGTGCATCAAGCGGAAAGAGGTCAATCATTATTGTCGAAGGCAGCAGTCGTAAATTTGAGACACGGTTGTTTGTTCATCTGGAAAGATAAGGACCCAGTGTAAATAGGATTAGCGGTCGTTTCGACATCCAGCGGAGCAAAAATAAACAGGTCTTTCCATCTGTCGAATCGGTGCGCGCTCCCTCCGTACCCGCGCTGCCCAATGCTAAACTTGCGGCCTATTAGAATCGTTCGGGTGCAAACACGTTAATTGGCCGGGTGCACAGCTAACCGGCAGAGGAACAGGCAACGATGAAAAGCAGAGCCGCTATTCATGTCGAGCACGGCAAAGAACTGGTCATTGACGAGGTAAACATTCCTGATCCTCAACCCGATCAGGTAGTCGTTAAGCTCTACTCAAGTGGCGTATGCCATTCGCAGCTGCACCAGATGCACAACCCCGAGGGTCCAACGCCAAGTTTGCTCGGGCACGAAGGGTTTGGAGTCGTAACTCATATCGGCTCCAATATCACACATCTCAAAGAAGGCGATGCAGCAATTGTTACGTGGGTTCCCCGTGAGCCAATACAGGGTCGCTGGCGTGCCCCTTCAGGCGGGGTGACGTGGAACGAACAGCCACTTGAAGGCGCAACGTACACATGGGGTGAAGATGCGATTGTGTGGGGCGGATATGCGGTCAAGGTAGAAGACGATTCTCCCCGTGATCTTTCATCAATCGTCGGTTGCGCAGTTCTCACTGGCGCCGGCGCTGTAACTCACACAGCCAAAGTCCGCCCCGGCGAATCGGTTGCCGTATTCGGTGTTGGCGGAGTTGGCATATCGGCAATAATGATGGCCTCCGTAATCAATGCCTACCCAATCATCGCCGTTGATATCGACGACGAAAAACTCGAATTTGCCAAACAGTTCGGTGCCACCCACACGGTCAACTCAAGCAAGGTTGACCCGATCGAGGCGATCATTGAAATGACCAACGGCGGGGTCGATTACGCCTTCGATGCCATTGGACTTCGCATCACAAATGAACAGATCCTCCCTGTAACCCGCAGCGGTGGTTCTGGTGCCGACAACGTTGGTGGAATGGCGGTGATGATCGGCATGCCGGGTCCTGAGATGACCATCTGGCCGGGGCATTTCATGTTCCACCAGCGTCAGTACCGCGGCTCGCTCGGCGCAACGTACCCCGACAAAGATTTCGACATGTACTTGCGCTTGTACAAAGAGGGCAAGTTTCCACTCGATAAGCTGGTGACGAAGCGATACACCCTTGACCAGATCAACGAAGCGTGCGACGACCTACAAAGTGGCAAGATACTTGGTCGCGCAATCCTCGAGTACTAAGAAACCCAAATAACAATTGCAATACAGAAAACTTGGGAACACCGGCGTAGACGTTTCACTCCTGAGCTACGGAACCGGTGGTCCGTCGAAGTTCGGAGAGACCACGGGCGTAGATGATGCGGGCCGCAAGGCACTGATTACGCGTGCTCTCGAGCTGGGAGTAAACCTGTTCGATACGGCTCAAGCCTACGGCGAAGCAGAGGCAATGCTGGGCAGGGCTTTAGAAGGTCACGCACGCGACTCGTATCTCATCGCAACGAAGTGGTCGTACCGGTTTCCCGATAGCCTTGTTACTGATCCAGACGTGATAGTTCGTTCACTTGAGCAGAGCCTTGAAAGCCTGAACACCGACTATACCGATATCTTCCAGATTCACGGTGTACTCCCCGAAAACTACGACCAGGTTGCCGAGATGTACATTCCAACGATGTTGCGGCTCAAGGAGCAGGGCAAAACTCGGTTTCTAGGGGTGACGGAAATGCTGACGATGGACCCGAAACACGAGGGGATGTCGGTTGCCATGCAGTGTGATCCCGATGTTTGGGATTCAGTAATGCTCAAGTACGGAATAATGAACCAGTGGGCGGCAAAAAATGCGTTTCCGGCAGCTTCCGCCTCGTCGACAGGTGTATTGAACATGGCACCTGTCCGACTCACGCTGACTCGACCCGAAAAGCTGAACGAAAGAATGACGGGGTGGGGCGAAAAAGACGGTGGAAATACGCTCGACTGGCTGTCAGGTGGTGAAGCATCAGAGCTAATTCGCAAGGGCTATCAGTTCGCGGCCGAACATGAAGATGTAACCACGGTAATTACTGGCACATCGAGCATTGCTCATCTGGAAGCAAACGTTGCAGCTCTCGACGGAACTCTAACCGACGAAGAGTTCTCAAAACTCAAGTCTGCATACGGCGATTCGGCTTCGCGCGATTAAATCGTCGCCAACGCTTTCCGTTGAATCGCACGAATAGCAATCCTGGTTGGTCGAATTAAACTAAAGCGGGTGCACCAGCATTTGCCGATGCACCCACTTCAGAAATTGATTGCGGTTTTCGAACTACGCAGCTAGCTGGTCGGAGTCGTCTTGTTCGACATCCTCTAACTGCACTGCCCCTGAGACACCACCCTGCACACTATCCAATTTGAATGCTGAGACCGCCTAGGTAAGGTCGCCAGCGATAGTTCCAAGTGTTGCCGAATAGGCCACAACTTCTTCAACCTGAAGATATCGACAATGAAAGTGTTGGAAGTAGCTTCATTCGTCACATCGTTGTACCGCTCGATGGTTCCACTCTTTCAGAGACTGCAGTAGTTCCAGCGACAGAACTTGCTCGAGCAACCGGAGCTGAACTCGTTTTTACCGAGGTGGTCAAGCTACCGGTTTACGGCATGGACATGGGCGGAGTCGGGTACGGCTCGGTTCACTACGCAGAGGAACTCGACACCAGGCTGATGGAAGAAAATGCAGGGCGATACCTGCAGACTTTCGCCAAAGGCGCAGAGTCCGCAGGACTCAAGGCACGAGCTGTGTGGTTCGTGTTGGCAATCCAATCGCTTCAGATCGTTAGCGAGGCGTCGGCTGCCGAGGGAAGCATCATTGCGATGGCAACCCACGGGGCTGCGGTATCAAACGCTGGGTGATCGGGAGTGTGACGGATAAGGCCATCCGGTCGGCTCACCGACCAGTGCTGGTAATACCGCCTGTTGCTACGTAGTTGATTTGGTTCTCTCTCCCTCACCGGGGGAGGGAACCTGATGGAAGCATCAGCACTCTAGTCATCGTCCGAACTACTCCGGGCTTTGTCGCTGTAGTTAAATGTCGACACTAACCCTCTTATGAGCAAATCCCGCTCGCGTTCCGAAAGCTTTCGAGACCCCTGAATCAGGTTGTAATAGTTCGGTGGCATCTCGCCATCCATGACCGATTCGGCAATTTCATCGACATCATCATAGCTCCACGACCATTCCGAAAAATTCAGATCATTCCGGCCTTCATCGACATGATTCTGAGTCCACCACGAAATCGGTGCAATTTTCGAATACTAGGGCCAGTAGGTTTCGTTCGAATGACAATCGAAACAAGCGCGAACGACGAGATCTCTCGTGGCGGCGATGTCCCATTCGGGCTCCGAAATTACAGGCGGATTCTTGTCAGATCTGCCGTAAGGGACGAGTTGGATTACAACCAGTCCAAGCACTCCGATTACCACTACGTATTCCACGATGTGTCCAATCATAATTGCCCTCAATCAGCCCATCAGTCCTGAAGAAATCGTATCGCTCGTATCTAGATGCCCATCTCGGCATCGATGTCGTCCTGGAATTTCGAAACCCGACCCTCGGCCACGTCCTCGATCGAAACCGGAAGACCGCTAACACTTGACTCCATAAGTGCGTACGCAAGGGCAAGCGCATCCATGCCCTCCTGAGGGCCGACCTCTGGCTGACCACCCGTTTCGGCGGCCTGAACCATGTCGAGATACTCGTAGGCAAGGATCTTCGAATCGATCTCACGAAAGTCCATGTCGTACGAACTGATTTGCTTGACACCGTTCCACAGTGTCGAGGTAATGTCGTCCAGTTCGAAATCTGGAACCAGATCAAGCAACGCGTCGCCGGTGACTTCGCTGCCATCACCGCGGACGATTCGAGGTGACTCGCCCGATCGACTTCGAGGCCGATACATCGTTCCTTCGCTTCCAGATATTGTCGAAACACCAAGCGACTGGCCATGCGAGGTGTCGGTCATAAGCAGCTGCCCGATCGCACCCGACTTGAACCTTATGACCGCGAACGCGGTATCGACAGCCGTCTGCTCGACAGTGTCGCCGATCGAGAAGCCATCTTCCTTACGGTGGTCGTACATCGCTGCCAGCCCCGGAGCGACCTCGCTCATTGGTCGCAGTGTGCGCTGCTTCTCGTTGATTGTCGTCTCGGCAAAAACGGTATTCGCTCCACCCAGGAGATACAACAGCATGTCGGCGTTGTGAACACCGGCGTCGAGCGGAGCGCCACCAGCCTGTTCCTTCTTTGCCCGCCACACAGTGCTGTGCATGACAGCACCATTAGAACTACCAACCCCGATATCGAGGGCGAAATACGGTGTGCCAATCGCTCCGGCTTCGATCAATGCTCGAGTTAAACGGTTCATGGGATCTCGCCTATAGTTTTCGGCTACCGCCATCACATTGCCGGTGGCTTTCGAAACATCGCGCATCTGGCGACACGCCTTCAGCGTCAGACCCATCGGTTTCTCGGTGATAACGTGCAACCCCGCGTTCATTGCTTTGATCGCGAATCGGTGGTGCATGGGCGTGCTCGTGACGATAGCGACGCCATCCAGATCAGCCTTGGCGATCATTTCATCGAAGTCGGTGTAGATATCGGGAGTCGAGCCTGTGGCTTCCCCGATCTCGCTCGCAACCGTTGCTGCCACATCGTGGTGAACATCGCACACCGCCATCATCTCAACGGTGTCGAAGTACTTGCGAAGCTCAATGTAGCCGTGGGCGTGCCTGCGCCCCATACCACCACAACCTACGAGCGCGATCTTGAAGGTCATTAAAAATTTTCTTTTTTCTGGATCGGATAAAGCTAATGGACGACTGCCTACGGCAGCATATCTACCAGCGGCTGGATGTGTTTGGGTTCGCCTTTGAAATCAATCCCCAGATCGTGAACAATCTCGACGATCTTGTCGTTGAACGGCGTTGGAACACCAAGCTTCTTGCCCATATCCGATACTAGCCCGTTCAGATAATCGATCTCGTTACGTCGGCCTTTTCGCACGTCCTGGCCGAACGACGGTACGCCACCGGATCCGCCTCTTTTGCCTGCCTCGATAAACGCCGCCTCGACCTCCTCTATACCCCGTCCTTCAGCAGCATCTATGATCGACTCAGCAGGTAGTTCGAGCACCGAAGACAAGTTGATGCCCTGTGCCTTTGCGACTCGCGCTACTTCTGCGCCCAACTGAATTCCAATTCTGAGTGCGGCAAGCTCAGTACGCACTTCGGTGGTACCGTAGCCGCTTACACCCGAGAGGGCGTTCGCCATGCAGTTGACCATGAGTTTCGACCAACGGCTGCCCCACAGGTCACTTGAGAATTCGGCGTCTGCCACCGCGTTCATAACTTCTACCAGCTCCCGAGCTCTCAGGGTGTCAGATCCATCATGCTCGGCGATTTTGAAGCCCAGCGGGTAGTTGTCGGTTCGAATGCCACGCCCCGGCTCGTAGCATGCGGCGCCGATGGTGATGATGCAGCCGAGTGAACGTTCCACTCCGGCTATGGCCGCCATGCGCTCGTCATTAATACCGTTCTGGAAGTCGACGAACACGCCGTGGTCGGGATCGACGTATCTGAGCATGAGCGTTGTCGCCCACTCGGTGTCGTACGACTTCACTGCGATGAACGCTGCGTCGAACGGTACAGTCTCGTGCTGGAGCTCGTGGATGTGAATTGCTTTGGGGTGGGTGAGGTACTCGTTGTCTTGCGTCTCGACGATCAGACCATCGGCCTTGATCTTTTCGATGTGCTCCCACCACTGGTCGATCAAAGTAACGTCGTGACCGCCCTTGCTCAGCAGCCCGCCAACCACGCTACCAATCCCGCCAGCGCCCATAATCCCAATTCGCATCCGAGTTCCGCTCCTTGGCTTCCAGGATGTTAAAACAAAATCGCCATCAACAATTGATCGTTATTTCTGGGGGCGAAGTGTATGCGCGTGCGCAAAACGGTGGAGGGATTGCCGAGGCATTATTCGAGCGGTGATGACCTGCCCCCGATAGCGTTACCACTTATAATCTCGGATTTTCGACCAACCGAAGCCTGGGCATGATTGCCTCGGGCACCGGTGGTCGGTATCCAAGCGAGCTGTGTGGTCGAATCGTGTTGTACTCCCTCCTTCACTGTTCTGTCAGTACCTGTACCTCTTTCAATGAGTAGAAGATCTCACGGTTTAGTAGTTCGTCTCGGAGCTTCCCGTTGAAACTCTCGTTGTAGCCGTTCTCCCACGGGCTTCCCGGCTGGATGAACAATGTCTTCACTCCGACACGCGGTAACCAGTCCCTTACTGCCTTCGCCGTGAACTCCGGGCCGTTGTCTGACCTGATGTTCTCGGGAACGCCGTTAGACTAGAATTGAGGAAGACGATCCAAACCGCCAAGGACCGACTGCAGTCTTCTACTTCGATGAAGGCTGGGACGGCCCCTCATCGAAGGAAATACAAGACAACTTGGCATCCGGAAACCCGTCCATACAAGTCGGTGTTGGAAGCTACGGGGATGAGTTATACGTGAGTCCCGTTGCGCTCGAACCCGGTGAGGCAGAAATCGTGGCCGAAGCACTTCGATCAGCATTTGGTTAACCACTAACTTTGTGCCCGTTTGAAAAGGCCGTGTGATCTCAAACGAACACCGCCAATTTGTACAAACCCAAACTAAGGATTACGAATGAAAGTCGATAGAAACTACCGTTGCAAAGTGGTCAAACCAGACGATTTCGATGAATTCTGGGACGGCGTTCTTAGCGATGTGAACGCGATAGATCTTGATCCCACTATGGAGAAAGACGATCTGCGATCAAACGACGAAGTCGACGTTTATCAGGTTTATTACAACAGCCTCGACCACGTAAGAATCTCGGCCTGGTATTCAGTACCCAAAGGGGCAACCGGAAACTTGCCAGCGATGATTCAGCTACCCGGCTATCAAAGTGATCCTCCGATAGCCAGAGAGTGGGCTGCGAAAGGATACGCGTGCATTTCAGTTAACCCTCGTGGCAAGGTCAGAAGCCGAACGCAGTTCGATCCTGGCTACCCCGGCCTGCTCACCTACGGAATCGTAGATAAGAATTCGTACTCCTACCGTGGGTTTTACGTTGACGCATGGCGCGCCGTTGATTTCTTGCTAGGACGGCCAGAAGTCGATGGGGCAAATATTGGTGCAGTCGGAGGTAGTCAAGGTGGTGGACTCGCGATCACAATCTCGGCAATGCGCAAAGAGGTTAAGGCTGTGTCGATAAGCGCACCATATCTATGCGGGTACATGGACGCAATTGAATTGACCCACGCCTACCCGTTCCACGAGATCAACGACTACCTGCACACATACCCGGAGCGTCGCGAGGAACTTGAGAACACCGTTGCGTATTTTGACGGTATTTCTTTTGCCGACAAGATCGAATGTGCTGTCATCCTGAACGTCGGACTCCAAGACAACGTCGTACCGCCCGAAACTGGCTATGCCGTATTCGACGCGATCGCCAGTAGCAACAAGACGTTCTACGAATATGACGGCCACGGTCACGACGCTGGTAAGTACGTACACGGCGCGATTATCGATAAGTTTTTTGAAGCCGAGCTGAAGGGCGGGAAGTAAAGATATGACTGTAATTAAACCCGCTGAGTTCGATAGCTTTTGGGATGATGTCGATAACGACCTTGCCAGTATTTCGATCGCTCCCGAAGTCGAGTACATCCAAATGCGTTCGAACGATGATGCCGATCTCTATGGCCTGCGTATCACCAGCATCGGACCCTACCGGTTATTTGCTTATCTGAGCATTCCAAAAGGCGAAGGACCGTTCCCTGCGATCTATTACGTGCCTAAGAACGGAAGCGTTCACGAGGTAATCCCGCAGGGCACCGCGACCGGCATTCGCAGTCGTTATGTAACCTTCTCGGTTGCTGGGCGCGGAATGAGGAACTCAGATAAGCCATACACGGCCATGTATCCGGGTCAGCTCACTGATGGTTTAGAAAGTGCGGATACTTACGTGTATCGAGGCATCATAGCCGACGCACTTCGAGGTCTGGAATACCTGATTACACGCCCAGAAATTGATTCAAAAAGAATTGTCGCATGGGGTAATGACATCGCTGTTTTGGCGGCGGCACGTAGAAGTGAAATCACACATGTCGTATCGACTCCGGCTTACTTGTTCGACACAGTTGAACACGCTTTGAAAACGTCGTCGTATCCGCTTGCGGAGTACAGCGATTACCTTCGTCTGTACCCGGACAGAAAAGATGAAGTTGAATCGATATTGTTGATGTACAACATGCGCTGGCATGCGCCAGCGGTCAAAGCGGAAACTCTGCTAAGAGCAGATCACTCAAGCGGAATATATAACCCGAAGATACTTGCTGATCTTGAGAACGGAATAGCCGGAAACGTGACCGTGCACGAATCGGAGAGGTCGAGCTTTAAAGACGGTCTTTTCGCAGAGAAATGGATCACCGAAAAGTTTTTCGGTCCGGATGTCAAAGCGATCGTTCCTGAACACTGGCGGAGCGCACTTTAACCGATCGACTGGTTTCTAGAAATCTGTCAGAACCAGTACTGTTAAAAGGAGCCGGCATCCTCAAGTACCTGGACGACCTGGAAGAGGAACGGTCGCTTGAAGCCCAACTAAGCGGTAAACCCTACGACTTCATCATCAAGCAGAGATTTAGGTGGGGTTCTTGGGCGGAACCGAAAAAAGCTGACGGATCGTTGGATCACGATAAATCGCTTGTAGGCGACGACCTGATCGACTTCGTGAACCGTGTTATTCCCGTACCTGAGCGGCTTCAAGCAACGTGCCGAACATTCCAACACCATCAAGTACAAGATCGGCGAGATCTTCGACGAAATCAAAAGCAAATTCCAGAGCGGTTACAGCCTTCGCGATGCTCTTGAATATACGGACGAGCTTCGCTTTCGGTCTCAGCAGGAGAAGCATGAACTTTCCGAGCTGTACAAGGCGAAGATCAAGAATATGAGTAACGCCGGTCGTAACGGTGGTGAGTACTACACCCCTCGTCCGCTGCTTCGATTCAGGTTACAAAGCCTCAGATCAGTGAAACGGTTTATGAAGGTACGTGTGGCTCTGGTGGGCTCCTGAGGATCAGAGAACTACATATTAGTCGATTTGAAAATCAAGTTGCTTCTGATCTGGTTGCGAGGGGGCTGGGTTGAGAGTGTATATACCATCAAGAGCTCGGTAACGCTTTTGTGTATCCATACCGTAACCGACTAGCCACGCATCTGAGTTAGAGACTAGTGCGCAAAAATCGGGTGATAGATCATTGTTACGAGCAGAGGGTTTATCAACTAGCACGCACACTGCCACCTCAGCGAAACCACCCCGCTTGAACTCCTGTACTAGATGTCCCATTGTCGTGCCGGTATCCAGAAGATCATCAATAATTACCACTGGAGAATGCGGATCAATGGACTCATTGAATTTGCTAGGGAATTCGATCATCGGCTCTCTTACCAGTCCATCATCTAGGTAAGTCGAGACAAAAACTGGGGCGATGCACCACTTACCTGGCGTCAATCGTTCCAGTTCCATTGCTAAACCTGAGCAAAATGGCATTGCTCCTGTAAGAACTGGTACTAGGTTGACCGTTTGGTTCTCCGAGTACAAATCATCAATCGATTTGGCAACCTGTCGAATCGCTGCTTGCACCTCTTCGAACGCCCAAAGCAGATGCATCGTAGGCACATTAGATGATCCCACTCACCTACCCATAGCTTCCAGCATTCGATAAGTGATAACCGAAGTGGCAGAGCATCGAAGAATTGAAAGATTCATTTTCAGACAAGTCTTATATGACATTTGTAATTCAGACATTTAACAAAACTTAAAATTTGCTCATGCTACGGAGATGTTTAGGCCGGCTAACGAAATAAAATCCGCTAGCCGGCCGTTTGCGTTCAAATCTCAGACATCTTGTGCAGGCGATGCTACACCTGTCAAGATTCTAGCTGTTTACCTTCATCACAAAGAACAGCACCGACACCACTGCCACACCAATGGATGCGTAATTTAGCGAACGCCCTTTACCACTGAGAGCTTTGATCAGCACGTAGCTCACAAATCCGATTGCGATTCCGTAAGCGATCGAAAATGTCAAAGGCATGATGATCGCTGCAAGGGCAGCGGGGACGTACTCTGAGATGTCGTCCCAGTCGATATCCTTTATGTTACGTAAGAAGTACGTGGCAATAAAAATTAACGCTGGCGCCGTAGCAAATGCTGGAACCGACTGGGCCAGTGGTGCAAAGAACAAACATGCTGCGAAGAGTACCGCAACGGTGACGGCCGTCAGACCTGTTCTACCACCTTCTTTAATACCAGCTCCACTCTCAATATAGGAAGTAGTATTTGAAGTACCCGCTAAAGCACCTACAACGGTAGCGGATGAATCGGCCAACAATGTACGGTCGATATCCTCAACCTCACCGTCTTCACCAATCCGCCCAGTAAGGTTTGCAATTGATGTCAATGTTCCGGCGGTATCAAGGAAGTCAACAAACAAAAATGCGAACGCTACTCCGATGAAGCCAGCCGTCGCAATTACCGAGAAGTCCAACTGGAAGGCATGCGAAGGACTAGGTACAGATCCCGTTATTCCCTGTATTTCAGCCTCGCCGGCGCCGGTAATCCAAGCGATTATCGCTATCGCGAGAATTCCGATAACGATGGCTCCAGGGATTTTACGATAGCTGAGTACTGCCATGATGATGAACCCGAGACCTGCAAGTAACACAGGCAACGAGGCGACGTCACCAAGTCCAACTAAAGTCGCTTCATTAGCGATAACGATCCCCGCATTCTTCAAGCCGATGATCGCAAGGAATAGTCCGATACCTGCACCGATACCCAGCTTCATGCTTTTCGGGATGGAGTTGATGATGTATTTTCGTGCAGGGCTAACGGAAAGGATGATGAACACAACACCAGCTACGAATACTGCAGTCAAAGCTTGTTGGTAGCTGTAGCCATCCGCGAATATGACCGTATAAGTGAAATAGGCATTCAATCCCATGCCTGGGGCAAGTGCGACCGGCCAGTTAGCCCACAATCCCATTATCAGCGTCCCTACCACTGCAGCGATTATCGTTGCAGTGAAGACAGCACCGAACTCCATGCCAGTTCCTTCTGTAGAAAGTATTGAAGGGTTGACAACGGTTATGTAAGCCATCGTCAGGAAAGTAGCCAGCCCAGCTAGTAGTTCTATGCGGATTGATGATCCTGCCTTACTGACTCCAAATAGTTTTTCCAACCCTGACTTACTGGGTCCAAATAGTTTTTCCAACATTCAACGAATCCTTCCGTGCGAACCCAAGATCCATATGAAACAACGTAAGTTATTTCATATCCTGAGAGTCTATTGAGGCGGCCAAATCTCAGTGGATAATTACTGATTGGACCATATCACGAGGTTTATATCATGCCTGACTTGCTGCCGGAAGGTGTTGAGCTTCGATATCACTCCGAAAACGGGATTCTCGGCTTCTCAAAGATGGACACGAAACTTGACGGAGATCCGAACATCATGGACGCCGGCGGCAACTTCCCGAAGCTCGTGCCAAGCTATTGGAACAGTAAA
>DUCO01000007.1:0-1296 GCA_012959765.1 Dehalococcoidia bacterium | reverse complement strand
TCTGCAAGGGCTTCTCTAGTTCAATTTACGTATGGAGCGGGGGACGAGATTCGAACTCGCGACATTCTGCTTGTAAGTTAAATGGTCCCCGTTTCAGACGTTACCAGACAGACCATTTCCTGAGTTCATTCCGTATTGGTAGCCGTTGAAACCTGCACCAGACGTTACCAGACGTTTTCTAATAGTCCGTTGGGTCAACTTAGGGTCAACAGTCTCAATCTCTGGGCATTTACTGAAATCGTATTTTGGTTGTTATAGCCGCATCAACACAAGGGTCGTGTCCCTCGGGATGGGTTTCCCTGAGCATTTGGTGAAATTCGTCACTCGTCACATGGCAGAGAAGGTACAGACCGGATTCCTCAAGAAACTTCATCACTGAGTGATGAATATCTTTACCATTCGGGGTTTTGGCCAAGTCGAAAATACCCTGACGGCCGTAATAATTTTCTTTGGGGGTCGCACCGGATGTGAAAGATGTTTCCTTGATGCCCCTTTTGCTCAGTTCCACAATAAGCTCATCCCATTTATCCTGCGATAGATCCGCTATATCGTACATAAGGGCATTCCTAATCGGGAACATGATGGCCATCACCTTGTGGAAGGCTTGTTCATCATCCGTCATTCCTTCCTTTACCGATACGATAAGCTCATCACCGTCGAAAGCAGGCCTGCCCCTCGCCTCCAGGGTTTGACCCGATGAATTCACAGCCACCGCTTCCTCCATAAAAAAAGAAAAACTCCCTCGTTGTCTACAATGTCATCAGTCCCTGGCTTGAGTCCGGTTTTGTGAGGACTGCCGGTAAAAATGCAGTAGCCATCCGCATCGATATGGCAGGCATATCTATCTTCAGGTCTATCACCCTCTCCCATGTTGCTGCTATCAGGTTTTGACGTATCAGGCGGGGCAACTGACGCCGAACCCTGCGAACCGCCAGCGAGGTCCCTATTTGGAGGAGGGGGGACCACCCGCATCAGTTCTTCTAACGTAATTCCTAAGACTTCGGCGGCAGCTGCAAAGTCTGGAGGCTGACCGCCTAGTGCTTCTCGAAGCTCTTTGACGGTGATACCGAGACTGCGTGCGGCGGCGGTGAGGTCAGGCGCCTCACCATTTTGTTGCGGCGCGTTAGCACCCTGCAAGGCTGTGTTACCTGGTGTAGGCACGGGAGCATCGGTTGGCTCCGGAACAGGAGTATCTGTCGGAACCGGTTCTGGCGTAGATGTAGCCGTAGTCGCAGCGGTGGCTGGCTGAGTTGCTGCAAGCGTTGGAGTAACCGCTTTATCGATAGTAGCCGTAGT
>DUCO01000006.1:913-166430 GCA_012959765.1 Dehalococcoidia bacterium | reverse complement strand
CTACCAGAAAAGCCCCCGCATTTCTGCGAGGGCTTCTCTAGTTCAATTTACGTTTGGTGGGCGATGGGGGACTCGAACCCTCGACCCCCTGCTTGTAAGGCAGGTGCTCTAACCAACTGAGCTAATCGCCCAAACATTCTGGAAAATGAACCACTACCCCCAAAGAGCTACGTGAATAACGCCTTTGGGGTTTCAATTGCCCCACAAAAACTAACGAAGGGCACTCCATAAACCAGTCTCTTCAATTGTCGAGATATGACCTCTCGTTGTTGCAAGCGCCGATTCTACACGGCGCACACTCAAAACGATCAGTCATATCGTCCAGCAGTGCCTCCGGGCACTAATAACGCCCCGAACGAATCGGGGCGCCATGGGAATATATGGCGCGCTTGGCGGGATTCGAACCCACGACCTCAGCCTTCGCAGGGCTGCGCTCTATCCAGCTGAGCTACAAGCGCACTGGTGCGAAAATAAATCCGCTGGTCGAATTTTATATCGACCCACAAACAAATGGTGCCGAGGGCGAGAGTCGAACTCGCACGCCCTTGCGGGCACTACGCCCTGAACGTAGCGCGTCTGCCATTTCGCCACCCCGGCACAGGTTTTTCCAGCCTGATTCACGCAACCAGGTCGGTTGGTGGGCGATGGGGGACTCGAACCTCCGACCTCTTACATGTGAAGCAAGCGCTCTAACCAACTGAGCTAATCGCCCGAATATCCAATTGTACCCTCGAAATCAGGAAGCTCGAAGGCGTTTTTGAATTGATTGGTAGCGATGGTGGGACTTGAACCTACGACCTCACGCTTATGAAGCGCGCGCTCTAACCGGCTGAGCTACATCGCCAATCAATTCACTGCGGAAAGCAACCGAAATCGCATACCGCAATCATTTATGGTAGCCACGGGTCAAACCCCGGTCAACGAATTCAGGGCTCACTACGCGGCTTATTAATAGTTAGTACGACCGGTTCTATTTGATTTCAATTCTCGAACTCATAGCTTTTCCACCAGCACCTGCCAGTTCGAGTAGAACTGCTGAGTTCCCTGATTGTTCCAATAGACTTCATTTTTACGATATCTCGCACGTTGAAGGCAACAAGAAGACCGTCAAAATCACTCTCATCGGGGAAGTAATGGAGATCACCCGGGGTCACCGAATTCGGAGATTCATACGCATGTGGTTCAATCCGGTTGCCCTCCCCGTACTTGCCATCGCGCCGAGTTGGACACGTGAAGAAAAAGATACCTTGCGGTCGTAGCAGATCTACGACGTGCGTAATGGCGTTTGAAAAATCCTGACGACGACCGTGGTAGATAACGTTGTACGCCAGCACAATGTCGAACGATTCGGAAGCAAATCCTTGATCTGACATATCGCACAACTTCGTAGCGATATCAACGTTCTGTACACGCGCATTTTGCTCAACACGGTCAATCGCAGATTGCGAATCATCGGTTGCGGTGACTTGATAGCCCTGAAGTGCAAACATCAACGCATGCCTGCCAATCCCGCACCCCATATCCAGAACGTTTGGGTCGGTTTCCGGAGAAAGGCTGGCGGAAAGCTTCACGATTTATTGAGCCGGGCATTCCCACCATTCGAGGTCACTTGCGGATGACCAAAACTTCTCCCAATGTTCTCCACTCAAGTGAACTTTCCCTCCCGCAGCATTCCATGACTTACTCAGCTACGTAGTCGCCACTCTTGCCACCGCTCTTGCTGAACAGTCGTAACCGATCAATTCGCATGGCGCGGTCGACTGCTTTGCACATGTCGTACACCGTCAGAGCAGCGATGCTCGCGGCGGTCAGCGCCTCCATCTCAACACCCGTTTTGCCAGATGTACGAGCCATTGTGGTGATAGAAAGCCCAATCCCGTCGGCAAGATCATCAAAGTCCACCGTTATCTGGTTCAACGCCAGCGGGTGGCAAAGTGGAATCAAATCGGAAGTCTTCTTCCCGGCCATCACCCCGGCAATCCGAGCGACGCCAAGCACATCACCTTTATCGAACCCACCCGAACGAATCAGGTCGAGAGTCGACTGCTCCATGTGAACTTCGCAACCGGCCGTAGCAACTCGCTCGGTGACGTCCTTAGAGCCGACGTCCACCATCCGAGCCTTGCCCGATTCATCGATATGGCTGAGGCCACCAGTGGCATTTTCTTCAGTGTTATCTGACATCTAACTAATTTTACCGATCATTTACCAACACGCCGAGACGAAACAACCGATTTCCCGAGCGAAGTCATCGGAGCCAAGAGATCTGGCGGGGTCGCGCACGTGTTGGCAGTGCGGGAAGACAGCAACAGTGAAACGCACATCTACCCACCTGCCTTCACAAACTCTTCGTCAACAATCTGATCCGCGCTATTACCTCGCGCCGCACCGTTCGCCAGCTCATCGCAACGCTCGTTCTCCGGGTGCCCAATGTGCCCACGAACCCACTCGAAACTCACATCATGCTTTGCGCAAACATCCAGCAGTCGCTCCCACATGTCAGGGTTCAGCGCCCGTTCCTTCTTATTGCGCATCCAGCCATTCGCTCGCCATTTAGCCGCCCAGCCCTTCTCAATTCCGTTAATCACGTATTGAGAATCGGTCGTCAGCACCACACGCTGGCGACCCTTCAATGCATCGAGAGCCGTAATCGCACCAAGCAACTCCATCCGATTATTGGTCGTGTGCTTGAAACCCTGGCTGAACTCTTTTACGTTGTCGCCGTACTTCAAAATGGCCCCGTAGCCGCCCGGACCCGGGTTACCAATCGCCGATCCATCAGAGAATGCATAAACAGTGTTGTGATTATTGTTGGTCATTGCACCCTATTGAATCAAAGATAGGACTAAGCCACAATCTGGCGAAGCGTTGAACTCCAACAAAGATGAGCTTTTGACCGGCACATGACATCAGACAAAATCACGAGTGCTAAAACTCCGCTACTTACGGTCGACAACTCGTTGGTATTACGTCCGGCCGAGCTAGACGATGCAGAAATCTATCTCCAACTCGTTGCAGACAATTACGAACGCCTTGCGAAGTGGCATAGCGCATCGCAGCCATCGAATCTCATCGAAGAACGGCGAAAGGCACAGGCAGCAGACCTTAAGCGAGGCGAGGGAGGCAAAGGCCACTGGTGGTTGATCGAGGCCGGTCCTGATCTCGCCGGAACCATTGCACTACACAGTATTAGTGCTCGAGATCGCAGCGCGCTGGTCGGCTACTGGCTGGCAGAGGGTTACACGGGTCGCGGAATAATGACAGCCAGCCTTCGCGCTACTCTCGATTGGGCATTCACAGATCTGGGTCTGATCAGGGTTGAAATTCAATGCGCCACAATCAATCTTCCTAGCTGCGCTGTGCCTGAACGGCTGGGAATTAGGCGAGAATCGACACGCCGCCAGTCTCAAATTCGAAACAACGACACACTCGACATGGCAAGCTACGTGGCGTTCGCCGACAACTGGCCGCCAAAACCGCCATCACCAGCGCTGCCATCTCGCGAAATCCGTGTCGACGATGAAATTCTTCTTCGACAATACACAGACTACGATCGCGACGACATGTGGAAAGCTCTCGACACTGGTCGAGACTACGTCAGCAAATACCTGCCCTGGATGTCCGCATACAACACAGAAGACGATCACACCCGCGGCTACAACACCCGCGGCTCCGAGCAGAATAACTTCGATGGATCAGGCGGCTACATCATCGAATACAAAGGTGAATTTGCCGGAACTGTCGGCTCCGGAACACCAAAACACGACAACGTAATCGAAGTCGGTTACTGGCTACGGCAAGATCTGCAAGGTCGCGGAATAATGACCCGCTCGGTCGCAGCAATAATCACAATGCTATTCGTCGAGGTCGGCATGCATCGAATCACGATCAGAGCCACCACTTCCAACCTGCGATCACGAGGAATTCCTGAACGACTCGGCTTCAAGCACGAAGGCACAATGCGAGACGGCAGCTACGTGAACAACGTATACATGGACCTCGAAATCTACTCCATGCTCGACCACGAATGGCTGGCCCGCTCGAAAAACGCGTAGTGTTCTACCCCGGCACGCCACGCACAAGCATCAGCCCGAGCACCGCAACCGTAATAGCAATCGAAAGATTCAACCTCGCAAGCACAATCAAACGCCTGCGAGCAGCAACTGTCGAGGCAGGCGGCCGCTCGCCCCGCGGCACCAGTCGCATCAGCTCCGCAATTTTTGGGCCAAGTATGAAATCGTGATCCCCGCTAATAACGAGCAACAGGCCAACCAGCACGAACTTGACGAGTAACACGGTGCCGACCTCGGTCGACCAGAAGCCATCTTCAGTAAACCGATCAAACCCAATCCCACGGCCTTCAAGTGCAGCCAAACCCGAAACCACAAGCAGCCCAATCAAAACCCACGCGATGCCTCTAAACCGAAGTGCCGCCTTGCGTAGGAACAGCAATCCCATGGCCGGCGGTTCCATTCCCCGAGCCACTGGAACCATGACCAGGGCTAAAAATATCGCCCCGCCGATCCACATAACCGCCGAAAAAACGTGAACGACAACAACTAAAAACTGCCAGATCGTCAAGCCATCCTCCAGAAAACCCGGCGTCGCCGGTCAGCCACCGATGTAATACATTTCGACTTTATCGCCAGTGTCGGGTCCAGCCTTGAACTCGGTGTCCTCCGACCGAAGCTCCGAGTATCGATCCGTGCGACCACTCCAAACCTTCGCAACAATTCCCGCAAGTTCTTCATCACTCGCGCCATCTCGCATCGGCGTTTTCAGGTCTACCCCACCCGATGCGAACAAACACGTAACCAGCTTGCCATCGGTCGACAATCGAGCCCTCGAGCATGCGCCACAGAACGGCTCCGACACCGAAGAGATAACCCCGATCTCGCCATCACCATCGGCATAGCGATATCGATTCGCCACCTCACCGGGGTAGTTGGGCTCAATCGGCTCCAGCGGAAACTCACTCCTAATCAATTCGATAACTTCCTTGAAAGTCACCACCTGAGAAAGTTCCCAACCGTTCTTCGTCCCAACATCCATGAACTCGATGAAACGGACGATGGCCCCGGTACCTTTGAAATATCGAGCGGTATCGACCAGTGTGTGATCGTTAATGCCCCGCTGGACAACCACGTTGATCTTAATCGGCGAAAAACCAAGCTCGGTCGCAACCTTGATTCCCTCAAGCGTGTTTTCAGGACCCTGTGGGCGACCCGACATCTTCTTGAAAATATCAGCATCGATCGAATCCAGCGAAATTGTTAGACGGGTTAGCCCCGCGTCCTTTAGTGCCTGTGCGTTCTTGGCAAGCAGATACCCGTTGGTCGTCATAGCGATATCGTCGATACCGTCGATCGCCGACAGGTTGGAAATCAGATCTGGTAGATTCGCACGCACCAACGGTTCACCACCGGTAATGCGCAACTTCGAAACGCCTGCAGCCGCAAACACCCGCGCAAGCCGTTCGATCTCCTCGAATGACAGGATATGCGGACGGGGAAGAAACTCGTACCGCTCACCAAAAATCTCTGCCGGCATGCAGTAGGTACAACGGAAGTTACAGCGGTCGGTCACAGATATGCGCAGATCGCGCACAGGCCGACCGAGCTTGTCGGTTATTCCTTTAACGGAAGAAAAATCTGGGGATTGAGTCATGAATGTCGAACGAACCAGCCTATCGAGCCACTTATCTCAATAATACTGCCATAAGAACTCCCAGAAGAACCCCCAACGCGCATGAAGCTTTTATGTGAGCGACTTCAAAGTCTCCGACAAACCGCGTAGCGCAGAACCTCGATGGCTGATCTCATCTTTTTCTTCACCCGTTAGCTGTGCGGTCGTCTTCGCATGAGTCGCCAGCCAGAACACGGGATCGTACCCAAACCCGTTCTCGCCAATCGGCTCGTGCATAATCGCACCCTCAATCACGCCCTCGCTCGTAGCCAGCCCATTCGGCACTTCATCACCAGCAAGCGCAAGAACCGCTACGAACCTTGCCGTGCGTTCCCAACCGGGCAAATGATTCATCTTGTCGAGAACAAGTTGAACGCGTCCCTCGTCATCAAGCCCATCACCGCCATACCGAGCCGAAAGCACACCAGGCTCTCCGTTAAGCGCGTCAACAACTAACCCAGAATCGTCGGCGAGAGTCAGCTCGCCCGAAACCTCAGCGTATGCCCGAGCTTTAAGTACTGCGTTCTCTTCAAAGGTCGAACCGGTCTCTTCCACTTCGATATCGATTCCCAGATCATCGAGTCCGACAACCTCAAAAGGCATGTCGGAAAGCATCCGTGAGAACTCCTGCACCTTGCCAGAATTGCGGGTCGCCACAAGCAATTTCTTAGTCATAAATACAAACCTACCCCCTGTGCATGAGTTCCGGGTAATCGAAGACATCGAAAAAGCCGAGGCATTCGGGATTTATCGACTGTTGCGGGGGTAATTAGCGGATGTTAGGCTTTCCAAGCTTTTAACGTTTAGTCACCGATGTTTGCTATCGGTACTTTTTAAACAAAAACCTGTAAAAAATACCCCGCAAGTTCCGTACAGCCCCCAGATGCACCGAGTCTCAAAGCTTTCCTTCCCACTGCGCCCGGCAATATTCCTTTTAGTACCGGTAGCAATCGCCCTTCTGGCGGCATGTACTCCAGAAAACAATCAGTCGACATTCGGCACAGCAGGACCAATCGCCAAGTCGCAGGCTGATCTGTTCAATTTCATTTTCTGGATCGCCGCAATCGTATTCGTTTTGGTTGAAGGCGCAATCATCTACATTGCGATTCGATACCGACAACGATCCCCCAACGACAAACTTCCCCACCAGACCCACGGAAACGACAAGCTTGAAATCACCTGGACCATCATTCCAGTAATCATTCTCGTCATCATCGCCGTTCCAACCCTCACCGGCATCTGGGCACAGCAAAATGGTGTCCCCGACGACAAAGGTGAAGTCCTCAGCGTCGTAGCAACGGGCCACCAGTGGTGGTTTGAATTTCAGTACCCCGACCACGAAGTCGTCACCGCAAATGAACTCCACATTCCCGTCAACCGACCCGTTGCGTTCAAACTCGAATCTCAGGATGTTATTCACAGCTTCTGGGTTCCAAAGATCGCCGGTAAGGTCGACATGATTCCGCTGAACGACAACTACATATGGATGATTGGCGATGAAGTCGGAACCTTCTACGGTCAGTGCGCCGAGTTCTGTGGAATCGCCCACGCCCACATGCGCTTCCGCGTGATCGTAGATACAGAAGAAGATTTCCAGGCGTGGCTCGCCGGCATGCACACCCCGGCCGCCAACCCAGTTGCCGGTACAGCCGAAGCTCGGGGACAGACCGGTTTTCTTACCAACTGTTCGATGTGCCACACAACGAATTCAACAACTCCCGGCTCTTACGCCAGAGAGACTGATACACAGATCGCACGTTGGAACACCTGGATCGAAGAGGAAAAACCGACACAAGTTTCGGCACCTAACCTAACTCACTTCGGAACCCGCACAACACTTGCTGCAGGACTCCAAGATCTAAATCAACAGTCGCTTGAGGAATGGATCGACGATCCGTCGTCGATCAAGATCGGCACGCGCATGCAGGCGCACGCTTCTGTGTATGACACCGACGACGGCACCGCCAAGTTGTCCCCAACTGAAGTATCTGACATCGCTACTTACCTTCTTTCACTCAAGCCAAGTGCCGATGCTGCAGCTAACGCTGTCGATGACGGCGACGGTGAAGCGGTATTTGCAGCCAAGTGTTCAGGCTGCCACTCAACTGGCCCAGACGCTGGCACAGGCCCTGGTCTGGCTGGAGTTGGCGATCGAGCCGGATCACGCGTCGACGGCCTGAGTGCAGACGAATATATAGAACAGTCACTGAGGGATCCGGGAGCATACGTAGTTGACGGCTTCTCCCCGATCATGCCCAACTGGTCAAGCCTCGGTGATGAATCGATTGACGCCCTCGTTATCTATCTAAAGACACTGAACTAACAGTTACCACCTGTACCGACGCATAAAGAACATCGACAGCGGAGCCCCATAACTAGTGACAACGAAATCACTGACATTCCCAAGACTCTTCCCACGCCCGCAGGCTAAATGGGGGATTTGGAGCTGGATCGGGACCGTCGATCACAAGAGGATCGGCACCCTTTACGGCATAACCGCGTTCATCTGGTTCATTGTTGGTGGCATCGAGGCGCTCATGATGCGAGCGCAGTTGGCTTCAGCAGAAGCCAGTCTTATCGATCCCGAAACCTTCAACCAGCTGTTCACAATGCACGGCACCACGATGGTCTTTCTGGTGATCATGCCGCTATCGGCAGCGTTCTTTAACTGGTTGGTGCCACTTCAAATCGGTGCTCGTGACGTAGCGTTCCCACGCCTGAACGCATTGAGTTTCTGGATATTCCTTTTCGGTTCGCTGATCATCAACGCCAGCTGGCTCACAGGCAACGCCCCTAACGGTGGTTGGTTCGGATACGCACCAAACTCAGGCACCACCTTCAACCCGGGTCTCGGTATGACCTACTGGATAGTTGGCCTGAACATCCTTGGTGTCGCGTCAATCGCCGCTGGTCTGAACTTCATCGTCACGATTCTGAACATGCGTGCCCCCGGCATGGGAATGTTCAAAATTCCGATCTTCACCTGGATGACGCTAATCACTTCGATCCTGATCGTGCTCGCTATGCCAATACTGGCAGTAGCAGGTATTCAGCTTCAGACCGACCGTGTGTACGGCACACACTTCTTCAACTCACTCGGTGGTGGCGATCCAGTCATGTGGCAACACATCTTCTGGCTGTTTGGTCACCCCGAGGTGTACATCCTGATCCTCCCGGCAATGGGTATCGTTTCTGAAGTGCTTCCGACTTTCGCTCGAAAGCCACTCTTTGGCTACCCCTTCGTAGTGTTCGCCGGAGCCGTCATCGGATTCATGGGTTGGTTCGTATGGAGCCACCACATGTTCACCGTTGGTCTCGGACCCGCAGTCAACACCGCGTTCGCAGTCTCGACAATGCTTATTGCGGTTCCAACCGGAGTCAAAATCTTCAACTGGCTCGGCACGCTCTGGGGTGGAAACATTCGCCTCAACACGCCAATGCTGTTCTCGATTTCGTTCATCGCTATGTTCACAATCGGTGGACTCAGCGGGGTCATACACGCATCACCTCCAACTGATTCACAGCAGCAAGATACCTACTTCGTCGTTGCCCACTTCCACTACGTACTTGTTGGTGGAGCACTCCTTGGTATCTTCAGCGGAATCTACTTCTGGTGGCCGAAATTCACCGGTTGGTTCCTTAACGAAAAGCTCGGCATTGCCAACTGGGCACTGATGATGATTGGTTTCAACCTGACTTTCGTTCCACAGCACTGGCTCGGAATGGACGGAATGCCACGCCGCATCTACACCTACGCAGAAAACATGGGCTGGGAGAATTCAAACCTAGCATCATCAATTGGCAGCTTCCTGCTCGGTGTGGGTATCTTGGTCTTCATCATCAACGTCTTCTACTCGATGATGAAAAAGAAGATGGCAGGTGCCGACCCATGGGACGGTCGCACGCTCGAATGGTCGACTTCATCACCCCCGCCAGAGCACGACTTCGACGAGATCCCTCAGGTCAAGTACCGCGACCAATTCTGGTTCGATAAGTACCCTGAAACCATCTCCGAGTATTACGGACACAACGACGACGATCAGGCTGTTCCATCTGGAGCACAAATCGACGACGATGGCGAAGCTGCCGAGCTGCCAGTCGTATCTGGTGGAGCCGACGATGGTCATGGCGACGGTCACTCAGCAATTCACCTACCCGACAAGTCGTACTACCCATTCATTCTGGCCTTCGGTCTTGCAATTTTCGGTACTGCATTCGTAACCGACGGTCTGGTGCTCTTCGCTGGCGCTCCATTCTTCATCTGGGGTCTTCTCGGATGGTCTATGGAACCCGTAAACGACTAGAAAAATAATTTTTGATTAACTGAGTTTTCCACTCCAAGGAACCAACGAACGTGACACAGGCCGCAATAACTGAACAGCACGCACCGGTAGAAAATACTTCTACCGGGCTGAGTAGCAGGAAGCTCTTAATGTGGACCTTCTTGGGTTCAGACGTGATGTTTTTCGGAGCATTTATAGCCACCTATCTCGTATACCGAGGTAAAAGCCTCAACGGGCCATACCCGTCCGAGATTCTCAACATCCCCATTACGTCAGTTTCAACTTTCGTATTGCTGATGAGCTCTCTGGCGATGGTTCTTGGTCTTCACTACGTAAAGTCAGGCGAGAAGAACAAAGCAACGCTCTGGATACTGGTAGTTGTCGTTCTTGGCGCAGTGTTTATGGGATTCCAGTTCGTTGAATTCCGAGAGTTCGCACATCTGGGGCTCACCCCACGAACGAACATCTTCGGAACAACGTTCTTCATCCTCACCGGTATCCACGGTGCTCACGTGACAATCGGTGTGCTCTGGATGGCGTTCCTCGCCTACGGTTCACACAAGGGATCACTTCGCGCAGACAACGCGCAGGACCTCGAAATTGCCGGTCTCTACTGGCACTTTGTCGACATCGTTTGGATCGTCATTTTCACGGTTATCTATCTGATATCTGCAACCGATGGGCCACCACCAGGCATGGAATCAGTAATCCACGGATAGTGGTTAGCGATAGGTACAGGAGCTAACAATGACCAATCTCTGGCGGAAACTTACATATCACAACGGCAACGGCTGGTGGAATCTTCCACACGGTCCGAGCAATGAGCTGAATCCTCCTCACGAGGGTCCGATCGGTGGCGTATGGCTAAGCAACATGTTCCGCACGATGACCCATGGTGGCGTAGCCCATGCAGGTCCAGGCTTCTACTGGCTGATAGGTGCGGCCCTCGGAATCATCACACTTCTCGAAGTGTGGCTGTTTGGAGTTGAAGGCCTCGGTGGATGGTACGTCCCGCTTCTTCTCGGTCTCTCAGCCCTGAAGTTCGTTGGCGTGGTCGCATTCTTCATGCACCTCAGGTTCGACCACCGAATGTTTACGTATGTCTTTGTGTCGGCCATGGCACTTGGAATACTCATATTCGTCATAATCCTGTTCCTCGCTGAATTCGGCCACCAGCCACCGAACGTATTCTAGATTCCCTACTTGTCAGAAAATTTCTGGCAACATTAAGGGATGATCATTCGAATACTCAATAGGGTGCGATTCAAGGTCGGCCAGCTTCTCAAAGCAGGCATTTGTTATCCGGATCCGACATCCAAGTCGATCCGTACAAGCTTGGTTCCAGCAGCTGGTTCCAATCCTAATTTCAGGGATGTTTCGACGCCATGAACGGCGGTTCAGAGCCCAACCTAATTAACAGCTTTGGTGAGTTTGCGTCTGCCTGGGACTTCTCATCGCCGCCTGCAGTGCTCTTTCTCCTACTGGCCGGGGCATACCTCACCGGATCAGCGCGCCTCGCACTCCGCTCAAACACCGACAACCGTTTCTGGTCGAAGCTGGCAGCAGGCGTTGGTGGATTCGTATTGCTCGCCATAGCCCTTGCTGGCCCATTCGATTTCTATTCAGGCGACATGTTCACTATGCACATGTCTCAGCACGTCGTCATCGCCATGTTCGCGGCACCGTTGCTGCTCATCGCCCAGCCCATGCCAGCGTACATCTGGGCACTCCCGCGTCCTATCCGAATAGGCGTTGGCACAGCGCTTACCGGCTCTGGAACGCTCATCAAAGCGCTGAGAGTGCTTACTCGCCCCACCGTGGCACTACCACTCTTCATCGGCACGCTCTACGCTTGGCACATCCCCGCCGCCTACAACGGATCACTCGAAAACGAATGGCTGCACCTGTTCATGCACTTCACCATGTTCACCACCGCAGTATTTTTCTGGTGGCCAATAGTTGGACCACCGCCAATCCGCACGCAGCTAAACCACCCTCGGCGAATCATCTACCTGCTGCTGGCAGTTACGCCAACAGCTCTTATGGCGGCGATCATCACGCTCTCGAACTCGGTCATTTACGACTTCTATCTCGACAGTCCTGGACACTTCGGCTGGAACCCAGTTGAAGATCAAAGCACCGGTGGGCTAATCATGTGGATCCCCGGCAACTTCGTATACCTCGCAACATTGACCGTCCTCTTCTTCCAGTGGTTCAGCCACGAGGAAAGAAAATCAGGCCATAATCGGCGCTAATTTCGTTCTGCCATTGCGAGGAGGAACCCAACACGCCACAAAAAAAGCCCTCGCTGAATACAACGAAGGCTTTTCGTATTACTCTTCTAAAACGAGTTACGAACTCCGGCTGCGACGTCGTCGAATAATCGCACGCTTGATGAAGTAATCGTTCTCCTGATCGAGCATTCGTCGAAGAATCTCGTCTGAAAGATTCTTCAGGTAAATCACGCTCGCCCACGCCGTGGTCAGACCCGACTGAATTTCGTCGAGGGTCATCGCCTTGTTCGTGTTTGCAAGCAGCAGCTTGAACACGGCTTCGGTAATTGGAGTGCCGGGCAGAAGGAAGTCGGGCTCATTCGAGCAGATGTTCGACATCACCTTCATGTATTCAGCTGGAGCACCGAATCCACCAACCGATTTGCCATCATCGATCACGGCCTTACCGCTCTGTGAAAGTCGTGAGTAAATTGCGAATGAAAACGATCGACCCGAGGTCTCGAATGCCTTCGCATCAATCTGGTACTTTGGCTCTTCTTCTGGTTCCGGCGTCGGGGCTGGAGTTTGCTCGGTCTGTTCTGTCTGGTTGGTCATGTATTTTAAAATGTGCCTAAACGGCGCGTAAACGCACGGATAGAAAGTTCTAGAAAATGTCGTCGGGCCAGTCAAGCATTTCGACTTTGGCAATTTCGCCAGCGTTAATCATACCAATGTCATCGGGGCAGATGGCTAATCCATTTGCCTGAGCCATCGAACTCAGCACGCCCGAACTCTGATTGCCGGTAGATTTCGCTCGATATACGCCCGAATCATCTCGATAGGCGTGCACTCTGGCGTACACACGGCGACCGTCATGATTACGAATCGGGTCATCCATAATCGCGTCGATACTCGGCTTGTCCACCTGTGGCTTACCCATCATCAGTCGAAGCGCGGGCCTGCCGAACTGCTCGAAAGCGACCATTGCACTAACCGGATTGCCGGGAAGACCCAGATGAGGAACCTTCGTCCCGTCCTTGCGATCCAGAACCCCAAACGCCAGCGGCTTCGCCGGTCGCATTCTCACCGACCACAACGCAATCTCGCCCTTCGACGAAAGCACATCCTTCACAACATCGTAGTCGCCCTTCGAAACACCGGCCGATGTCACTACAAGATCAGCATCGAGCGCATCTTCGAGCGCGCTTTCTAACGATTCAACTGTGTCTCTCGCAATTCCCATGATCTTAGGAATCCCACCGTAGCGAGTGACCATCGCGGCGATGCTGAAAGCGTTCGAGTTGTAAATTTTCCCGGGCGCGTGATCTTCACCCGGCTCCAGCAATTCATCACCGGTGGAAACAATAGCCACCACAGGACGTCGAACTGCCTGAATGCTCGCGTGCCCCAGCGAAGCGATCACGCCAATTTCTCCCGCCCGCAGAATTTGGCCACTCTCGAACACAGTCGCCCCAGCCTCAACATCCTCACCGGCACCACGCATGTTGTCGTACGGCTCGGTCTCAATATGAATGCCGATCGTTCCAGGCGTGGCACTGCTACCCTCACGACGCTCGAGTTCATCCGTGTCCTCAAACGGCACTACAGCATTCGAACGATCGGGTATCGGAGCCCCTGTCATGATCCGAATCGCAGTCCCGGGCTCCAGAGGATGGTCCGGAAGCTGTCCGGCAGCCACAACTCCCGTAACCGGCAGTTCAACAGGGTGCTCAGTCGAAGCACCCGCCGTGTCGGAAGTCAGCACCGCGTATCCATCCATTGCAGAATTAGCCAGCGGTGGAATATCAAAAGAAGCAACTAAATTCTCAGCCAGAACCTGTCCCAGTGAATCGATCAAAGGTGTCGCTTCAACCGGCAATACTTCGAAGTAGGAAAGTATCCGATCACGCGCCTCTTCGACGCTGAGCATCTCGGCATCATAGTGATGCCGGTGCGGTCGATCATGATGGTCGTGAGAATGTGGTGGCAAAGCTATTCAGTCGTTCTTTCTGGCGATCACTGTGCGCGCAGCTCAGCACCAAGTTCTTTTGAAAGCTGTTTCAGTATTTGACCCTCAATCTTGCCAATTTGATCGGCAGTAAGAGTCTTGTTCGGTGACTGATAAACAAGCCGCACCGCAACTGCCTTCTTGCCGTCCGGAACTCCCTTGCCTTCGAACAGATCGAACACAGTGGCCGAAGTAACAATGCGATTTCGGTTGGAAATCTCGACTATCTGCCCTGCGGTCACACCAGTGTCAACAACTAAAGACAGATCACGGTGCGAAGCCGGCAACCGAGTGAATTCGTCAAATTTAACGGTCGCCTCGCGACCCTTGAGGACTTTCAAAATTGCAGCAAGGTCAAGCTCGAACATAGTCGCAGTTTCAACCTCAGCGTCAAACTGTGCGAACACCTTTCCGGCAACTTCACCCACAACGCCGATCACCACGTTATTCGCAGCCGGAACCTTGATCACTGCCGTTCGCCCAGCGGCAAAAGTCGCATCCTCGCCAGTCTCGAACGTAGCCGTGATTCCCAGTTCATCCAGCACTGCTTCAACAGCACCTTTTGCATCGTAAAAATCCGATGAGTCAGTCGAAGCATCCCAGTGAAGATCGTTTCTGGGCCCGACAAACGCACCAGCTGCCATCTGCCGCTCTTCTGGCAAGCCTTCTCCGTAGTCAAGGAACACCCGAGCAGCTTCAAACAGTGCGATCGGGCCCCGCCACGTTCGAGAGTTTCGCGCCACAGTATCCAGAATCGTCTCTCGCAAAGTCCTGCGCATCACTGCGAAATCGGCAGTGATCGGGTTGCGCAACTTCACTTCCGAAGCCATATCGGCCGGGAGCGCCACTCTTGCCTCTGCCTCGCTGGTTGTCGCCGAATACGAAATAATCTCTCGCATTCCCGCCTGCACAAGCGCATCGGTTACACGCGCACGAAGTTCCATCTCAGGCTGCGGCTGCCACTGCGGCGGCCGACCCGAAAGCGTGGTCGTAGGAATATTGTCGTAGCCAACGATTCGAGCAATCTCCTCAACAATATCTTCAGGAATCGAAACATCTGGACGCCAGTACGGAATACGCACATCCCAGCCATCGGCATCACCAGCAAGCTCGAATCCAAGATTCCCTAGCGTCGTTTCGACCACACGGTTTTCGATCTCCACCCCGAGAACCCGCTTGATGTGATCGCGATCAAGCCTGACACCTGTCTGCTCCGTACCCTTGCCCGGGTAAACATCAATAATCCCAGACGCAGCCTCGCCGCCAGCGATTTCAAGTATCAACTTAGTCGCCCGTCTCAGCCCGACCTCACTCAACCCGGTTCGTAAGCTCTTTTCAAATCGAAGCGTCGCCTGACTCGGCAACTCAAGCGCATGCGCTGTCCTGCGGTTGTTCACACCGTGGAAAGTGGCCGATTCCAGCAACACCGTCGTTGTCGACTCAGAAATCTCCGAGTTCGCAGCGCCCATAACCCCGGCAAGCCCAATACCTCGCTCCGGATCTGCAATCAACAGCATCTCACTCCCGAGTTTCCGTTCCTTATCATCCAGCGTCACAATCTTCTCGCCTGGGGTCGCACGCCTGACGATCACCCTGTGATCGACCACTTTGTCCAGATCGAACGCATGAAGCGGCTGCCCAAGCTCGAACATCACAAAGTTCGTGATGTCGACCAGATTATTGATAGGTCGCTCGCCAATCGCCGTAAGCCGATCCTGCAACCACTGCGGCGAAGGCCCAATCTTCACACCCTGAATCACCGAAGCTGTATACCGAAGGCACAGATCCGGGTCAGTAATTTCAACTGAAGCCAGTGTATTTACGTCAGGACCTTTAGATTCGAACTCAACGTTTGGCTGGCGAAGCGGATTACCGGTGATCGCCGAAACGTCACGAGCAACACCTACAACTCCCAAACAGTCGGGACGATTCGGCGTCAGCTCAATGTCGAGAACCGTTTCGCCAAGAACTTCGCCAATTGGCGTTCCCACCTTCGCATCATCGTCTAAAACGAGTATGCCATCGTGATCGTCGCCAATCCCCAACTCTCGTACAGAGCAAACCATTCCGATAGATTCAACCCCACGAATCTTCGATCGCTTCAGCTTCTTGGTCTTACCAGGCTCTTCGGCATAAGCGTCTTGAAGCACCGCACCAACCGCCGCGTAAGCAATCTTCTGACCCGCAGCCACGTTAGGCGCGCCACACACAACCTCGGCCTCGCCATCGCCATAGTCGACGGTCACCAGACTCAGTCGGTCGGCGTTCGGATGCTGAGCAACAGCTTTGACATGACCAACCACAACGTTGTCGATCCAGCCAGTACGTTCGATTTCTTCAACCTCGTTACCAGCCATCGTTAAACGATGTGCCAGATCCTCGAGGCTCATCTCGAAATCGACGTACTCACTCAACCAGGAAACAGGAACCTTCATGCGATTTACTCGGTCGTTAGAACTACAGGTGAAAAATGGGAAGTGACGAAGCGCTTAGCGATCCGCTCCCAATAGTTGAAATACGGCGTGTTCGACGCTCCTAAAACTGTGTCAAAAATCGAAGGTCGTTAGCAAAGAAATGCCTGATGTCAGCTATCTCGTTACGCAGCATCGAAATACGCTCAGGCCCCATCCCGAACGCAAAACCCGTGTACTTGGTCGAATCGTACCCGGCGTTTTCCAGAACTTTTGGATGAACCATTCCGGCACCCATTATCTCCAGCCAGTCGCCCTTCCACTCAATCGACATATCGACACCGGGTTCGACGAACGGAAAGTAATCGCACCTGAACCGCACTTTCTGGCTTGGACCAAAAATGCGTCTCGCAAACTCGTAAAGAGTTCCTTTCAGATCGGCAAACGTGATTCCTTCGTCAACCGCAAGCCCCTCGATCTGGTTGAACTGCCACTCGTGAGTGGCGTCGGTCGATTCATATCGATAGCACTTGCCGGGAACGACCACTCGAATTGGCGGATCGTTCGACTCCATCACGCGCGCCTGCATGGGCGACGTATGAGTCCGCAGCAAAATATCGTCGTGTGTGTCGGAGTCGACCCAGAACGTGTCGAACATATCTCGCGCCGGGTGACTCGCCGGAATGTTGAGCATGTCGAAGTTATACTTCTCAAGCTCGACCTCTGGACCTTCAACCGTCTGGAATCCCATCTCGTTGAACGCCTGAGTTATCTCACGAACCACCTGCGTCGAAGGGTGCAAACCGCCCAGAGAAGGCTTCCTACCCGGCAGCGTAATGTCGATCGATCCGACAGGAGTCTGGGTAGACCGCGATTGGCTTACTCGCCCTTCAAATAACACCTCTAATTCGCCACGCAAACGGTTGGCCGCAGCACCGACAATTTTGCGCTCATCAATCTCTAGTCCGCCGAGCCCTCTAAGAAGTCCAGTCAGCCGCCCTTTGCGACCCATGAAATCGACTCGCCAAATCTCGAGTTGCTCTTCACTCTCAGCCGAATCTAGAGCAGCAACTGCCGCTAGCTTTAGTTCTTCAACCGTCTCGCTCGTTTGAGTATCTTGAGTTTCTCTGGATTCTGGCAATTACCTGTCCTGAATTCTGTGTTACCGAGGACGATTATCATGTTCACTGCTTCGTCCGCGATCATTTTCGACTCGAAATTATAGTGGATTCACACGCTCTCGCTCACTCGTGCCGCAATCTCAATTATCGCTGGGAAACAGTCTGCTAGTGTCGCAGCTACGGAAAATTAGCATTTTTAGACACCAAATTATGGAATTGACGAAATGAACATAATTCAACACTATACCGTGTACTATTAACGTTATTCGTAATAAACCCCACCTGAACCGTTACGAATACATCATATGGTGCTACTCAGGTGAACGGCGGTTACAGCCATCGAGTCAAGAGTTACCCGTTTGAACTAGCGACAAGTTCAAAAAGTTGTAGTAGGGTCGAGCCACGATCAACGATCAACCGCAGTGACGCACGATGCGCACAATTCGCGGACTTAATCCATATCCAGAAGAAACGGGGATCCACTATGGAAGCCTACTGCATGAAGTGTAAGACCAAGCGTGAGATGCAGAACCCGCAGGAAATCACGATGAAGAATGGTCGACCTGCGACTCAGGGCACATGCCCGGTCTCAGGCACCAAGATGTTCAAGATTGGTAAAGCTTCGTAAGCTCGCCGCGATTGAATTAATCAGACCCGTGCATTTATTTGCACGGGTCTTTTTTTGCCAAAATTTATGCTCGGAAAATCTCAAAATCGTCCGCCAAGTAGTAAGCTTCTGGCGCAATTAATTACCGCACCGGAATCCCACTCGGAGAACCCACACGCATGCAGACAGTTCCATTCGGAAATACAGGCTTCAATGCAAGCCGCTTAGGCGTTGGGCTTTCCGAGATCGGATCGCAGTTTTCGATCTCGGATCAGGGCCAAGCCACAACAATGTTGAACACCGCTCTCGACGCCGGAATCAACTTTCTCGACACCTCAGCCTGCTACGGCATTTCAGAAATCCTGGTCGGAAAAGGTGTTGCCGAGCGACGTGACGACTACTTCCTCGCGACAAAAGCGGGGCACATCGCCCTCGGAGCTGCCGGCGAAGAGTGGACCTACCAGACAGTTGTCGATTCGATCGACCGTTCCCTGCGTCTGCTCCAAACCGATCATGTCGATCTCGTCCAGCTCCACTCCTGCGGTATCGATGTCCTCGAAAAAGGCGATGTCATTCGGGCTCTTCAGGAAGCCGAACAGGCCGGTAAGACGCGCTTCATCGGTTACTCCGGCGACAACGAAGCAGCGCACTGGGCGGTCGATTCAGGGCTGTTTGCCACCCTTCAAACCAGCTACAACATCGTCGAACAGCGAGCACGAACGAGCGGGCTACTCGAAAAAGCAACCGACAGGGGCATGGGCACTATCATCAAGCGACCAATCGCCGGGGGCGTATGGGGCAAGTCACGCCCGGAAGCAGGCATCGACGACGCTGGTCACTACAACACACCGTATCTACTTCGAGCAAAAGCCGTACGAGCGCTTGGCCCGATCGAAGACGAGCCAGCCGATGGCATCCTGACAGCTCTCGGCTACACACTTGGCGATCCCAACGCCAACGTAGCGATTGTCGGCACTACCAACCCGTCCCACATGGCTACAAACATCAGCCAGATCGACAACGACCTGCCAATCCCCGATTCTGTAATCACCGAATTAAAACAACGCTTCGAGCAGCTAGACAAAGACTGGACCCAACGAACCTAAAGCCACAGCCGGTAGCTGGTGCTCTTCTAGCTCGTGATCAGATCAAAACGAAATTCCTGTCGAAGGACCCGTAATAAAATATGAAAATTGATCGCATCGAAGTCCGATTCGTCGAAGCCAAACTCGATGAACCCTTCGGATGGTCGCAACGCTGGACCAATACACGAAGCGTAGTCGTCTTAAAGGTCTTCACGGACGACGGCGTAGTCGGCTGGGGCGAAACCTACGGCTCGCAAGACACCGTTGCAGGCATCGCATCGGTCGCACGAACGGTCATTGGCGAAGACCCTGCCAACATTTCGCAAATATGGCACAAGATTCACCGTGCCACTTACCAGAGCCACGGGTTTGCGGGCGTAGCCATCATGGCCGCCAGCGCCATCGACACCGCACTCCACGACATCGTCGGTAAAACCACCGGCAAACCCGTTGCAGAAGTCATGGGCGGCCGTCTCCACGACTCGATCCACGTTTACGCCACCGGCCTCTACTACGTCGACAGCTACGCCCTGAAACCACATCTCGAAGAAGCCGTTGGGTACGTCGAGCAGAGCTTCACCGGAATGAAGATGAAGGTTGGAGCACTCTCGCTGAAAGAGGATGCCGACAGGGTCAAAGCGACCCGAGAAGCCATCGGCCCAGACGTACGTTTGATGTTCGACGCCAACGAATCGTACGACCCCTCAACCGCTCTAACCTTCGCAAGCATGGTCGCCGATCAAGACATCACATGGTTCGAAGAGCCATGCGCATCCAGAGATTTCGTAGGTAACAAGCTAGTTCAGCAAAAATCGCCAATTCCAGTATCAGGAGGCGAAAGCCTTTCGACACGGTGGGAGTTCGCTCCCCGACTCGCCGAAAGAACTTTCGACATCATCCAGCCCGACACATGCGGCGTTGGTGGACCGTCGGAACTACACCGTGTCGGCCTCATGGCTCAAGCGTTCGGCATCAAGTTCAACCCACACTTCTGGGGCACCGGAATCAGCTTCGCAGCAGCGGTGCACACGCTCGCAGTTCAGCCCATTGGGCAGATCGGCCAAACGAACATCCCCTATCAAAACGAATCTGTTCTCGAATTCGATCAAACACCCCACCCCATTCGAGAAAACCTCACCGAGCCGTTCTTCACCCAGAAAAACAGCAGGGTCGAAGTCCCAACAGCACCCGGACTCGGCATCAAGATCGACGAGTCTGTTCTCGAAAAATTCACTGTTGGCGATACAGCCGTCGTCGATACCCCGGTATCCAGCCAACCGTTTTTTTAGCCAGAAATATCAACCGAAAGAAGCCACAAACACCATGAAGATCACCGACGTCACTGTCACGCTATTCAAATGGGAGAACATCCCCACCACGCACTACAGCCCACTCTCGGGTAAGATCGGTGGCGAGTCTGATCTCGGGCTGGTCACGATCTCAACCGACGGCGGCATCGATGGACACGCATTTCTCGGAAGCTCAAGCCAACCGGCGAGTCTCGACACAAACTCCCTAATCAAATACCTGAAACCCGTTCTAGTCGGCCAGAACCCGCTCGACCGAGAACGCCTCTGGCAGCTACTCAGCCAACTCACTCGCAAATCTGGAATCCGGGTAGTCGGTGCCTGCGACATCGCCATCTGGGACATCTGCGGCAAGGCGGCCAACATGCCAATCCACCAGCTGCTCGGCACCTACCGAACAACCGTTCGCGCCTACGCGTCGTCAACCGTCTACCAGCAGCCCGAGGTCTACGCAGAAGAAGCCGCCAAAATGAAAAGTGAAGGATGGACTGCTTACAAGATCCACCCGCCAACGAACCCCGAACTCGACATCGAATGCTGCCGCCAGATTCGAGAAGCCGTCGGCGATAAACACACCCTCATGCTCGACTCGACATGGTCATACGACTACCCACAGGCGATCCGAGTTGGCCGTGCGATTCAGGATCTCGACTACTACTGGTACGAAGATCCTCTCGCCGACGACGATCTCTACAACTACACCAAGCTCAAGCAACAACTCCACATCCCGCTGATGGCAACCGAATACTCGCCCGGCGGATTCACGGCCTACGCACCCTGGCTAACCGCTCAGGCGACCGATTACCTGCGTGGTGACGTTGCGATCAAGGGCGGCATCACTGCAATCATGAAAACCGCACACCTGGCCGAAGCCTTCCACATGAACTACGAGGTTCATCACGGCGGAAACTCACTGAACAACGTCGCTAATCTGCACGCCATCATGGCGATGAAAAACTGCGAATTCTTCGAGGTGCTGCTCCCAGACGGCGCACAAAAATACGGCCTTGAAACCGAAATCAACATCGACTCCGACGGCAACGTCCATGCGTTCAACGAACCTGGACTCGGCGCAAAAATCGACTTCGATCTAATCGAACGAAACAAGATCGCAGTGGTCTCGTAGACCGAGTCAACATGACCACGCCAGAAGCCACCCAACCCGAACCGAGCACGCCTGAGTCACCGAAACCTACAACCCCGGTCGACCCTGAACAGGCACGCCAGTACCAGCGCGTAAAGCTGACAATGTCGGTCGTCTCGATGGCACTCAACATCATCGTGCCGCTCGTCTTTCTACTCGCCGGCGGGTCAGAAGCGATCAGGAATCTTGTCGAAGGCTGGACAGGCGCAGCCGCAATCATCGTGCTGCTATATCTACTCGTGACCGGAATCGGATTCCAAATCATCGAGTTCCCTTTCGAGGTCTATTCAGGATTCATCGTCGAGAAAAAGTTCGACCTCAGCAAGGTTTCGTTCGGAAGCTGGATGTTCGACTGGTTGAAAGGAACGCTTATTCAGTCGGTGCTGCTGGTCGTGTTGATCTCCGGAATGTACTGGCTGCTGAGATCACAACCGGAACTCTGGTGGCTCTGGGCAGCCATTGGCACAACGATTCTCGTCATCATACTGATGGCACTTGTTCCCGTGTTGCTGCTGCCCCTGTTCTACAAGTTCGAGCCAATTCCCGACGGCGAACTCAAGGACCGATTATTCGCCCTTGCCGACCAGATCGGAACCCACGTTCAGGGCATCTACGTGTGGCATCTTGGCGACAAAACATCCAAAGCAAACGCTGCGGTGACCGGATGGGGACGCACCCGCCGAATCATCATCTCCGACACGCTGATCGAGTCGAACACACCTGAAGAAATCGAAGTGGTGATGGCGCACGAACTCGGCCATCATGTTCGCTGGGACGTTTGGAAAATGATCGCCGTATCCACCGTGCTAATTTTCATCAGCTTCTTCGTGATCGATCTTGCGCTTACGGCATGGATCGAATCGCTCGGCCTTCGAGGAATCGCCGATATCGCGGGACTTCCCCTCGTGCTTATCGTCGGTGTGGGCGTCTCTCTAATCGCACTTCCAATATCCAACTGGCTCTCCCGCAAAGCCGAAACCGCAGCCGACCTTTACGCCCTCAATCTCACCGGTATGCGCGACGAGTTCGTCTCCGCAATGAACAAACTCGGCGACCAGAACCTTGCACAAAAGCAGCCAAATGCGTTCGTCGAGTTCGTATTCCACTCCCACCCGTCTATCCAACGCCGAATCGACAACGCCAACACCTGGACACCGCCCATCAGGTAAGCAACGGTAAAAATTGAGGGCACCATCAACCGCCACATCCAACACACCACCACTGTTACAACCAAAAAACCGTCAACTGTCATGCTGAATTTATTTCAGTATCTATCGCCCCCCTTGCCGCGCAATCAGTGTCCATAATCCCAACATCACTTCACCCCGCCACCAACAGGAACCCAATCACATGACCACAACTTCAACCGCCATCTCACTTAAAGGCAAAGTCGCCTTCGTCAGTGGAGCCTCCAAGGGAATCGGTGTCGAAATCGCCGATGTGCTCGCAAAAGCAGGAGCCGATCTCGTCCTCACTGCCCGCAACGAAGCAGAGCTGGAACAAACCGCCGAAGCTGCCCGCAATGAAGGCGTAAAGGTCTGGACCCAAACAGCAGAAATGGGCGATGCCGATGAAGTGAAAGCACTCGCTGAAGCAGCACTTGGCGAGTACGGCCGCATCGACATCCTCGTGAACAATGCCGGGGTCGCAAAACACGAGCCGTTTTTGGACGTTGAAATCGAAACGTTCCACACGGTTATCAACGTCAACCTCCTCGCACCGTTCCTTCTCGCACAGGCTTTTATACCCGGCATGATCGAACGAAAAAGCGGCAAGATCGTAAACATCTCATCCCGCGGTGCAATTCGTGCGATTCCGACCGGAGCTACCTACTGTGCTTCGAAAGGTGCCCTGCAGCTTTTGACTCAGACACTGGCGGTTGAATTTGGCCCTCACAACATTCAGACCAACAGCATTGCACCGACCGTGACCATGACACCAATGGGCGAAAGTGCCTGGCCAGCAAGCCCTCGTCGAGACGCCAAACTAGCCAAAATCCCAACCGGCAGATTCGCTGAACCGGAAGAAGTAGCGAACGCAGTATTGTTCCTCGCTTCATCTCAATCCGACTTCATCAACGGAGTAGAACTACCAATCGACGGCGGCGAAGGCGCAGGGTAAGGCGCTCTGTCATTGCGAGAAGTCCGACGACGTGGCAATCACGAACATTCGCCAAATGCTGTTCGATTTCGTCAAAACACGTAGCTGAGCACAGGGTCGAAAACCGCCAGCTGAATCAGTACTGTAATCTCCATCAGCCACCGATCGCCACGTCGTTCGTCCCTCACTTCTCGCAATGACAATCGTCGCACCAACCCGGCCTCACCCGTACAAAATTAGCTAACATGCCGCCGCGCCCGCTCGCACAGCCAATTCCCGAAACAGGAGACCCGAAAACATGGGACACACCAACAAAATCGCCGATGCCATACAGATGTTCATGGCGCCGGGTCCCAAGCCAAACGGGCTGCAGGCTACTGATGACGGACTCTGGATCATTGACCAGGGCAACGACCACATCTACAAGGTCGACTGGCAATCCGGCGAAACGCTGATCGACGCACCCACAGAAACAAAGGCCTCCAGCGGAATAACCGTTGGCGACGATCTCGTCTGGGTCGCCTCAACCGGCAGCAACGAAATATTCGCAGTTGATCCCGACACCGGGAAGACCGTCCAGAAATACGAATCGCCGGGCGCAGGCGTAAATGCCACTCACGAACATCGGGGACCCGGCGAGTCCAAGCCCGAAACAGGCGATCACGGACTCGAGTGGAAGGACGGCCACATTTACATCGCTTCGCCGCCATCTCAGTTTATTCACGTCATGGACGTATCGACTTGGAAGGAAGTTCACCGCTTCAAGGCACCCGGATATCGAGTGCATGGCATCGCCTGGGCAAAAGAAGAAGGCACCATGTGGACTGCCGACACTTCGGCTGGCACGATCCACCGACTCCGTGTCGAAGACAGCCGCTGCTACGACGTGCTTCGAGTGCTTCACCCGTTACAGGTCCACGGCATGACGATCAGAAACAACCGCCTTTGGTACTGCGATGACCGCGGCCCAATCGGGTTCCTCGACGTAGACATGATCCCCGATTTCTAGGGACTGAACACCCCGTCTTACCTGTTCATCTCAATCCGCATGAACTGCTCGGCCAACTCAACGCCGTACTTCTCTCCGGTGTCGGCCAGTCGCTTGAGCGATAGCTCGTCGCGTTCATCACTCCGCTCACCCACCTGGCTGAGGTGCGAGTGGAGCGCATTCTGGCGCGTCTCAAAATAGTCGGTCACATCAACGTGATGATTCGGCTGCTCGGGCCGGAACAACCAAACCTCTTCGACCTTGTGCGGCTCAATGCCCGCTTCTAGATGCTCCGGATACGCCACATGATCCCGTGCGTATGGAAACACAGCGTCTAGCGCCACCCGACCGGTCATCGAGTGATCACGATGCCGAATGTAGGGCCTGTTCGGATCGATCGTCAGCAGCAACTGAGGCTTATGAATACGAATCTGCTTGACGATCTTCTCCCGAAATTCATCGTTGTCTTCAAGCCCCTGATCCTTCATCCGCAAAAACACCACATCAGCAAGCCCGTAAGCCTTCGCTGCGTTAAGCGTTTCGACCTCACGAGTAGCAGCCAGATCCTCAGGTTTTGCAGAACGATCACTGGTGCCCTTATCGCCATTCGTGCAAACAACCAGAACTACCTTTTTACCTTCCGCACACCACTTCGCGATCGTCCCACCAGCAGCCGACTCCGAATCATCAGGATGCGGAGTCACTACGAGTATTGAGTCTGGTTCGCTATCTGGCTCTGGCATATTTTTCCTTGCAACTAATGAATCAAGCTTGTTCTAAAAATAAAATTCAGCCACTGGCTGCCACCGGCTGCTCTTAGAGGGCCGATTCGTTCTCGATTTCCACTCCTGACAGATCGCCAGCAGGCGTAAAGCCCATCACCCGCCCGTAAAAGTAAAGTTCCCCTTCAAGCGACGCCTTGATGTTCTTCGACTGCCGGAATCCATGCTGCTCGCCCTCGAACATCATCAGTGAAAACGGAACGCCTTTCTCACGAAGCGCACCCGCCATAATCTCGGCCTGAGAAGGCGGAACGATCTTGTCCTCCAGCCCCTGAAAGATGATCATCGGACACGAAAGCTGGTCGGTGAAATTAATCGCCGAACGATCGTGATACAGCTGCTTCGCCTCAGGATACGGCCCAATAAGACTGTCCAAATAACGTGACTCGTACTTGTGCGTGTCGTCAATAAAAACAGTCAAATCGGCAATACCGTAGTACGTCGCACCAACCGCGAATCGATCATGAAAAGTCAGTGCGTTGATCGTCGTGTACCCACCAGCCGACCCACCTTTGATCGCCAACCGATTCGTGTCGGCCTGCCCCCTGCCAACAAGGTAATCCGCCGCGGCAATGCAGTCGTCAGTGTCGTACACGCCCCACTGACCCTTCAACGCATCCCTGAACGCCTTGCCGTGCCCCGTCGAGCCACGATAATTCACATCAACAACAGCAAATCCCCGACTCGTCCAAAACTGCACTGGCAAACTCAACGCCGAACTCGTAGCACTTGTCGGCCCGCCATGGCTAATCACCAGTAATGGCGGGATCTCCGTGCCGTCCGACTCAAAGTCAGGATTCGTAGGAGCGTAGTAAAAAGCGTGCGCTTCACCATCTTCAGTCGAAGGAAAAGTGATCGCTTCTGGCACCGAAAGATAAGCATCATCAAGCTCAATATCACTCGAAGTTTTCAGCGTTACCGATGCCCCGTTTCCAAGCCCCGTACGAACGACCCCGGCCGCAGCCGTCTGTGAAGCACCTATATAAACCACATCACCGCCGATAACGTTGAGTTCGGCAATAGAGGTATGTGGCACGGTCACAGATCCACCGACCTGCCCATCAAGACCAATCGCCCTGAATCGTCCTTCGCCACCCTCCGAATCCCTGAGCAGAACCGACCCGTCATCGACAAACCCGTACGTACGGAACCCAAATGCCCATGCCGGGCCGCAATGGTCTTTTTCTTCAGTGAGCACAGGTACAACCGAATCACCTGACCACTTCGTAAGATTCCACCAACCAGACTCATCAGTGATGAAAACCAGCGTCCCCTCGGAGGCCCACTCCGGTTGCACAATGCTCACATCAGTGCCGCCCGTTACGAGCTGCTCGTTGCTTACAGAGCCGTTGGTAGAATCGAAATCGGCCACCCACAACTCACAGCCGTCCCACGGCATGTCCGGGTGATCCCACGAAAGCCAACACACCCTGTCACCAGCGGCGTTCTGCCGAAGCGACGAGTAGAAATCGTGCCCTGTGGCCAGGACCTTCGTCGCTCCAGAACCGTCAGTTCGAATAGCAACAAGTTCGTTGTCAGCCTCACGATCCTCGTGATGACGCTCTCGAACGCACAATATCCAGTTCGAATCGTTGCTCACAACAAGATCGGCATACCGGTCACCCCGCTCAATCGCTGGCTCACCCGTAATCGCAACGGCATCACCGCCGCCGCTCGCAGCCTTGTACAACCGCTGGTCGTCCCAGTTCGCAAAATACACATCGCCATCACGAACGGCATACGCAGCGCCACCGTACTCGTGTACGGCGTTTCGAGCGTTAAGTGGCGACGAGTTCACATCAGCCGAAGAACCATCAGTCGACCTCTTCACGATGACATAGCGGCCCGCCTCTTCCGGCCGACCCTCAAGCCAGTAAACGTCATCACCATCAACCCGCACCTGCTCCAACCGAAGACCACCCTCTGTGATCAGATCAGCTAAAATAGGCGACTTCCACGAACCGTATGGCGAGATTTTCTTGGCAGGCATTTGGCACTCCGCTTGGAATTAGTAAATCCGAATGCGCAGAAGATTCGCAGAAGAACTCCCCGAAGGCAACAGCCGCACATACTCAATTTCACTTCGCACCAAACGCGAAGCACCCCACCAATTCGACCCGCCGGCCGCAGCAAATCAATAAGCGGGGTGCTTCTACGGCCGGATTACCTGCCGAGAAATTTAGCCGGTTCAATAAACTCCGGCCAGCCGGCTAGCCGCCGAAGAACGAGCCCTGGCGTTCACCGTTTACGATCACGTCGTACTCGACTCCAGCTTCGAAGTCAGAACCGATGTTGATCGACTGGTCTTCGTAGATGATCGCCAGCGTGCAAGGAACAGGAGCAGTCGGGACCTGTGTCAGAACTTCGATCTGAACCTCTCGACCTTCAACACTCCAGTCGATCGACTTGAACGTCTCGCAGCTTCCGCCGAGAGCGATCGTCACGCCAATCATGTGTTGGGCAGGGATCGAGCGGGTAGAAGCAATCGAAACGTTCTCGATCATCGCAAGACGCTCTGTGAATGCAAGGTCATCGACTTCAACATCGCCAAGCGAACCACCAGCGAACTTAGTCGCTATCGAATCAAGCAATTCAGTGATCTCTGCATCGTCGCCGACGTACAGAATGATCGAGTTACCGAACGGGTAGAAATGAGGCGTAGCGAGCCAGTTGTATTGGGTCGATGCTGAAGTTCCGTCATCGAACGTCTGGTTGATTGCGTATCCATCAGCCCTTACTGAGTCAGCAGCGTCCTGAGCATAAGAACCGGGTGCGAATTCGTAAATCTGCACGCCGACACCATTGATCTTGATCTCAGAAAAGTTCATGCCGAACAAATTCTTGATCATCGCCTGTCCACCGTTCTCAACATCGGCACCCTTAGCCTTCAGCGAAAGCTCAAGAGCCAGGCTGTCGGCGATGATGCTGGAGCCGCCACCAGTTGGCGGCGCAGGAGTCTGGGTTGGAGCGTCAGGGTTTGCACATCGAACGTTCGGTGCAATCACCTGGAACGTTGCCGTCGCTTCGCCAGCGTTCACGGTGTAAACAGCGCAAGCAGCCAGTCCCTCACCAACAACACCAAGGTCAACCACTACGCCTTCAAGCTGGTAATCGTCGGTGCAAGCAACATCGCCTGTCGGCACCTTGACTACGGGGTAGATGTCGAAGACGAATCGACTCGACTCAACAACGTTGGGCTCAACCAACTCTTTGCAACCGTTGGAAAGTCCAACGAGTATGTTCACGTGGTAAGGAGTCTGACCACGACTGTCGTCACCAACGTAGATGTCCAGTGCCTCGACAGGGGCTGGCTGAATCTCGAATCCCGGGTCGCTGTAAGGAGGATCGATCTGTATTGGTGAAAATCCAGTCGAAAAAGTCCCCTGCTTCGTGCCGTTCACGACCACCGTGAACTCAGTACCGCGCTCAAAGTCGCTACCAAGTCTAACGTTCTCATCGTGGATTCCGTACATCGCCGTGCAAGCAATAAGCTCACCCGGTGCCGGAACCATATTGTAAACATCAATGTTCACAACCGTGCCATTTCGAGTCACATCAGGACGATCGAACGTAGCGCATCCACTGGGCAAACCCGAAATAACCTGAACAACAAACTGTTCCGGGTACGACTCCAGCGCAAAAATCTGAACACTCTCAATCGGCGCAAGCGCCTCAACTACCTCATAGCCAAGGTCTTCAGGCGGGCTTGGAGGCGGGTTGCCTTCCGTACCGTCTGGAACAGCAGTCGGTTGTGCGCCAAGCCCACCACTGCCATCGTTATCCGAAACAAGCTTGGTCTCATCTGTGCCGCACGCAATCACGAACGCTGCGAGGGCTGCGATAGCAACCAGTACGAGCCACTTATTTTTCGTTCCGCTAAACATTTCAATAATTTCCGTTAGTTGGTGGCCCATTCGAATTCAAGGACTATCGATATTGTGTTACGAAGACGCCTCAGTAGGTCGTCCGTCATAGCTAAGACGAAACGCCGCTCCGATTTGTTCCATAAAGTCTCACTTATTTATATTTTCTGCTTTCGCGCGCGCCTACACACGTTCATCCCAGTTCAATTCCATAACAAAAATTGACTCACACACCATTCAGGGCTTAGTCTTGAATACAGTTCGAATTTAATATTTGCGTTGATCGGGACTAGTAAGTTTCGTTACGGATCAAAGAGAGTCGGGGCAAGGTGGAAGCCCGATATCACGACCGGAACCGAATGGCCCCGTGAGCTTCGAAGCGAAAGTGTGCCAAGAGATTGGACGTCAGTAGCATTCGACGGAGTGGGCACCGATATCAGAGCCTAGGGCCTACGGTCTTCAATTAGCCTTGACCGTGTGTCCGACAGAGATTCCGCAGTACGAAACGTACTACGGTAATAAGGGTGGCACCGCGGGATACAACCTCGCCCCTTGAAATAATTTCATTTGGGAGTGAGGTTTTTTTGTGCCCAATTCTCTGTCGCCCAGCCAGCCGGCTGGCCCGAAATTTGACAGTAGCCGGGTGATGAAAACCTCGATAATTATTAAGTACAGCACGGAAGTGCCTAAATCGAGAGTCGATCGACATCATGGCTGCGCCTAACAAGAAAAAACGAATCCTCACCGGCATCCGACCCACCGCTGCACTGCATCTGGGTCACTACGTCGGAGCGCTCCACAACTGGGTCGACCTGCAGAACGACTACGACTGCTACTTCCTTTTGGCCGACTACCAGGCGCTGGGCGACCACTTCCACGAAATCGACCTGATCCGAGATTCCGTGCTTCAGGTAACCCTCGACTGGCTCTCGGTCGGGCTCGATCCCGAAAAGTCAGCCTTCGTCGTACAGAGCTACGTCCCTGAGTTCGCCGAACTCACGATGTTGCTCAGCTTCATCACACCACTCGGCATGCTCGAACGAAACCCAACACTAAAAGGCGAACTCGACGATCTCGACGTCGAACGCCGCACTGTTGGCTTCTACAACTACCCGATGAGCCAGGTAGCCGACATCCTGCTGCCCAAAGCCGATCTCGTTCCAGTTGGAGACGACCAGCTACCGCATATCGAAATGACCCGCGAGGTCGCTCGGAAATTCAACCGAATGTTCGGCGACATCTTCCCGGAATCCGAGTCGTTGGTCGGCAGGGTTCCGCGACTCTCAGGAACCGATGGCCAGGGCAAGATGAGCAAGTCCAAGGGCAACGTAATCATGCTGTCCGACGATGAAGCGACCGTCACCAAAAAGGTGCGCCGAATGTTCACCGACCCCAACCGACTTCGAGCCGACACCCCGGGCAAAGTGGAAGGCAACCCGGTATTCCAGTACCACGACGCCTTCAACCCTAATACAGAACAGGTTGACGAGTTCAAAGCCCGTTACCGAAAAGGCACCATCGGCGACGTCGAAGTCAAAGTCGCCCTCGCCGAAGCACTCAACAACTTCCTCGATCCCATCCGTGAAAAACGAGCCTACTACGAAGCGAACATGAGCCTCGTCGAAGAGGCGATCATGAGTGGCGTGGCACGCATGCGAGTCATCGCCGCCGACACGATGGAACAGGTTCGTGACGCCATGAAAATTTCAAGCTACACAAAAAACTGGAAGTAAGCGGTTAGCCGCACTTAAAACCGGGCAAAGTCGCCCACGTCATACAAATAGCATTCACACCAAATGACACTTCACATCAAAATTAATGAAACTAGATTCTTCTGGCGAAGTCGTAACTAACCCCACTAGTTCGACTTCAATTAACACCAGGAATATTCCGTCATGCCCGACTACACACCAGATCTAACAGAATTTAAATCCCTCGCCCAGACGCACAACCTGATCCCCGTCTATCGCGAAATCAGTGCCGATCTTGAAACACCGGTCTCTGCCTACTTGAAAACCACCACCGGCAGCCACTCGTTCCTCTTCGAATCGGTCGAAGGCGGCGAAAATCTTGCGCGCTACAGCATGCTCGGCACAGAACCGTCACGGGTGTTCACAACAGGCGCCGGCACTGAACTCGGCGAAATCGACCCGCTCGAACTGCTGCGGAATCACATGTCGTCCATAAAATACGCAAACGTCGAAGGCCTTCCAAAATTCCACGGTGGTGCAGTTGGCTATCTCGCCTACGACACCATCCGCCACTTCGAGCCCTCAGTCCCGCCAATCACCGATGAAAAGTCGGGACTCAACGTGCCTGAATCTGTGTTCATGCTCACAGATACACTCCTGATCTTCGATCACGTTCGCCACACAATATTCGTAGTCGCCCATGCAGCCGTGAACAACGGCGATGCAGAAGCATCCTACGAACGTGCAACAGCGAGAATCGAAGAGATAATCGCCCGGCTCGACAAGCCAGTTCCCCCCGGAGAAGCCCGCCGGAACTTCATGCCAACGTCCGGCTTTACATCACGCGATCCCAATCTCGACTACAGCTCGGTCGGCAGCCCCGACCAGTCACCATTGGATCACGGCGAAATCACCGAGCAGCCCTACGTGCCCAACATGACACGCGAGTACTACGGCGAAGCGATCGCAAAGTGCAAACAGGCGATTCAAGACGGCGAAGTAATTCAGGTCGTTTTCTCGCAACGGCTCGCACGTCGAACACCCGTAAAACCATTCGATCTGTACCGCTCCCTCAGAGCTATTAACCCATCTCCGTACATGTTCTTTCTCGAACTCGATGGATTCCAGATCGTCGGTGCTTCCCCAGAGCTTCTGACACAGGTGATCGACGGCAAAATGGCGGTTCATCCGATCGCCGGAACACGCCCTCGTGGTATTAATCCAGAACACGATGACGAGCTAGAAAACGAGCTCCTGAAAGATGAAAAAGAAATCGCAGAACACGTCATGCTTCTCGATCTTGGCCGCAACGACGTTGGCCGAGTTTCAAACCCCGGCAGCGTCGATGTAACCCAGAGTTTCGAGATCGAAAAGTACTCCCATGTAATGCACATCGTGTCGCACGTAACGGGTGATCTTTCCAAAAAGTACGACATGTTCGACGCCATGAAGGCTGCCTTTCCCGCCGGAACCGTTTCGGGTGCCGCCAAGGTTCGAGCCATGCAGCTAATCGCCGAACTCGAACCCGACAAACGTGGACCCTACAGCGGCGCAGTCGGCTACTTCAGCTTCACAGGCAACATGGACACCGCAATCTCACTGCGAACCATGGTGATAAAAGACGGCGTTGCGTACCTGCAGGCCGGTGGCGGAATTGTTGCCGATAGCGATACCCAGACCGAGTACGAAGAAACCCTCCATAAAATGGGAGCTTTAATGCGAGCCATCGACCACGCGGAGGAATCGGCAGGTGCCTAGCCTGATCTTCAAAGTCACCAGTGACGAATTTCAAAACGCTTCGAAGCAATGCGACATCGTGCCGGTTCATGCCATCGTCGAAGGCAGCAGTATTCGGCCGATTGACGCGCTAAGAAACCTGCGACAAGTCGCACAGCCCGCCTTCACATTTGAATCTGAATCGCCAGAAGCCGGAGCATCTCGATACGCCTACGTCTGCCCGAAAATCGAGTACGTAATTCGCACCGGCCAATACGAATCACACGGCGACATCAACCCGATCGCAGCATTGCGAGAGCACCTCGAATCCCGATCCGTTGCGCCCATCGATGGCCTCCCAGACTTGGTCACGGGAGCATTCGGTTACGTCGCTTACGAAGCAATTAAACACTTCGAACCGTCGGTTGGAGAACTACCATCCGATCCAACAAACTCGCCAACCTCAGCACTGGTGTTCCCGCGAGAACTACTCGTATTCGACCGCGCACTAGATCAGCTACACATCATCATCTTCACCCAACGTACTACCGATCAATTTGAATCCGCTGTCAGCCGCATTTCCGACATCCATGACTCGCTCGAAGCACTGTCATCCAGCGAATCCGAACCAACCATCACAGAAATCCAGTCGAGCCTGCATGCGACCACGGAAAAACAGACCAGTCAATGTGAATACAGCGGGATGGTGAAAAAAGCCCGCGAAGCAATCATCAACGGCGAGTTGATCCAGGTCGTACTCGGCCAACGAGTCGAAACCACCACGACTGCCAACCCGATCGACATCTACGAACAACTGTCGACCATGAACCCATCGCCCTACATGTACATGCTCGATCTCGGCGACATGCAACTAATCGGCGCATCACCAGAACTCATGTTGCGCACAACCGGCAACACAGCAGCAATCCACCCGATCGCCGGAACCCGACCCCGAGGCGCAACCGCCGAAGAAGACCTCCTGAACGAAGCCGAACTACTCTCAAACGAGAAGGAATCGGCTGAACACGTAATGCTTGTCGACCTCGCCCGCAACGACCTCGGACGCGTCTGCCAACCCGGCTCCGTAATCGTCAAATCGTTCAAACACATCGAACGCTACTCGCACGTAATGCACCTCGTTTCCAGAGTCGAAGGGCAACTAACCGACGACAACGACGGGATAGCAGCGTTCAAAGCAGGATTCCCAATTGGAACACTTTCAGGCGCACCGAAAATCCGGTCGATACAGCTAATTTCCGAACTCGAACCCGCAGGACGCGGACCCTACTGCGGTGGAATCGGCTGGTTCGGTGCGAACGGCGATGTCGACACCGGAACAATCATCCGATCAATCGTTTTACGTGACGGCACAGCCCACGTTCAAGGCGGAGCCGGAATCGTGTTCGACTCAGATCCCGAAGCCGAAAATCTCGAATCACTCCAGAAGGCAAAAGCACCTCTGCTGGCGATCGCACGCGCCGAAGCGATGCCCCACAACAACGAACAACCGGCGGAACACTGGCGAAGCACCGAAAATATTCCAACTCAATCCCCGCACACTGCGACAATGCTAATCAACGGCGAATAAACATCATGCTTCTACTAATCGACAACTACGACAGCTTCACATACAACCTCTTCCAGTACCTCTCCGAACTCGGAGCCGAGGTCGAGGTCGTGCGCAACGACAAAGCAACTATCGAGCAGCTCGCTGCTATGAACCCGGATCGCGTCGTCGTTTCACCCGGACCTTCCACACCCGACAACGCCGGAATATCAATCGACGTAATCAAGCATTTCGCCGGAAAAGTTCCGGTGCTTGGTGTTTGTCTTGGCCACCAGTGCATCGCGCAGGCCTTCGGGGGTGTAGTAACGGGCGCAGGCGAAATTCGACACGGCAAAACATCGCCAATCCTCCATCAGGGCAAAGGAGTGTTCGCCGGACTACCTCAGCCTTTCGAAGCCGTAAGATATCACTCGCTCGCAGTTGAACAAGACACCGTCCCCAACACGTTCGAAATCACTGCCAAAACCGAAAATGGCATCATCATGGGCATCAAACACAAAGAACTCGACGTTGAAGGCGTGCAGTTTCACCCCGAATCGATAATGACCGAAGCAGGCAAAGACCTGCTCCAAAACTTCCTCGACAAACCATCCCCAAGTGCCTAGGCGCCTTTTGGATGCGGACATTCACCTCAACCATCACCGAACCAAACTGAAGTAAAAACCAAAACAATGAACATGCAACAGGCAATACAAACGGCAGTCGAAGGCATTGATCTTGAGCAAGATCAGGCCGCCGACGCTATGCGTGAAATCATGACTGCCGAAGCAACGCCAGCCCAGTTCGGTGCGTTCCTAACCGCAATGCGAATGAAGGGCGAAACGCCCAACGAAATCGCAGGCATGGCCAGCGTCATGCGAGAGGTATCGCTGCACGTCGAAACCGACATCGACATGATCGACACATGTGGCACAGGCGGAAGCGGACTCAACTGGTTCAACATCTCGACCGCCTCGGCGTTTGTGGTCGCAGGAGCGGGTGTGCCAGTAGCCAAGCACGGCAACCGGGCGATGTCGGGTTCAACCGGCAGTGCCGACGTTCTCGAAGCACTCGGAGTGAACATCACTCTGGGGCCAGAAGGCGTAAAAAACTGCTTCATCGAATCCGAAGTCGGGTTCATGTTCGCTCAGGCGTTCCACCCGGCAATGAAGTTTGCCGGACCGCTTCGACCGCAACTCGGAATCCGAACGATATTCAACTTTCTTGGCCCCCTAACCAACCCGGCCGGAGTAAAACGGCAGGTCATCGGCGTTTCTGATGCTGTTTTCGCCGAGAAAATCGCCAAAGCTCTGGAAATTCTCGGTACGGAATATGCGTTCGTTGTGACCGCAGAATCTGGTGCCGACGAAATCGATATAGAAGGTCACACGCTGCTCTACCAGGTCAACAAAGACGGTCGAAAACGCCGACGCACTCGACCCGCCGATTTCGGCCTTCAAGAGGGCAAGCGAGAGCATCTCGTGGTCGAATCAATCGAGCATTCAGCTCAAATCATCAAAGACATATTCTCTGGCGCCGGTGCCGGCCACAACCCGCCCGTCGCTCCAGAAACCTCACAGCGGAACGTCGTCGTCCTGAACTCTGCAGCAGCACTGCTGGCAGCCGGAAAAGCGGTCGCCTTCCAGGAAGCCGCAGCGATGGCGCAAGACTCCATCGACTCCGGAGCAGCTCAGGTAAAACTCGATTCGTTGATCAAAGTAAGTCAGGAGCAGTCTTGATAGAAATCCCCGGAATCCTTGGTGAAATCGTCGAAAAACGACTCGTCACCATCGAACAGGCCAAGAAGAAACGCAGCCTTCAGGAACTCCGCACCATCGCGGAAAATTCCAGCGTTCCACTTTCGCTTCAGCGCGCTATTGGTGCAAAGAGCGGCATATCGCTGATCGCCGAAATGAAACGGTCCTCGCCATCGGCAGGATCTCTCGACCCCAACCTCGATCCACCCAATCGCGCAAGCCTTTACTGCGACGCCGGAGCCGCCGCCATATCCGTTCTCACCGAACCCGACTACTTCTCTGGCTCGATAGACGACCTGGCAGCAGTGTCGATCATCTCCCGAGCGTCACGGGTTCCCGTGCTGCGCAAAGATTTCATCGTCGACGAGTACCAGGTGCACGAAGCCCGAGCCGCTGGAGCCGACTGCATCCTCCTCATCATCGCCTGCCTCGACCCCAAGCAATACGCCGACCTGTTCACGATCTCAACCTCGATGGGAATGGACGTCCTTGTCGAAGTTTTTGATGAACATGAACTCGACATCGCTATGGAAATCGAACCAAACATCATCGGCATCAACAACCGAAATCTGAAAACACTCAAAACCTCGCTTTCCGTATTCGAAACACTCGCCAGAAAAATTCCTGACGACCGAATTCGAGTTGCCGAAAGCGGCATGAAAAACTCGGCCGACGTCGAGCGCATGGGCTACGCCGGTGCAAAAGCCGTACTCGTAGGCGAATCGCTCATGAAAGCCGGAAACGACGTAAGCGAGCTTGCAAAGGCGATGTCGGCAGTGGAAGTCGGTTAGCAATATGTCGCCCAAACCAACCCGAATAAAAATCTGCGGCCTACGCAGCACTGAAGCCGCACTCGTCACCGCAAATGCCGGTGCCGACTACCTCGGCTTCAACTTCGTGGAAGGTGTACGCAGGCAGCTTCAACCAGACGAAGGCATTCAGATAATCGCTGAATACCGCGCCGGCCTGTCGAAAAGCGAAAACACAAATCGCCCCGGTCTGGTCGGACTATTCCTGAATCAGTCCCCCGATTTCGTCAACGACATCTCACGTAAAGCTGGGCTCGACTACCTGCAACTCTGTGGCGATGAAGACGTCGACTACATCTCGAAAATAGAGATCCCCATCTTCAAAATGGTTCGAGTAAAAGACGGCACAACACCCGCCGACCTCGACCAAATAGTCGCGCCACTCCTGAGCGCCGACACCGGTGTGTTGCTCGACGTCTACGATAAGAAAACGCCAGGTGGATCCGGCAAATCGTTCGACTGGTCAGCCGCTGAAGGCATAGCAAACCGAGAAAACGTACTTCTAGCCGGCGGGTTAAATCCTGAAAACGTCCAGAGCGCCATCACCCAACTCTCGCCATGGGGCGTCGACGTTGCAAGTGGTGTCGAAACCGACGGCGTTAAAAACCCCGACCGAATTAGAGCGTTCATACAATCCGTTCGATCTGCCTAACATCCAGGTCGCTGGACATGCGTGGGCTCACGTCAATTTCGCGGCTATTGATCGCAAAATAGGTCGCAACTACATGGCTTGTTCACGCCGGTAACCAATTTCACACCGACACATTACCCATGCGCATCTTTTAACGCCCAAAAAGGCGTTAAAAGATGCGCATGGTGCCGAAGGCGTCCAATCCATGGGGTGGTAGAGGGGTGAATCAAATGGCGAAAGTCAAAGGCTCAGGTGCGAATCAGGCAGAATCCGTTGCACGTTTAGAAGCGATCATTTCGGCAACCGTTGATGCCGTGATCACTATCAGTGAAGACCGAGTGATCGAAGCGTTTAACCCGGCCGCAGAAAATATGTTCGGCTACACAGCCAAAGAAGCGATCGGGCAAAACGTCGACATAATCATGCCCGAGCCGTACCACGGTGAGCATGATTCGTACATTGAGGCGTATAAGAACTCCGGTGTAAAGAAAATTATTGGTCTTAGCCGCGAAGAGCGAGGCCCAAACAAAGACGGGCGAGAGTTTCCGGTTTTAGTGAGTATCGGCGAAGCAACAGCCGGAGGTCGGCGAATGTTCGTCGGCGTAATTCGAGATCTCACCGAACAAAAACAGGCCGAGCGCGAGCTCCAGATGCAGCAGCGTCGACTCATCGAAGAGCTTTCGACACCCGTTATCGAACTCTGGGACCATCTGTTGATGCTTCCGATCATCGGATCAGTAGATTCCGAACGAGCGAATCAGATTACCGAATCGCTGCTCTAGGCCATTCTCGACAAACAGGCGACCGTCGCCGTCCTCGATGTGACCGGCGTGCCGCTGATAGATACAGACGTGGCTACACATCTCCTGAAAACCGTTCGGGCTGCCCAGATCATGGGTGCTGAAGTGATCATCACCGGTTTCAGTGCCGACGCCGCAAGAACTCTGACACAACTTGGCGTCGATCTATCGTCGGTCAGTACAAGCGGGGCGCTGAAACAAGGGGTTGCCCAGGCTCTGGCGACACTCGGGTACCGAGTTTCTAGAGTATCCGGGGAGTAGTTCGTTTGATCACTCCAATTCTTACGCTCGGCGATGTGCTGCTTGTCGCTATTCAAGAAGACCTTAGCGATGACGAAATCGTCGAACTCCAGGAACAGATAATCACTCGTGTTTCGGAGACACGCGCAGCTGGCCTCGTCATCGAAATCTCAGCCATCGACATGGTTGACTTCTATATGGCCCGAATACTCAATGAAATATCGACGATGGTAAACATTCTCGGCAGTCAAACTGTCATTACGGGAATGCAGCCAGCAGTCGCAATCACCCTTGTCGATATGGGCAGCGAGCTAATCGGTGTAAAAACTGCGCTAAATCTGTAAAAAGGACTCGTTGAAATCCAACGATCGAGGAGCGGAATAAACAGTCGGCGTACGTCTCCACTGATCTCGAGGCAGAAGAATGACTACCGCAACTTCTGAACGCGTACCGATCAACCATGATGCCGATGTGGTTACAGCCCGGCGATCAGGCCGCGATATGGCAAGGAAGGTCGGATTCGGATCTGCCGATCAAACCAGACTCGCCACGGCCATCTCCGAACTAACACGCAATGTCATCAAATACGCCGAAGTCGGCGAATGCATGATTTACGACGAGTCGACCGCCGAGTGCAACAAAATTCGGGTGGTAGTTGAAGATCACGGCCCGGGCATTCCAGATATCTAGACTGCGATGACCGACGGCTACACAACAGGCGGAACACTGGGTGCTGGCCTGCCGGGAACTCGAAGACTCGTGAGCGAATTCAAAATTTCGTCGGAGCCAGGGCACACGCGTGTAGAAATAACTATGGAAAAGCAGATCTGGTGAGTTTCCTTACTTCATCCCAGACATTTTATTTTGCCCGCAAGCCCCACCCGAAAGAACAGGTGTGTGGAGATGATGGCGCGGTGTGGGATGACGCTGACAACACTTGGCTTGTTATCTCGGACGGTCTTGGCCATGGCGAAGGTGCTGCCGAGGCTTCGGAAGCTGCGTTGAGTTGGATAACCAGTAACCATTCGCAATACATAGAGACGACCATAAAAGGGTGCGACAGAGCAATACGTCACACTCGTGGCGTCTCACTCAACATCGCAAAGATCGATCGAACAAACCATGAAGTTTCGTACGCCTCGATAGGAGCGAATCTTGGCTGGAAATATTCAAAGGCAATCCCCGCCGAAGAATGGGGAGCCTGGCTCGAATCCGCCCTTCTTCTTGCACAAACTACCAATAATTTCGCACGCGTAATACCCGGCGAATCAACCCGCCAACTCCGATTCACGGCGTAGACTGCTCCAACATTTGTGTACCCGCACGAATACCAACGGTGCTCGCCTTTACTAAAACCCGGAGTGGTGATCTCTATGCCCGAAAAACTGCGAATGGCCCAGTACGGAACAAAGCACGGTCACGCAGAAGGGGTGCTACAGGTAATGCTCGACCACCCGGAAGTCGAAGTAGTCGGCGTCTACGAACCCGATGCAGTCCGGCGCGAGCAAGTAGAAAACAGCGGATCGTGGGCCAATGTTGATTTCATCGATGACCCAGACGATTTTCTCGACGACCCCATGGTCGATTGCGTCACGTCAGAAGGTGCCAACAAGGAAAGTCTCGGATTCACCGAAGAGATCGTCGCCGCCGGAAAGCACGTTTTCTACGACAAGCCAGCGGGCGATGACTACCCAAGATTCGAGCACATCATCGAGATCGCCCGAGCACAGGGCACAATGATCCAGATGGGCTACATGTTCCGCAAGCACGATGGCTTTGAACGAATTGCCAACTGGGCACGTTCAGGCTTTTTAGGCGACATATTTCAGGTCCGAGCACACATGTCGACATGGATTCCAGAAAAAAATCCAGAAGGTCAGTTCACCGGACGCGAAGGGCTTGCCCACCACAAGGGTGGTGTGATGTACGACCTCGGTGGGCACATGCTCGATCAGGTCGTGTGGATACTCGGCCGCCCCAACAGAGTGTCTCGATTCTTCCAGAACGCCACTTCCGAAAATCGTGATGTAATGGACAACACGCTGGGCGTGTTCGAATACGGCAACGCCATTGCAACTGTCGATATCGCAGCAATGGAAACACGCCCAATGGCACGACGCTTCGAGGTCTACGGCACCAAAGGCTCAGCAATCATGGAGCCGTTTGAACCCGCCGATACGATTCGGCTGACACTCGGAGAGGATCAGGGCGAATACAAAAAAGGCGTCAACACAGTCAAGATCGAACACCGTGCCCGCTACGTCGATACATTTGCCGAGTTAGTTCGCAACATCAAAGGCGAATCAGAGCCGCTACGAACCCTGGACCACGAACTCCTCGTCCAAGAAACCCTAATGCGAGTAACCGGCGGCCTCAGCGGCTAGCTTGTACGTCTGCTCCTCTGTTTTATCCCTTCTCCCTAGGGAGAAGGTTAGGTTGAGGGGGAACGCTTGACGCGGGAATCAGCTGTCGAACGCTAACCCCGTTTTGGCCATAAGCCAATCACCCAAATCAAAACGTGCTCTCGGCACCCCAAACAAAACGTCGCCTGGCGACCTCACCCGTGCGCCCTCACATCCACACCCTCAGGCCACGCCACCTTGAAAATCGCAGCCATCTTAAAGTTCGCACCCGTAATCGTGGCCTCACGCAACACGCAGCGATACATATTCGCCCCGGTCAGATCGGCATCAGAAATATCGGCACCGGTGCAATTCGTTCGGTAAAGCGTAACTTTTTTCATCGACGCACCAACCAGTTTCGCCCTGCGCAAACTGGCCTCAGAAAACACCGCTTCATCCAGATTCGCCCCCGATAAATCGGCCCGCTCAAGATTCGCACGAGTAAAGTCTCGACCCCGCAAATCTCGACCCGAGAGATCAGCACCCTTCAAGTCGAGCTGCTCAGGTGAGTGCGCGCGGTGCCACGCCGTAAGTTCTTCTGCGGTGCCGTTCAGCAGTTCAAAATGTTCTGGATTCATACCCCGATTATGTGGCCAGAACTACGCCGAGTCGAATCCACTTGTGAGGGTTCTATCGTTTTTCAAAAAATATTCTGATATTTATCGAAATTGAAACACCTTTGAAACACGTTTCCGATAATTTAGTTCGTGGATGATCGGCCAGCGCGGTTTGGCTCGCTATCCGAAGACGCAGTTCGCAAGTAAAATGCTCGCTGCGCAAAATATGGAACGCTCCTCAGACCCTGTTGGTCTGACCGGCAAAACAGCATGGTGCCTACTTCAGGAAAGAAGCACGAGGAACAACAACGATGCCCTACATAGCCGAATATATTTGGATTGATGGCACCGAGCCGACCGCCAAGCTACGGTCGAAAGCTCAGGTGCTGGCCGACGGCAAAGAGCCCGGCATCTGGGGATTCGACGGATCCTCAACCAACCAGGCCACAGGCGATCAGTCCGACGTGGTCATTAACCCCGTTCTGGTTGTTCCAGACCCTATCCGTGGAGCGCCGAACAAGCTCGTTATGTGCGAGACCTTGCTCACCGATATGACTCCGCATCCCACGAACACCCGTGCAAAGTGCGCAGCAACCGCCGAAAAATACGGCAATCTCGACACCTGGTTTGGTCTTGAGCAGGAATACACCTTCTACGAAGGCATCGCTCCTCTAGGCTGGCCCGACAACGGCTTCCCGGCACCTCAGGGCGGCTACTACTGTGGAGTCGGATCCGACGAAATATTTGGACGCGAAGTAGTAAACGCTCACCTTCAGGCATGCATCGACGCCGGGATTCACATCTCAGGAATCAACGCAGAAGTAATGCCAGGACAGTGGGAGTTCCAGATCGGCCCAATCGCCGCTCCGCGAATCGGCGACGAAATGTGGCTCGCTCGATGGCTGCTCTACCGAATCGCCGAGGATTTCCTTGGACCCAAGGGCATCCCGATTTCAGCAACGCTCAACCCCAAGCCTGTTTCAGGCGACTGGAACGGCGCAGGTTGCCACACCAATTTCTCGACTAACGAGATGCGTGAGTCTATCGACGCATGTGTTGCAGCAGCCGAAGCACTTGGTGCCGAAGGCAAGCCAGCACTCCACATGGCCGGATACGGCGCAGGTGTGGAACTTCGACTCACAGGCGAACACGAGACCCAGCGATTCGACCAGTTCTCATATGGCGTATCCGACCGTGGCGCATCCGTTCGAATTCCGTGGCAGGTCGATAAGGACGGCAAGGGTTACATCGAAGACCGACGACCGAACGCCAACTGCGACCCCTACGTCGTAAGCCAGTTGGTAATCGACACCGTCTGCTCAGCAGCTACCAAGTAGCTCCCGAGTTCAACAAAGACTCCCAAAAGGGGGATGGCTTCGGCCATCCCCCTTTTGTAATTCCACAACAACGCGATTCTGTCATTGCGAGAAGTCCGACGCCGTGGCAATCCACCACCAACGCGGGAATACCTTTCGAATCAGCTGAAAGTTACCTTGCCCACATCACCGTCGTCCTGTCTCACCCCACAACCCAAATGTCATCCCGAGCCGTCACCCACCCGAGTCCCAAGTGCGAATGCCCGCCCGGACTCAAAAAACGACAGACAATCGCAACCACCCCCGCAAAACCCCGCAACCACCCTCAGGGATCAGATATCCTGCGCTGCCATCATCGATATCTCGACCCCCACCACTCGGTAACCACGAAATCTCCAAAATCCGAAACATCCATTACGGCTGGTATGTCGTTCTCGGCACCGCGATCATGTTGTTCGGCGGCGCTGGATCGCGATTCTCTTTCGGCGTATTTCTAAAACCCGTAACCGAAGAGTTCGACTGGAGCCGCGGATCGCTCGCCGGAGCACTGGCAATTGCCGGGCTCGCCACCGGGGCACTAAGGCCCGTCGCCGGAATTCTCGCTGATCGATACGACCCAAAACGAATCGCTGCCAGCGGAGTTATAGTCGGTGGACTCGCCCTCGCAGGAATGTCGTTCGTCCAGGATCTGTGGCACGTCTACGTACTGTTCGTAATCATGGGCATCGGCGGCACACTCGCATCGCCGGGAGCAGTCGCGAAAATCGTAGGTGCATGGTTCACCCGCAGACGAGCTCTGGCGATGTCAGTAGCAGGTACAGGCTCAGCCGTCGGTGAATCCTCTATGGTGCCCATTGCGGCGCTGGCAGTAGCATTTCTCGGCTGGCGTGAGGGCTACCTGATCCTGTCGGGAATAATGCTGGCGCTCGTCCTGCCACTCGTAATCATCCTTCTGAGGAGCCGACCTGGACCCGGCCAGCACGCCGACGAAGAAGACGAAGCAATCCTCAACGGTGATGAATCCGAAGCTTTTACAAAGGGGTCCGCAAACCCAAATATCGGCCTGTCGCTTGGTCAGGCGTGCCGAACAGGACTCTTCTGGCGACTCACTATCGGCTTCTTCATATGAGGCTACACAATGGGCTTCGTGAATGCCCACTTCGTCGCTTACACGACAGACTTCGGCACAACAGCCATTAACGGCGCATACGCGCTCGTTACCGTGGGAATCGCGGGAATCGCAGGCGGACTCGGCTTCGGTTTACTGGCCGATAGATTTGGCCGACGCCCCTTACTTTCCTTTGCGTTCGTTATGCGAGCTATCGGATACGCCATCCTCCTAATGTCGACCAGCCTGCCCGGTGCGATAGCCGGAATCGTATGCATTGGAAGCTCGTGGACGTCGGTAATTTCTCTTACAGGAACCGTTAGCTCCGACGAGTTCGGATTACGTAGACTCGGCACAATAATCGGCACCATGTTCATGGTCATGCCGATAGGTGCTTCGACCGCAGTTTGGCTGGCAGGTCAGATCTACGACTCAACAGGAAGCTACGACAAGGCCCTCTGGATCAGCCTGACACTGGGAGTCATTGGCGCACTGTCAATCGCAATGCCAAGCACCGGCATAGCCAAAAAAATCTGGCCCCGAGCTACCGCAGGCTGATTAGCGCGAAGCATCCGAATTCCCGTGTCCTGAGCGAAGTCATCGGAGTCGAAGGATCTGGGGGTCAGGGACGCGCCGCCTGTCATTGCGAGGAGCCCAACAGGCTATCAATCACCCACGCCACCATCACCCCAAACAAAACACGCCCTAGGCGTTAGAGCCAGCGACCTGTGCGATTCGCGTACTTCGTGTAAACCTCGCCGAACTCGCCCTCTAAATACGCCTCTTCACGGCGAATAACCAGCGCCGTCAAAGCTGCCACCCCAAAGAAAACAGCTATCAACATTGCCATCGCGTTCAACGCAATCGCCAGACCAGCAGCGATAAACAGAAACCCGGAGTAAATCGGATTGCGCGTGCGCTTGAACGGACCCGTCACCACCAGCGTTTTAGTCGCCACGCCCGGCTCCGGGTGTTCGCCGTGAGCTTGCATGGTCTTCCAAGTCCAGTAAATCACGAAAAGCCCAACGAGCACCATGACCGTACCGATCACAACACCCATCACGCCACCGATAACCGACAGTCGCCAGAAAAACACGTGAACTAACGCGCCAATTGCCACCGGAATCCCGAAAATCACCGGCGGAAACGCGGGCAACTCCAGTCCCAGCTTTTCAGGTTCACCACTAGAAAAATTCTGACCGTCCGTCATCGTTCTACTTTCTAAATACCCGCTGCTAAACCTGCATTGCCGACGCAGGATCGAGAATCACATTAGCTGCCACAAGTCGATCCTGTAGTTCAGTAATCGACACATTTCGGCTATCACCACCACTCGCACAGGCAATCGCAGCAGCCGTTCCTGCCGCCTGCCCCATTCCCATCGCATTCGCCGTTACTCGACTAGAAGCCAACGCCTCGGAGGTCGCCGAGTGACACCGACCCGCTACCCAGAGATTCTCCACACCCTGCGGCAACAAAGTTCGGTATGAAATATCGTACGGCGGAACGACCGGTTGCTCATGATAACCCGATTCCGCCTCTGGATGACGATCAATTCGCCACGCACCCAGCACAACCACATCATCCTGACGCTTCGCCTGCCGAATGTCATCGCCAGTCAGCACATAATCGCCCACGATCCGCCGTGATTCACGAGCCCCAGCAGTCGGACCACTAGTAAAAAAGTACGCATTTTTGAACTCAGGCAACGCCTGTTTCCAGAGTTCAAACATCGTCCAGGCATCACGCCGACCCTGAATTTCGGCGTTAGTCCAGTCGTTGGGACTGGTGGAAGATCCGGGTGTGCGAATCACGTTGAAATAAATATCACGACCCGAAAAAGTCGCCGGCCACGGACCGCCGTACAGTCCGATCTTGCCTTCTGTCCGTGCCTTCTCCAGAACCGCAGCGCACTTCCTGCGCAGCTCAAAGGTGAGTTCAACAAACCCAATTCGAAAGTGCAAACTCATCGGCTGCAGCGAATCAGCAACCTCGTATGGACACCCCGCCCATGCAGCCACATCAGCATCGCCAGTCGCATCAATAACCATCTTCGGTCGAACCGCAACCAGACCGTCTTTATTGCTGACAATAACCGACTCAACCCGATCACCGCGAACGATCACATCCGAGACCTGCGTATGAAATAACGGCTGCACCCCCGACTCGATCAACACGTCGTCCGAAGCCTTTTTGAACAGCTCGGGATCGGTACGAGGAATCACGCGGTCGGGATGCTTTTCGACCTCGGTGAAATCGCCGTTCACGTTGTACGAAAGATGAGGAGCCTGCCCCGGCTCAACAACACCCATCCGTTCCAGCATCTCGAACACAAGCCCGCCCACAACAGGCTTACCCGTCTCCTCGTAAACAAACCCATCGAACGCCGACCCAATGATGTTCGTAAAGAATCCGCCAGCAAATCCCATCCGATCCACTGCCATAACCGAAGCGCCGTTACGAGCCGCCCCCACAGCTGCCCCAATCCCGGCCAACCCCGTGCCGCAAACCAGAACATCAGGCTCAGCAACGACAGGCAACGACTTTGTGTAGTGGATTGTGGACATATGAACGTTTGATAAGACTGCGGCTAAAGCCCTCTCCATGCGGGAGAGGGCTGGGTGAGGGGGCACGCGAGTGGGGTGGCGGGGAGAAGGAACAATTCATACCACCCCAACACCAAATAAGAACACCCCCCTAACCGGTCATACTCTCGCTGAACGGTCCACTCTCCCGCGCCCGCAAAGCAACGTTCACACGCAACTTCTCAAGCGTCTGCTGCAGCGTTAGCTGACCCGACGGAACCTCGTGATCCTCGAAAAACGCAATCACATCATCCGCCTGCTCAGGCTTGCTCAGCGAAGTCACACCCGAAAGCATCCGCACGATGCTGTTCGCCGGAAAATCCTCGTTGATCTTGTCCCAGTTGTCCTTCACGAACTCCCACGCAAGATGACCCTGCTCTTTATTCCGCATGCAAACTGCCAGCAAATACGGCGCATCCTGAGTTCGAATCGAGCCATCCAGCGACATCGCCAGAGTGCGATTCATCTCGGCCTCACCTGGGAACGCCGAAAGCGCCGACTGGTAACGTCGCTCTTCCTGCGGAGTCGTCGGGTTCTGGTGCTTGTCTAAGAACACCTCGTACCGCGTAGAATCGCCCTTCGAAGCAACAACCCCGGTAGCAGCAGCAGCAATGTTCGGCTCCACAGAACCACTGTCAACCAGGTAAGAATCGTGCAGATCACCAGCATTCTTCAACGCCAGATCATCATCACCGACATTCGCCAGCAACCGGATGAACAGACCCCGAAGCTCGAGATCACGCGAAGAATCGCTATCTCCGGGCTCCCAGCCAAGTCGATCAAGCGCAGGCTGCGCAAGATCACGAATCGCAGCCTGATACTGCAGTTTCGCCTCGCCCTCAACCAGCTTGTCTAACCCCGCAAGGCAACCCGAAAGCACCGTCCACACATCAAGGTCGGTCTCATCCTGGAAGCTGCGTGCGAAGTCCAAAAAGTCAGCAGCCGAAGTACGACCTGCCATCACCGACGACCACGTGTCGTCAACAAGGCCAAATCGTTCGATAGGAGTGAGATTGTCGAACATGCTGCCCGAAAGCGCCTTCAGCATTTCTGGCGAATAACGTGCCCGGAAGAACCCGCTTCCGCCAGCGTTGGCAGAAGCCCAATCGGCAGGAGAATCCAACTTGATCTCAGCCGATTGAGTTTCAAGTAAATACCGAACTTCCTCAACACCAGCAGCCGTGCCGACTTTCATAACGATAGGAACCGACCAGATCGTCTCGTCAACCGAGTCGCCCTCGGTGTACAGGAACCGATCCTGCGACAAGGTAATCGTCGAGCCGTCATCAGAAATCGAAGCACTTACAAGCGGATAGCCCTTCTGGAATATCCACGAATCCATAATCCGGCGTGCCGGCTGCTGCGTAACATGCTCAATCGCATCCCACAGGTCGTTCGTCTCGGTGTTCCCGTACTTGTGCTTGTTCAGGTAGTAGGTAATCCCGTCCTTGAACTCTTCTGCACCCAAGTACTGCTCCAACATTCGCAGCACCGATCCACCCTTTTCGTACGTCAAAAGATCGAACATACCCTCAGCATCCTCAGGTGAGTTCACCTCGATCTCGATCGGGCGGGTGTTGGCAAGCGAATCGACATCGAACGCCATCGAACGCTCAAGACTGAACTGGTTCCATCGACCCCATTCACTGTTGAAACTATCGGAAGACATCGTCGCCATGAACGTCGCAAATGCCTCGTTCAGCCAGATTCCGTTCCACCACTCCATGGTCACGAGATCGCCAAACCACATGTGTGCGATTTCGTGCGCAATAACATCGGCAACACGAAGCAATTCAGGCTCGGTCGAACGTGACTTGTCGACAAGCAGCAGTACTTCCCGGTACGTAATACAACCAAGGTTTTCCATCGCACCAAACGCAAAGTCGGGCACCGCAACCATGTCGAGCTTCTGACCCGGATACGGAATTCCGTAGTACTCAGTGAAGAATTTCAGTGCGAACGCACCGGCCTCAAGCGAGTAGTCAGTGAGGTGACCCTTCCCGATCGGGTGGACGATGCGCAACGGCACGCCGTCTACGTCTACAGGATCGGTTGCCTCGAACGGACCCACGATGAACGCCACCAGATAGGTCGACATCACCATCGTGTCTTCAAAAACAATTTCTTTTCGCCCATCGCCAAGACTGGTCTCAGAAATAGTCGGACCGTTCGATACAGCGAACTCGCCCTCAGGAACAACAAGCGTCACACCATAAGAAGCCTTGAACGCAGGTTCATCGAAACATGGGAACGCTCGCCTTGCAGAAGTGCTCTCGAACTGAGTAGTGGCGATCGTGCGCTCAACGCCGTCTTCATCGGTGAATATTGAGCGATAAAAACCGCGAAGTTGATCGTTCAGGATGCCCGTGAACTCGGCAACGATCGTGTAAGGACCCGACGCCAGTTCCGAACCAAAACTCAGCGTTGCACGCTCTTTTTCTTCATCGTGAGCAACTTCAGAAGACTCGATCTTCGAGCCAACTGCATCGAGCACCCACGCAGACGATATTTCCAGCTCGGCAGAGTTGATCTGGATGCTTGAAGTCGCCTGGCCAACCTCAATTTCAATCTCAACTTTGCCAGAAAAAGTGGCCTCTACGAGATTGGGCTCAAGGTGTATTCGGTAGTGCGAAGGCACCACGGACGAAGGTAAACGATGCGGATTTGTCGAGGCGTCGGTCAAGTTTCACTCCAGTTCAAAAAAACGTATCTCCGGAGACTACCGCGCCAACAAGCTACGCGCTACTAGTCGCGACAAGCCATCCCTTGCAACAAATGAGCCAAGCTTACGCGCCAACCCATAGCCATCTGAGCGTCCAAAACATGATCAGCCACCGGCGCGAAATTTCCAGAATAAGCGGCCTAGCCACCCACCTCACACCGAGTATCCGACCGAGCCGTCTTCTCGCATTGGGATGACCTGCAAACTCCGTGGATCGTACGGTCGCGCCTTGAACGCTTCGGCATCGAGATCAATCCCGATCCCCGGTACGTCGGGAACCGGTATGTAACCACCCTCACGCTTCCAACTCGAATTGAACATCGCGTTGAACGGCTGCTCATCCTCCCTCGACCACTCCTGCGTAAGGAAGTTCGGTATCGAAGTGTCGATATTGCAAGCCGCCGCCGTAAGCACAGGCCCTAAGAAGTTGTGTGTAACCAGAGCCGAGTGATACGACTCAGCGATAGCAGCGATCTTCTTCACCGAAGTAAATCCGCCCGCCAAACCCAGATCCGGCCGAGCGTACTGGCTGCCACCCAACTCGAACATCTCCCTGAACTCCCAGATCGAGTGCATCCGCTCACCGTTCGCAACCGGCAAAGTAGTTCGCTGAGCGACTTCGGCCTGCGACTTGATCGAATCGATCTGCACAGGGTCTTCAAAGAACATCGGCTGGAACTCGACAAGCTGCTCGGCCAGCGCAATCGCGACCATCGGAGTCAGTTTCCTGTGCATCTCCAGAATGATGTCGACATCGAGACCCCCACCCTCGCGCATCGCAGCAACATTTTCGCGAGTTTCATGAATCAACCGCGACAACGTCATCGACTGAAAACCTTCGGGAAGCGGATCTGTCTTAATCGCAGTAAAGCCCTGTTCCGCAGCATCACGAGCATTCAGCATCAGGCCCTGAGCATTCGCTCCCTTATCAGCTGCATCAACTCGAAGCCCGCCCATCAGCAAATGCAAACGAATCTTGTTGCGAACCTTGCCGCCAAGCAGCTGCCACACCGGAGCCTCCAGCGCCTTGCCCTTGATGTCCCACAGTGCGATATCGACAGCACTCACAGCACCCGAAACAACCGAGCCTCTGAACGGCCCCATTCGATACATGTACTGCCAGTGATGCTCAATATCGAGCGGATCCTTGCCAACCAGATAGTCAGCAAACTTCTTCACAACAGCATCGGTGGCTTCCAGATAACCCCAGCAAGCCGACTGCCCGACACCAACAAGCCCGTTGTCGGTGAAAATTCTTACGATCTGGCTGTTACCGGCAAGTATCGATTCAACTCGTTCAATCTTCATGTTTAGGGGCTCTCTCGTTGCTGTTTGCTGACTCGGTGTGTGTAACGGCGAGGATGATACCCACTATTTCGCAAGAGTCTCGGTAATTAAGGCGATCACTGACTCCATATCGGTCACCCTGGGGTGTTTTTTATATCCATGATGACCGTTATATCTATCTATCAATACAGGTCGCATCCCGGCGTTCTCAGCTCCGAAAATATCCGACTCCAACTGATCGCCAACCACCATCGCCTCGCCAGCTTCAACACCCGCCTTCACCAGAGCAGCCTCGAATATCCGCCTATCCGGCTTCTGTACCCCGGTTTCGCCAGAAGTCACAGCGAAATCAACGTGACCCGTCAGCCCCATGTCTTGTAGCAACCGCTCACCACCGGTGTTCATGTTCGAAATCACCCCAACCGTCAACCCGGTCGAACGAATCCGATCAAGCCCGTCGATCACATCAGGAAACAACGCTATTCGGTACTCCTGCTTACGAACTTCAGCCCATATCTTACCCGCCAGCGCCAGATCCGCCTCATGTCCAGCCCCCTGCAAAACCAACTGCTCGAATCGAGCGAAAAACGCCCACTGTTCGTTTGCGTTCATGGTTCGAACGGGCTTGGACGCGTTCTGACTCGTCATAAACTCATCGGCCATGTGATACCCGGCGTCGATACCCTCTTTGTAGACCTCGAGTCCGAACTTTCCAGCAGCCTGCGCCTGAATGTACTCACGAGGCGGATCAAACCCCGCCAAAGTGCCATACATGTCAAACATCACAACTTTTAATTTTAATTCAGGCATCGCCTGTCATTTCAGGGCTCCAATTGGTTGAACCGCCAGCGCCGCCACGCCCACCCAACTTGCACCCGCAGATTTCAAAGCCGATGCGCACGCCTTAACTGTGCTACCAGTTGTAAACACATCGTCCACAAGAAGAATCCGCTTGTCAGCAAAAGCAGCAACCGAACTCGACTTCACAGCAAACGCACCCGACATCGCCCGTTCCCGAGCCAACGCAGTGGGTTGTTCCGATTGCGGAACGCGCTCGCCGGTGCGAACTAATGCATCATCTCTGAATTCGATATCCATACGACCCGCAAGCCGTCGAGCCAACACCGCCGACTGGTTGAATCCCCTCGACCGCAATCGAGACTTGTGAAGCGGAACCGGCACGATCAAGTCAGCATCGCTTCGACGCAAGCCCTCCACATCAAACATCTCGCCAAGCACGCCGCCGAGCGATCGCACATCGTCAAATTTAAGTGCTTCGATTGCAGACCCAACCGGAGTCTCATACAGAAACGATCCGTACAGCCGGTCGATAGGCGATTTCTCTGTGCTGCAACGTGCGCAAGTGCCTGCTTTAGCAAGTGGCTCGGCGCACTTTCTGCACACGTTTTTGAGCAGCGGGGTCGACTCCGCTACACAGATGTGGCACAGTAACGAGCCCTCCCTTGAGCAGTGAACGCAACTTGGCGGGAAGACTAGATTCATCGCACTGGATGTGAATTCTCTCAGGGCAGTAATCAAATAAGGCATTTCCAATAAATATCACGGCAAAATCGGTACAGAAGCGCTGAACCGGCAATAGAATAACGAAGTACCGGGCTGGTGCCCGGTTAATGAACATATCTTGGGTTCAATTTGGGGGATACGTGGAACTTACAATCACCGCCAACAACACGACTCTGACCGATGCGATCAAGAAGTACGCCGAGAAGCGGCTCAGCATCCTTGATCGGAGGTTCCGTGATCCGGTGCCTGTATATCTCCAAATACGTAAAGAGCAGACAAAGAAGGAAGACGAACGATTCATCGCTGAAGTAACGATCAGGCTGAATCGTGGAGTCATACGCGGTGAGATGCGAGGCGACACGCCCTATACCGCCATCGATCACGTTTCCGATACCGTTACCCGCCAGATCAGCCGATACAAGAATCGCTACTCCGACAAGAACCGACGCGATGTCGAAGGCGGACTCGGCATGGCGATCGCCGAGCAGCTTGCTCAATCAACCGAAACAGAAGTCGAAGACAGTGGAGTCACCACTCTCGAACACGGCCAGCTCGTTCGTACCAAGCGACACCCGGTCGAACCAGAATCAGTCGAAGATGCCGCCGCCCAGATGGAATTACTTGGCCACAACTTCTACGTATTCCGAAACAAGGAAACCAAAGAAATCAACGTCGTCTACCGCAGGCACGATGAAGACTACGGCCTGATCGTCCCAGAAGACGCCGAAGTATCCAACTAGCAGGCTTGCGTTTGAGCGGAACTCCTGCAGCTTAAAGTCCTCTCCATCAGGGAGAGGATTTAGGTGAGGGGGAATGCAGGTGCGGGGCTGGGGCGTACAGCTACAAATGCCCAAACGTCTCCATGCCCCCTCAACCTGGCCTTCTCCCTCAGGGGATAAGGCACAGAACCAACACCCACACACCACTACTCAACCGCGGCGTACTCGTAAATCACCACCGGTGTCTCAACCCCATCATCCGTCATCGCCGGAGTCGGATACACCTGCACCAGCCCCTTGCTCTCCATCTCCTCGAACTTCGCCAGCGCATTCTTCGGGTACTTGACCCGCTCCATCTCGCCGACGTAGACGTACTTCACGTTATACCGGTCGAGAAACGCCGTAGCTGCAAAGATCGACGTGGAGTCATAGAAGCGATCCACCTCCGCCCGTCGCTGAGAAACGGTTCCCGCATAGCCAACCCGCTGCTGACGCTGATGCCAATCCCAGCCGATAACCGCTGGCAACCCGGTGTAAATCGACACCCGGTTCCCCCATCGATACTGATCACTCAGACCCTCAATGATTACCGGCGAACCCTCAACGTTTTCCTGCAGCCACTCGATAGCGTCGAAGTCGTACTTCAGCATCAACGGCCCCCCAGCGTCGTTGTAAACAACCGTCTCCATGTACGCCATGCCATCCAGCCCAAGACCACTGTGTTCAAACCGCACAGCATTGCGGTCGCGTGTTCCAAGAACCGGATAGACCATCACGCCAATCACCAGCACCGCCAGCAATCCCATCCAAACCCCACGGGGAGCACGCAATTTACTCAACGAAAACTTGCCAGCGTCGCCCAGAAACCACAGGAAGTAGGCCGCAGCCATCGCCAACAGTATCCATGCCTGCAGGTAGAACTTGAACACGGTGTTCATCCGGCCAATATCGTCTTTGACCGTGAACCTTTCGACACCAGCTGCCAACGCCATCGCCATCACAACCATTCCGATAGCAACAAACGCATATCTCGAGCCCGACAAGCCAGTCCGATAAGCAACCGTTCCCGTCGCAAGAGTCAATGCACCAACAATCACCGTAAACGAAATCGTGGCAAACCCGGAAGCCGCCAGAGTAGCAACCACCGCAGCAACCAACACAAACACGATATGCCATCGCCAGGCACGCAGTCCCGATCCCTTAGCCGGTGCGTTGCTAATGATTTCGAACGCGTCCGAAAGTCGCTCTCGCCACATAAACACCAGCCAGCTAATAACCGCCAGCAGGAAGATCGAGTGGATCACGATGTATCGCCAGAGATCCGTCGAGAATTCGCTCTTTACGACACCGCTATTGAACAGTTCGAAGCTCGCATGGAACGGCAGATAAACAAGATGACCCACAACCGCCACAAACAACGTGCTCGCAACACCAATCACCAGTCGTTCGATCACCGGCCGGTTCGTCGCAAGCAACTGCCCACCTACCAGGAATCCACCCGCCAGCAGAAGCTGAGTCGGGAAGTCCCAAGCGTTAATCGTCCGTAGCGATCCAACCAGAACACCGATAACGAACAACCCGGCAAGCGATTCGAACTTCGAACGGTTTCTGCCGATTCTCAAATACGCAGCAATCGACGCCGCAAGCGCGGTTATCGCAATCGGTATCGCTATCAAGTGGGCGTGCAGATCGGCAAACAAGAAAGTGAAGAACGGGAACTCGGTTATTTCGTTCCCAGGCGAACCGGGGGCCATCATTCTCGAACTGCGCCAGAAGTCGAACTCGCCAAACGACTGATCCATAAAGAACGTCCGTGAAAAGCCCTGTAACACCTGCAACAGCCCATCGATATTCCCTGCCACAGCCACAAACACAACCGCAACCAGCCCCGCATAAACAGGCGATCTCCGTGACCATGCCGGAACACGCCTCGCACGCAAAGTTAGTTCGGCCAACCCACTCGTAATCGAATAAACCCCGCCAACCGTCAGCGCGAATAGCAACGGCACAGCAAGGTTGTACGCAACCGAAGGAACGATCCCGGTAAACCGTATTAGCGAGGCGATCATGAACTGCCCGAAGTAGTAGTAGTTCAAATACCCACCGGCGTACCACGGGTCATAAGGCGGTATGGTCGACGACTTCACAACAGCGTTCAGGTAGGCGAAGTCCATCGGCTTCTCGCCACCCTTCCACGTCTCCCAGAGGTCGGGGTTCGCAGCACGAATCAGCAGGAACGCCAGATATGCAATCAGGAACAGAACTTCCATCCGAACGATTCGCCGCACGTTCGACTTCAGATGAACTTTCAGATCATCACCAATAGCCCACAGAGTCAGATAAGAAATAACCGCCAGCACTATCAGAGCCAGCAATACGGCAAAGAAACTGAACTGAATCAAGTTCAAGCTAACGAGCAGCCACGCGGTCGTTGCGACCAGCAGTAGGCCGAGAGGCTTTGCGAACAGATAGCCACGATCAGGCCACGGCCTGAACACCACAAACGCTATCGGCAACACGACCAGTGCGAAAATCTGCGCTGCCAGGTACCAAACTACCGGTGTCAGCCAATCGGGCATCCAACTAAGGAACGTAATGTCACTCCACGTTCCGCCAGCCTGCTGAGTTTCGGCGTCTTCGTCCGAAAGAAGCAGACCTGCAACCTGCGGACTAAAGCGTCTGGCCCCAGCCAGTTCAGCGCTTATCTCACCCTGTAACTCAATCGCCGACTTCCGCTCGGTGTTGAAGAAAACGAACGTCTGCGGGTGCTCGTAAACTGAAAAACTCTCGTCAGCCCAACCGAACCCGGCAGTAAAAAGTCCATCTGAAGGCGGTGAGAACCCTTCGGGCGGGCCGAATTCCAATCGAGCGAACGGATCCTCGTAATAGTCGACTCCCAACCCGCCAATGTAACGACCGTTCGAATATGCAAGCTCAAATCCAAGTTCCCCAGAAAACAACTTCTTGTAAAACTCAGTCGTGATCGGGTACCGCTCCGGCAGGCGAGGAATGGTCGCATAAAGCCGGTTGCTCAGAAGAACGAAATACTCCGAATCAACAAGCAACTCGGTCAGCTTGTTGAATTTTTCTGGATTCTCATCGTTATAAAGTTCGGCTCGCTTGTGCATCCGCAAGCCAACAACACCAGGAATCCCCTCTTCCCAGTGCTCTTGCACAACGTTCGAATTGGGCGAAGCGTTTTCCTTGAGCCAACTTGAAACCTCGTTCAGCGGATGCTGACCCTGATACACGTTCATGAACGAAAGCGAATAGTGAAGCGTGAACAAAACCACGATGACGACAGGCAACGCCTGGATCCAACGTCGATCGAATCCCACGGCTTTAACCGACTCCACCAACCACCACGACAATCTCGCCCCGTACAAAATCAGGAACGGCGTGATCGGCATCATGTACCGCGTGAACTTCACGTCGAACCAGCCGGTTACAAGCAAGTAAGGCAGCACCCACGCCAGAATCACAAGATCAGCCTTGCGCCGCTTGATCACAGCCGCAACAACCGCACCAAGCAACCCCAGCCACACCGTCACCCCGAGCACCGGACCCAGCCCCCAGGTACCCAGCTGAACCATCTGATAGACGTATTTCGACGTGTCCGCGTACTGGCGAGTGAACGGGAAGTCGACCTCACGCCTGACCATCTTCGATTGCGTAGAAATGTTCTCGATATACGTGCCCATATCGAGAAACATGTACGGCTGCGTAACAATCAGCACCACCAGCACCGTCGCTGCCGTGATCAGCAAATTCTTGCAGGTAACCCACTGCCGAGTCGCCGAAGCGTCGGAACTAAGACCATCCGACTCGTACTTATCGCCGCTCTTCGACGACGCATAAATTACATGCGACAGCACAAGCGCCAGCCCAAGCGGTGCAACAGAAAATTTCGTGGCAAGCGCGAAGCCGAACATCAAACCGGCTAACACTGAATCTCGTTTGCGGCCATGCTGCGCAACACGTAATGAATAGAAGATCGTGGCGACAATAAACGTCGTCATGAACGTGTCGACAGCAAAGAAGTGACTCAGCTGAATCTGCTGCACGGCAAGCGCCGAAAGTCCCGCAGCAATCAACCCGATCCGGTTGTTAAAAACAGCGCGCCCAATCATGAAGATCAGAAATACGGTTGCCGTATCTGAAATAGCCGAAAGCGCACGACCCGCAAACCGCAGATCGAACATGCTCATCCATTTATATGGAGCTACGGCGTACTGAACCGCCTTCAAAGCGTAGTGAGGCAGGCTTCCCCAGTTAAATGAACCCGGGTTCAGCCTGCTTGTTACCGGGTCGCCAAGCTGCGACCACTCATCGCCTTCAGGAAATTCCAGTGAGTAAACCTGCGAAAGAAACGCGCGCTCGTCAGGATGAAACAGGCCTCCCTGATCCCAGTTAATGCCATACAACCGCAATGCCAGAGCCAGCAACAAGATCAATGCCAGCACATAACGCGTTGTAAACCGCCGTGATATAAACCGTTTCACCGATAAATCAGGTCCGGAACTGCTCGAAGAGTAATTGTCGATAACAAAATCCGAGCCCCGACCAGTATTTCTGGCCCGAAACCCGTCGTCGCCGTTCCCGACGCTGTTTTCCGTATCGACACTCTGAGATTCACGCATTGAGAAGAATTCTATAGTCGGGCATCACTCTTTAGCAGCATCATTTGCCTTACTCGATACGCAAGAAACGTGAATATCGGCCTTCTCGTAGCAAAACCAAACCAAAGTTTGACCACCGACTTTCCCACATCTACGCTTGATTTCGGCATATTTCGATGCGCCGCACATATAACAAATTTCTGAAAGTAAGAATTCACCGTTGACCACATCTGAAACTCAGCAGCTCGTTTCCAGCTCGTTCGACAGAACGGTGCTCCCAAACGGTCTCAGGATTCTTACCAGCACCTTCCGCCACACCAACGCCGTAAGCATCATCTTCCTGTTTGGCGCTGGCTCAAGATACGAAACCCCCAAACTTGCCGGAGCGTCTCACCTATTCGAGCACATGCTCTTTAAAGGAACGCCCGAACGACCAACACCTCGCCAAATTTCCGAAGTGGTCGAAGGAGTAGGCGGAACCATCAACGCTTTTACTGATCGAGAAGTCACCGGATACTGGTGCCGATTAGCCCAGCCACACTACCGAGAAGGCATAGACCTGCTCAGCGACATGACACTCAACTCGCTGTTCAGAGACGAAGACATCGCCAAAGAAAAACAGGTCGTCTACGAAGAGATTCGCGCATCATTCGACTCGCCAGCCGCACGCTCGTCAATGCTGCTAGACGAACTGCTATGGCCCGATCAGCCAATGGGCCGAGACATCGCAGGCTCAGTCGAATCGGTCGGTGCCATCTCTCGTGATCTTATGATCGAGTATTTAGAAACGCAGTACGTAGGATCGAATCTCGTAATTGCCGTCGCAGGAAATATCGAACACGCCGACGTCGTAAACCAGATATCTGAACAACTCGGCGGACTCCCCGACGGTGTAATCCTCCCGATGTTCCCTTACGAGGAAAAAGCCTTCACGAAACGGGTTGCCCTCGAACATCGACCCACCGAGCAGGCTCACCTCGCCATCGGCCTCACCGGCATGGCAAACACCGACCCCGACCGACACGCACTATCGATCATGTCGGTGATTCTTGGCGAAACGATGAGCAGTCGGCTATTCGAAGAGGTACGCGAACAGCGTGGACTCGCTTACGACATTCACAGCGGCACCCACTACTACAGCGACTGTGGTGCTCTAATCGTCGAGTCGGGCATCGACCCCGCCCGTGTCGACGAAGCAATTCCCGTAATCCTCAACGAACTCGCCAAAATGCGGGACGGCGTAACCGAAGCCGAATGGAAACAGGCACTCGAACTAACCAAGGGCCGCATGATGCTGCGCATGGAAGAAAGCCGCGCAGTTTCGAGCTTCTTAGGTATTCAGGAACTACTCCGCAACAACGTCGAATCGGTCGACGAGATCATCGCCAAGGTCGCTGCTGTCACCAGAGAAGACATCAAACGCGCTGCCAACCGAGTCATCAAATCCGAGAACTTAGTGCTTTCGATAGTTGGCCCCTTCGACGACGCCAGCCATTTCGAAGACATGCTCAAGTTCGATTAGTACTCAATCAACACCAAGCTCAATCACCCCGCTAGACGCTAGCGTGTTGCCTTCAGATCACCAATAAAAAAAGAATCCTAGATTCCAAAATTCGTTTAAGCGTGTAAAAAAAACGCTAGGGCTCGGAAAATAAACCGGCGTAGCTTGCTAGTCATGTTGACAAGACAAGCACCTCCAACCGACTTCAAGTGGCAAGCAGACAACATTCGTGCACTGCGTACCCATCTTGGCCTTTCACAAACCGCGCTGTCACAAGAAATTGGCATTCGCCAACAAACGATCAGTGAGTGGGAGACCGGCATGTATGCACCACGGGGTGCATCAGTCACTATCCTCACACTCCTTGCCGTTAGTTCAAACTTCCAGTTCGAACCCGACACAGGCGAGGAAACCGACTCACCTGTTCGACCGCTGCTCTCAGACCAGGCTCCACGTCCATCGCAAGGATTCGCACCTCGACGCCTTGCCGACTCAGGACCCGTGTCAGCCCGACCAGACAAATCAGTTCCAGCCCAGCGCCTAACATTTGAAGCAGCCAAAGCTGCCCAGACCGGCCGACGAACAGGTACATTCGGATCGGCTACACACAACTCGACCTACTTCGAGTCCCGACCGTCAGCAACGGTTCGCCGACTTGAAGTACCTATGTGATCCAAAATCGCTAACTAAATTGAGCTAATCCGCCTGCCGAAAATAGATAACGAGCAGGCGGTTTGCCAATTTGAATGAATTTGGCTTTGACACCCACGTTCCTGTCCGACTAGGATTGCGCCACTGATCAACGGAGAGATCACTTGGCTACGCGTGTATACATTCTCATCGAAACGGCTGTCGGGACAACCAGTGATGTGGCATCTGCCCTCAAAGATTTGTCGATGATGAAAGCCGTCGACACGGTCACTGGGCCGTTCGACATCATTGCTGTTGCAGAGGCCGACGATCTCCCAAGCATTGGCGATCTGATCAGCGACGGAATGCACAGCATTCCGGGCATCGTAAAAACTGTTACGTGCCTGTCAGTCAGAAACTGACACACCGGGGCCCCGATTCACATCGGGAATTCACATATTGCGCTTCGAATTTACCGCTGAAGAGACCGATTTCAGAAATCAGATAAGCGCGTTTCTCGATGATGTACTGCCCGACAACTGGGGCGGCTCCTCCGGACTTTCCGACGACGACGCCTGGCCCATGGACCAGAAATTCCGTAAAGAACTGGTCAAGCGCAACTGGCTTGTAATGAGCTGGCCCAAAGAATACGGCGGTGCCGATTCATCGCCGATGATGAACACCATATTCGCCGACGAAATGGCATATCGCAGAGCACCCGGTCTCGACGGCTTCGGCACCCGAATGCTCGGACCAACGCTCATGGCATTCGGAAACGATGAGCAGCAAACCCAGCATCTCGGCGCAATCGCTCGTGGCGAAGTCCAGTGGTGTCAGGGCTACTCCGAACCCAACTCAGGCTCCGACCTGGCATCCATTCAGACCCGCGCCACCCTCGATGGCGACGAATTCGTAGTCAACGGCGCAAAGATTTGGACCTCGATGGGTCACCGTGCCGACATGATGTTCATGCTCGTTCGAACAAACCCCGACGAACCGCTTCACGCAGGTATCAGCCTGCTACTCGTCGATATGAAAACACCCGGCATCGAAGTCAACCCAATCGTAAACATGGCCGATGTCCACCACTTCAACCAGGTCATATTCGATAACGTACGCGTGCCAAAAGAAAATCTCGTTGGCGACCTCAACGACGGCTGGCGCGTTGGAATGACCATCCTCAACCACGAACGTTCAGGCATCGAATTTGCTGCCGGAGCAAGAGCAGCAATCGAAGAACTAGTCGCCTACATCAGCGACGACGATTCACCCGTCAGCCAGGCAAAGTCCGATCCAAACGTCAGAATAAAACTTGCCGAACTAAGCACCGAAGTCGAAGCCGCACGCCTGCTTTGCTACGACGTCACATGGCGCCACAGCCAGGGCCTCGAACCATCGTTCGAAGCATCCATGAGCAAGGTCGCCGGAACCGAGATCTACCAGAATGTTCTCGATTACGGACTCGAAATTCTCGGCATGTACGGCGGCCTCATAGCCGGATCACCACAGGCCGAACTACAGGGCAGATTCCTCAAGCTACGAATGCTTTCGACAGCAACGACTATCTTCTCTGGCACGAACGAAATCCAGAAAAACATCATCGCCCAGCGCGGGCTCGGTCTTCCAAGACTGCGTCGCGCAAAGGCAACCAGCTAAGGATCAACGTTGGATTTCGGACTCACAGAAACTCAAGAACTAATCCGCAACTCGGCACGAGAATTTCTTGCCGACCGGTCAGACACCTCGGTAGCCCGGGCAGTTGCCAGCGGCGATTCCGAAGCACTCGCCAGCCTCTGGAAAGACGTTATCGAACTCGGCTGGCCAGCACTCACCATCTCCGAAGAACATGGCGGCGCTGGTCTTACGTTTGGCGATCTTGCAGTTCTACTCGAAGAACTCGGCGCAAGCCTCGCTCCCACGCCACTCGTCGAATCGGCTCTTACATCACGCATCATCGAACGATTCGCCCCCGAATCACTCAAATCCGAACTGCTTCCGCAAGCAGCATCTGGCGATGTTCTCATCACCCCTGCAATCATCGAAAAAGACGTTTCCTGGGACGCAACCGATGCAACAGCAGCAGCCACCAGAACCGCCAACGGACTCGTGGTCACAGGCGAAAAACGCTTCGTCGCATTCGCCGATCAGGCAACCCACGCCCTGACGCTTGTCAGAACCGACGACGGCGAACCAGCATTAGTCGTTATCCCAATCTGGAAATCGGGAGAAGTCGAACAAACCCCTCTCGATCATGTATCAGGGGTTCCAGTTTCCTCGATTACGTTCAACGAAATAGAAGTTCCCGAAGCAAACATCGTTGCCACCGGCGACGAAGCAATCAAAGCCACTGAAGAACTCGTTGCAGCCGGTGGAGTCGCCCGCGCCGCTCAAATGGCAGGTTTGGGAAGCCGAAGGGTTTGGGCAGAGCGGTAGTCGACGCCACAGTCGAATACACCGCAAATCGAGAACAGTTCGGGCAAGCTGTGGGATCATTCCAGGCCGTTCAACATCATCTTGCAGAAATGGCGATCGCCTCGAAGCAGGTCAACCACCTCGTCCACTCCGCGGCGTGGAGTTTCTCACAAGACGGCTATTCCAAAACGCGGGCAGCGCAGGCCAAAATTGCTGCAAGCGAAAAAATATCCGCTCTCTGCTGGACAGCCCATCAGTGTCACGGTGCTATCGGTTTCACATGGGAACATGACTTGCACCTTTATACTCGCAGGGTTCTTGCGTGGAAAACTGACTACGGCGATTCGTCGTTTCACAAATCTAAGCTCGCAAACACAATGGGTCTATGAGGATCTAAAACATGTGGTGGACCGCTGAAGAAGAGAAAAACCAACTCCGACAACCCGACTGTCTGTTTTGCAAAATAGTCCACGGCGAACTCCCTTCGACCGAAATCTATTCCGACGACCAATGTCTGGCGTTCAACGACATTAATCCGGTCGCAAACGTTCACGTTCTCATCGTGCCGCGCGAACACGTTACCTATCTCACAGGCGCTATTGAGCAGCACGAACAGCTGCTTGGCCACCTGTTGCGAGTTGGTGCACGAGTTGCACGACAAACTGGAATTTCTGAAGGCGGCTACCGCCTCGCCCTCAATCAGGGTGTCGATGCCGGCCAGATCGTCGACCATCTCCACCTGCACGTTCTGGGTGGCGGCCTTCTCGACAAACTCGGCACACCACTGGGACCAATGTAATCAGCCTCGAACTACCCATGGCACTCTGGAGACACGAATCGTGATGACGCCCTCCCATGCTGTGCTAGACCAGACCAAAAATGAAGGGCTGATTCATTAGTGCGCGTTGGACTAGCTTCTCTCTGGGCTGGCACCAGTTACACGGCATTCAAATACCGCGAATACAGGCTTTTCTGGATAGCCGCGGCATTCTCCAACATCGGCATGTGGTCGCTCGTATACGGCCGTCTATTCCTGATGCGATCACTCACCGGCTCAGAACTGATGCTCGGGCTAGTGGCGACCGCAAACCTGCTGCCAGTACTGATCTTATCGATGTGGGGCGGCGTACTCGCAGATCGATTCAACCGCCTGAAAATCGTCAGGTTCACCCGCCTCATGTTCGCCCTCGTCACGCTCGGGACCGGAGCACTAATTCAGAGTGGCGATATCCAACCGTGGCACATACTCGCAATCTCGGCCGTAACCGGCACACTCCTCTCATTCGACATCCCATCACGATCAGCGATGGTCGCAACTATCGTGCCCAAAGAACACCTCGCAGGAGCCATAGCCCTCTACTCAATCGTATTCGGAGCCGCCGCAATCGTTGGCCCGATCCTCATCGAACCGCTCGTATCCGCATGGGGCTATGAAGGACTGTTCTACATCATCGGCACCTCATATGTTTTGACCGTCGCCACATTGCTCCTGATGCGAACCACTGGACACAAAGTCGAAGCGACCAGCCGAACAGCATTCGCCGGGCTACTTCAAGGATTCACCTACCTCAAAAAACAAAAACCCATCTCATCGGTCATCCTGCTCGGAGTAACTCTCGGCCTGTTCGGATCCTCATTCGACACACTCCTACCGGTGTTCGCCGACGAGATTTACACAACAGGCCTCGACGCCGGTGGTCGGCTGCTGCTTGGTGCAGGCATTGGGGGGCTCATTGCCACCACGGCAATCACGCTAATCGGCAGGAGCGTCCGGCCAGCCCTCTACCTCATCATCGCCGGCATAGGGCTCGGTGCGGCCCAGCTAACCTTCGCCCGCATCGACATCATTACAGTAGCCATCCTGGTTGCAGGAATAATCGGCGGATTCAAAGTAGTGCTCGGAACGATGAACACCACCGTCGTGCAAACACTCGTCGACGAAGAGTTTCGCGGGCGTGTCATGAGCATCAACCAGTTCACCTGGGGAGCCTCCGCGCTCGGCGGACTACTCATGGGTTATCTCGCCCAAAGATTCGACGCCCCAACCGCAATGACCCTCGGCGGCACAGTAGCCATCATCGCCACTGCGTTCGTCGGTCGACGCCTGATCCGCAGCTTCGGAATCGGCTCAAAACCGATACCCAACCCCGACACCACAGCCTAAAACACTGGCCAACCCCACGGCCCGTGAACCAAAAGCATCACTTCCTGTGCTTTATCGAATAATTCTCGCGTCACTAAATTCCAGATTAATTAGTTGCGGCACGGCACCACTGTGGGCATAATGAGCGCTCTCACGTCGGGTACAAAGTTGTACTGTTCCCGAAAGGCCAGCCCGGACCTGTGAATAACCCGGGGGTTCTTGCTGATATTTCTGTGTTGCCAGCTCGAACAATCTGTAACAAACACACGAAAGGAGTGGGCGCTTGCACCCGTTTGCATACGTTGCCCCAAGCACGGTAGCCGAAGCAGTGGCCGTGTTAAACGAACATGGTGATCGAGCACGACCGCTTGCAGGTGGAACAGACCTGCTCGTGAAAGCTCGAGCCAACGTCTGGGAGCTAGATGCCGTTGTCGACATCAAGAACATCCCGGAACTTATGACACTTTCCGTCAATGGCGATGGTCTCAGCATCGGCGCTGGCGTGCCCTGCTACCAAGTTTACGACAACAGCGATGTCGCTGCCGAGTACCCTGGAATCATCGACGGCGCATCCATCATTGGCGGAATCCAGATTCAGTCTCGTGCTGGGCTTGGTGGAAACCTCTGTAATGCTTCCCCATCTGGCGATGGAATCCCCTCGCTGATCGCTTACAGCGCAGTCGCCAAGATTGCCAGCACAAGCGGCACGCGTGAAGTAGCAGTCGAAGACTTCTGCACCGGACCAAGCCGAACCGTTCTCGAAGCCGGTGAACTACTCGTCAGCATCGAAGTTCCGAAGCCTGCTGCCAACTCTGGCGCAGCCTACACACGGTTCATCCCTCGAAATGAAATGGACATCGCCGTGGCTGGCGTTGGTGTCTTTGTTCAGCTCGATGATTCAGGCCAAAATTTCGTATCAGCACGAATCGCACTTGCTTCAGTAGGACCGACACCGATCCTCGCATCTGCAGCAGGCGACAGCCTTGCGGGCAAGCCGGTAAACGACGAGACAATCGCCGCTGCCTCCTCACTCGCAAAAGAGGCTGCGACTCCGATCACCGACATGCGCGGTACGATCGACCAGCGAAAACAACTCGTAGAAGTCCTCACAGGCCGAATGATCAATCAGGCCGTTGAACGGGCAAGGGGCTAACACACCTAATGACAACTAACTCCCCAAGCAAAGTTCATGTAACAACGACCATCAACGGTCAGCAGCACGAACTTCTCGTGCCCGGTTACATGAGCCTGCTCGACACACTCCGTGAACTCATTGGCCTCACAGGCACCAAAGAAGGCTGTCTCGACGGCAACTGCGGCGCCTGCACGGTCACTGTCGATGGTCGAATCGTCGACTCCTGCCTCGTACTCGGCGCAGAAGTAAACGGCAAGACCGTCGAAACAATCGAAGGCATGGCCACTCCTGAGGGCCTTCACCCTCTACAGCAGGCATTCCTTGAAGAGGCCGCCCTACAGTGCGGTATCTGCACACCCGGCTTCCTCGTTGCTGCCAAAGGCCTACTCGACAACGAACCTTCACCAAGTGAAGGCCGAATTCGACACTGGCTGGCAGGAAACCTCTGCCGATGCACCGGCTACGACAAAATTGTCCGAGCCGTGCAAAAAGCAAGCAGCTAACACGTAATCGCAACTGGCTGCCAGTAAGTCTTAAAAAACTGCTGGCAGCTATCGCAAATAATCTGGCACGGGCCCGGAGATAAGTAATGGTCGCAACATTTGAGCCAAAAACCAACTACAAAGTCGTCGGTACACGCCCAATTCGGCACGACGGATACGACAAAGTAACCGGACGAGCGATTTACGGTGGAGATATGAAACTACCCGGTTTAATCTGGGGAGTTTGCGTACGAAGCCCGCACGCGCACGCCAACATCAAGTCGATCGACACTTCGGCCGCCGAAGCGATGGAAGGCGTATTCGCCGTCATCACCGGTGCCGACATGCCCAAAGCCGAAAGCAAGCTTGTCGACCTCGGTGAAGGAAACATCAACTTCAAGTGGGCATCAAACAAGTTGATGGCCGATACCAAGGTTCTCTACAAGGGCCACCCGGTTGCGGCAATCGCAGCTGTCGACAGGTACACAGCTGAAGAAGCTGCCCGCCTCGTTGTTGTTGAATACGACGTTCTCCCATCAGTAACGAACGTTGTCGACGCACTAAAAGACGATGCGCCGATTCTTCTTGATGACCTGGTTGGTGACGACCTTGGTGAAGATGTACACAACACCAACATGGCAGCGCACGTTCGCCACGAATTTGGCGATGTGGAAGACGCAATGTCATCCGCAGCTCACACTATTGAGCGTGAATACAACATGCAGATGGTTCACCAGGGCTATATCGAACCCCACAACGCAACCGCAACGTGGGACGAAGAAGACCGAATCAAGGTTTGGACCAGCACTCAGGGTGCGTTCCCGGCCCGAACCCAGATCGCCGGAATTCTTCAGGTCAACGTATCTCAGGTAAAAGTCACACCGCTCGAAATCGGTGGCGGATTCGGTGGCAAGATCCCTGTCTACTTCGAACCTCTCGCTGCGCTTCTCTCTAAGAAATCCGGACGACCGGTCAAGATGGTCATGGAACGAACAGCCATCTTCGAGACTACCGGTCCTACGCCTGGCGCGCGGATGATCATCAAGCTCGGTGCAGACGCCGACGGAAAGCTCACAGCAGCAACCGCCGATATCTGGTTCGAAGCAGGTGCCAACCCTGGTGCTTTCATCGGCCCGGCAGCAATGTGTGTTTACGCTCCATACGAAATCGCAAACACCCGCATCGACGGTTGGGACGTTCTCGTCAACAAGCCAAAAGTCGCTCCTTACCGAGCGCCAGGCTCACCGCAGGTTGCATTCGCAATGGAATCGGCGATCGACGAGCTATGTGAAAAAGCCGGCTGGGACTCAATGAAATTCCGTGTCGACAACGCTTCCAAAGAAGGCACCCGTCGTGGTGATGGCGTGCTCTTCTCGAAGATCGGTATGGAAGAAGTCCTCGAGGCCGCTCAGCAATCTGCTCACTGGACATCGCCCATCGGCGACGCCCCAGAAGGCAAGAAACGCGGTCGCGGTATCGCAAACGGATACTGGTTCAACATCGGACTCAAGTCATCCGCCAACCTCTCGGTTAACGCCGACGGCACGGTCCAGCTAACCGAAGGTTCGACCGACATTGGCGGATCCCGAGTAGCGATGGCGATGCACGTCGCCGAAGTTCTCGGTCTCACCGCTCACGACGTACGGCCTACCGTTGGTGACACCGAATCTGTCGGCTACACCGATGTAACCGGTGGTTCACGAACCACCTACGCAACCGGATACGCCTGCTGGATTGCGGCGAACAACCTTGTTGAAGTTCTAAAAGATCGCGTTGCGGTTCTATGGGACATCAACAAAGACGACGTTGATTTCAACGACGGCGTGTTCAGCTCGAAGGCTGAAGCAGAAAAAACGATCGGCTTCAAAGAACTCGCGGGCAAGCTCGACGACCTCGGTGGTCCGGCAAACTCGACGGGTAGCGTTGACCTAGAATCGGCCGGTGACGGCTTTGGTATGCACATCGCCGACATCGAAATCGATATCGAAACTGGCAAGACCGATGTCATCCGCTACACAGCCATTCAGGACGTTGGAACCGCAATTCACCCTTCATACGTTGAAGGCCAGTTGCAGGGTGGTTCAGTCCAGGGAATTGGCTGGGCGCTCAACGAGGAATACTTCATGACGGATACTGGCACTATGGCCAACTCCAGCTTCCTCGACTACCGAATGCCAACATCACTCGACCTGCCGCTAATCGAAACGGTCCTCGTCGAAGTTCCTAACCCGCTACACCCATACGGTGTTCGTGGAGTTGGTGAAACTCCGATCTGCCCGCCGATTCCGGCAATCGCCAACGCCATTCAGGATGCGCTGGGCAAACGGCTCTACAACACGCCTATGAATGCCGGCAGCATTCTGGAAGCCCTGAAATAGGACTGCTTGAAAATCATGAAACGGGCTGGCTAGCAAGATCGAATAGAATGGCCGTGAGCTTTTTACGGCTTCCCGGCCGACTTGTTTCCTAAAGAATTTGGAAATTGCTCACTAATCGGATTGCAACAACGTTGATCCACTAAGGAAATCGAATGGTCGCAACCTACGAGACAAAGACTGATTACAAGGTAATTGGTAAATCACCTATCCGGCACGATGGCCTGGACAAGGTCACTGGCCGAGCCATCTACGGTGGCGACGTAAAAGTTCCCGGTCTTATCTGGGGAGACGTACTCCGCAGCCCACACGCCCATGCTCGAATCAAGGGCATCGATACTTCAGCCGCTGAGGCAATGGACGGCGTTTTCGCCGTTCTAACCAACGACGACTTCCCACAGGCCGACGACAAGACGATCGATACCGGCGAAGGCAACGTGAACCTCCGACGTGGCCAATCGAACGTCATGGCGTTCGACAAAGTCCACTACAAGGGACACGTTGTTGCAGCCGTCGCAGCTGTCGACCGCAACACAGCTCAGGACGCCGCTCAGGCGATCAAGGTCGAGTACGAAGTACTTACCGCTATCACCGATGTCGACGCTGCTATGGCAGATAACGCACCGGTTATCCTGGAAGGCCTCGTTGGCGACCATTTGGGTGAAAACGTAGAAAACACAAACGTCGCACGTATATTCAGGCACGAGTTCGGTGACGTCGACGACGCATTTGCAAACTCCGACCTAGTCATTGAGCGAACTGTCACAATGTCGATGGTTCACCAGGGCTACATCGAGCCACACAACGCAACCGCTATCTGGGCACAGGACGACAACCTGACCGTCTGGTCCAGCACGCAGGGTTCGTTCGGCGTTCGTTCACAGGTTGCTGGCCTGCTCCATCTTCCTGAGTCCAAGATCAAAGTGAACTACGTCGAAATCGGCGGTGGTTTCGGGGGCAAGACAGTTGTCTACCTCGCACCTATCGCCGCACTTCTTTCTCGAAAAGCTGGTGGACGACCGGTCAAGCTCGTCATGGACCGCTCGTCGGTCTTCGAAGCAACTGGCCCGGCCCCCGGTGGCAAAATTCGAATGAAAATCGGTGTAACCAACGGCAAAATCACTGCCGCTGACACCGATCTCATGCTCGAAGCCGGCGGATTCCCCGGATCAGCAGTTGGCGCAGCAGCAATCTGTGTATTCGCCTGCTACGACTTTCCAACCTCACGAATCACCGGCTACGACGTACTCGTCAACAAGCCAAAATCCGCTGCCTACCGAGCACCCGGCTCACCGCAGGCATCGTTCGCAATCGAGACCGTCATCGACGAAATCTGTGACGAACTCGGAGTCGACAAGATCCAGTTCCGACTCGACAACGCTGCTCACGAAGGCACCCGACGTGGTGACGGTGTGCAGTTCATTCGAGTTGGCCTTGAGGAATGTCTCGCAGCTGCCAGAGATTCCGACCACTGGCAGTCACCACTCGGCGACGCCCCGGCCGGCAAGGCACGCGGACGCGGTATCGCTTCTGCCTACTGGATGAACGGTGGCGGCAAGTCGACCTGCGACCTCATGCTCCAGGACGACGGAACCGTAATGATGAACGAAGGTTCTGCCGACATCGGTGGCACCCGAACCTCTATCGCTATGCAGGCCGCCGAAGTACTCGGCATCCCGGTTGAAGACTTCCACGTCAGCATTCCCGACACCGACTCGATTGGTTTCACGGGCGTAACCGGTGGATCCCGAACGACTTACACAACTGGCTTGGCTGCTTACAACGCCGCCCAGAAGCTGGTTGTCGAACTCAAAAGCCGAGTTGCCGATCTCTGGGAGACCGAAGTAAGCAACGTCGAATTTGCCGATGGCACATTCACGGCCAATGGCGATTCGATCGGAATTCAGGAACTTGCAGGCAAGCTCGATCCCACAGGCGGACCGGCAACCTCAACTTCATCCGTAAACCTCGCCGAAGCCGGTAACGCTTACGGTGTTCAGATCTGCGACCTCGAAATCGATCTCGCCACCGGCAAGACCGACGTTATTCGATACACAGCAGTTCAGGATGTTGGCAAGGCAGTCTACCCGCAGTACGCTGAAGGTCAGATTCAGGGCGGAGTTGTGCAGGGTATTGGCTGGGCGCTGAACGAAGAATACTTCATCACCGATGATGGAACCATGGCCAACAAGTCGTTCCTCGACTACCGCATGCCAACTTCTCTCGACATGCCTATGATCGACACGATTATGGTCGAAGTGCCGAACCCGCTGCACCCTTACGGTGTCCGAGGAGTCGGTGAAGTTCCAATCTGCCCACCGCTTTCCGCAGTCACACAGGCCGTCAAGGAAGCAATTGGCAAACCCTTTTACGAACTTCCAGTCAAACCTGGTCGTATCCTAGAAGCACAGAACGGCGACTAATCAGTTCTACCTTCATAGGGAGAACGTATAAATGGCAACAGTTTTCCTCCCTTACGCTCTGCGCAAGTACGCAAACGGCGCAGAGCGGGTAGACGTGCCCGCGAAGAACCTTCGCGAGCTGATCGACAATATAGAAGCAGCCCACCCCGGTACGAAGAGCCATCTCGTCGAAGATGACAAACTCAAGCCGGGGTTGGCAGCGATTGTCGGCCATGTCGCCACCCGTCGCGGCCTTCTCCAGAAGCTCGAACCCGATACCGAAGTTCACTTCATCACCGCAATCTCCGGCGGCCTGCTCTAAGCACGATCTCAAACAGGCTTGCGAACGCACTTCTCGCCCGTTGATAGAATTGGCGCACCACTTCCGAATATAAGCGCATCTAAAATGCATTCGAGACTACTAAGCACAGATTTTGGACGCCCTAGAATGACCATCATGGAATCTCCATCTGAGACCGACTTCTCCCAGTTCGATTTCGAAGACGGAACACTGCTCGATTCTTCCTGTAAACAGGTAATAGCGAACGGCATCACCACGATGCTAATGGCCATCGGTGAAGGTGTGGACGCACAGGGAACAGCCGACACCCCAATGCGCGTCGCCAACATGTACGACGAACTGCTTTCCGGATACTCAACCGACCCGGTCGAGCTGCTCAACGGCGCAATGTTCGATGTTGAATACGACGAGATGGTCGTAGTGAAAGACATCGATTTCTACTCACTCTGCGAGCACCACCTGCTGCCTTTCCACGGAAAAGCCCACGTCGGCTACCTGCCGAATCAGAAAGTCATTGGCCTTTCCAAGATTCCAAGACTTGTCGAAATGTTCGCAAAACGCCTGCAAGTTCAAGAACGAATGACGCAGCAAATCGCCACCACGATAGAAGAGCTAATCGAACCCGCAGGCATTGGCGTAGTTATCGAAGCCCAACACCTGTGTACCGCGATGAGAGGTGTGCGAACGCCCAACGCCACCATGACTACAAGCGCTGTTCGGGGCCTGTTCAAGAAGAACTCGATCACCCGCGACGAATTCTTCAGCCACGTCCGCCAGTCCTAATCGCCATTTCTCAGAAAAAGTAACGCCTTCACATGGATCCAAACGGAAAAGTAGCCCTTGTCACTGGCGCAGGTCTAAGAGTAGGGCGGGCACTCGCGCTCGCACTTGGCGACGCAGGATGCCGGGTGGCAGTTCACTACGGGCGATCGGAAACCGACGCGCAAGAAACTGCCTCGCTAATCCAATCAATGGGCAGCCAGGCAGTAACAATCCAGGCTGATCTCGAAGATGCCACTCAGGTCGCCGCGCTTGCCGCCGCGGTTGAAGATCAACTCGGGCCTATCGAGATCCTAGTCAACAACGCTTCGATTTTCGACAAGGTCGGGCTAGATGATGTGTCAATCGAAAACTGGGACCGACATTTTGCCATCAATGTGCGAGCACCATTCCTGCTCGCACAGGCGATGCAATCACAACTGACCTCCGATTCACCCGGCAAAATAATCAGCCTCAACGACTGGCGCACAGCCCGCCCAACACGATTCGCCTACGGGGTTACCAAAACAGCGGTTTCAGGCCTCACCCGCACGCTCGCTCTATCAATGGCGCCAAATGTTCAGGCAAACGAAATATCGCTTGGTGCAATACTGCCCCCTTCCGATATTCCAACCGACCGACCTCGAAATGAAATCGAGATCGATCTCGGACCAGCCGACCGAATGGGATCGCTCAACGAAGTGGCAGATGCGATGATGATGCTAATCAAAAACGACTTCATTACTGGCGAAACCGTAAACGTCGACGGCGGTCGCCACATCCAGTGATTTTCATCCGACTCTTGAAATCATTTAATCTACCGAAGCAACAATCTCCACTCGTCTCCCAAAACACCTCAAGTAAATGTCATCAAACAACTCCCAACAATTCGACACCGTGCGAATCGAGCAACTGGAACTCGACTGCATCATCGGAATAAATCCGTGGGAACGACTAACCAGGCAGCGAATAACAATTGATATCGAGATAAACGCCGATCTCTCAGCCGCCGGCAAATCCGACGCCATCGAAGACACGATCAACTATCGAACAATATCGAAGGCAATCACGACGGAAATAGAAGCATCAAGCTACGGACTCGTCGAAGCGCTCGCTGCGCGCGTCGCGGAAATCTGCCTGGAACTGGAAAACGAACGGGCGCAATCGGTTGAAGTCACAGTTCGCAAACCGGGCGCTGTCAGAAAAGCCGCGGCAGTCGGAGTGATCGTTCGACGCACTCGTTAGTGCGGAACTAAGGAAGCGAACAAGACCGTTAAGCTAGGTCGCTTGCCCGGAAAGCACACGGAATTCGCTCTCAGCTGTGCGCACGTGCGCCGCCAGTTCCAAGAGTTTGTCATCATCAGCACCCAGCTCTTGAGCTTGCCCAATAACGCCAAGCGCGGCGATGAGTTCTTTTGCTTTGTTTGTTTGATCAGTTCGCATAGTGACGTGTCCAAGCCGGAGAACAACTCACATATTGACGTGTGAACATTAATCCTAATCACCCAAATTAGTAGGCCATTAGTGCCAATTCATCAAAACCTACTACTACTAGTGTGATTTGTGCATCAAACCACAACAGGTAGTGATATTAAGCACCTTACATCAATTTCTCCGCGGCGCGCCATGCAGGGGAACTCGGTCGTCGCTTTCTAGGATACCAATTAACCACATCCAGATCTGAACTCAAAATCGCTATGGCACACGTTTTTCCCGGGCGCGACCTAGCGCAGGGAGACACGAAACCTATTTCTGGGGAACACAACGGCACGCCATTCACGCCACAAGCCCTATCCGGGGTCGGTCGGTGTGGCGGCTGAGTCTGCTAATGCTTCGCCAGCTGCCTTACCCGGCGGACCACCTCGCTTGCGCAACGGAACCTCTCGGATGAACGCCGTCGCAATCACCGCGGCCACCACAAACATGAACGCCAGGAAGAACACGTCACCAATGGCACCGGCCAGCGATTCTCTGATCGCATCGAACACCTGAACACCCAACGCAGCACCTGATTCACCCGACGCCGCAAATGCGCTCATCAGGCTTTCAGATGCTTCGGGATTCAACAGCGCGTTCGGATTGCTGGTAATCGTATCGAGCAACTGCGGCGGCACTGCCTCAAGCGCTGCGTCTGGCAAATTCTCCTGCATACCGTCTTTGAACTGACGAACCATGTACGACCCGAACAACGCCAGGCCGATCGATCCACCCACAGAGCGGAAGAACTGCGCCGAAGAGGTCGCAATACCCAAATACTGCTGCGGAACACCGTTTTGAATGGCGATTGTGTAAACCGGGAACGAAATACCCAGCCCAAACCCCATAGCAATCGCAGAAGTCAGAGCATACGCATGTGTTGTACTACTGCTCACCTGGCTCAAGAAGAAGATACCTATCGCCATTATCGAAACGGCGATAATCCCCTGAATTCGATAATGCCCACCAGTTCGAGAAAGCAGCTGCCCGCTCATAGCCGCACCAAACACGATTCCCAGCATCATCGGCGTCAGGAAGCTACCACTGGCTGTCGGCGAAGCACCAAGCACGCCCTGGAACAACAGCGGAACGAAGAAGATCGCCCCGAACATCGCAAACCCCGTAAGCAGCGTTACAAACAGAGCAATTCCAACGACCCGGTTCTTAAACACCGCCAACGGAAGCAGCGGATCAGCAACCCGAGTCTCATACAGAGCAAATACGACCAGCATCGCCCCGCTGAACACCAGAGAGCCCACTACAAGCGGATCAGACCACTCATATTGGTTCCCGCCCCACGACAGCCCGAGAAGACCAGGAACGATCGCCAACACAATAAGAACCGCACCACCGACATCGATCTTCCGCGTGGGGCCATCCTTCTTCGCGTTCGGGAAGAACTTTATAAACAGGAAGATAATCGGAATTCCCGCCGGAATGTTCACAAGAAAAATCCAGTGCCATGAAAGCTGGTCGGTAATGAACCCGCCAAGCGTCGGACCTATCACCGAGGAAACCCCGAACATCGCGGCGATAATCCCCATGTACTTGGCACGTTCCTGCGGTGGAAACAGGTCGGCGATCGTCACGAACGACAACGCCATGATCATCCCGCCACCAAGACCCTGAACCGCACGGAAAATAATCAATGCGTTCATGGTCGGCGAACTTGCCGCGAGCACTGATCCGACAAGGAATATCATGATCGCCCCCACGAACAGCCACTTCCGACCGTAAACGTCGGAAACCGCACCCGTAATCAGCACTACCGAAGTTGAAGCAACAATGTACGCGGTCGAAATCCACGTAAACCTGTCGAACCCATCGAGGTCAGCCATAATCCGAGGGATCGCGGTCGCAACAATCGTCTGGTCCAGCGATGCGAGGAACATCGCGAACATCACGCCAATCAGCGTCAGCTTGATCTGACGAGGCGTAAGCCCGTGATCTTTCCACTCTTCTTGAAACGGCCCAGCTTTCGATTCAGCCAATACTGTTTACCTCAAGGAGCCCCAGATATTAACGCTGCCTTCATATCGATGCACTAAAAAGTAATAGCGTCCAAGGCGCCCGAAAACACTATTCCGATTCCTTCATCGCTTCGAACACCCGCTCCGGACTCATAGGCAACATGCCCATTCGAACTCCCGCGGCATCACGAATTGCGTTCGCAATTGCAGCCGGGGGTGGAATGATCGGTGGTTCGCCAACGCCCCTGATACCAAAAGCGCCGTCATCAGCCGATTTTTCGAGAATTACAGTGCCAATCATTGGCAGATCGAGAGCAGTCGGCATCCGGTAATCGAGGAACGATGCGTTACGCATCAGCCCCTGATCGTCGAACACATACTCCTCCGACAGCGCCCACCCGATGCCCTGAACAGCTCCACCCTGCATCTGACTCTCAACTTGAGTCGGGTTCACACACTTACCAACATCCTGGAACAGAGTGAAATCGGTGAGTTGAACCTTGCCCGTGTCGGGGTCAACCTCAACATCGGCAACCGCCATCGCGTAACCGTTAGCCGGGCGCATCCCCGGATCGTTCGAAGCTGTGGCCGTAATGTTCGAACCGTTCTTCGTTACTGCTGCACCTGCGTCCTTGAACGACACCTTCGAATCCTGGTTGTCACGAGCGTAGAAGTAGCCGTCTTCGTATTCGACAAACTCAGTGTCGACACCGAATCGAACGGCCATTTTCTCTTTCATCTGCTCGATAACCGCCGAGCCAGCCTTAAAAATAGCCTGACTCAAAGTTCGAGTTATTCGAGAACCCGCAGCGTTGCCTGTGTAGGGAATACCTTCGGTGTCGGCAGTGTGAACATGCACTTCTTCAGGCTCGATACCAAGCGTCTCGGCTGCAACCTGCGCAGATCCAGTACGAACCCCGTGCAGGTCAACCGCACCGGTCGCAACATCAACTCCGCCATCGTGGTTGACCATCACCCGAGCGCTTGAAATTTCGATGCCGCACGGCCACCAGCCAATGCCAACACCACGACCCACCGGCCATCCGTTTGCGCTCTCTTTGATAGGTCGGTTGTACTCATCAGAAGCCTTCACCGCCTCCAGCATCTCGACGATACCGATGCGTGTGTAGACCTCGTCGTCAATGTTCGAGTCGCCTTCTCTAGATGCGTTTTTAATCCGGAAGTCCATCGGGTCGTACCCGAGCTCGCGTGCAAGTTCGTCGATAGTCGACTCACCACAGAAAGTAGCCACAGTCGCACCCGGCGCTCGATAGGCAGCAACACGAGGAGCATTCGTCACAACGTCGTAAGCATCAACCTTCGAATTCTCGGGCTGGTAGCAGGCAAAAATCGTCTGCATACCTCGCAAAACTGGCGATCCAGGGAATCCACCGGCACCAAACACCAATCGTGCTTCGGCCGCTTTCAAAATACCGTCTTTAGTTCCACCCATCTTGACCGTAACAACAGCACCCGACGCCGGACCCGTCGCCTTAAGCACCTCTTCACGAGTGAGAACAATCTTGACCGGCTTACCCGATTTGCGAGAAAGAATCGCTGCAACTGGCGATACCCGAGGTGTGTTCTTCGCCCCGAATGCCCCACCAACTTCGAGCGGCATCACCTTGATCTTGCTTACATCAACACCCAGCAGGTTCGACATGTTCTGGCGAAGCGGGAACGATCCCTGCGAGTTGGCCCAAACATCGATGCGACCATCTGCATGCCAGTGAACCGTCTCGGCTTCTGGCTCCAAATAACCCTGGTGAACAAGCGCAGTTCGATACGTTCGCTCCACAACAACGTCCGACTCAGCAAATCCCTTTTCGACGTCGCCCTTACCGCCCTCCATATGACCCGCAATGTTGCTGGGATTATCAGCAGATCCTGAAAGCGAAGTAGCGATAAGACCCTCGTGCAACAACGGCGCATCAGGAGACATCGCCTCGATCGGATCGGTAACTGCAGGAAGAACTTCGTACTCAACCTTCACCAGTCGAGCAGCTTCTTCAGCGATATGAACATCGGTTGCGGCGACAGCAGCAACCGGGTGCCCCTCGAACAGTGCTTTTCGGCGACCCATGATCAGGTTGGCAAGAAATTGAATTCCAATTTCAACCTCACCTGTGTCGACATCGCCTGAAACGTCTGACGGGAAGTCGGCCGCAGTACACACCGCCTCAACACCGGGCATGGCTTCTGCCGCCGAGGTGTCGATAGAGACGATTCGTGCGTGCGCATGTGGGCTACGAACGAACTTGGCAAACAGCGACCCCTGTGCGGTGAAATCAGCTCCGAATATTGCTCGGCCCGTGACCTTGTCATCACCGTCGACTTTTCGGTACCGCTTACCAAACTGCTTGAATTCTCGTTCGCCTGCGTTCGCTTTTGTTTCAATAGTCAAAGAATGTCTCGCTAAAGCTGTCTATTCGCTCGAAATGTGTGCGCCTGATCCAATCTAAAAATCAGTAGCGCGCTAAGTTCGCCACTGTACCACGCTGAGCCTTGGCGAAATGCTCATTTCCCGTCGACCACATCCAGTTACAACCGCTCGCTATTTTTTCTGCGTTCGCTCGGCCTCAAACACTTCGTGATCCGGCACGTCCTCGCCCACAACGAACAGCCAGTAGTAGCAGCCCATTTCGCCCATGAACTTGAACTGCTTCCGCAGGCCCTTCACGAGGTCCCAAAGCGAATCATGTGAACGTAAATACTGTTGGAACGACCCATGCTCCTCATCGAGCTCGATCATTCGCCGCGCGTTGTCAGTAATGGCCTGAAGCTTGGGTCAATTGCGAATCACCCGCTTATCGTCAGTAAGCGCATCCACCGCCGATTCGTCCATCGCAGCAACGGCATCAATTTGAAAGTCGCTAAACGCCTCGCGAATCGTCGGCCACTTGGATTCAACGATTTTCCACGACATTCCGCTCTGGAAAACCGCCTTGGTCTGAATTTCCAGATAATCACCAAGGCTTTTCGGCACTATCTGTTCAGGAGTTTCTCCGAGTGGCATAACATTTCCTTTCAAATTCCCCGCACACGCCCAACAGTGCGAAGATTACCCTGTTCACACACCAATCACGAACCGACCACGACCCACCAAACACGATGACCCAACCCGCAACCGAACTAGATACTCAGATGATCGAGACCGAGTTTCGACGCCAGATAGCCGATGGCCTCCACTCGGCCGCCACCCTCGCCGTGTTCAGCAACGGCGCACAGGTCGTGGATCTCACATACGGTGCACGCCATTCCAGGCCGTTATTTCGAGCTCTGTCGATGGGCAAGCCGCTAACCGCAGCCGTTCTGTGGCGATACAAAGCTCGTGGCCACTTCGATTGGGACACCCCGGTTGCGGAGTTATGGCCCGAGTTCGGAACACGAGGAAAATCCTCAATCACAATTGGCCACGTCCTCTCTCACTCGGCAGGACTGGCTTCATCAGCCACCATCCCTGCTGGCGATCACGCCGACTGGGGCAGGGTGATCGCACACATCGAAGATATGACCCCGGCAACTCAACCCGGCACGGTCGTTCATTATCACTCCCAAACGTTCGGCTGGCTTGTAGGTGAAATAGCGTCCCGAGTATCTGGGCTGCCATTCGAAGAAGCGTTCGCAAGAGAAGTGGCATTCCCGCTTGGACTCCAGAACACATCGTTCACTCTCGAACCGTCAGAATTTGGCAGGGTCGTGCCAATCACCGCGGGCGATGATTGGGAAGATCAGAATCGCAATCTACTTGGCGGTAAAGATGCAGAACGACGTCTGCAAACTCTAATGCCATCGAGTTCAATGCTGACGACTGCACAAGACATCGCCAGGTTCTACTCTGCGATATCGGGCAAGGGCAAGTTAAACGGCGTGCCGTGGCTACCTGAAGACGTCATAAACGAGGTAACCACCCTCCAAGCCGAAGGCCCCGACGCAGCATCAGGCAACTACTCTCGGGTCGGACTCGGACTTCGCCTACCGTCCACGCCGCCAAACCAGTACGCCAGCGAAAATTACACAGATATGGTAGGTCACGGCGGTGCTGCGACCTGCACAGGCTGGGCGAGTCTCGATCACGATATCTCGTTCGCCTACATAACCAACCGCCTCCAAAAAGAACTACCAAACAAACTACGACTCAACGCCATGTCACAGGCAGTTCGAGACGTGCTAGGTGTGGTTTTAAATAATGTTAACGACACAACACCAAATGCAAAAACGACCGAAAACAGCACACCGCTATCTCAACCTGCCAAGATCGAACAAGTCTGGCCCGGCAAAGAATGGCAGATATCTGAACCAGAAGAACTAGGATTCGATCGAACAAACCTCGCCGAAGCCGCCCGTTACCAGTCCGAAATCTCCGAAAACAAACCCTACCGCATCCTCATCGCACGTCATAGCAAAATAGCCGCTGAATGGACCTTCCGATCCGACCCCACAGCGCAAGCCTCACAGGCGTCAGCGTCAAAATCAACCTTCTCGTCAGTTCTCGGAATCGCCATTGAAGAAGGCGTAATCAAGTCTGAAAACGACCGAGTATCCGACTACTACCCCGAAATGCTCGATGTCGCCCCCGGTCAGGGCCCCAAAGAAGGCCGATACGCCTTCCCAGAAAACTCCGAAATCACTTTCAGGCAGCTCATAGGCAACACTTCCGGATACATGAAACCCGGCGAAGCGCCCGGCAAAGTTTTCAACTACCAAACGTTCGGAATGAACATCCTCACCCACTCAGTTGCGTCTGCCTACAGCCTCTACAAATCCTCAAAACCCGAACAAGGCGGCGGATTCGGCACGCTGACCGAATGGAAGATCAGAAACCTGATCGACGGCAGTTGGTCGTGGAAGTACGGCAACTTCGATATGCCACCCGAAGCCAAACTCGGCACGTTCGGCTACATGACCAACTACCTTATGACGCCTCAAGATATGGCCCGCATGGGCTGGCTGTGGCTGAACAAAGGAAACTGGAACGGCACCCAGGTCATCCCAGCCGAGTGGATCGACAAGGCAACGAAGGTCTCGCCCGAGATACTCGAAAATGAACCCGAAGATCGCCACGTCTACGGCCTCGGCTTCTGGTGCAACGATCAATCACAGGTATGGCCAGATCTCCCGAACGACTCGTTCGCAGCAAGCGGCGCCGGCCAACAGCACATATGGGTCTGCCCCAGTTTCGATCTGGTGGTAGTCCAGTCCCCCGGATCCTACCCATCCCACGGTGCCTTCGATTCACCCGAGCAAGTCGAAGATCGCAGGTCAATGCAAGGTCTTCTTGGCAGAATCGTCGATTCAATCACCTGAAGTCCATGCTGAAAATGCGCACGATCCGTCCATCTGACCATCTTCATGCGAACAAGGGCTACTGGTAACCTGCTGCACATATAAACGACAAAGCGAAACTTCGCCTGAGGGCCATCAATGAGTAACCGTTTTTTTGCACTAACTATCGCCGGCGGGCGCGGCGAGCGTCTGCGGCCGCTGACCGACAATCGCCCTAAACCGATGGTCGAGATAAACAACAATCCGATCATTGCCTACCAGATCGATTGGATGCGGTCTCAAGGCGTCACAGATGTCGTGTTCCTCTGCGGCTACAAAGGCGAGATGATCCAGGACTATTTCGGTGACGGATCTGAATACGGAATAACAGCCCACTACTCGTTTGAAGAATCACCACTTGGACGGGGTGGAGCCATAAAAAGGGGACTGTCCCAGGTTCCAGCCGACACCAAGAACGTTCTCGTCACGAACGGCGACATCATCACAAACCAGCCTCTCGCCCCCATCGCCGAACTACACGCCAGCTCGGGTGCCATGGGCACGATGATGCTCGTTCCGTACCCGAGCCAGTACGGAGTCGTTGAATCCAACGATCAAGGCGTCGTCACCCAGTTCATCGAGAAAGGCAGCTTGCCGTTCTGGATTAATGCCGGTGTGTACCTGTTCGATCGCAAGATCGAGTCACTTCTACCCGACATTGGCGACCACGAAACAACCACGTTTCAGGATCTGGTAAAGCAGGGCAAACTTTCGGCATTCCAATCGACAATGGCGTGGACCACCATCGATAGCCCTAAAGACCTCAGCGATGTAACAGATAAAATCCGCGAAGGCCGCCTAGTACTCGCCGGAACTTAGAGGCGCCTAAACCGAATCCGCCCTAATCGCCCTCGGCGAACAGAGCCAGCAGATCGTGCCGCGAGATCATCCCAATTGGCTTACCGTCTTCGATAACCGGCAGGTGATGCGAACCACCGCCAACCATCAGCTTCGCTACCTCGGCAAGATGAGTGTCAGAAGAAACCGTGCTTGCGTTGCGTTGCATAGCGTCGCCAACAAGCGTGTTGCGCGTACTATGAATCACTTCCTCGATATTTTCGAGGTCGCCCAACTCGCTACCCAGCACCCGAAGAACCGACTGGCGCAAGTACGGCAAAACCGTCTCCTCGGGCAGGTACTTCGACTCGGAAAGTAGTCCGATAAAAAGTCCGTCTGCATCGATTACAACAACTGAACCAATGTTTTTATCTAGCATCAGCTTGGCGGTCGCCGACACCGGTTGATCAGCGGTAATCGTGACCACCGGTGAAGACATTATTTCGCTAGCTAACTTGGTGAGCATTAATCCACTCGTACCCCGTCTTGTTGAGTTGAATATCTATTCAACACTATAACGCCTGACGCGTGAATCCAGCGTAAAAAAACAACGTGTGAAAAACAACCGACGTGATCCGACCGAAGCCCAATCAGGCAGTCTGAAGAGCCAGAGCCTCTCGTGCAAACCGTGCAACCTTGATCGAAGCAACCGGAATGTTCTCCGCGCTAGTGTCGACAACAATGTCGTACAGGCTGCGATCGTCGGGCTCGACACCATGAATGCCGCCGAAGTATTCGCGCTGAAGCTTCTCTCGTCGCTCAATCGTGTACTCAGCGTCAGAAGTCGACTTCAGCCCCTCACGCTTCATAATCCGCTCAACACGGTCTTCCCAGGAAGCGAACAGTCCAACCTTCAGTGCAGGTCGATCTCCGGCTTCCACAACTCCGGCTCGGTGAACAAGCACGGCGTTACCGAGATCGAACAGGTTATCCACACTCGGCGCAGCAATCTCATCAGCATGAGCCGTTGAAGGGCCGTCGCTATCCCACGTAAGCGGAAGCAACAGCGACTCTGGAACGTTGAAATATGGGTCGCCGGCAGCATTGCCAAGAGCGAATCCCGAAACTGCACGCTCGATCAGCGCCCAGATGCGATCAGTGGTGCGAACAGGAGCGATGCCCTTTGCATCGGTGATAGACCGGGGCAAAGCAATTCGATCGACATAGTGTAAGTCGAACATCCTCGCAACGCGCTTGCCCAGTTCAAGGCCTCCAGCGCCAATATGTCCATCAATCGTAATTACAGACATTTCAGCTCCTTCCGTTCTCGTTCGAATGCTTCAATGCATCCTCATCCGAGAATTCGAGGGAAGTTCTGAACAACTTCCACATCGAAACTGCGTTCTCGCCCAGCGGGTGTACAGAGGGGTCAAATAACCACCTTGTTACCGCTGACTGAATCATACCGAAAAATATCATCGATGCCGCATCTGGAGTGACGGATTTGTCGATTTCGTTTCTTTCGATGCCCTGAGCAATGATCTCGGCCACCAAGGATAAGTATTTTTCCACCAAACGGCGTCCAGCGGAACGAACTTTCGGCTCTTCAAATTGAGCCGCCTCGGCAATAACTATGAACGAAATTCCCTGCCGCAACTCAACGTACGAAACGTGAAGCTGCAACATGTGCTCTAAACGCTCAAGCGCATGCCCGTCCGACCGGGTCGCACGAGATATCGCCTGAAACAGCGATTCTTCGACTTCTTGAATAAGAAGCAGTATCACTTCTTCTTTCGAGGCGACATGCCGGTAAATGGCCGCCTCGGTTACGCCAACTCGTGACGCAATTCCTCGAATAGTCAGCGTGTCCAGACCGCCACTTGCGATGAGGTCGCGAGCCGCTTCGACAATCTGGAGCTGCCGGGTCTGGTGATCTAAACGTATACGTGTTGCCAACGAGTGATTCCGCTCAACCTACGGGTGAGTTTTCTATGTTAGTGATCGTTCACGTACTTAGCAACAACGCATGGCGGTCATAACGAATAGTTGAGAATTCGTATTCGCTAACGAACGCACTGCCTGCACTGTGGTGATACGTTCAAATCCGCGCACAATACTCTGCCAACTCCACTAACACTCTTAGATGCCGAACAACAACGCACCGACGCGTTCCACCCGCAAACACTCCCGAATGCGCGCATTCAGGCACAACCCGCTGCTCAGTTGAATCGATGCCAAGTTCGTTCACCGTCCCCGCATCTACATCGTTCAAGCCCTACTCGCCGGACTCGCCCTCGTTGGAATCCTTATTGCCGAAGATATAGTCACGAACGGCGATTTCATCGTTGCGGCGATCGCCAGTTCAGTGGCAATCGTGTTCTTCGTGCCCCATTCCGTGGCATCAAGCCCATTTCGAATTATTGGCGGCCACACCTCAGCCATAATGGCGGCACTCTGCACAGTTGGAATCATGCTGCTGCTGCCCGATTCCGTAGCAGGCAACCAGTGGGTGATTCACGGACTACAAGGAGCATCGCTCGCACCGGTAATCCTGTTCATGACCATCACAAACACCGAACACGCTCCAGCTGCCGGAACCGCCCTCGGACTCGCCACATCGGTTCCGATCAATTCGGTGATATTCATCGTGTCGGCAGCCATCATCATCTCGATCATCAGAATCGCGCTCTACAAGCGGCTTCACAACCTCATCTAAACGCAAAACGGCCCCGGTCACTTTTTACCGGGGCCGTTTCATCTAAGTCTAAGTCGTTTGGTGTTTCTAGCTTTCGCTTACGAACCGCCAGAAGGATCCTGAAGGAATCTCAGCAGATCGCTACCCGGGTCGAGAATGACCGTAGTTTGCGAATCCATGAACACCTTGTAAGCCTCTAGCGAACGCCTGAAGCTGTAAAAGTCAGGGTTCCTTTCGAGTGACTGGGCAAGAATATCGATTGCTTCCTGTTCAGCCTCACCAATCAGCAGTGCCGACGTACCCTGTGCAGTTTCAAGAATAATGTTCACCTGTCGGTCAACATTAGCTCGAATCTCTGAATCACGCTGCGTACCTTCAGCACGCAAACCACTGGCAATTCGTTCACGTTCTGCTTCCATTCGGGAGAACACGCTTGTCTCAATGTCCGGCGGGAAGTCAGCTCGCTTGATACGAACGTCAATGATCTCGATTCCGAGTTCCTTTCGAATGTCTGCAGCGAAAGTAACGTTCAACCCCGCAAGCTCGTCCGGGAACTGGTTGACTGTAAGCGCTTCGATTTCACCCGGCGTTGCGCGCCTTGGACGAATCTCATCATCAGGATCATCATCGACACGGACAGTGATGAACGGATCATTCAAACCTGTGTATGGATCTTTGAATGCTTCTGCGTATCCAATCTCGATCCGGTTACTGTCTCTAGTAACCCGATCCATGATGTCTTCACGAGTTTCAGAAATCACTTCTGTCTGAAGGTCACGCGCAACTTCCTGTCGAAGCTGCGCGTTCACGATGTCACCAACTCGGGAGTTAGCAAACGTTTCGTTCGTCAGGTTCTTGAAGAAGATCAGCGGGTCGACAATCTTGTACCTCGCATACGAGTCGATCAACAGGTTCCGCTTGTCTGAAGTCAGCAGCGAAGCCGGCGCAACGTCAACTCGAAGCAAACGGCTGTCGAATCGCGTCACCTGCTCTGCGAACGGTGTTTTCACCCGAAGGCCAGGTGTTTTGTGAGCACGTTTGAATTCACCAAACCTGGTCACGATTGCCATCTGAGTCTCGTCAACCACGAACAAAGTCTGTGGAATCACGACAATCGCGGCAATAATTATTACGATCAGCGGAATAGTGAGTTTAGCCATTACTGACCTCCCCCTGTTCCAATAATCGTCCCTGTACCGCCTGTTGCTCCGGAAAGGGGCAAGAATGGCAGAACCGCAGAATCAGAAAGAATGAACTTCGTTATTCCCGGCAAAATCTCTTCCATGGCTTCTAGATACAGACGCTGACGGGTTATTTCAGGCGAACCTTCGTAACCGTCTAGAATCGCATTGAAACCATCGGCTTCACCCTGAGCACGTGCAATACGACCCTGTTTGAAACCCTCGGCAGCCTCGGTGATCTTTGCAGCCTCACCAGTCGCCTTTGGAATCTCCGCCGCTTCATACGCCTCTGCAAGGTTGATAAGTCGTTCTCTGTCCTCACGGGCACGAACAACGTCTTCAAATGCCGACTGAACTTCGAGTGGCGGGTTCACGTTCTGCAGCAATACCTGCAACACGTCGATACCCGTCTTGTACTCAGTAGCAAGTTCTCGCATTTTGAGAAGAACATCGGTCTGAACCTGTTCCTTCTCAGTCGTTAGCACGTCATCAATATTTCTTGCGCCAACAACCTGCCTCAGAGCCGTTTCTGCGATGTCACGCAGTGTTCGGCCATCTGGTTGACCTGGCCGAACGCCGCGATCGGTGTCCCCGGGGTCATCAACCTCAAACAGGTAATACTGAAGGCTCGATATTCGATACTGAACCACAGCCTGCACGTCGACGATGTTCTCGTCACCGGTAATCATCAGCGACTCATTCGTTACCGATTGAGCGACCGTGAACCCGTCAGAACCCGATCGGAACCCGAGCTCCATACGTCGAGCCGTAGTAACAGCCACAACGTTTCGCTTGCCAATCGGTCCAGGGTAGTGCCAGTGCAAACCACCCGATGTGGTTGCCGTGAACTTACCGAACGTTCGAAGTACAGCTTCCTGCTCGGGACCCACGGTGTAAAACCCGGTTCCTGCCCAGATGATCGCAATAACGATCAGTGCTAAAAAAATAAGTCCAACAGATCCTGTTCCACCAATACCGGGTATCTTCGGCAATGATGCTTTCAGCCGCTCGATCACTTCATCGAGAGTGAGCTGGGCTTCTTCCTGTTGAGGGGGCCGATACATCTTGTTATCGACTACCTGCGTGTCGTCGTTTGGCGCCGCCATCGAATCTCCTCGTACCAACCAATCATTCTGGCCGGTACGTTGTGTAGTGTTAGTTTGCACACACCATGAATCGCAAACCGATTCACAGTGCGCGCCAGTTAATTTTGGCTGACCAGTTGACGGCCAACCTCATAATCGTCAGGCAAGTATACCGCCGAGAAGCGGATTCTTACTCAAAATTACGCTGTTCATGGCCGCGTATTCTTCATTCCGCCTCAGGTTCGTCAATTTCCTCGTCTGGTTCCAGTTCAATTCCTCGCTCTACAAGCAACTGTTCAAATTCCTTGTACGTACCCAACGGCCTCAACAGCTTCACCAGTTCTCCCACAGAATCGACCTGTTCCCGCAAATCCCACATGTATCTGGCGATCGGACTCGTAGATGAAGGACTTTCGGCGTACGTGCCGTGAAACGCAAAATACGCCTGATTGATCTTGCGAATGTTGTACCCGTGATCGAGCAGTTCAACCCTCCGCTCCTCCATGTATGCCTCCGCCTCGTCAATCAGTCCTTCTGCGAGCAGTTCATCGGTAACTTCGCGGGTCTCGCCCATGAAGCGATTAAAGCTGAACTCATCGTTTTCTTTTGGTGCGACTTCTTCTTCAGATTCCGCCACCAAATCCCGCTTCACAGCGGTCTCAGGCCGAGTTGGAGCCACGTACGGCTCACCAGTTACTTGCGAATAGACCATCAGCCCGACTTCACGACCAAATATGTCAGCCAGCGTCTCGTTCATCGAACGTATCTCACCGCCATCGAAATACGCCCTACCGAGCGGGTGAAACACCAGATAAGCGTGCAGCCATTCGTGCGTGCCAACATCAACTAAACGCTTCAGGTTTCTAGTAGGAATTACGTTCGGGTAACTCGCCAAACCACCCGTCTGAATCACAATCGCCGAAAGATCGTGCGAATCGAGCAGTTCGGCCTCGATTCTCGACATCACATCAACTGAAACATTCGGATCGATCAGCGCGTCTTCTATGCGATCTATTTCGTCTCTGGGTGACGTCACGAGAAGTTTTGGCGGATCGTCTATTCGGAAGTCGACAGGCGGCCAGACAAACGCTCCAGCAAGCCCAACCTCTGGCGATCCCACCGTCTCAGCAATGATCTGCTCAAGATACTCCTCAACCCCATCCCGCAAGCCATCACGCTCGCCTATCAACCGGTCAAAAGCATCCTGAGCATACGAAACAGTCTGGCCATCATCTCCATTGGCTGCTGTAACTCGAACCAACTCGTCTTTGGCAACTCGAAGTTCATCTACAAGCACCACATAGCGATCTAACGCCTCACGACGATCCGTTTCGCTCGTAGGAGTCCACGGCAGCACCGTCCAAAGCCGATGCCCCCACTTATCTAAAACGTTCTCGAACTCCCACGATATAAGTCGGTAGTCGTATTGAGAAGATGCCGAAGAAACCGCTGAAACCGATCGCTGGTCACCAACCGGAACCACCCAGATCAACCACAACACCCCGAGCATCAGCGCGATGAAAACCCACTTCGACCGACGCTGAGTAGGAAAAAGTACCGCCCGCTCAACAACGTTGTACGCGACTAAAAGCAGAGAACCAACAGTCCACATAAAAAGTCGACTAAAACGAGGCAAAAAGGTCGAAGGCAATTACAAAACCTGAGCGTGTCATTAGCGCTCGCCGCGCAAAATTTGAACGAACACTACCCAAGTTATACGACGAACGCGCTAAACCCGACCTCAAAAGCAACAACTTAGCATGCCACCACTACGGACCAAACTGAAAAATCCAACTTGTTGGCTGAAAAAATCCAGCCTAGCTGGTAGGACGGGCCCAGAGGGTTTCGTACTGCTCGCCCATAATCAGCTGGGCAAGTTCACAGCGTTCCATTCGGATCAGCTCGTTGAACGCCTTTTCAGCTGCCTCAACCGCTTCCGGGAAGCCTGAATCCTCGACTCGGCTAACAACCTTGCCCCACAGACCAGAAGTCTTTATTGCGTCGACATAGCCGACCCACGGAACCGCAACGATGTCCTGCGGACGAGGCAGTGCGGGGCGCATGCGCTTGATAGTGCGAAGGCGGTCGGCGATAGACCGTTCCATCGGCACAACTCGAACCAGAGGCGGCTCACCCTCTTTGGGTCGCACGTCGATTACAACCGACTGGCCGAATTTTGGAAAGAACACAGCCAGAACTTCAGCGTTTTCAATGAACTTGAAAACACCATCAACACCATTGCCGTAACCGAAATCCAATTTATCGCCTCTTGCTTCCGCAGCCTCTACCTAAAAGCTGCTTTTTCTTCGAGTGATATCAATCCTACAACTAGATCAGGCCTTGAGGTCCCTGACAGTAGCAAGAAATGAGGGGAGCACCTTTTCCCAATCACCAACCACACCGAACCGCGCTTCCTTGAAAATATTCGAGTCGCCATCCTTGTTGATAGCAACGATAGCGCGTGAACTCGAACAACCCGCCATGTGCTGACTCGCCCCCGAAATGGCCACCGCTATGTAAACATCAGGGCTAACCGTCTTGCCGGTAAGACCCACCTGGTGCGAATGATCTATCCACCCTGCATCGCACGCTGCCCTCGAAGCGCCAACAGCTCCACCAAGCACGTTAGCAAGATCGGTTAGCACGCTGAACGGCTCGGGACCACCAAGCCCACGACCTCCGCTAACAACAAAATCAGCGTCTTCTAATCGAACGCTCTCATGCGCCTCTGCAACCGTGTCGGAAACCAACGCCCGCTGCTCAACAGTGGCCTCACCGTCATGAGATTCAACTGAAGGAGATCCGGTGTCACCGGTCGGCTCGAACGCACCTGCTCTTAGTGTCAAAACAGCAGGAGAAGAAGCAATTTCGAACTCAGCAAGCGCACTTCCGCCGTAAACCGGTCGGGTAACCGAAACAGAACCGCCTGAACCAGAAATCTCAATACAATCGGCAGCAAGCGCAGCATCGAGCCTGAACGCTAATCGTGCCCCAACAACCGAGCCAAAGTCAGACTTACTGAAAATCACAACATCTGGGCTGGACGAAACAACCAGCGCAGCCAGATCAGCCGTCACCTGCTCGAAAATCCCGTTGTCAGCGGCGGCGATAGCGGAGACAGTCACAACACCATCGACCGCGAGTGATGAAGCCGATCCCGAAGCATCGCCAGCCACTACAGCCGTAACCTGAGCATCACTAAGCGATTTCGCCGCCGTAATCGCCTGAAGTGCCCCTTGCGTAACGTCGCCCTGCTCATCGAATTCAGCGACCAGAAGTATGGATGTCATTAGATCAACTTCTCCTTGCGCAATCGCAAGGCAAGTTTTACCCCCGAATCAGCTTCGTCATCACCCTCTATCAATTCCACCTGTCGATTCGACTCCGGCACGTACAACCGCTTCAACTCAAGCTTAGGACTAAGGTCGCTATCCGAAAGTCCAAGATCAACAAGTGAGAATATCTCCGGCTTCTTACGGCTCGCCTGCATGATTCCTCGCAGGTTCGGGTATCGAGGCTCACCAAGCTCGTTCGTGATCGTCAGCACCGAAGGCGTTGGGGCCGAAACCACCTGGTACCCATCAGGAATCACCCGTCGCAAAGCAATCGAATCGCCGTCCAACTCAAGCTTCTGCACCAACGATACAAGCGGCAAACCAAGCACTTCGGCAAGACCCAGCGTCACATGCGCCTGGTCCCAATCCGAAGCCTGCCTGCCGCCCAAAATGAGATCGAACGGACCATCTTTTTCGATCGCAGCCGCCAACACCTTCACAGTCGCAGCGGCATCGATCCTGTCCAATCCTTCATCATCGACCAGCACAAGCCGATCAGCCCCCATAGCCAGTGGCTTCTTCATCGCATCCATAACGAACTCGCTGCCCACCGATAGCACCGTTATTTCGACATCAGCACCAGCATCCCGAAGCTGTAAAGCAGCCTCAACAGCGTTGAGGTCGAACCCGTTCACCACCGGCGGAACACCGTTTGGGGGTAAAACGCTATTGGTTGATTCATCAATTTTGAATTGAGATGGAGGTGTTTCCGGGTCAGGAACCTGCTTGGCAAGAACCACAATTCGAAGGGTCAATTAGAAATTCCAGTTACGTAATCACAGCCGTTCGCCGCATTAAAAAATCACTCGTGATCAAAACACGATAATAGCGACACTCTACGCCGTTCGAAATTCGAGCAACAGCCTATAACATTACCGATCATTTGATAATTGCGCTGATCCAAAAACTCGGCGCTAGAAATCGCACCCGGATTCTCCGGTCCGATGCGGATACCAATACTGGTATCCGCATCGCCAAAGCACCAGATCAAGAGTAAAAGCAGAACTAGTGGAATCCGTAGTAGCAGCAGCACGCTTACTTGGAGTTGAACTCGACGCAAAGCAAATTGCGCAGTTCCAGCGATACCGAAAACTAATCGAACTTCGTTCCAAGCAGTTCAACCTGACCGGCCACAAAACGTGGGACAAAATCCGGGAAGAACTTTTCATCCGCTCCCTTCGCATCCTCACACCCGCAGGCGGAAACGTGCTCACTCCTGAATGGTTCGCCGGCAAGCGCGCAATCGATGTCGGAACCGGCGCCGGAATTCCGGGGGTGATCATGAAAATCGCCCTTCCCGATCTTCAGATAACCCTTCTCGACTCCACTCTGAAGCGAACAAACTTCCTCGCTGAAGTAGCAAACGAACTCGAACTCAAAGGCCTTGAAGTCATCACAGGTCGAGCAGAAGACCTCGGCCAGGAGCGAGGACACCGAGAGAGCTACGACATCGTTGTGGCCAGAGCGTTAGCACGACTTCCCGAACTCGCAGAACTCACAATCCCGTTTGCAAATATCGGGGGAACGGTGATCCTTCCGAAAAGCAGCGGCGTAGAAGACGAAGTAAACGAGGCAGCGGCGGCGGCAGAAGTACTGGGGGCAGCGCCAGCTATAACTCTCGAAGTGAGCAATCCGGGTGACTCCCCGCCCGACGATATGGTTTACTGGATGAAAATTTCAAAAACACCACGCGAATTCCCGCGCCGAGTCGGTATTCCTCATCAGTCACCCCTAGTAGAACAAGAAGATCCCGACGACTAATATATGACCTGTCCGTAATCTACTCAAGCACCCTAGCTATCTAAACTCTCCGGAATAAATGTACCAGGCTCCACCCAACCAATCGCCCGAGCACAACGCCGCACCCGATTCAGGAATGCCCGACGTTGTAACCCTTCGTCAGCGCGTACTGTCGCTGCCGACTCTCGCCGCGATCCTCGTCGGAGGACTGCTGATCGCCTTCGCTCTCTGGCGGATTTTTGACTTCGAATGGGACGAAGTCTGGACCAGCATCAAGCACGTCCATCTGGGCAAGTACCTGCTCGCAATGGGTCTCTACTACCTGAGCTTCTTGTTCCGTGGACTACGATGGCGCATGATCGCGAAAACGGCGAATATCGGCGGCGACAACGGAAAAAATGTCCCGGGCACAATCACGCTCTCGGGAATCATCCTCATGGGCTGGTTCGCCAACTCAGTCGCCTTCTTACGACTCGGTGATGCGTACCGAGGGTGGGAACTCGCCAAAGAGGCCAAAAGCAACTTCCCATCGAGCCTTGGAACCGTTGTCGCTGAGCGTGTTCAAGACATGTCGGCAGTACTGATTATCGTTCTTTCTGCAGCAATCTGGCTCACGGTTGAAGGCGATTCAAAAGTACCCGGCTGGGTCGTTTTAGCTACCTTCGTGCTCGTCGCTGCGCTGGTGCTGGGTCTCATCGTAATGCGAATATCTGGCGAACAAATCTCACGCCGTCTGCCGGGCCGATTCGAACTGGCATTCGTGAACTTCCAACGAGGAACACTCAATAGCTTTTCTGGCCGAGCCATCCCGCCGCAATTGGCTTTGGGCATCGTCGGATGGCTGCTCGAAATCGCCCGTTTTTACTTTGTTGCCGATGCGCTGGGCATGGACATTTCGTTCGGCATCATCATGTTCGCTGCGCTCACAAACGCAATGCTCACAACAATCCCAACTCCCGGCGGGTTCGGGTTCGTTGAGGGTGGACTCACTGGCCTCCTGATACTGTTCGGCCGCACCGGCAACGAAGCCATCAGTCTTGTGGCAGTCGATCGAACGATCAGCTGGCTCAGCGTCGTGCTATTCGGTGGGATTCTGTTCGTCGTGTGGCACGCGGTAAAAGCAAAAAACGCCACAGCCTCCTCATCTGATGCAGCCGAATAACTGTTCGCTCCCTCCGCAATCTGAGCTAGTATCATCGCTTCGTAATTCACTACTACTTTCCGACGCAGGAACAGGGGTTAGTTCGTATGATCGATAAGAAAAAAGTGCTCGTCACCGGGCTCAGTGGACTAGTAGGGACTGCTTTACGAGGCGAGTTCGAAGAGCGATACGAGCTTTCGTCGCTCTCCCGATACGGCACTGAAGGTCTCGACGACGCCCACAATTTCAAGGGCAACATCGCCGAACTCGACACCATGCTTCCCGCCTTCGAAGGCCAGCACACCGTCGTTCACCTCGCCGCCGACCGCAGCGCCAACGCCAACTGGGAATCAGCCCTCCGCAACAACTTTGTCGGCGTATACAACGTCTACGAAGCAGCAAGGCGCGCAGGCGTGAAACGAGTTGTATTTGGTAGCTCTCAACACGCAATCGGCGGCTTCTACCGCGACGAACCGTACAAGTCGATTCTCTCCGGAAATTACGAAGGAATTGAGCACGGGGCGTTCAAGAAAATCGACGAAACTGTTCCGTTCCGACCCGATGGCTTCTACGGTGCATCGAAGGGCTACGCAGAAGGACTCGGCAGTTACTACTCCGAGTGGCACGGCATCTCGTCGATCAACATCCGAATTGGCTGGACTATCTCTGACGACGACCCGACAGTCGCATCAGGCGGACTCGCAATGTGGCTCTCACACCGCGACACCGCCCAAATTCACGTCAAAGCCGTCGATGCTCCTGACTCACTCATGTACACCCTCGTTTTCGCCATGAGCGACAACTACTGGAACATCTTCTCGCTCGACAAAGCCCGCGAAGTTCTCGGCTACGAACCGCAAGACGACGCCGGCCAGGTCCTGAACCTCGAAAAAGGCCTGTCTGAACGGGACGACACCGACTTCAAGCAACACGAAGAAGACCCCGAAACGTACTAGGCGATACTCTGCCTTGGGTTCTAGTGTCCCGAGCGAAGTCATCGAAGCCGAGGGATCTAGGGCGGGGGCGCGCGAGTCTTCAATCGCTCAAAACACCAGCGAAATCCCCACCCCCCCTGTGCTACGATTTTTTAGTTGGGCATTTTAGAAAGCGTTTAACCCCGCCGCTCGAACCGCCCACCCCGCACAAAAACGGGGCTGTAGCTCAATTGGGAGAGCGCTTCAATGGCATTGAAGAGGTAGAGGGTTCGAATCCCTCCAGCTCCACCAGAAACTTTTTAAAAACACCGACTCGCAATTGAGTCGGTGTTTTTTTGTCGACAGATTGCCCATGATTAGCCGTTAATCCACAATCGCAGCATTAACGAGCACTTGCAGCTCTCGAGGAATCGAGTAAGGGCTCTGCTTTAGTTGCGTCATGAAAACAACTGCGAGTTCCTCAACCGGGTCTACCCAGAACGTGGTTGCTGCTGCACCGCCCCATGCGTATTGACCGGCTGACCCAACTATCTGAGACACGGCAGGTGCGAGTCCGATTGACATCCCAAGCCCATACCCAACCGATTGGTGCTTTATCGTGTTGAACATTCCTGGCAACGCTCGATCGGTTATGGACTCCCCATTCGGCAAATGGTTCGTCGTCATCAGCTCAATCGTCTTCCGGCCAAGAATCCTCTCACCATCCAGTTCGCCACCGTTTAGCAACATCTGACACAGCCGGTAATAATCGAGCGCCGTTCCTACTAATCCTCCTCCACCCGAAAACAACGTAGGTGTCTCGCGAAACTTACTTGTTACAGGATCATCAACCATCTCAATACCGCCTGCGTCTGCCGGTGCGTAATTGGCCGAGAATCGGTCTAGTTTTTCGTCCGGAACGTTGAAGGCCGTATCCGTCATTCCAAGCGGTGCAAATAGCCGCTCCTTCAAAAAGACGTCGAACCGTTTACCTGTTATCACCTGAATCAGATACCCACATAGTTCAAGTGCCACCGAATATTGCCACGCAGTACCTGGCGCATAACGTAGCGGTACTTTTGCTACTTGGGCGAACATGCCTTCAAGGTCAGTCTCCCCATAATGACCAAGATGATGTTGTTGCTCCCGAAGCATGGGCGGGTACGCCCGATCTACTGCATTGTCGAAAAACCCAAGTGTGAGTCCAGCTTGATGCGACAGTAGATCCCGAATGGTTATAGGCCGATCTAGCGGCCGAGTTTTGAAATTCGGATACTCTCCACTCACCCAAATCTCGGTATCCGCCCATTCAGGAAGGTAGTCGGACAGCGGATCGCTGAGTTGAAACTTACCCTCTTCGTAAAGCAGCATCATGGCCACTGCGGTGATCGGCTTCGTCATCGAGTAAATCCGATAAATCGTGTCCAGTTCTGTCGGCTTGTTCCGCTCGGCGTCCATCAGCCCCAACGCAGAGAAATGCGCCACCTCACCGCGCCTCGCAACCAGCGTCAGCGCTCCGTATATTCGGCCAGCATCGATGTAATTCTCTGTGAGATGCCGATCAATCCGCTGCAACCGGTCCGTAGATAATCCTGTACCCATGAAATCGATAACCTTTCTATTTCTGTACCTGTGCTGTCAGAGGTATTTGATCTACCTGTACTCGACGAAGCTCGTTTGGTTTTTCAATATGTAGTCCCAGTCGTACTCAACTCCGAGTCCGGGTCCTTCAGGCACAGGAACGCACCCATCTGCTCCAATTACCGCCAAATCGTCTCCAAATCCGTTCAGCACAACCTGCGCGTCATGAGGACCGGCATCTGGATGCACCAGAGCCACCTCGTAGTAGTTGCTGTTTCTGATAGCAGCCATCGCGTGTCTTCTGGCTACGTTGGATGCGTGGATCTCTACGTCAAGACCCAGTCCCTCACCGGCGTGAGCAATCTTCATTACTCCCGTGATACCGCCGTCAAAGTCGGGGTCAGCGCGTAAGAAGTCCGTCCCACCTGCCAGAGCAAAATCTACGTGCGGTTCAAGCATGCGCACAAACTCCGTCATCAGAAGAGGTGTCTTGACCAATTCTCGGAGTTTTTTATGTCCGAACGCCGACATGCCAGTGTCCTTGTACGGATCCTCGTACCAGTAGTACCCGGCCTCATCGAGTGCGTGCCCCACCTTGATTGCGTCAGCTAGTGTTTCGTACTTGCACGCGGCGTCCCACATAAGATCCATCTTGCCGCCGACACGATTTGCAACAGCCAGCACGGTATCGATATCTCGTTGCACCGACCCGTCACGCCATGGATGAATTTTGTAGGCCGGGTATCTCAGTTCGAGGCAATGCTCAGCAAAATCAGCGAACGCCTCTGGTGAACTCAACCCACCGGGAGTCTCATCCCCATTCCATGTGCTGGCGTACGCGGGCAATCGTCGACGATGCCCGCCCAGGAGCTGATAAATTGGAGCGTCATGGAACTTCCCTGCGATGTCCCACAGCACGATATCTACCAGACCGACCCCCAACCGTCCGATCTGCTGGGTCGCCCGTTTGGTATCTGTATAAATATTTTCGCGTTCAAGGGCGTCACGATCAATAACCAGATCGGCGATCAGGCGAATTGCTGCAGCATCGGTGACCCTCGAATTGACGTATTCACCAACTATCCCCTGGTCGGTGTGAAATCTCAATGCCACGTTGGTCCGCTTGCTCTGCCCACCTTTGACGTACTGCGCCTGTTCACCTCGGCCCTGCGGCGCCATGTTTCGGACGTCAAAGGTGAACTCATGCACCTCAATCGATGTGATTTTAGGGCCTTGTGGCATAACTGCTCCTCAACTTGACTCTCGGTTACTCGACGCCAAATGCTACCTAACCCAGCCGAAAGCGGTCGAGTTCAGTACCACCTACAGTTTCACTAGCTCCACCAGCATAAATAAGAAAAGCCACTGAGAGATCGGTGGCTTTTCTGCTTAACTGCAGCGATGTTTTACGTCTACGTGCTCGAAAGCACAAAAACTCAACGCCGGTATATCGGATCGACTCAAAATGTTCAGGCACGGCTTGAACACCACAACGCTGGTCACGGCAAATCGACGAAATCTCAAAGACCGTGGCCACTAATTCATCACGAATGCTTCGAAACAAGATCTCAGACCGTGCACCGTGAAAAAGTGCTGAAATCTTGGAAATCTAGGCGTTTTCGTTAGAGCAGCGAGCGTAGCAATGCATAGATTCGACGGGATGGTTCTCATATAGGCCCGTTGTTGATAAGATGCCGACTCAGACCCCAGCCATATTCAGCGAAGGAATTCACTCCGACATGGTCACTGCTCAGCGTAAGCCGTCATTGGTCGTTATCCAGCTTTCGGGTGGGAACGACGCGATGAATACGGTCGTGCCTTACACCAACGGGATTTATCATGATTCTCGTAGGGCAATCCATCTTACTGAAGACAATGTCATCGACCTGAACGGCATGTTGGGGCTCAACCCGAGCATGGGCCCAATGAAGAGTCTGTGGGACGCAGGCAAGTTGGCTATTGTGCAGGGAGTTGGCTACCCTCAGCCAAATCGATCACATTTCCGCTCGATGGATATCTGGCACACAGCGGAATCGGATCATATCGCCGACAGCGGTTGGTTGGGTCGCACGATTCGTGAGCTGGACCCCGACGGCAATAATGTTATTACGGGTATCAATTTTGGTCGTGGATTGCCGAGAGCGCTTCACGCAAAAGGTGTGCCAGTGGCGTCGGTTGGCAATCTTGAAACATATGGCCTGATGCCAGACATAGTCGATCGTATGACACGCGAAATGGCGGTCGATGTTTTCGCCCGAATGTATGGACCAGACGACACTCGGGATGCCATGTTGCAGGCGATCAGTGAAACCGGAATGGGCGCATATCTTGGGGCCGATATTTTGCGAACTGCCCCGGCTTCATATTCGTCTTCGATCGAATATGAAGCCGATGTTCCGATCGCCCAGAACCTACGTGACATTTCACAGGTGCTACTCGCCGATGTCGGTACTCGTGTTTTCTACACCCAGCACGCCGGATACGACACGCATGCTGGCGAACTCGAAAATCACGCCAAACTGTGGCACGAGCTTTCGACTGCGGTAAATGATTTCATTGCAGACCTTGAAGAACACGGCCGTGGTGATGACGCTGTGGTGATGATCTTCTCGGAGTTTGGTCGTCGGATACAGGACAACGGTAGCGGGACGGATCATGGCTCTGGCGGAGTCGCTTTCGTTCTCGGAAATCCGGTCAAAGGTGGGTTATACGGCGAGTATCCATCACTTGATCTGAGCGAACAGGTCGAAGGCGACATGAAGTTCAACAACGACTTCCGTGGCATTTACGCAACGGTTCTCGACCAGTGGATGGGTATTAATCCGCAGGTGATTCTTAATAAAAATTACGAGCAGTTCGACATGATTAGGCGGTAATCCATGGCTAGCAAAGACGTAAAACTGATGGCCCATCTGATGCGACGAGCGGGTTTCGGCGCATCTCGAGAAAGACTCGACGAGTTGGTTGAGCAGGGTTACGACGAAACGGTTGAGAGCCTGCTCAGCGCGGTCGATCGACCAACCCGGATGACCGACAATTTGATTCGTCGATATCACCCCGAGTATTCGGGCATGATGGGCAATCAATCGCCAAGCGGTAACTGGATGTATCGCATGGTTTCGACCGACGCTCCTTTGCGGGAGAAGGTCGGCCTCATGTGGCACGGCATGTTCGCAACTGGCTACTCGAAGTTGGCGAACGGCAAGGTGCTGCACGACCAGATCAGGATGTTCGAGCGACACGGCATGGGCAGTTTCAAGAATCTGCTCACGGAGTTGTCGAGAGACCCGGCAATGATCGTGTGGCTCGACAATTCAGAAAATCACAACGGATCTGTGAACGAGAACTATGGCCGGGAGTTGCTTGAACTATTCTCGATGGGGGTAGGCAACTACACCGAGCAAGATGTGAAGGAAGCGGCGCGGGCGTTCACAGGCTGGACGATTGGTAACACCGAGTACATGACACTGAAATCGGCACGTGACTCGGTATGGCCGTACGGTCGCCTGTCGTTCCATTTCGAATACAAGGAACATGACCACGATAGCGGCGAAAAAGAATTCTTAGGCCACAAGGGCAACTTGAACGGTGAGGATATCATCGACATCATTTGCGAGCAGCCGGCAACTGCAGCATTTTTATCGAGGCACATGTACAGCTTCTTCGTCGCCGATGAGCCGCCGGTTCCGGAGTGGCCGTACAAGGAGCCCCGCGATCCGGAAGCCATTGCGGCATTGTCAAAGGTTTACTTTGACAGCGATTACAATGTCGAGGAAACGCTGAGATTCCTGTTCAAGTCGGACTTCTTCAAGTCGGAAGGAGCGCACTATCAGCGGGTGAAGAGCCCTGCTGAATTAGTAGCGGGCGTTCTGCGATTAACGGGCGAGTTCGATCGGCCGAAGGTAGATATGAACCCGACGAATCTGCAGTCGACTTACATGGGGCAATGGCTGCTGAACCCACCATCTGTCGAGGGTTGGCACTGGGGTACGGAGTGGATCGATTCGGGTGCACTTGTCGAGCGGGTGAACTTCGCTTCGGAGCGGCTTGGCAATATCGAAAGTCCTGGCGTGCAGACACTGATCGACCGGATTCTGTCGGACGGTAACGGCGGAATGAATGCCGAAGAACTGATCGAACGTGCGCTTGACGAGTTGTCGGTTTCTGACATTTCGTACAAGACACGATCCGCATTGGTCGAATTCGCCGAGGTGCAGGTCAACCAGTCGGACTCGGGCAAACCAGGTCCGGAACAGGTGGCGAACGTACTGAAGCTGGTTGGGGCGACTCCAGAGTTTCAAAGGGCGTAGTTAGCGGAGTTATTCTATGACCACAACAGCAAAACCCAGAACCACACGTTTGACCTACAACCGCACGATTGGCGTAGCCGGAATGCAAGGTCGAGGTTTTTACTATCCTTGGTCAGTCGCGGTAGCGGCCGATGGTACGTATTTTATCCTGGGACGAGGTTCTGACAGCGATCCGCGCGGTGTGCGCATGGTGGCAATGAACCTTGAAGAAGAGTATTTCGGCACATTCGGTTCATTTGGTGAAGGTTCTGGGCAGGCGATCTGGAATGCGTCGACTGCGATAGATAGCCAACAGCGCCTGTTCACCAGCGACGATCATTTGAACCGTATCCTGGTTCGCACGCTGGAGGGTGAGTTGCTCGATACGTGGGGCGAAAGTGGCACTGATGAAGGCAAGCTGAACGGTCCGACTGGATTGGCGTTTAACTCGAAAGACGAGCTGCTGGTGAGCGATCACCTGAACGGCCGGATTCAGAAATTTACCATCGACGGGAAGCATCTGTCTACGATTGGTGAGTTCGGATCGGGTGACGGCCAGCTGAATTTACCGTGGGGTCTTCATGTCGATGGCGACGACAATCTTTACGTTGCCGACTGGGGCAATGATCGTATCGTCAAATTTTCTTCTGATGGCGAGTTTCTTGCCAACTTCGGCTCGGTTGGGCGCGGTGAAGGCGAGTTCGACGCACCTTCTGATGTGTGCGTTGATTCTGATGGCTACATCTACGTCGCCGACTGGGGCAACCAGCGGATCCAGGTGCTGGACGCTGGCGGCGGGTTCGTGCAACAGAACGAGGGGCAAGCGACGATTTCGAAATGGGCGCAGGACTTTTTGGACACCAATGTCGAGGAGAGTGCGGCGCGGGATGCATCAGATCTGGATATGGATCTTGTGTTCAACACTGACGATCCGCATGAACGATCTGCTCACATCGAGAAGCTGTTTTGGGGGCCGACATCGATAGCAATCGACAACGATGGTCACGTTTTGGTTGTCGATAGCAATCGGCATCGCCTGCAAGTCTTCAATGTTGTGACGGCGGGCTGATCTATTCGACTCGGCGCGGCGCTATGTTTGGCGAGTTGATAAGCTCGCCTGGATTTGTGCCCGATTTGGAGGCTGATGTAACAAAATGATGTATTCGATTGTGGCTTTCGACGAGAAAACCCGAGACTCAGAGTTGGTGTTTAAACGCATCGGTCATCGGTAGGTGCTACCGTTCCGTGGATTGCAAGAGAAGTGGATCTTTCAGAACTCAACGTCGGGGAAAAATAGCATCATTGCTCCTTTGCCGCGGAGATCTGATCGTGTCGTGCCCACACTGCCTTTCTACGTCAACTTCCAAGAAAAAAACATCGAACCTCGCGGGGTTCTCGGACTATCTACTGTGGAGACTGCGATAGCCGATTCAATGAACGTTCAGGTTCACCTTTCAACGATCTGCAATTTCCGACGGATATCGTTTTAATCGCAGGACTCTAGCGAGTGAGACACAAACTCGGATTCCGTGATGCTGCAGACTCTGCAGACACCATCAAGGTTGAAAACTTGGTTTTTAGCGAATTTCAGCTCGAACTTGCTTGAGCAAAGAATAGTGACTTACTGGCGAATCTGCGAGCGAGTCTGCTTTTTTCAAATCACGGTGTATTTGAAGATAAATAACGTAAAACGCCCTGCTTAATTTTTTGAAGCAGGGCGTTTTTGTGCTCTTGGTGGAGATGGGGGAGAGTCGGGGTGGACTGCGAACACAGTAATCAATGACATCACGGCGGAACTGCAAACCGACAAATTCTATTTCCTGAGTACCGCCGAGAAATCTCGAATGGGAGGGGCTTCCGCTCGGATTGGGCTGCGCATACTACTGGACAGGGATTCCACACAAGCGGGGGGCTTGATGGTGTAATGATCTGTCGAGCAACGTCTGGTCGACGCCGTGTACGAGCAGGTATCAACGCTAGCTCAACCGAGGTCGGTTGGTTCCAATCAGAGCCGATGTGATGCCTGTTTCATTGACATTCGCGTGCGTGACAATTTCGACTATGAGAGTGCTATCCTGCACGGATTCTGATATCCGGCAGAACCGAACCCTTTAGTAACTCTAGAAAAAGAAAATCCCAAATGTTGGTAATCGATGGCGACTACCCAATGGCCCTCGCGGTAAAGCTAAATCGCGACCTGACACTTCCTATCGACCAAGTAAGGTCGGCTCCGGAACTCCCCGGTGCGAGGTCAAACAGAGACGACTCGGAAACCATGTCTTCGCTTCCCGAGATGCGCCGTGGTGGCGTTGCCGCAGCACTCGTGAAGGTTGTAGTCGATCAGCACCGGGACGGAGCGCCCATGGCAGGCGGTCCCCGGAGCGACGAGCTCTCGTATGCACTTGGCCAAGGTCAGATGGCCTACTACCGCATACTTGAAACCAAGGGCGAAGCACGAATACTGCGAACTTCATCCGACGTCACGGAACACATGCAGCAGTGGGAAAGCCAGGAGACGTACGACGACCTACCAGTGGGTTTCTTTCTGGGCATGGAAGGCGCCGATCCCATCCTCTGGCCTGAGCAGGTTCACGAGTGGCACGCCGACGGCCTGAGAGTCATCAGTCTCGGCCACTACGGACCAAGCCGATTCGGGCACGGCACAGGCACGGGAACGGAAGGCGGGCTTTTCGAGCGAGGCCCAGAACTCCTGAGAGAAATGGATGCATGTGGCATGATCCTCGATGTAACCCACACAGCCGACGAGACTGTCAGGCAGGCGCTCGATATTTTCAATGGCCCGATTCTGGCGAGTCATCAAAATTGCCGGTCGATTGTGCCCGGCGAACGACAAATGTCCGATGATCTACTAAAACGCTCGATCGAACGAGGTGCGGTTATCGGAGCCTCAATGGATACGTGGATGCTCACCCGAAACGTCGAGAAGGACTGGAGTGGAAAGATTCCGCAAACTCGAGAAGAGCTGTTCCGACCTGAGGACGTTACTCTCGAGGACGTCGTTGATCATATTGAGTATGTATGTGAACTTGCCGGAGACACGTTGCACGCCTCGATCGGTGGTGATACCGACGGACAGGGTGGAGCGATTGGAGCTCCATACGATGTCGACACAATTGCCGACTACCAGAAGGTGGCAATTATTCTCGGAGAACGCGGCTGGAGCACCGCTGACATCGAAAACATTATGTGGCGCAACTGGCAGAGGTATTTTGAAGAATTTCTACCAAAGTAGATCGTCTGAAGAAATAACAACTCGACTGCCTTGGAAGTTCCAAGACGACCCGCAATCCACCTGAACAAGAGACTTCACTTTGCACATTTATGATCTAGATACACCGGCGGTAATAATTGACATGGACGTACTCGAGAAAAATATCGAGGAAATGGCGGCTCATTGTCGCGATCTGGGAATCACGCTACGAGGACACACCAAGAGTCACAAGAATCCCGAGATCGCAAAAATGCAGGTAGCTGCCGGCTCTGTGGGTATCGTGTGCCAGAAACTAGGCGATGCCGAGAATATGGTCCGAAATGGCCTCGACGACATTCTAATGACTTACAACATCGTTGGAACACAGAAAACTCGACGTCTGACCGCGCTGGCAAGGCAATGCAAAATGACCGTCACTGTCGATTCGATCGAAGTGGCGGCGGGCATATCAGAGCAGGCGAGTCTGGATGACGTAACTGTCGGGGTGCTCGTCGAGATTGACACTGGAGGCAACCGCACCGGTGTTCTCTCGCCAGCAGCAGCTGAGGAACTTGCCAAGCAAATTCAGGATCTCCCCGGGCTACAGCTACGTGGGCTAATGACATACCCGAGCAGGTCTGAGTCCAAGCCGATTGTTCAAGATGTCGTTGAACGGTTCAAAAAAGCGGGACTTTCTCTCGAAATTTTCAGCGGCGGAGGTACCGGTGAGGAGATTGACTCGAAAGAACTGGGATTCACAGAGCACCGCAGTGGCTCGTATGTATACGAGGGTCTAAGCAGAATCCAAGGCTCTCAGGGAAATGACGGTCTTTCAACTGAACGCTGCCCGCTTCGAGTTGTCACCACGGTAGTCAGTGTGCCTACCGGAGATCGGCTGATCATCGACGGCGGGATGAAAACATTTAGATTGTTCCCGTCGATGCCGTATGGCTTGATTATTGAAGACGACATCATCAAGTTTGCCGGGATGTCGGTCGAACACGGGCACATTGACACAAGCGCATCAGACCGCAAATTCAAGGTTGGTGACAAGTTGACCGTTATTCCGACGTATCAGGAAGGCGTGACCAACTTGCACGATGAGATCGTTTGGGTAAGAAACGACCAGGTTGAACGAGTCTGGCAGAACGAAGGCAGAGGCAAGGTCAAGTAACGTCCCGCCGCCGAATGTTGTTCAGGGGTTCACTTTGTGGCAGGCGATTTGTCGCCCATCGGAGAACGTTTGAGGCAAGGGAACCTCGACAAAGCATCGATCTTCTGCAACCGGGCACCTGGTGTTGAACACGCAGCCTTTTGGTGGGTTAAGCGGGCTCGGAATGTCACCTTTGAGAACAACTCGGTCACGTTTCCGCTCGACCTTCGGATCGGGGATTGGGACTGCTGAAAGCAGGGCTTTTGTGTACGGGTGCTGGGGGTTGCGGTAAACGTCGTCGGCGTTCCCCTGTTCCATCACTTTTCCGAGATACATCACTGCGACGCTGTCGCTAACGTGCCTGACGATAGATAGATCGTGGGCAATGAACAGATATGTGAGTTTTTGTTCTTCTTTCAGGCGATCGAAAAGACTGATGATTTGCGCCTGAATCGAAACGTCCAGTGCAGACACCGGTTCATCGCAAATCAACAGGCTTGGTCCCGGTGCAAGTGCGCGAGCTATCCCAATCCGTTGACGCTGCCCTCCGGAAAATTCGTGTGGGTATCGAGTGGCCATCGACCGATTCAGCCCGACCGTGTCGAAGAGTTCCATAACTCGATCTGTAATTTCCGATCTGTCTTTAAATATTTTGTGGACCAGCATTGGCTCGGCAACGATGTTGCCAGCTGTCATTCTCGGGTTCAAAGATCCATACGGATCCTGAAACACCATGCCGATCTTCTGCCGCAGGCGACGCATTTCGCGTCCCGGTAATTCCAGTACTTCTTGGCCTTCAAACCGAACGCTGCCGTCAGCAACATCATTGAGCCTCAGTATGGCTCTCCCGAGGGTGGTTTTACCTGACCCAGATTCACCGACAAGGCCAAGGGTTTCACCATGTTTTATTTGAATATCTACGCCGTCGACTGCCTTCACCACGCCGACCGTACGCTGAATGATCAGACCGCGCTTCACAGGGAAGTGAATTTTTAGCTGCCGCGTTTCGAGGATCGGACCCGTTTCCGGTTTGATCGATTGTTGCTCGGGCGATACGGCTGTTGTACTCAAATACGAAAACTCCTCAGATTATCAGACACGGAGCGCAACTGTTTCATGTTCGAAGCACGCAACCTGCTTGCCCGGTTTAGTTTCTTCCAGAGTCGGTTGTTCGATGCGGCACTTATCGACAGCCCACTCACACCTTGGATTGAATGCACAACCTTCTGGCAAATCAGTGAGATCCGGGATTTCACCGGCGATAGGAGATAACGGCGATCCCTTGTCAGCATCGAGCCGTGGAACCGACTGAAGCAACCCGACGGTGTACGGGTGATGAGGCTCGGCGTACAGATCACTGGCATCGCTTACTTCTCGAAGTTTTCCTGCGTACATCACACCAACTCGGTCCGCGTATCTGGCGACGATTCCGAGGTTGTGGGTAATGATCAGCAACGAGGCTCCCGTCTGCGAAGTGACATCCTGCATCAAATCAAGTATCTGTGCCTGAATGGTTACATCGAGCGCAGTCGTCGCCTCGTCAGCGATTAACAGTTGTGGGCTGCACGCCATCGCCATCGCGATCATGATTCGCTGGCGTTGCCCCCCGCTGAGCTCGTGCGGGTACTGCTTCATCCGGGTTGCAGAATCGGGAATGCCGACCATATCGATCAATTCCTTAGCCCGGTCGTTCGCTACATTCCCAGAAAGATTTTCGTGAATTTTCAGCGGCTCCGCAAGTTGAGATTCAATGGTCAGGACCGGATTCAAGGAACTCATCGGTTCTTGAAATATCATCCCGATTCGTGAACCACGTATTGCACGCATTTCTCTAGACGGCAGGCTGAGCAGGTCGACTCCATCGAACTCAATTGAACCTGAAGTGATTTCTCCGGGCGGGTTGGGGATCAATCCCATTATCGAAAGTGCTGTGACGCTTTTACCACAACCACTTTCGCCTACTAGCGCGAATATTTCGCCCGCATTAACTTCGAACGAAACGTCGTCGACTGCCTTTACAATACCGCCTTCAGTACGAAATTCAGTGTGCAGGTTTTTTACTTTTAGGAGAGCTTCTGTCATCAAATTGACCGCAAACGATCCGGTTTATTACTGCTGTGCCGTCGTCTTGAGTCGCCCCCTTAGTTTCGGATCAAGATGGTCTCGAACAGAATCCCCGATCAATACGACCGCCAGTACCGTGATCGTCAAGAACAGACCAGGGAAGAATGAAATATGGAATCCGACCTGGATGTAACCCTGGCCAGTTGCGATGATGTTGCCCCAGCTGGGCACGTACTCCGGTACACCTGCGCCCAAAAAGCTCAAGCTGGCTTCTGCGAGGATGGCGGATGCGAGGGTAAACGTTGCCTGCACGATGATAATGCTTACGATGTTCGGCAGCACGTGGAGGAACAGTATGCGCGGCACTGGCACCCCAACAGCTCGGGCTGCATCTACATATGTCGATTCCCTCAAACTCAATACTGCTCCACGAACAAGCCGAATTTTGCCCGCGGTGGCAGTTAACGAAAGAGCAATGATTACGTTGCCGACACTTGGACCGATTAATGAAATTAGTGCGAGCGCGAGAAGGATAGTGGGGAACGCGAGTAACCCATCGACAAATCGCATCATTATCGCGTCGAGTATTTTGAAATAGCTGATGACGAGAGCCACACCAACTCCAATAACAGTTGAAATCAGAGTCACTGAAAATCCAACGAGGAATGAAAGGCGGGTACCGACTATCGTGCGATCAAAGACGTCACGTCCCCAATTGTCGGTGCCGAACCAGTGGTTAGTGTTTGGAGCCTGCATCCGGTTTATCGGATCAGTGCGTTCGTAATCGGTTCGAGCCAGCGTCGGACCGAAAAAGGCCAAGAACAGCCCTATCAACAAGATGGTGATAGAAACAGCGAGAACTACGTCCCGTTTCGCCGCTTTAACCGTCGACCCAAACATCCCTTTCAGCCGGGTTGACCAGGGCGGCGCAAGTTCCCATTCAGTTCTGGGTTCAGATGCTACTGACATGGTTAGTACCGTATCCTCGGGTCAATATATGCATAGAGGATGTCGACAATTAGATTCACCCCGATAAGAACGACTGCAACCACCATCAGGAGCGCCTGAATGATCGGGTAGTCCCGTCTGACGATTGCATCCACCAGCATTCGGCCGAGACCTGGAATGGCAAATATCGTCTCGGTGAGTACGAACCCGGTCGCAAGACCCGCGATCGAAGCGCCGATTACGGTCGCTACTGGAATCGCTGATGGCCGGAATGCGTGCCGTAAGAACACGGAGAATTCTGACGCGCCCTTGGCTCTAGCAGTCCTAATATAGTCCTCTCGAAGCACTTCGAGCATTGCCGATCTTGTAATTCTTGAAATAAATGCAGACGCGAGGATGCTGTTAACCATCACCGGTAAGAAAAGACTGTGGAGGTGCGAAAACAACCCGTCTTGAATCGGACTATATCCGATCACAGGGAACCACCCGAGGTTAACAGCGAATACCCAGATAGTTAAAAACGCCAACCAGAATCCAGGCGTTGCAAATCCAAGAACAGCCAGAACCATCAGGTTTCGATCCAAACGCGTACCGGCTTTCCACGCAGCCAACATCCCGGTGCTAATGCCGATGAGCGTAGAAAGTACAACAACCTGAAATCCAAGTGACAACGTCGGTTGAAGTCGTGGCGTAATGAGTTCCGTTATCTCTCGCCTGGAGAAGTATGACGTACCAAGGTCGCCATGGGCCAATTTCCAGAACCAGTCTCCCATCTGAACAGGGAATGAACGGTTGAAACCAAGATCCTCACGAATTGCCTCAAGGATCTCCGGAGTGGCCTCATCGCCCGCAATGATTGCTGCGGGATCACCCGGTCCTACGTAAACCAAAGTGAACGTGATTATTCCAACCATGATCACTACTGGTATCGACACTAGAACGCGTTGGACAATATAACGCCACAAATCAAATAGTTCCGTTCACTTGGCGAAGGTCACCGCAAAATTGGGCTGGAGCAACCAGATATTCAACCACCCAATCAAGGAGCATCCACAACCGGGGAGCGTGCCAAGATTAGCACCGCTCCCCGGTCTATGGAGGATCTTATTTTCTAGTGATCCTAATGTTCTCTACTTGAACCACTTGTCGTACGGGTTCTGTCCGCCCGGGTTGCCGTGCAAGCCTTCAATCTTGTTGCTGGCTGCCCAGTTGCTGTAGAACTCACCAACCTGGAGGAAGATTGCATCGTCGTAGAAGTACTGTTGGAACTCCTCCATCGCTGCGTTTATCTTCGCGGGGTCGGTTTCCGAAGCGAATGTCTCGAACACCTTACGCTGGATTCCGTCTGTGTCGGTGTAGTGGTTGAACCACGCATCGAACTGCAGTTCGCCGAACCTGAGGTGCCCAATCGGGCCGATCCGTACACTACGTCCGCTCCATGTGTGGAAGAACTCCCAACGGTCTACCGTTGCTCTGTCCTGAACCATTGTGGCCCAGTCCATCACCCGTAGATCAACGTTGAAGCCAATGTCCTCAAGCACCTCACGAGTCACCTGCGCTGCACCGTGTGCAGGCTGGCGGTCGGCAGGGTCCATCAAACGAATCGTGTAGCCTTCGTATCCGGCATCTTTCACGATCTTCTTGGCGTCTTCAATACGCCTGGCGTTGTACATGTTCTCGCTACCAGCGTTCGATTCCCATGCTGAACCACACTCCATCAAAGAAGCACAGAGGTTGATTCGGTCAGGGGTTCCGGCAGCTGCCAGCAGAGCCTTCTCATTGTCGTAGGCCATGACGACAGCTCGTCGTAGGTCTCGACCATGTTCCGGGTCGTTGAACGGCGGAATCTGGTAGTTGAAGTGACCAAGCAGCCGGAGTGGCGGATTGGCAATCAACTGAAGATTAGAGTCTGCCTTCACACGGTCGATAAGGTCCTGGGAGAATTCCTGGACAAGATCGACTGCATCGGTCTGGAGGGCTGCAACACGCGTCGCCTGATCCGGAATTTCAATGTATGAAACTCGGTCAAAGAATGCTGTGTGTGCTCCCGACTGACCATCAGACGGTTCGCTACTCGGTGCGTAGTTGGCGTAAGGAATAGCAGACCAGCGGTCGCCTGGAGTCCAAGACTCAAAACGATACGGGCCAGTTCCGATTGGTGTTCCTGGAGCCGATTCCGTCGCCGGAAGGTCGTACCAGGACGCAAGCACCATTTGAGGTGTGAAGTTCTGTGGACCCAATGCGTCCAATACGAGACCAGTCGACCCATCCAAGTTCATGCTGAACTCTAGATCGCTTTCCTTTGTGATGAAGTCATCAAAACTGGCTGGACCAAACTGCTCCCAAACCAGTTTGAACACTGGAGCGCGTTCACTCTGGCGCCTGAGCGTGCCAATGACCTGGTCTGTGGACAGCGGAGTACCGTTGTGGAACTCAACACCCTCACGGATTTTGAAGGTCCACTTAAGTCCGTCTGAACTGACTTCCCAATCGTCTACGAGCATCTTCCCAATCGTGTTGTCCTCTTTATACGCAAATAGCGCTTCGAGGATCATGCTCGACACGTTTCCTGTCGAGGACGCTGTGGTCCACAACGGGTCGAATGACTGAACACTTCCGACAGACGAAATTCTGAGGTGTCCCCCCCTCTTCGCATCTACCGCTGCCATAGTTCGCTCTTCCAACGTTGCGGTCGGGGTGGCTACGACGGTGACAGTATCTCCCTTTTCAGTAACGATTACGGTCTCGATAACCGTTTCGCTACTACAGGCCATAATGACCATTGCTACTGATGTGATCAGTAGCAATATTAGGCCTCGATATCGAATTCCATACATACCGTGTCTCTCCTGTTCGGATGACGTAAGTCGGTGCATGGTTCTTTACAGACCATGCACGGCAATTGGTGATATTCAACCTATTGCGCTGGCGAGACTGTACACCGTCTATAATTTCATTTCAACAACTCTTTGGAGATAAGTATGGCTTTATCCGTCTTCAACAATCGTTTTTAGTACGTATTAGAGGTGCCGAGGTGATAGAAAGTGAGGTCTTCATCCCCTGTTCCACGGGTGAGCGAACGTGGGTTGATTGGCGAATCTCTCTTGACGTATTTCGATCGTTGAGACCGTGCTCGGGCTGAGCTCAAGCGTGAAGTGAGGTCCGTTTACCGGGATTATTTTCTCGGCGATTTCGACCGAAGCCACCTGGTGCTCACCGTAAGCGCCGGCTTGAACAATCACTCTCTTGCTTTTAACCGGACTAAGATTTGCTAGCGAAAGCGTAGTCGTTGTATCCGTCATCCCCACTACTAACGCCGCAACGTCTTCAGGAATACCTGCTCGCTGCTCCTTCGGGTCGAAATAACGTACCCGTGCGTGGAGTGGCTCACCAAATCGTGGTGTCAAACCGCCCATCATGAGTTGAGTCAAACATGTTTGATTTGCTGTATTGAACTGGAGCGTGTTGTCCGAGAGTCGCGTATCAGGCGAACTCGTATCGGCATCAACACCCTGTATTTTTTGGTGTATCGATTCGAACTCTCGCTCCATCGCCGAGATCGGAAACTCTGCAAAATCGCCATCGAGAAAATCTAGCCACTCAGAAGCGGGTACATACTTACGATCGGCCGAATCCATCGACCAGAAGTACGTATCCAAAGCGCCCCAGTTGTAAGGCATTTCGTCATATCCGTACCACCCATCGTCTCCGTACATCTGGGGGTACAGAGTTTTGCCATTCTCGATTTTCGCATTCCCATTAACTGCGTTGAGCATCTGCCTCCACACGTCGACGTACGATCGGTCTCCCGTCATCAGTAGCGCATTCCCGAACCCGGCGATTCCCCGGTACAACGCATTACGATCCGATAGCTCTCCGGTCTGCGGCACTACTACAGTGAAGCCCCAGCCGTAGCAGCCTCCGTACCATTTGCCGTCAGTCTCGCCACCAACGGTGCCATCTAGGCCGATATTGCTTGGAAGAATTCCGCCATTGTCTTTGGCTCGTTGGCTCCAAGCATCAACGTATTCAAGCAACCAGTCTTTGTATTTCTGATCGCCTGTCGCCATGTAGGCATTCACGGCAAGCGTTGTCGCCGCCAGATTAATTGGGTGATCGCCGACTATTTCGGTGTAATCCTCGAAGTGCGCGAGCATCTCATCGAAATTTCGCTCGCCGTGTGCCGCGTCGAATCTGCCCTCGGCCTCAAATGGATCACCCGCCCAGTCGAGTGCGGTCGCCTTTCGCAATAGTGGACCGCGACTGCCGTTGAACAGGCTTCGAATGATCTTGTGTTCGGAATCATAGTTTTTGGCCTGAGGATCCTCATCCATATAGAAACCTGCGTAACGCCGAACTCGCGTCAGGAATGAGGCGTCATTGGGATCGGATAATCCTTGAAGATTGAAGACGCTCATGCTCTCGCCGTGGTGGAACCAGTCGAGGCTCACTGGGAATTCCTTGTAGAGCATCCCATCTCGAGCCAACTCGACATCGACGGTCTTGGCCTCTGTGTACTGGAGAAGATGACCCTCCCACCCTAATTTGTACATTTCAAGGATGGAGTCCGGTGCTCCGAGTGCGTGGAGCACAGGCCATCCAGCGAGGTTTTCGATGGCATCGTCCGATCCATCATTGCCACCCCATCGTGGCAAGCAGAGTAAGTACCCGCGCTCGTCAAAATACTTGTCGAAGATCCGCTCGCAGGCCGCCGTTTGTGCGTTCAACAGTTCTCGCTCAAGGAGTGCCCATTGAGGAGGCGAAGAGGGAGTGTTCAATACGATTGTCATTATCTGTTCTTTTCTTAGGCAAAGTGAGTTTCGGAGTACCTTCTACGGCTGTGATCGGCGGGATTCTAGCAGGAGTTGACCTGCCATTCGCCTTACTGCATTGGGCTGAGCTTTCGAAGAATTCTCTGTGAAGAGGGTCTATATGTGTCGACGCTACGAATCAGGTTAGGTGCGCAGGTTATCCCGATATATGGACAACGCATTGCCTCCGAGAATCGACTTTTTATCCTCGGTTGTGAAGAACGGAATCAAGTCCTTCATGACAAGCAGCTCGTAGTCGGACGCGTAGATCAGTTTTTTGGGACCGAACGAGTCATAGACCCGTTCGAGATACGGCCACATGTCTCGATACGGAAGTTCCTGACGGGATGGATTGTGCAGTGACGTGCGGATATAGACGTTCGGGTACGTACTGAGATCGAGCAGTGGCTTGAAGCCGTCGGAATCAGAGGCCGTGATGTCGATCATGGCGAAGTGGTCGACAACGATATTGACCCCAGGAAAACGAGCCGCCATATCGCCTATCTGGCCAACCTGGTGTGGCGCTGCAAATATGTTGAAAACGGCACCTAGCTCTTCAGCTTTGCTCCACAAAGGGTATGAAACAGGATCGTTCATCCACACAACGTCTGGATCGTATATCGGACTGAGTCGCAAACCTGAGAGTCCATCTTCACGCATAAGACGTTCGAGCCTCGCAGGGTTTTCAGAATCGTCAGGAGAATGTAGCCTGTGGCCCACCAGCAGACCCACCCCGGTGAATCTCTCTGGATATGAATTCACGCAATGTGCCGTATATCTGTTGTCACGCCCGTAATAACAAACATGGCTGACAACGGTTTCATCGATTCCAAACGTGTTCATACGCGCGATTAAATGTTCAGCAGACTCATCGATCACCGGCATGTTGTCCGGGCAGGTAGCGACGGCAGGATCCAGTGGGTACCGTGGGTCGTTTGCCACCCAGGCGTGCGCCGCGGCATCTACAACGATGGAGCGGGAATTCGATGTGGCTGTCACGGTGGTCTACCTTGTTTCTCGGATTTGCCGACTGTCGGAAATTTAGTAACCCATCCGAATGAATGCTTCGGGTTTACCGGTTTCGCCCAACGGACCCAACGGAAAGGTAACAGGTTCGTCGCTCGGCAACGACGAATCACACCTACGCGCTCAAGGCAACTCGGATGAGCCTAGTTGCAACCATTTAGTACAACAAGATCTGCCGGACTCAACCCTTCACAATTCTGTGTAGGCGTTTTGAAAGTATCGGCCAACGCCGCCCAGCTGATCATCAAAGCTGCAATTAAATAGATCACCATACGCCAGCGGTGCAGCAGTGATTTGGATTTTGGATTGGTCAATCGAACCCACCATCGACGATTACCTCGGAATCTAGGCTCGGAGTTGTCGACCACAACGAGGGTCAGGATTGCAACCGCCCCGAGTGTTCCACCCAATCCTGGATTACCTGATACAGCCCCACCGGCCGCTCCCAGTGCGAATACGATACTCAACCACGTGAGCAGTACCTCATATCGGTAGCCCAGCCTCGCCCACCATGGCATCAAATGCGTCCAAGATTTACCGAGTTTCTGGAGTGACCTCGTAAATCTCTCTTCAAGCTCTCCACTCTGTACGAGAGGAAGACGAAGCCTTGGGTCTCCGTCAGATCTTCTCATCAGCTTTAGAAAAACCGACCCATCACCATTGACTATCTTCTTGAACTGCTTCCAATCGCCATGTTCTGCAGCCGATTCAAATTCAGAAATATGCTCGAACTGCGTCGACAGATCACCATCGTGACAGCTACTAACGTCATACGATTTGGAGAGCTTACTTTCTTCGATCAATTGATGCGGCATCTATTCTTTGACCAGTTGATTTGGAGATTACACCTAGAATCATTCCGCCTCTCTGTACAACGATTGTATCGACTCTATGAGGGCTGAATCCGGGATCGACAAAACGAGTTTGGTTCTATCAGGACTCAGTGTCGGGGTGGAATAGGATCATTCCTCATTTACTGAGGAGATCTGTTTATGTCATGCCCGCACCGCCTATCTACGTCCGTCTCTAAGAGAAAACGCCGAACCTCGCTTGGGTATCGAACTTTCTACTGCCAAGACTGCGATAGACGTTTCAATGAGCGATCGGGCACAGCCTTCAACGATCTCCAGTTTCCGAACGATATTGTCTTGCTCACTGTGCTCTGGCGATTGAGATACAAGCTCGGATTTCGTGATGTTGCTGAACTTCTCTTGCAACGAGGTTTCGAAGTCAGCTACGAAACAATACGGGTGTGGGAGTTTCGTTTTGCCCCGCTGGTCAGTGAGAACCTACGTGCCAAACGCCGCGGAGTTGCGGGCCATTCCTGGTATTTGGACGAGACGTACATCAAGGTCAGTTGTCGCTGGCGATATCTCTATCGAGCTATCGATCGAGAAGGAAATCTGCTTGATTCGATGCTCAGTGAGCACAGAGACAAGCATGCAGCACGACGATTCTTGCGCCGCCTGATCGATAGTGCAGGGCGTAAGCCTTTACGGATGACGACAGACAAACATCCGGCCTACACGAAGGCGATTCGTTGGATCGTCGATCGAAAAGTTCTTCATCGACACAACCAATATCTGAATAACCGTATCGAGCAAGATCATAGATCGATCAAGCAACGCTATTACCCGATGCTCGGGTTCGCCAAGTTTGAATCGGCGATCCGCTTCTGTAGTGCCTTCGACGAGTTACGAAACTATCTAAGAGTTCGGTCGGTGGGTGGTGAACATGTCTCAGCATCTAGTCGGAGAGAGATTTTCACCGAAAAGTGGTCAACTCTATTGACCGAGCCGTCAGCTTAAATACAGGGGACGAAGATGTATTTAGGTCGATCCAGTTTCGCCTAGAGCACCGAGTTCTGACAGAACCAAGCGTCTGGCTGGCACCATTCATGATCGCCGGAAGCCTATGTCTGGTAGCGGGAGTACTGGTCGCAACAAGCAAAGAATCAGGCATCGAGGCCGTTCCAGAGCCTGTTCCTGCTTAGCAAAATCGCCGATCATCTGTATCCTTCTCGCAAATTGGCTCACACAACCACACCTCTAAACCGCGTAATGAAATTTACTAGGTAACTGGAGACCCTGATGTCTGATTCGGAACTTTACCCACCATCGGAATCGTTCGCAGCGAACGCTCACGTAAAGAGCTTCGACGAATACAAGGCCGAGTACGAACGCTCGATCTCCGACCCCGACGGCTTCTGGGCTGAAAAAGCCTCCGAGTACCACTGGTTCAAAAAGTGGGACACCGTTCGAGAATTCAACTACGACGTGCGCAAAGGCCCGGTCGATATCAAGTGGTTCGAGGGCGGACAAACAAACATCGCCTACAACTGTCTCGATCGACATCTGGATACGAAAGGCGATCAAACCGCCATCATCTGGGAAGGCAACGAACCCGGCGAAGAACGCACAATCACTTATAGCGAACTTCATGCCGAAGTAAGCAAGTTCGCAAATGTCTTGAAGTCACAAGGCGTAAAACGTGGCGACCGCGTAACGATCTACATGCCAATGATCCCCGAACTCGCGGTTGCCATGCTCGCATGCGCACGTATCGGTGCGATCCACTCGATCGTGTTTGGGGGCTTCTCTGCCGACGCACTTGGCGGCCGCATGGCCGATGCCACTTCCACAGTCCTCGTCACCTGCAACGGCACAAACCGCGGCGCAAAGCCACTCGAAATGAAGACCGTTGCCGACGCCGCCATCGAAATCGCCGAAGCCAAAATGGGCATCCCCGTCGAAACCTGTATCGTCGTCGAACGAATTCCCGGCAGCGTAGGCGTTGAACACGATATGAAAGAAGGCCGAGACGTCTGGTACGCCGACGTAATGGCCGACGCCGATCCAGTTTGCGAAGCCGAACACATGGAATCGGAAGACCCCCTCTTCATCCTCTACACATCCGGATCAACCGGCCAGCCCAAGGGCGTGCTCCACACCACCGGCGGCTACATGGTCTACGCCTCGCAAACCCACAAGTACGTCTTCGACTACCACGACGGCGACATTTACTTCTGCACCGCCGACATCGGCTGGGTAACCGGACACTCCTACATCGTCTACGGACCGTTAGCGAACGGCGCAACAACGCTCATGTTCGAAGGAATTCCCACGTATCCCGCACCCGACCGCTTCTGGCAGATCGTCGAAAAGTGGAACGTGAACCAGTTCTACACGGCTCCAACGGCCATCCGAGCAATCGCGGCACTCGGTGACGACTACCCTGACAAATATGAAATGCCTTCTTTGAAGCTTCTCGGATCCGTTGGCGAACCCATCAACCCCGAAGCATGGCGCTGGTACAACACCCACGTCGGCAAAGGACGTTGCCCGATCGTAGACACATGGTGGCAGACCGAAACTGGCGGAATTCTTATAACGCCAATCCCGGGCGCAGTACCGACCAAACCAGGCGCTGCTTCGATGCCGTTCTTTGGCATTGAACCCGAAATCCTCGATCCCGAAACCGGCAAGCCTCTTGAAGGCAACGGCGTTTCAGGTGTGCTTGCTTTGAAGGAGACATGGCCTGGCCAAATGCGCACTTTGTACGGCGATCACAAGCGCTTCGAAGGTACCTACTTCGACATGTACAAGGGCTACTACTTCACCGGCGACGGCTCGACCCGTGACGAAGATGGCTACTACTGGGTCACCGGGCGTGTCGACGACGTTATCAACGTCTCAGGCCACCGAATGGGCACAGCCGAAGTCGAAAGCGCCCTCGTGCTGCACGAAGCCGTGGCAGAAGCGGCAGTAGTCGGCTTCCCCCACGATATCAAGGGACAGGGCATCTACGCCTACGTCACTTTGAATGTAGGACAGGAATACACCGACGAGCTGAAGCAGATCCTCCGAGGCCAAGTCCGCCAGGTCATCGGAGCCATCGCCTCACCCGACGTAATCCACTGGGCACCAGCCCTCCCAAAAACCCGCTCCGGCAAAATCATGCGCCGCATCTTGCGGAAGATAGCAACAAACGAAATCGAAACAATAGGCGACACCTCAACCCTAGCGGAACCAGAAGTAGTAGACGCGCTGATAGCCAACAAAGGCGTGTAGCTGTAGCTTCTATGGTGAAGCTACAGCTACACGCCTTATCCGATGATCTCGAACTCATAATATTGGACACAAATCGGCAACTAAGCCTGCGCCTAAATTCGCTCGAATAGAGTTGCCTAGGTTCCTGTTGTAGATTTTAGATCGATGAGAGTAGGTCCAGTAAGTCGCTGAATCAAGACACCCCAGTTCAATCCTTGATAGTTCAGCCAATCGGAAACTGATTTTGGCCTGAGTTCATCCGACTGTGTCGAACAGGCTTCAAATAATTGCTTTCCCGATCGCGCTATGTCTGAAAAATCGTCCAAATCGACCACCTCGTGATCAGTATGAGGATTGGCGCTTTCATGGACCGCTAATATTCTTACAACCACGACAAGCCGGAACTGACCTTTGACATTGTCCGTGAGCCATTGATGGTGATCCAGGCATTGATCAACTTCAGACTTTGTAAGGAAATAGAATTACCGCCATCCACCCCTGGCCAACCTCCGAGCTCGCGCAAGCTCAGGCGAGCCCTTCGCCCGTTCATCCAGCCATTTTCAACGCGTCTAACGTCAACGCTAATCCCTCCCCTCGTCACAGGAGTAGGTTAAGCTGTCCGCTCAGAACGCTACACCCAAACAAATCCAACCCACCACCACAACCCAGAGCCCCCCATGCCCGCGGCATCCCCAAACCACCTCCCACTCGATCCCGAAAACCCTGACATTCTCTACGGCTCCACCAGCTCGCTGTGGGACGCCCGGCACCCGATCGAATGGGGAATCAAACGGATCGCTGCCCTCGGACTTCAAGGCATCGAGCCCTACGCGAAACAAGTAGAAGACCACCGCGCCAACCCGCTGGCACTAAAACAAAAGTTCGACGAAGCGGGCGTAACCCTGATCGACGTATCGAACGGATCAAAAGGCCAATCAACAAACTACGTAGACCCCAAAGAAACGCCCAAAACCATCGCCGACCACGTGGCATTCGCCCGTGACTTCCTCCAGCCGTTCGGCTGCGACATGTACAAGTGCAACATGGGCGCCCGCCCAGAAGGCGGTCCAACAGAAGACCAGCTAAAACGACTCGCCGACACGCTAAACGAAATAGGCCGCCAAACAATAGAAATGGGAATTCGCATCGCGCCACACCCCCACATCTGGGGTCCAATAGAACGCGAACACGAAGTCCGAGCAATGCTCAATCTCACCGACCCAAACTACGTATGGATGACCCCCGACACCGGCCACCTGACCCTCGGCGGCATGGATGCGGTCGATCTGATGAGCGAGTACCTACCCCGCATCGCAGAAGTCCACCTGAAAGACACCTACGCAAAATACCGCGGAAACACGGCAACCCCCACCAGAGAACAACACGCCGAAGCCAGCGTCTACCACCAAATGGGCGGCGGAGGCGTCGACTTCCCTGCCGTAATGAAGATCCTGCGAGACCGACACTACAAAGGCTGGGTAGTGTTCGACATGGACGGCCCACGTGAAGGCGATGATGGCTTCGATACGATCGGCGGAAATCTCGACCTCGCCGTCGACGATTATCTAGCCCACAACGTCAACTACCTGCGAGTAATGCTCGGCGTAAACCTTCCGCCCCACGACTAAAGCGCCCGCCAAAACTCCGCTCAAACGAAACCACGCGCCAGATCCCGCGCAAACCAGTCGCGACCAAAGTCGCCCAACAACGCAACGCCCAGTCCATAACTAGAAAACCACTCTGCGACAACGGGCAGCTCCATGCCGAACCACCCCTGGTTATCACTCTCAGTCATACGAGTGATACTATTCCGACGATTTCGACTGCAATCCATGCATTATTCGTTGAAAAGATCACCAATCAAACCAACTAGAACGAATTGGTTTACGAAGTGCTTGGACCAGGTGCCTCGATGCTGGACACCCAACACTTTCCGACTCCGATGAGCCGGTTCATGAGCGAGTATTTTGTCGATGGAATCGGTCCCGCCTTCAACACCACGATGGCTCGCCACGGTCGGCTGACGATTTTCAAAATCGTGTCAATAAACGGGTATCTGTATAACCAGTTCGGGATCATCGGAGCCAACGCTGGATCATCCGAACCGCCAAGTATGGACAACCCGGTAGTTGCCGAGCGGGTTGAACGAGGAAAACAGGCGTTCATCAACAAGTCGTGGAAAGCGGATCTGGAGCGATGGGACAACATCGACAAACCCGACTCCATTGAACGCAATGTCAAACTGGCTTCAGTCGACATAGATGCTTTGAACCACGACGAATTAGTCGAATATCTTCAGGAGTGCCGAGACAACTGCGCCGTAATGATCCGACGCCACCACACGTTCTCATTCCTCGCAAAACCCACAGCAAGCCTGTTCTACGACCACGCCATGGAGTGGACGCGGTTGGAACTCCAGCAACTACTACTCTTGCTCGATGGAGCTTCCCCAATTTCAACAGGATTCAGTCCAGAAATCGAGAATGTCGTTCTCGCAATTAAAGACGACGAGAGCGCCCGCGCCATTTTGAACTCCAACCCTCCAGCGGCCACCCAGGTTGACATACTGCGTGAGCTATCCGGCGCAGTCGGCGAGGCGATGGACCGGTTCATTCTGATGGATGGCCACCGACTGGCGAATAGTTTTGATCTACAAGGCCAGTGCTTGTACGAACTACCAGAGACGATCATTGATCGCCTGAACGATGCAGTCGCAAACGGATTCGTCGATCGCACGAAAGAAGCAGAAGAAGACGTCGAGTTCGTTCGAACTCTAGTGCCAGCGGAACACATCGCAAAATTCAACGAGCTGCTTGCAGATGCCCGGCAGATCGCGCGTATCAAAGACGAACGAGGTCTCTACTGCGATATCTGTGCTGGCGGGATTATGCGCAAAGCGATTCTTGGCGCCGGGCGCAGATTGGCCGATGAAGGAGTCATATCGAATCCACTGAAATCGTCAACCAGATGATCGATTTTGTACAGAGCGAAGGCGGGCTGCTAGATCAGGATGATTTGGTGAATTTCGAGATCGAAGTAGAAGAAACAGTACTGCCAACTTTGGCAACTACGGAATCGTCACCTGCGGAGCCTGGTGTCAGGGACCGACCCTCGCCGAGACGCTCCAAATTCTCCAACCAGACGATTTATAGGGACTCGAACACAACTCTGTCGAGTACATACATCTTGTAACCGAAGCACTGAAGCTGGCGTTCTCAGACCGTGACGCGTTCATCGGCGATCCCAAATTCGTAGACGTGCCACTCAAAGCGCTCTCATCTCTCGAAGGCGCTATCGGCGCAACGGTTGGCGAAGGGTTATCACGGCTCAGTCACAAGATCGAACGGATGCAGACCTACGACGGCAGCGCAGTTGCAATCTGCGCAATCGAAGTGAACCCGAATCAGAATTCACTCTCAGCCGCAGCAGGCCACCGCCGAGAAAGCTACGCAATAGCGCGCTAGCGATATGGAGTCACTCAACCTCATACGGAATCCTGCTCAGCTCAGCAGCTTCCTGCATCACCAACTCGGCGATCTCCTGAGAAGTGCGCCCATCGAAGTAGTGCGTTGAACCAAACCTTACTGTTACTCGGGTTCGAAATCCCGGAATGGTCCAGTTCGGAGTAAACGGTATCCACCTTGATAGCCAGTTGTATACCCTCGATTCCTGCAGACCTCTGCCTTTGCGGTCGTACTCAATCCCCACCGGCACAATCGGAATTCGAAGCTCCTGGCCGTGCTTCTTCTCATGCCGCTTTTCATACCTGCGCAACAATCCGATCAGCCCGTCTTCGATCGAATCAACCGCATCGTACTGATATTCACCCTGCGTAAACGCAGCCACAATCAATCGGCGATCCAGCCTGTCATCCACATCAATCGAAAGGGCAAGCGCGCGTCTGCGCACGTTTTGAATTCCACTTTTTTTCCAGATAACCGTCCCCATGGCAGCTGTAGCGTGCTTCTGCACAAAATTGATTGGACCGTTGTGACCAAACGAGTCGGTTGAGACAAAGCTTATGAACTCGCCCGATACGTGAGCAATTGCGTAGACATCGGCCGTAGTCCGGTGCACAGGAGCGAGGAATATGGGGCGGATATTGGGAATTTCACCCTCTACTCGAGCGTTCAACATCAGTGCCCGCTTCGCAACGGGAATGAATCCCAGCCTCATCATGTGGTAATTAAACCGCCACCAGTTCTCTTTCAGTCCCATTTACTTCCTGTCGAACATAATCAGTGCGTTAAGCAAGATCGTAAGTCAATTCTCAAAGAGATATCAACCAACCTCATCAGTCTACCGTCGATGCGGTCGACTATGCTTTGCCCTCCTTCTCTCACTCCCCCAAACTGCCACATGGCAAGGTCTTGCTATACGCGCCCGAACCCCCTGTTTTGAAAGATCGCAAGACTCCGAGATGGCAGCCCTTTCTCCCGGTTGCATATTTGAACTCATCAAGTCCACCGAGGTGTGGACAACAAAACAAAAGAGTCATTTCAAGACTCACTGGGGAAACCAAAATGTTCAAGTCACATACGCAGTATCGATCTCAGCCCTCAGCCTGGCAACAGTAGCCAGCGCAAGTAGAGCAAGCAGTAACCGCCGAGCAGCAGGTTCGACTCAATGTCCAGGCCGGCTACGACAACGACAAGCCCGGCGCAGTTCTCGACTACACCAACTTCACCATTGCCAACAGCGATGAGAACGAAGAAATATCGAACGATATCGACACCAAGGTGCAGGCAGCAATCACAGTTGAACAGCCCGTAAAGCTGAACATCGGTGGTGGCGACGACTCAGACATGCCCCGAGTAAGGCTGAACGTCGGAGCCTCCGACCCAGCCGAGCAGGCCTAGTTCTTCACAACTAAATAACCAAGCTCTCCATGCAACAAGAAACCCCGGTCGGAATGACCGGGGTTTCTTTTGTTTGCACTTTCACTCAACCATCCACAAGCCACACATTTACAACTAAGCCAACACGTATCGACCCTCGTAGAAAACGTGCCAATGGCACCTAGCGTTGGACTCGGCCTGAGGTGTCTCCGCCGGCTACTGCCATCACTTCCTTCACGCTGACGAGGTTGAAGTCGCCATGGAACGTGTGCGACATCGCCGAAGAAGCAACTGCGAAATCGAGAACCTGTCGTGAATTCCAGCCATCCTGATTCAAACCGTAGATCATCGCTGCACAGAAAGAGTCACCACCACCAACACGGTCGACAATTCGCACCGGGTACTTGTTGCCAACGAGAATCTCATCGCCATCGAAATAGATCGCACTCCAATCGTTATCGTCAGCCGAAATGCTCTCACGCAAAGTGATAGCAACCTTCTTGAATCCGAACTTGTCCACTAGCTCCTGCATAACGGGCCTGTAGGCGTTGGGGTCGATCTCGCCCGTGGTCACATCAACGCCCTCGGCGGCGACACCAAGACACATTTCAGCATCTTCTTCGTTACCGATCGAAACATCAACGTACTTCATCATCGGAATCATCGTCGCCTGCGCCTCTTCAGAGGTCCACAAATTCTTGCGATAGTTCATGTCGGCACTGACCGTCAGACCCATCTGCTGGGCTGCTGCGGCCGCTTCGGTACAGGCGTCAGCCGCGCTCTTCGAAATCGCCGGGGTGATGCCAGTGAAGTGGAACCAGTCCTTGCCGTCAAACACCTTCTCCCAGTCGACATCGCCGGGTTTGATCTCAGCAATCGACGAAGCTGCACGGTCGTAAACAACCTTCGAAGCGCGCATCGACGCGCCAGACTCGAGGTAGTACGTTCCGAGTCGCTGACCCTGTCGAAGGATTTCGCCTGTGTCGACTCCGAACTGGCGGATGTAGTTGATGCAGGCCTGTCCGATGTCGTTGTCGGGGATGGCTGTCACGAACGTTGCGTCAACGCCGAACTGTGCCAGCGAGACTGCAACGTTGCACTCACCACCGCCGTAGGTGACTTCAAATTCACGTGCCTGGGTGAATCGCTCCCGTCGCATCGTTGCGAGCCTGAGCATAACCTCGCCAAAAGTAACAACCTTAACCATGGGGGATCTCGATCCTTTTTCTTCGTTTGCCAAATAGTTTCTAAATTGAAATCAAAATCAGCGTGTGAACATCTGAGCCACCAGTGACCCGCGCTGAAAAAAGCGATATTACCGCCTGATTGACTTGATTAGGGCGACTGTGTCTTTGCTGCGCTGTTCTAGCTTGTCCCACGCTCCGTCTTTCAAAATGTCGGCTGAAACGAGCTTCGAACCCATCCCAACAGCCACCACGCCAGCCTCGAACCAAGGTCGAAGCGACTCTTCAGTGATGTCGACTCCACCGGTAGGCATGATCGAAGTCCACGGCATGGGAGCCAGAACGTCCTTGACGAATCCGGGGCCACCAACTGCACTTCCCGGGAAGGCTTTCACGATTTCGCAGCCGAGTTCTTCAGCAAAAGAAATCTCGGAAGCGGTTCCACAACCAGGTATGTATCCGACTTTTCGTCGATTACATACCTTTGCAACATCGGGGTTAGTAACAGGCCCAACGATGAAGCTGGCACCCGATCCGATGTACATCGAAGCTGTGCCAGCATCAAGAACCGAGCCCGCTCCCAGAATGGCGTCGGGAAGCTCGGCGGTGCAGAACTTGTCGAGTGCAGTGAACACTTCCCATGCGTGATCGCCACGGTTTGTGAACTCAAGAACCTTGATTCCGCCGTTTACGCAGGCTCTTGCAATGTTTTGAGCGGTAGCGATATCGCCGTTGTAAAAAATCGGCACAACGCCAATTTCGTGAACTGCGTTTAGCGCCTGTAGCCGCGTGTGTCTGGCCAACTCGGGTTCTCCTTAGCGAGATGTTTTCAAAATTATCCGCGGGCTAGTTTATCGTTCGCGAAGCTAGTAGTAACCTCTGTAACCTCGCTAGATAAAGAACACTCACGCGAACACCACTTTTCTCCCCAAAACCGGCGAAGCCACGTCGGCGACACCGGCTCGGTGACGAAAACACGAGGAAAATGCCCACGTGGACTCAAATCCTGTCATAGACAAGATGAAACGCGGCGAAGCGATCGTCGAAACATGGTCGACCACCGGCGATCCGTCGGTAATCGAAGTACTTGCCTACACGACCGAGCTCGACTGGATCGTAGTCGACTTTGAACACAACGCCATCGATGTCTCAACCGCCGTCAACTGCCTTCGGGCGGCGCAGGGTAGTGGCATTCCTATGTTCGCCCGCGCCCCTTACGGCGAGAAAGTTTGGATCAAGAGGATTCTCGATATCGGGTTCATGGGAATCGCGGCACCAGATGTAAAAAATGCGGAACAGGCTCGTGAAATTGTGCAGGCTGCCAAGTACGCACCCGAAGGTATTCGTGGAATTTGCAGTGCGCGTGGACAGATTGCATACGGACCCGGTTTCTACCAGAAGGCAAACGACATGACGCTGGTCGTGATCATGATCGAGGATCCCGCAGCTGTAGACCAGATCGACGAGATCATCGCTGTCCCAGGCGTCGATGTGTGCTTCATCTGACCCAACGACCTCGCACAGAACATGGGCGTTCCGATCGGCCTCGACAACAAGCATCCCGATCACGTCGCGGCCGTTCAGAAGGTCGTTGACGCAGGCAAACGTCATGGCGTTTTCACTGGCGCCCACACAGCTTCAGGCGAAGAGTCGTCCCGACGACGTATCACGCAGATCATGCAGTGGTTCCCAATCAGCTCAGACGCCGGGATGCTCAAGATGGGCGTCGAAGGGCAACTTGCCGATGTAAAGGCCGGGCTAGAGGGCCAACTAGACGATGACAGCAAAGACGGTGGAACGTTCTACTAGCTCCCGACAAATCGGACAAAAAAGACCAGAGAGATCATCCCTCCGGTCTTTTTGATAACCAATACGTGCCTAAGGCACAAGCCTCTCTATCTCGTGCAGCAGCTCGCCTGAAGCCGGGATCGAGTCGGTATACACGTTTGACCAGCGAATCGTGCCTTCACCATCGATAATGAACACCGAACGCTTGGCGTTGCCCCGCTCCTCGTTAAACACATCGAACGCCTTCGTAACTTCACCGTGCGGCCAGAAGTCAGATGCCACCGGGAACGGCACATGCCCCTCTTCCTCGTCATCGTCCTCAGTCATACTGGCAACCCACGCCTTTTGAACCGGCAGAGTATTGCAGCTGATCTCGACGATTTCAGTGTTCAGAGCCTGGAACTTATCGTAACTTGCGCGGAACCCGCGCACCTGGTTCAGTCACCCACCGGTGAAACTGGCCGGATGAAAGCCGATAACAACCGTCTTGCCTCGAAGATCTGACAGCTTAACTTCGCCCAGATGAGAATCGAGGGTGAAATCGGGGGCCTGAGTACCGGGTTGAAGTGCCATATGTGGTTTCTGCTCCGTTTTACGCTTCTGCGCTAAATTTTGGTCGACGGGCTCTGCGACCCGCAATACTACTCTCGATTCCAGTCCCATATGCGCAATGCGTTTTCGCCCAGATACTTCGCCCGCTCTTGCGAGGTAAGCCAATCAAATCCTTCACGAACGAGTTTCAGTTCGTCAGCGAGAGATAGCCAGCCGTGCTCAACCCGGTGATAACCGGGATAGCCAGTGCCCCACATCACACGATCGATTCCAAAGGCGTCGATTGCCATCTTGATCACATCGTGTATATCGGCAAACGGGTGCTCATCGTTCTCAGAACGATTGTGAATGTCCGAAATCTTCATCAGAACGTTATCGTATCTGGCGAGATCCAGAACCGGCTTATACGCCTCCCAGTCAGGCGCCATGTTCGGCTCCGGGTACATCATGTGATCGATCAGCCATGTGATGCCCGTGTACTTGGCTGCAACATAGTCGAGCTGATGAGCATGCTCGGTTCGATTGTGTATCTGAACGATGCCTTCACGCTGCTCGATCGCCCGAAACATCGCGTCATTTTCAGGGCGCTTCAGAATGTCGACATAGTCGTAGTACTGCGGATGAAACCGAAACCCCTGCATCTCCCGCTCGTCCATCCAGTAGACAGCCTGCGCTGCGTTTCGATCGTCCATCGGGTCGACCAGACCCATCGACACGAATCGACCCGGATACTTGATCGCCGAAGCTGCTACGTACTCGTTGTCCCACGTCGAAAACGACGTCTGCACCAGCACGGTTTTATCGACGCCATTATCGTCCATGTCGGCTAGCTGAAGCTCGGCATTTCCGTGGGCACTGGGCTTGGAAGTGAAGTTGGGCGCACTGGGACCGATCGGCGCAATCGGCGGCATCTCCCAAATATGAACATGGGTATCGACAATCATTCGGTGTCAGGCCTCCGGGTATCTTTCAGGATTTCATCAAGGCGGTGCAAGCTTACTGCTCCCGGACCATCCTGAGCACCTTCGGCGGCTCATTCAACGAATAGTTCGTAACGATCACGCCGTCGCCAGCGCTTTACCACCGCAACCACTCGTCGCCTGCACACGTCAGACACCAATCTCGAGTAAAAGATGAACACCGCGACGCCACCTAGAGCGAGCAGTCCATACCCGAATCCAGTTTTCACACCGGAAGCATGGGTTGTTGCGGTTATGGAAGTGTCTTGTGAGTGGGCATTACTGCCACTTCGCTATCGCCAGTTTGAACCGAGATAACTTCCGAGAAACTTCGATCGATACTGTTTGGGTTTGGGGCCACGAGTTGATCGCCTGTCGCCGCCTGCACCGATATCGATGTGCCAGCTAACGAAACAAACACCACAATGATCAGAGCAGCCCACTTAATCATCTGTTTTGCCATCCGGGCATTATGCATGACGCTGTCAAGGCAGTAATTGGGCGCGTAAGCGAACTTCGGCTACGGATTACGGAACATTCGACTCGGTAGACCTGTGCGTTATCATGCTGAATTCATTTTCAGTATCTACCGCACAACTGGAACGACCGATCAACTCGGCCACCACACCCGTCCCCGTCAGCCCGAACCTACTCGTCAGCCGTCCAGCGCAGCACCGGCCTGCGAGCTGCCTTTGCCTCGTCCAGCCGCGTAACCGGCAGGTCGTGTGGCGCTTCGAGAACCAACTCAGGCGAGGCATCGATCTCATCATCGATCTGACGCATTACAGCGATGAAGTGATCGAGCGTCTCTTTTGATTCCGACTCGGTCGGCTCGACCATCAACGCTTCATCAACGATCATCGGGAAGTACATCGTTGGCGCGTGAATACCGAAGTCCAACAACCGCTTGGCGATATCGAGCCCGGCAACCCCACGCTTCTTCTGTAGCGATGCCGAAAGCACGGTTTCGTGCATGCAGTATCGGTCGGCGGCAAGAGCGTATTTATCCTTGAGCTTCGCCTGAATGTAGTTGGCACTGATAACGGCGTTTTCCGAAACCGACCGCAAGCCTTCAAGTCCCAACGCCTTTATGTACGCATACGCCCGGGCCGCGATAGAAAACGATCCATGAAATCCGTTTATCGCCCCGATCGACTCTGCATGAGTCGTCAGCACGTAGCCATCGCCGGTAAGTTCAGCAACCGGTTTCGGCAGGAACTTCGCCAGCTCGTCGGTAACCATCACCGGACCCGATCCAGGACCACCGCCACCATGCGGGGTCGAGAAAGTTTTGTGCAAGTTCGAGTGGCATATATCGACACCAAGATCGCCAAGCTTCACGATCCCAAGCAGTGCGTTCAGGTTCGCTCCATCGGCGTAAACCAGTCCGCCAGCGTCGTGGATGATCTTCGTGATTTCGAGAATGTTCGGCTCGAACAAACCCAGTGTGTTCGGAATAGTGAGCATGAAAACGGCCGTTCTGCCATCGGCAAGCTCTCGAAGGTTTTCGACATCAACATTGCCCTGCTCGTCGGAGCGAACAGTCGCCACCTCAAGACCGGCCATCGCCGCCGAAGCGGGGTTGGTGCCATGAGCAGAGTCGGGAACGATCGCCACAACACGTTCTGAGTCGTTGCGAGCCTCGTGATAAGCACGGGCGATCAGTAAACCTGCGTACTCACCCTGAGCACCGGCAAGCGGAGCCAATGAAACGCCCGGTAAGCCGGTTATCTCGCCAAGATCGTCCTGCAAGCCTTTCAGCAGTCGAATCGCCCCTTGAACCGTTTCATCGGGCTGAAGCGGGTGAATGTCGGCAAGTCCCGGCAGATTCGACAGTTCGTCGTTGATCTTCGGGTTGTACTTCATCGTGCAGGAGCCGAGAGGGTAGAAATTTGTGTCGATAGAAAAGTTCAGCTGACTCAGCACCGAGAAGTAGCGAATGACTTCAAGCTGCGAGACCTCGGGAAGCTCGACATCGTCACGCAAAAACGCCGAGTCGGGCAGCCCCTGCGCCGGAACATCAGATTCCGGAAGCGTAAACGCCCGTCGCCCAGCTACCGAACGATCCATCAACAGACGGCGATCAACGTCACCTGCGCCTGTGGAAATAGTCACGATGTGACTCCGATCTCGCTCAGGGCCGCAACCAATCTATCGATATCGGCCTTCGAGCTTGTCTCGGTAACGCAGATCAGCATTCCATTGTCAGAACGATCTGAAATATCAAGCCCACCAATGATCTTCTGTCGAAGCAAAGCAGCGTTGACCCTCGCCGGATCAGTCGGGCAGGAAACAACAAACTCGTGAAAGAAAGTACCGCTGACGTCCACAGAAAAATCGGCTAGCCGATTGATTTCGGAAGCTGCGTAGTGCGCCTTCTGGTAGCAGAGATTCGACAGATCCTTCATGCCCTGCTTACCGAGCGTGGCGACGTAAACAGTAACCATCAGACCAATCAGCTGTGTGCTTGTGCAGATGTTCGAAGTGGCACGCTCGCGCCTGATGTGCTGTTCACGAGTTTGAAGCGTGAGCGCATATCCCGTTCGACCCTTCGTATCGGTCGTACGTCCAATAATCCGACCCGGCATCTGCCTGATGTGCGCCTTTTTGCACGCGAACAGGCCGACGTACGGACCACCAAACGCCATCGGAACACCAAGCGGTTGACCATCGGCGGTAACAATGTCCACATCGAACTCGCCGGGTGCCTTGAACATGCCTAACGCAGTTGGATTTACGTGAACTACAGAAAGTGCACCGCTGGCATGGGCGAGTTCTGTCAGCCGTTCGACATCTTCGATACCGCCGAAGAAGTTCGGACTCTGAATACCAATACACGCAAGGTCATCGGGAATTTCCAAAACGTCAGGATCTATCGAGACGATCTCGATTCCCTGGTACTTCGAATACGCCCGCAGCGTATCTGGCAATCGAGCGTCTATACTCGAAAGCACCCCAACTCGGGTCCGCTTGGTCACCCGAGCTGCCATCAAACAAGCCTCAGCAAACGCCGTTGGCCCGTCGTACATCCCAGCGTTGGCAACTTCCATTCCAGTGAGCTGGCAAATAACCGTCTGGAACTCGAATCCAACCTGAAGAGTGCCCTGCGCAGCCTCAGGCTGATACGGCGTGTAGGCAGTTACGAACTCGCCCCGCTGCAAAATCGATCGCACGGTCGATGGAATGTAGTGGCTGTAAGCCCCCGCTCCCAAAAACGAAATGTACCCATTCGAAGACGACGCATTCTCAGCGGCAATCGTCACGAAAACCGAAGAAAGTTCCTGCTCGGAAAGTCCGGGAGCAAGATTTAAAGACGGGTGCCGATGTTCGGCAGGAATATCACCAAGCAGCCCATCGAGCGAATCGACCCCGATAACGCCAAGCATTTCGGCTCGCTCAGAGTCGGTCGATGGAATGTACGGGTGGTTTACTGAGGTGTTTACGTAAGAATTTACTGAAGCCATTAACGTGATCGCTACTCCAACGTCGCTTCGTAGCTTGCTGCGTCCATCAGCCCGTCGAGCTGCTCCGTGTCGGAAAGATCAACCTTGATCAGCCAGCCAACGCCATACGGCTCTGCGTTCACAGACTCCGGGTTGTCGGTGGCTTCCGAGTTCACCTCGACAATCTTGCCACCAACGGGCGAAAACAGATCGCTCACTGCCTTCACCGATTCGATTTCGCCAAACTTTGCGAACTGCTCGATGTCGCTACCAACATCTGGCAGATCGACGAACACAACATCGCCAAGTGATTCCTGCGCAAAAACCGTCACGCCGACTTCAGCAATATTGCCGTTCATTCGCACCCATTCGTGCTCTTTTGAGTATTTGAGATCGTCCGGATACATGTACGTTCCAATTCCTGCAGTTCAGTTGGCTTTTTCACGAGCCTATTTTCAGTCACGACAAACCGATAAGACGGGCGAGTCTAACCGCGTTTGTAAAAGGGCATTTCAACTATCTCTGCTTCAACCAGCCGCCCACGAACGTCGATCACGATCTGGGTGTCAATTGCAGAGTACTTTTGCTCAACGTAGCCCATGCCAATACCACCGTCAACAGTGGGTGAATGGGTACCCGAGGTTACAGTTCCGATTGAGTTTGCGTCGCTGGTCGCCGATGCGTCATCCGATAGGATGTTCAAACCGGTTCTAGGGATGCCCCGACCGGTCATTTTAAACCCAACGAGAGTACGCTGAAGCGGGGTTTTTGCGATCTGGTTCAGTGCGTCAGCCGCTATCGAATCGGGGGCTATGGATGATGCAAATCGACCGAACCCGGCCTCGAACGGATTCGTCTCTTCCGAGAGGTCGTTTCCATGAAGTGGCAGTCCGGCCTCAAGACGAAGTACGTCCCGTGCGCCGAGTCCCGCTTCGGTCGCTCCAGCTTCTTTCAGCGTGTTCCACAGCACTGCGCCCTTGTCAGCCGCAACAATTATTTCGAATCCGTCTTCACCGGTATACCCGGTTCGGGCAAGTATTGCTGGAATGCCGTTCACGGAAGCACTACCAGTACGAAAGCGCCTGATTTTCGATGCTTCGCTGCTGGTGAGTTGATCGACGATTTCCACGGCATTCGGACCCTGAATCGCAATCATCGCGGTCTCGGCGGTCGTAATCGTCATTGTGAAATCGTCACGCCCCGCTACCAGAGGATTGATCCACTCCATGTCGACATCGGCATTGCCAGCGTTGATCACCAGCAGAAACTTTTCATCGGCAACTTTGTAAACCATCGCATCGTCGATAATCCCGCCGGACGCGTTGCATATGAAGCTATATTTACTACGCCCCACCTTCAATATGGGCATGTTCGCAGAGAGAATCGAGCCAAGAAACGATTCGGCACCCGAACCTTCAAACTCAAGCCGACCCATGTGCGACACATCAAAGATTCCAGCCGAATTGCGAACCGCTTTTACTTCCGAAATGATCCCGTTCGAGTACTGAACCGGCATGTCCCACCCGCCGAACGGCACCATCTTGGCGCCCGACTCGACGTGCAATGCGTGAAGAACGGTCTTCTTCAGAGTAGCTTCTGGCTGGGTTTGCGATTCGTCGCTCAACGTCAACTCCGGTTACGGGCGGTTCCGTTATCTGGGGGCCATGTGCGTTAGGCTTCTGACCCACGCACACTTGCGGGCACATCAAATATTAACCTGAATTCGGCGAAATTGGAGCATTGAAAATGGCAGAACCGACGACTCGAAAAACGTTTTCCTCATCTACGCCGCTGCCTTCGGGTTCACCAGCAGCCGTGCAAGTTGGCACCCGATTCTTCACATCGGGAATCGTTTCTGATCGAACGGGCGGGCTTGAATCCGAATCACACCGGGTATTTCAACTGTTAGCCGAACTGCTCAGAAACAGCGGGGTTTCGACAGCCGACGTGGTGAGAACTCGCATCTGTCACACATCTGAAGAAGGCGGTGCGACCGAGAAACTACTCAGATCCGTCCACGGCGTGATATTCAACTACCCGGGTCCTGCTCTGACAATAATTCAGGTCGAAAGGCTTCCAGACGGGGTCAAGATTTCGGTTGAACTTGAAGCGATTGCCGGAGGTGCGGAGACAGCCGAGAAATTTGAACCCGACTTCGATTCGTCGAGTTCCCTGGCTGTGCTTGCAAACGGCGAACTCTGGACATCCGGGCTTCGTGGCGACCCTTCAACCGATCGTAATACTCAAGTTATCCAGGCAGTTGGCGACGCCGAAGGCCTGATGAAGCGGGCAGGCATCGGCCCGGGCGATATCGTTTCGACCCGACACTTCATGCGACACGACATTCAGTTCGAGGCCGATCCTCCCGAGTGGCTGGCGTTCAAGGAGCCTTCAATACCCACCTCAGCTGGCATTGCGGTTTCGGGGGTTGGCGTCGCCGGTCATGCCTTCACGTTCGAAATGGAAGGCGTTGCTGGTGCGTCGGCAGGTCGAACGAATTTACGCACGGGGCGGACATTCGAGGTCGATCGCAACTACTGCCGTGCGGTGCTAATAGATGGCGGCGACGTTGTTTACGTCGCCGGAACCACATCAATCATTGTCGGCGAAATAGTGCAGCACCCCGGCGAAGTAGGCCCACAGGTTGGCGACACGCTGGAGATCATCAAGAATGCGATCATCGAACTTGGTTTCCAGTGGAGCGATCTCGTTCAGACGCGAACCTACGTGGTCGGAGGCGACGACGAGATAGTCGAAGCCGTCACCGCACTAGAGCAAGCATTTCCAACTGGTCAGGTAGCGAACACGATCGTCGGAGTGCCTGTGCTGGGCCGACCCGAAGTGGTAGTCGAGATCGAAGCAAGAGCGGTTCGTGGAGATTAGGTGTCACCCACCGGCTCGTTTTCTGTCATTGCGAGGAGCCTGCCCTGAGGCGACGTGGCAATCACTGTTCAACCTGAAAAACAATACATATCAACCTGCAGTAGACCTGCCGGAACCACCCGCCTCACAAACCATAGAAGATCCGCCGTCAACAGCCGGGGTAACGCTGTGAAGGCAAGCGAACTACTCAACGATTCGTGAAGCTGCCGCGCCATGGCTACCGATTGCCACGTCGCTCGTTCCTCACTCCTCGCAATGACAGCGGTCACCACAGCCCTAAGTCTCGTCGCTGAACAGCTGCTCCCACGTCGACAAATCACCTGCCTGCGCCGACGACCCCTGTGAAAACGGGTTGCTGGCCCTGAGCAACCGGGCATGACCGGCACTAGCCGAGTTCAACGTGGGCGCTCTATGACCACTCGTAAGAGCCACACCTCCACCTACTCCCGTAAGCGGGAGCGCAGCCTCTCCGTCGACGCCGACCCATCTGGAATGCACAGCAACCCTGAACCGACCAAGCCCTTCCGGATTGATCAGCGATCCAATACCCGCAAGATCCTCTTCCGACTCACTTCTCGGCATATCGCCACGGCTTGCCCGCTCGCTGATCTCGTCCAGAAACCCATCGATCCCAACGTTCGACAAAAACTCCTGCTGAGACGGCTTTCCAAGCCGTTCGAATCTATTGACCATCAACACATGATCAACCGCCGTAAAGTCGACATGAGCCGTAATGTCCTGCCTGCCGATTCGCTTGAGAGGATTCTGACCAAACGTGTGCTGGTAATAGCAACGAAGCGACCCATCGATGCGAGCCGGCTTGTACAACTCGGGTCGGTCGTACCCGTAATCGATCGTAATCACATAGCCGCGTTCTAACGTCGCCGAAACAGAGTCGGACCAGTACCCAAGCCGAAGATTAACCTCACCCCTGTACGACTCTGGAAGCAAACCCAGAAACGGCTCAACCCGCGCAGCTACCTCTGGATCGCTGACGTCACCAACGGCCTCAACAAACTGGCCATCTCGATAGTCAACGAATATCTCCTTAACCTCGCCACCCTGAACAATGAAACGGTTTACTGCATGCGCGTCGAGAAGTTCGTTCGAAATAACGCACCCGGTTACTCCAACTGGTAGTCGCGAGTTATCGCCAACCCACTCAGAACCCGCCGGCGGAACCAGATCCGTCGATGAATACAGAATTGCCCTGGCAAACTCTGGAAGTTCTCTTTCCACGTACTCCGAAATATCCGAACCCAACACCCCGTCACCCGCACCCATCTCGACCACAACAAACTCGCCCGGCGACCCCAAACACCGCCACATCTCTTCAAGCTGCAGCGCCAGTAAGGCTCCGAACGCAGGGTGGCTGCTGGGACTTGTGAAGTAGTCGCCATCGGTGCCAACTGGGGTTGATCCCGCCGAACGGCGACGGCGCGGGTAGTAGCCGTGCTGCTCGTCATATAGAGCAGCATCCATGAACGCTTCAAACGTGACCGGACCGTATCGATTGATGTGATCGATCAAACGCAGTTCGAGCGGACTATGACTTTGAGGGGTTGTCACTTATCACCTAAATAAAAAACGAGGTGCCTGAAGCACCTCGAAATTCTATATTGCGGCGGGAGAAGAACGCTTCTACTCGCGCTCCCCGATCGGAACGTACGCCTGTTCACGCTCGCCGATGTACTGAAGTAGCGGTCGAATTAGAATGTTGTGCTCGAACTGCTCGACAACCTGAATCGTCCAGCCAGGAATTCGACCAACTGCGAAGATCGGAACAAACAAATCCTGCGGAATGCCGTTGAGGTAGTAGATAACTCCAGCGAAGAAATCGACATTTACGTGGATTCCACGTCGTGCGTACGGCTTCATCGCCTCAACCACAGCTTCGAGGATCTGGTACCACTCGGGCTGCCCTATCTCTTCACTCAGGTTCTTCACGCCTTCGCGAAGGTGTCCCGCTCGGGGGTCTTCAGCCTTGTAAACGCGGTGCCCAAAGCCCATAACGCGTTCACGGTTTGAAAGAAGATTCTGAACATAGTCGGCAGCTTTATCTGCCGTGCCGATTTCCTTGGCCATCTGCATCACATTTTCGGCGGCTCCACCATGTGAAGGACCCGAAAGTGCTGCGATACCGGCAGTTACCGCGCCATGAATATCGGCGGCAGTGCCTGCAACCACGCGGGCCGTAAATGCTGAAGCATTTGAACCGTGATCGGCGTGCAACACAAAATCTTTGTCCATCAGAGCCATAGCATCTGCGCTGGGCTCCTTGCCATCGAGCATGTACAGGAAATTTCCAGCGTGGTTGAACGTTAAACTTGGCTTGACCGGATCCTTGCCCTGGCGAATGTTGTGGTGCGCCATGACTATCGACGGCACCTGCGACGTTAGCCGGTTGCCCTTGCGAATGGTCGCTTCGGTCGAGTTGTCGTTACGGTCTTCGTCGAACGATGCGAGTGCCGAAACCGCAGTACGCAGAGCGTCCATCGGGTGAGAGTCTTTGACCAGATCGATCACATCGAAGATGCGCTCCGGCAGTTCACGAGCAGACTTTAGCTCGGCATCAAACTCGTCCAACTCAGCCTGGTTCGGCAGTTTGCCGTGAATCAGCAGATAGCCGGTCTCTTCAAACGTCGAGTGCTTGGCCAGTTCATTGATGTTGTATCCCCTGTATTCGAGGACACCCTCTTTACCATCGATGAAGGTCGTAGCACTCCTGTCGAAATAAACGCCAGTTAACCCTCGATGAATTGTTATGTCGTCAGATGTCATGTGGGGTTACTGATCCAATCGCCACGCCCGCGACGCCGCCGCGTTGTGAAAATTAATACTCGATGATTTGCGCCAGATGGCGTGTGAAACGCATAACAAGCGATTCGAGGCTACACTGCGCGCAATAGGGCGTCAAATTGACGCCCTATTGTTTTTTATGAGGTTTTTATGGACGAATTTCGTCGCCTATTTACGACTTATCGGCAATCTGTTTCAGGAACTTCTCGACGGCTTCGTCTACCGACATCGGATCGAGGTTTTCGCCGGTGCGAGTGCGCACTGCAAGAGTGCCCGATTCAATTTCTCGATCTCCAGCAACAAGCATGTACGGCACTTTTTGTAGCTGTGCCTGCCTAATTTTATTGTTCATTCGGTCGTTCGAATCGTCCACTTCAACCCTAATTCCAGCAGCCTTGAGCTTTGCTCCAACCTCGTGGCAGAAGTCGTTGTGGCGATCGGCAATCGGCACAACGACAGCCTGAACCGGGGCCATCCACAGCGGGAACGCACCAGCAAGATGCTCGATCAACACGCCCAAAAAGCGTTCGAGCGTGCCATACATCGCCCTGTGAATAACCACGGGTCTCTGCCGGGTGCCATCCTCGGCCGCGTATTCAAGATCGAAACGTTCAGGAAGCGAGAAGTCGAGCTGAACAGTTCCGCACTGCCAACTTCGACCAAGCGCATCGGGGATGAAGATATCGATCTTAGGACCGTAAAACGCACCCTCACCAGCTTCGACTGTGTAATCATAATCTGAGGATTCAAGAAGCTCGGTAAGAATCGCCTCGGCCTGATCCCACATTTCACTCGATCCAATAGCCTTATCGGGTCGAAGTGACAGTTCTATGCGGTACTCGTCAAAACCAATTGCGTGGTACGCCTCTTTCAACATCTCCAAGAACCAGTTGATCTCTTCGCCGATCTGATCGAACGTACAGAATATGTGCGCATCGTCCTGCACCATCGATCGAACCCGCGTCAGCCCCGCAGTCACACCCGACCGTTCGTTGCGGTGCAGCCGTCCGAAGTCGGCATATCGCATCGGCAGCTCTCGATAGCTTCGAGAATTTGCCTGGTACAACATGGCATGAGCAGGACAGTTCATAGGCTTCACACCGAACTCTCGCTCGTCGACATTCACGAAGAACATGTTCTCTGCGTACGCTTCGAGGTGGCCTGACTTCTTCCACAGGTCGGTGTTAAATATCTGGGGAGTCATCACTTCGTCGTAGCCGTACTTTACGTACAACTCTTTGACGTAATCAATCAGGGTATTCATTAACACCGTGCCCTTTGGCAGGAAGAACGGGCTTGCCGGGGCGATGGGATCGAAGAAGAACAGATCTAACTGGCGACCCAGCTTCCTGTGATCGCGCTTTTCAGCTTCCTCAATACGCTTGAGATACTCCTTCTGGGCATCCCGCGACTCCCACGCCGTTCCGTAAATGCGTTGCAACATTGCATTCTTCTCATCACCACGCCAGTAAGCACCAGCCGTCGACATCAACTTGTACGCCTTGATATCGCCAGTACGCTCCATGTGACCACCACGGCAAAGGTCTTCGAAAGCTCCATCCGAGTGGCTACAGAAAGTAACCCGCTCATCGGCAGGAATACCTTCGAGAATTTCAACTTTGTACAGATTGTCTTTGACTATCTCAAGCGCTTCATCACGGCTGGTTTCGCGCTCTACGAACTCGGTGTTTGCTCGAATCGAACCGCGCATTTCGAGTTCGATCTTCTTCAGATCGTCTGGCGTGAAAGGCTCGGGAACCGCGAAGTCATAGTAGAAACCGTCTTCGATCGGAGGTCCGATAGTCAACTGGGCTTCTGGAAACAGCTTGGTTACCGCTTCAGCCAGTACGTGCGCCGTCGAGTGACGCATTCGATCGCGATGATCTTGCTGATCTTCGGGTGAGAGGTCTTTGAATTTAACTCTGTTTGCCATGTCGAGTGGCTCCAATTTTTGCGAATCGAACTACGGTGTACGTAACGACTCGCTGTGCATATCGAGACACGCCCAAAAAATAACTGGTGCGTGAGTCGATGAAGTGAACTTACTACGTTGAATTGGAAGGGGCACGTCGCCGAGCCATGAATGGCGTGGGGGGCGGCGCGCCTACGTAGTGGCGGTACTGCGCCCGTTAGACGGGCTGCACTCCGCTGAGTCGCTCTGAACCAGTGTGGTTCTGATGTTTATTTGCGACCTGCTGCACATGATTACCAAATGTTTCTGCCATGACAGAAGTGGTGGTGGGCGGTACAGGACTTGAACCTGTGACCTCGTCGATGTCAACGACGCGCTCTAGCCAACTGAGCTAACCGCCCTCAATCCGAAGTTCAATTATACGAGAAAAGTAGCGTCCTGCCGCTATACCCAATTACACTCATTTTCGGAAAGCTTTGTGATTTAGGTGAATCCTATTTCCCGATTGGAGCAATAGCGGAATAGAGGGATCTCGGAGGAATAACGGATCAGCCGGAGAAAGTAACGTGCCAACCTGCCAGCTGATCCCGAAATCACTGGAGGTCCTTCGACTTCGCTGTCGCTTCGCTCAGGAAATCGCTGGCTACTGACAGCGGACAATCAATAACTCTCAAAAACACGTAGCCCCCAGCCAAAAGACTGGGGGCTACAAAGTTATCGTTTCAAAACGAAGTCTAGCTTCTACTCTTTCGAGCTTTCGCCTTCGCCATCACCTTCACTGCCGTCATCCACAAACTGTGGTGCTGGCTCAACGTTCTCTTCGGCTGTCGACGTAGAAGCACGTAGCGCTTCCGCTGCCCTCGCAGCATCGTCATCGCCAGCCTTAGGCGAATCATCGCTAGCCTTAGCCGCATCGGTCAAAGCCGATACTGCTGCGAGCAGACCGCCATCGTCCTTAGCAGTGTCTGATGTTGCAACCACAGCCGCTGCGGCCGCCGCTGCATCACCGCCAGCAGGTGCTCCGGTTTCGGCGTCAACGCCAACCAGATCGCCACCACCGATAACAGCAAGAGCTTCTTCGAATGTGGCAGGAGCCTGCGTGAAGCCGGTAAGTCGACCAGCCTTGCGCTCGCCCTCTTTCACACCAAGACGCTCGCGACCTTCAGGCGTCTGATCCAGTCGAGCTGGAATCAATCGTCCAATGATCACGTTTTCCTTCAAACCGTTCAGGCGGTCGACAGATCCGTTTACAGCGGCATCTGTCAGCACTCGAGCGGTCTCCTGGAATGATGCTGCTGCCAGGAAGCTCTGGGTGTTGAGGGATGCCCTCGTCACTCCCAGAAGAACCGGGCTTGCTGTGGCGGGTTCGCCGCCCTCAGCCAGAATGTTGTGGTTTGTGAATTCGTATTCGTGCCTGTCGACCAACTCGCCTGGCAGCAGATCGCTGTCACCCGGGCTGTCGACTCGAACCTTGCGCATCATCTGACGCACAATTACTTCGACGTGCTTGTCGTGCAACTGCACACCCTGTGATCGGTAAACAGCCTGAACTTCGTCGACCAGGTAACGCTGAACAGCGCCCTGACCTTCGATTCGCAGAATGTCTTGCGGGTTCTTCGGGCCATCTGTCAGTGCAGTGCCCGGTTCGATGGATTCCCCGTCAGTCATCAGAATTTCCGATGCTGCAGGAATTACGTATTCACGTTCGTCAGTTTCGTTCCATGTAATGCGAACTGCAGTCTTAGTGACCTGCACAGTCCCCGCTACCGGAGCAAAAATCTCTTCGACAAGTTCGTCCTGGGTACCAGCCTTTTTGGCTGCTGCCATTGCGGTTTTCTTCGCCGAAAGAACTGCCTCACCAGCGTCAATCCAGTCGCCTGTCTTGATCGTCTGGCGGTGCGTGCTAGGAATGTCCAATTCTTCCGAGAATTCTTCCGTAGAAATTACACGAACCACACGGCCTTCCGGCAACTGTGCGAGTTCAACCTTGCCACCGATTTCGGATAGAACTGCCATACCCTTGGGCTGGCGTGCTTCGAAGAGTTCAACCACACGAGGAAGACCGGACGTGATGTCCTTTCCGGCGATACCGCCAGTGTGGAACGTTCTCATCGTAAGCTGCGTACCCGGCTCACCAATCGACTGAGCAGCGATAATTCCAACTGCCTCACCTATAAGTGCAGGGGTGTTTGTTGCCAGCGAAGCTCCGTAGCATTTCTGAGAAATACCACGCTGTCTTGTGCTGGAAAGCGGTGAGAATACCCATGCTTGCGTCACGTTAGCTTCAGTGATTTTAATGGCGATTTCACGTGTGACCAGTTCATCACGATCCGCGATTATTTCGCCCGTCTCTGGGTGAACAATCGGTTCAGCCAGGTATCGAGTTACAACACGATCGGCAAGCGGTGCCTGAATGCCACCCTTTGAGTCACCAGTGATCAGGAAGCCCTGAGCACCCAGATCGTCAGCAGTGGTGATAATCACGTCCTGAGCAACGTCAGCAAGACGTCGAGTCAGGTAACCCGAGTCAGCTGTTCTCAGTGCCGTGTCAGCCAGTCCTTTTCGAGCTCCGTGAGTCGAAATGAAGTACTCAAGAACCGAAAGACCCTCAGCAAAGCTGGAGCGAATCGGCATCTCGATAATCCTACCCTTGGGGTCTGACATCAATCCACGCATGCCGGCCATCTGCTTGATCTGAGCGATGTTACCTTTGGCACCCGAATCGGCCATCGTGAAGATACCGCCGTAGTTCGGCAAAGTGTCTTCAACAGCCTTCGTCATCTTGTCCGATACATCGGTCCAGATTTTGACAGAAGCCTTGTATCGCTCCGGGTCAGTGATCAGACCTTCCTGGTACTGCTCATCAAGCCGAGCAATCTTGGTGTCGGCAGCTGAAAGCAGCGACTGCTTCTGCGGCGGAACAACAATGTCCTTCATTGCGATAGTCGTACCCGACTGAGTCGCGTAGCGGAAGCCAAGCTCCTTCAGCTGGTCAAGCATGATTGCGGTAACTTCGTTACCGTGCTCGTTCACTGCTTCGCCCACAAGTGCTTCAATTGCAGTTCGGTCGAACAGTTGATTCCGGAAGTCCATCGCATCAGGCAACGCACGGTTATAGATGATTCGACCAACAGTCGTCTCGATCCACTCACCTGCCTCGTCCCGTACCTTGATGATTTCGCGAAGCTTGACCCGCTCAACGTCGTGAGCAAATCGGGCATCTTCGAAATTGGCAAAAGTCTTGTACTTTGCGTTGCCTTCTTCGTCTCGCTCAACCGGCGTCAACTGATCATTGTCGATGCCGGTCAGGTAGTACATGCCAAGAACCATGTCTAGCGTTGGCGAAACAATCGGGAAACCCGAGCTCGGCGCAAGCATGTTGTTGGTTGAAAGCATCAGTCGGTTTGCTTCAAGCACGGCTTCTCGCGAAAGAGGAACGTGCACGGCCATCTGGTCACCATCGAAGTCAGCATTGAAAGCTGTGCAAACGAGCGGGTGAATCTGAATGGCAGATCCATCGACCAGCACAGGCTGGAAGGCCTGAATACCAAGTCGGTGAAGCGTTGGCGCACGGTTAAGCATTACCGGGTGGTTCTGGATAACTTCTTCAAGAAGATCCCAGATTTCCGGACGTGCTCGTTCGGTCATTCGCTTTGCGCTCTTGATGTTGTGGGCATAACCCTTCACAACAAGTGCGTTCATTACGAACGGCTTGAACAATTCAAGCGCCATCTTCTTCGGCAAGCCACACTCGTACATTTTGAGCTGTGGACCCGAAATAATTACCGATCGTCCGCTGTAGTCCACTCGTTTACCAAGCAGGTTCTGGCGGAATCGACCCTGCTTACCACGTAGCAGGTCAGTAAGAGACTTGAGCTTGTGATTGTGGCTGCCCTGAATGGCGCGACCACGTCGACCGTTATCGATAAGTGCGTCGACAGCTTCCTGCAGCATTCGCTTTTCGTTACGAATGATGATGTCTGGAGCCTGCAGCTCGATCAGGTGCTTCAACCGGTTGTTTCGGTTGATAACCCTTCGGTACAGGTCGTTCAGGTCACTCGTGGCGAATCGGCCACCATCGAGCTGAACCATCGGGTGAAGTTCTGGCGGCAGTACCGGCAGAACAGTAAGAATCATCCACTCAATCTTGTTGCCACTCTTGCGGAAGGCCTCAACAACACGAAGTCGCTTGATCGCCTTCTTGCGACGCTGACCAGAGGTGTTTAGAACTTGGTCGTGAAGATCAACCCGAACTGCATCGAGATCAGTGTTCTGAAGAATTTCGAGAACCGACTCCGCACCCATCGATGCCTTGAATACCTGTCCGAACTTGTCACGAAGCTCACGGAAGCGAGCCTCGGTGAGAAGATCCATCACCCGAATTGCTTCGAGATCGTCGATCTTGTCCTGAACATCGGCTTCAACAGCTGCTTTTCGCTCATCAGTGATCTCTGAGAGCTTGGCCGACGCGTCGTCGCCCTTGAATTTTTCAATCTCGGCCTTCTCAGCCTCGATACGTTCTGCAGTTTCTTTTTCAGCCTTGTTCATCCGAGCCTTGGTCGGCTTTTTCTTCGGCTTATCGGATTCCGAGAACTCCAGCGCAATGCGGTCGGCCTCAACCTTGGCGTCGAACATGGCCTGCATCGTTGTTGCGAGAATCGGCTCAACGCCGCCGCCCGCAAGTGATTCCGTCAGCTCTTCGCCCAAACGATTGGTTTCAGCGTCTCTGTAGGCTTCGAGCTGCTCGATGGCGTTCTGACGCGCCATGTTGTCGACCGAAGTAACAACGTACTGTGCGAAGTAAAGAACTCGCTCAAGGTTACGCGGTGAAAGATCGAGAATCAGACCAAGGCGCGATGGCGTTCCCTTGGAAAACCAAATGTGAGCAACAGGGGCTGCCAGCTTGACGTGGCCCATGCGTTCTCGTCGAACCTTGGATCGTGCAACTTCAACGCCACATCGGTCGCAAATTACGCCCTTGTAACGTATCTTCTTGTACTTACCGCAGTAGCACTCCCAGTCCTTGGTAGGACCAAAAATACGTTCACAAAACAGCCCGTCTTTTTCCGGCCGCAATGTGCGGTAGTTAATCGTCTCCGGTTTGGTCACTTCTCCGTATGACCATGCTCGAATCTGCTCTGGCGATGCTAGGGAGATTCTAATAGCGTTGAAATCGGCGCCAGACTGTGTCATATGTGGCCGTTTCCTTAGCCTTCCGGGGATAAATCCCCTATGGGCGGCTAGCCCGTCGTGTAAAGCTGGCAAAACCAGCAAATCGATTGATCCCGGCCGGATTTCGGCCGGGATGTAATTTGTTTAGTTAGTTCTCTTCGTCTTCGACGCCAACAACGCCATCGACGACTTCCTCTGATTCCTCAGAAGCTAGAGTTTGAAGCGAGTCTTCTGTAGGCTCTTCCGATTCGCCATCATCCGACGATTTGTCATCAGACTCTTCGTCATCACTCGACTCGTCGGTCTCGACAGAATCAACCGGCAGTTCACCACTGGGTAGTTCTTCGATATCCAACGCATCAAGAGGCTCGTCACTCAAGTCGTCCCAGCCGAGTGGCGTACCAAGGGTTGCCGACATTTCTTGGGCCTGAGTTTGAGCCTGGTTGAACCGTTCGATGTCTTCGTTAAGAAGTTCAACCGAAAGACCAAGACCCTGCAGTTCCTTCAGCAGAACGTGGAATGACTCAGGTACACCCGGCTGGATGACCTCCTCACCCTTCACGATTGCTTCGTAAGTTTTCACACGTCCGATCACGTCGTCAGACTTGATCGTCAGCATTTCCTGCAACGTATAAGCAGCTGAATATGCTTCCAGTGCCCACACTTCCATCTCACCAAATCGCTGTCCACCAAACTGAGCTTTACCACCGAGCGGCTGCTGGGTAATAAGCGAGTAGGGACCAGTAGATCGGGCGTGAATCTTGTCTTGCACAAGGTGAATGAGCTTCAGCATGTACACGTTTCCGACCGTAATCGGAGCGTCGTACTCAATACCAGTTCGTCCATCGAAAATCATCTGCTTGCCAAAGATCGGCGCAGAAAGGTTTCGCTCTCGTGAAATCTTGAGTGATTCCTGCATCAGCTCCGAAGGCTTCATACCTTCAGTTTCGATACCTGCAGTTTCTTTCAGCCAGATTCGCAAGCATGCCTCTCGGGCAACACCACGGTTCGACTGAGCGTCACTCCAGAGTCGGTCACGGTCGAAGCCGCGTTCTTCAAGATACGCATCAACCTTCGGCCAATCGATATCGTTCGAATCCAGATCGCGGTGCTCTTTAGCGTTCGATTCACGAACAAACCACGCCCGCGCCAGCTGGTCTTCAATAACGCTATCCTGTGCGCTATCGAATACTGGCGTTCGGGCATGGAAACCAAGAGTGTTAGCAGCCCAACCCAAATGGGTTTCGAGCAGCTGACCCAGGTTCATTCGGGAAGGTACACCGATTGGGTTCAACATAATGTCGAGCGGCGTGCCGTCGGGCAGGAATGGCATGTCTTCTCGTGGAAGAACCTTCGCCACAACACCCTTGTTACCGTGCCGACCGGCCATCTTGTCGCCCTGGTTGATCTTGCGAGTGTGAGCAACCCAAACGCGAACCGTCTTGGTTACGCCCGGAAGCATGTCGTCGCCCTTCTCTTTCGTAAGAATTCGAACGTCGATCACCTTGCCGTGCTGACCGTGAGGAACGCGAAGGCTTGTGTCTTTTACGTCACGCGCCTTCTCACCGAAAATAGCCCGCAGCAGTTTTTCTTCTGCAGTCAGTTCGGTTTCACCCTTTGGTGTGATCTTGCCCACCAGAATGTCGCCCGGTGTTACCCATGCGCCAATTCGAATAATTCCTTCGTCGTCGAGGTCACGCAGACTCTCTTCACCGACGTTCGGAATGTCACGAGTGATCTCTTCGGGACCAAGCTTGGTCTCACGAGCCTCAACTTCGTGTTTGTCGATGTGAATCGAGGTGAATCGGTCATCTTTCACGAGGTCTTCGTTAAGGATGATCGCGTCTTCATAGTTGTAGCCGTCGAAGGTCATGAAACCAACGAGCAGATTCTGACCAAGCGCAAGCTCACCGTTCTCGGTCGATGAACTGTCGGCCAACGGTGTTCCAGAATTGACCTTGTCTCCCTTGTGAACGATCGGGTGCTGGTTGATCGATGTGCCCTGGTTGGATCGAACGAACTTCGTCAGTGGATACTCGGTGGTTTCGCCGTCTTCGCTGAGGACGTTGATGTGATCGCTTGTCGATTCCGAAACAACTCCCTGAGTATTCGACATCACTACCTGACCCGAGTCGGTAGCAACGCGGTATTCCATTCCGGTTCCCACCAGAGGAGCCTGAGGTCGAATCAATGGAACAGCCTGACGTTGCATGTTCGAACCCATCAAGGCTCGGTTAGCGTCATCGTGCTCAAGGAACGGAATCAATGCAGTCGAAATACTTACGATCTGCATCGGCGATACGTCCATGTAGTTGACTTCGTCCGGGTGAACGTACGTATACGATTCACTACCACCAACGCGCACCTCAACCAGTTCAGTTGTGATCTGGCCCTTTGCGTCCATCGGTGTAGTTGCCTGACCAATGGTGTTCAACTCTTCGTCATCGGCCGAAAGGTAATCTCGATCACCCTCTTCAGTCGTGACGTACGCCTGAACAATCACTTCTCGTGACTTCAGGGCGTTCACCAACTCCGCAACCGGAATCGTGATCGGCTTGCCAGATTCTGCAACAACCTTGCCGCTTTTGTCGGCAATGTCCTCAAGAGGGGTCCGACCCTGAATGTCGGGGTTATCGCTATTCATCGTCCGAAGAATCCTTCGGTAAGGAGTCTCGATAAATCCGTAGTCGTTCAATCGCGCATATGTCGAAAGCGAACCCAAAAGACCAATGTTCGGGCCTTCTGGAGTTTCGATTGGGCAGATACGACCGTAGTGAGAGGCGTGCACGTCACGCACATCGAATCCTGCGCGTTCTCGGGAGAGACCACCAGGTCCAAGTGCTGAAAGACGACGCTTATGCGTCAGTTCAGCCAGAGGGTTGGTCTGGTCCATGAACTGCGACAACTGCGATCCACCAAAGAACTCTCGAACAGCAGCAACTACCGGCCTGATGTTGATCAGCGCGGCAGGAGTTGTAGTAGTTGGGTCCATCTGCGTAGTCATGCGCTCTTTTACAACGCGTTCCATTCGCAGAAGGCCAACACGGAGCTGGTTCTGAATGAGTTCACCAACGGCTCGCACTCGGCGGTTACCCAAATGGTCGATATCGTCGTTAGAAGCTCGACCGTTGTTGATCGTAATCATGCGTCGAATCATCTCAACGAAATCGTTCTTGGTAAGAGTTCGAGTCTTCTCATCAACTCCAAGCCTGCGGTTCAACTTGTAACGGCCAACGCGACCAAGGTCGTATTTACGGTCGTTAAAGAACAGGTTCTGGATCAGTTCACGAGCATTGTCAACACTCGGCGGCTCACCAGGGCGCAATCGGCGGTAGAACTCGAGAAGAGCCTCTTCCTCCGTAGTTGCAGCAGTATCTTTGGCAAGCGTGGCCTGCATGTAGTTGTGAACCGGATCATCGTCAACATCAGCCACAAGTCCAAGAATATCGTCATCCGTCGTGAAGCCAAGCGCTCTCAACAGGGTCGAAATCGGTGCTTTACGCTTTCGGTCAACCTTCACCGAAAGCAGGTCTTTGTTGCTGGTTTCCAGCTCAACCCATGCTCCTCGGTAAGGAATCAGCTTGGCGCTGCAAAGTTCACGGCCTGTTACAGGGTCGGTCTTGGTGGTGAAATACGCACCAGGTGATCGAACCAACTGCGATACGACAACTCGTTCGGCACCATTTATCACGAACGTGCCATTTTCCGTCATCATCGGCACATCGCCAAAGAACAACGTCTGCTCTTTAACTTCACCAGTTTCCTTGATGACCAGCTGAACAGTGATGTAGAGCGGCGCAGAGTAAGTAATCTCGCGCTTCCGGCACTCACGCTCGGTGTGCTTGGGCTTCCGTACCTCGTGGCCCAAAAAGCGTAGGTCGAATCGACCACCCGAGAAATCTTCTATTGGCGAAAATTCTTCGAGAAGGTCTTTTATACCATCCGTCTTGAGCCATTCGAATGAGTTGACCTGGACTTGAACCAGACTCGGAACATCAACATTGTTGGCAATGCTGTTGAAACCTTGGAAGTCGGGGTTTTCAGATGGGGCTAATCGGCGATCAGCGATGACCATGCACACACTCCTAGAGTGACTGGGTATGGATTACACGCGTGCGAGAAGCTATCTCAAACGCGTAAAAGCCGAAGAACGCGCAGGGCTACAGCACGTACATTCGGTAATGTTGGGAATTAAAAAATATGAACCAGGGCGACACGAAAAGAGATGGACATTTCTCTGACAGCCTCAAAGTCTAGCCCTGCCTCCATCTAACTGTCAACGTGCATGCGAAGCAATATGCCTGACGCGGCACTCATTCTCGGCAGTTGTAAGCCTCGAACCATGGCTATTTTTACCTGTAATTTAGTAAATACACCTTTTTACTCGTAAAAGTCCCCCCATAAACACTAAATCCTAACTTCACCGACTTGACTAAACCCGGAAAATTGCAAAAAATATGTGAAACCGGATGATTTGCTGACTCTCTCTAGAGAGATGGGTGCAAAGTAATTTGATCCGTATTCGGGGTTGCGTGGTGCTGAAGATTGTCACCAAAGAAATTGCACTGATCGGGGCTTGCTACCTGATCTTTGCACTTGTAAAGAATCTGACCGACCCTTCCCCAGTTCTGAAAGCAGTTTCAAACGGGTGGGATGTTATCAGACTCGAAACCGCGCTCGCCTTAAATCAAGAGTCGTTCATCCAGCAGATCATCGGTCGAGTATCACTCGGCGCGCTTATCGCGCTGACCTACTTCTATGCCATCGGCATGTGGGCTGGACTAATCGGCACCGCGATCATTCTGTTCATCAAAAACCGAGTAGCGTATATCGACCTGAGGCGTACATTCGTTCTTACGATGATCTTCGGAGCCGTGGTTTTTGCCCTTTACCCGCTCGCACCGCCAAGGTTCATGCCCGGACTCGGTATGACCGATACGGTTACCCTTCTGGGCCTCGACCCCGCACCAAGTTCCGATTCATCTATCAGCTACAACCGGTTCGCCGCAATGCCGAGCCTGCACTACGCATGGGCCCTACTGGTCATGATCGGAGCCTTCAAACTCGGGGGCTTATGGGTCAAGATCGCCGGATTTATGTACCAGGCCGTGATGTTCGTGGCGATTATTGCCACAGCCAACCACTACGTTTTAGATGCAATTGCAGGTGCGTTGCTTCTACTGGCCGCTGTCTACGCTGCCAAAAAGTGGAAGCAACACGATGGGCAACTCACGCAATGGGGACAGGATAAAAACACCCGATTACACGAGATAGACGCTCACTGGCGCCGACGCGTGGGCCAATTACAAGTACCAGATCTGCGCCAGCAGTTCCTATCTGACTTCATCGTGAGGGGCGGTCACGCGATTCAGCCACGTAGCTCGCGGATCACTCGCCAGGTAATGATTCACCCCAGAGCTGGGCAATCATTCCACCCCGAACTCGATGACCTGAGCCTCGTACTGAGCTGACCCTTCGTTCTGACGATCCTGAATCTCAGGAAGCCAGTGGCTCTTGATATAGGCGAGAACTTCCATCACCTCATCGTCCGATAACGTGCCGCGAAATGCTGGCATAAGAGTCGCCAGCGGCGGGCGATCGAGAATCCACGTGAACAACAGTCGATCTGGATGATGCCAGGTGTGGCCAGCATCGCCGTGAACCGGGGCAGCATCCAAAACAGTCGGACCATTCACCGGCCCGTGACACGACGCACAGTTCTGCGAATAAATGACCTCACCCGCGCTCACACGCGCACCAGTTACTTCAACCGGAAACTTCACTGTCGAAGCCAGAGACTCAGCCACAGAGGCAGAGGCAGAGGCAGCCACAGAGGCAGAGGCAGACGCCGCAGGATCAACCCGGGTATCGATGCTGTTATCTCCGCATCCGGTGACTACAACCGCCACAAACAACACCAACAGTCCGAACAAAATCTTCTTCAATCTAAACTCGCTTATCTCGTCGAGACGGATCCTCACACTAATGTGACCCATACCCCCCCGGTAGGGGTATATAGTACATGCTACACAGCGTTCAGCGAACTACAAACAACGTGAGATTGCCATGATTCATGAACACCACAACCACGAAGGTCACGAGCTGGCTAAGAATGAGACCAAACACGATGCGGTCAAACGACTCAGCTATATCGAAGGCCATCTGGCAGGCGTGAAGAAAATGGTCGAAGAAGACCGTTACTGTGTCGACATCCTGCGACAAACGTTCGCAGTACGGCGAGCCCTCCAAAAACTTGAATCGCAGCTAATCGACGGCCACCTACGCACCTGCGTCGTCGATGGAGTAAAACAGGGGCGCGAAGAACAGGTCCTCAGCGAACTGGTGGAGTTGTACGAAATTGCAGACCGCTAATCCACCAAACGCAAATTCACCCGAAGTCGACCCCGGTGTCGAAAAAGAACTCTCGACGCTGACATTCAGCATCGGCGGAATGACCTGCGCCGCCTGTGTACACCACGTTGGCAACGCCCTGAACGATGTACCGGGTATTATCGATGCCCAGGTCAGTCTTGGCACAGAAACTGCAACTGTCGAGTTCGAAGCAAATGACGTCACAAAGCCAGATCTTCGAGAGGCCCTCGCGGGCGCGGGCTACTCCGTAAGAGGATTCGCAGACGAAGACAAGTCGATATTCTCCGATGGCGATAAGGCAATTCGAGAAGCCGAACTGAAAACCACACGCGACATGATGATCATCAGCCTCGCTGTGGCAGCAATTGTAATGATTGCGATGAACTACGCAGCGATCGACTCACTCTCAAACCTGGCGCCAACCACGGTCAACATCCTTTTCCTGATCCTGGCGACTCCGGTTCAGTTCTGGGCAGGTTCACGCTTTTACAGGTCGGCATGGTCGGCAGCAAAACTTCGCACCTCGAACATGAACACGCTCGTGGCCATCGGGACCTCAACGGCTTACTTCTACAGTCTTGCCGTTACCGTCCTGCGCCCGTTGTTCGAGGATTCACTCACGTTTTCGGGATCTGCAGTAGGCGGAAGCCACTCGACCGGAACGTATTTCGATGTTTCGGCTGCGATCATCGGGCTGATTCTGCTTGGCAGGTGGCTTGAAGCCCGAGCGCGAGGACGAACTTCCGACGCTATCAAGAAGCTGATGGGTCTCCAGCCCGCAACCGCCATGGTCGTCAAAGACGGCATTCCTGTTGAAGTCGATATCGCCGATGTCGTATCCGGTGATTTCATCGTCCTGCGACCCGGCGAACGAGTTCCAGTCGATGGCAGAATCACCGAAGGCACTACTTCGGTCGACGAATCAATGCTCACTGGCGAACCACTCCCGGCCGAAAAGCAGCCAGGAGATGATCTCTTCACAGGAACCGTAAACGGCACCGGAGCTGTTCGATTCAAGGCATCGGCTGTCGGACGTGAAACCGTTCTCGCTGGAATTGTTCGCATGGTTCAGCAGGCGCAATCTTCTAAGGCACCTATCGAACATCTGGTCGATAAAGTCACTGCCCGATTCGTACCCGCTGTATTAATCATCGCGGTAGTCGTGTTCGCAACCTGGTCGTTCGTGGCTCCCGAGCCAGCGATGATCAACGCCCTGCTCATGACCGTTGCAGTACTGGTCATCGCATGCCCGTGCGCACTCGGACTCGCAACCCCGACCGCCATCATGGTTGGCATAGGCCGAGGCGCTTCGGTCGGAGCACTTATACGAAACGCAGACGCGCTCGAGCGTGCTCACAGGATCGACACCGTGGTGTTCGATAAGACGGGAACCCTCACCGAGGGCAAGCCGGCGATAGCGAGCATAGAAACTTACGGCGTTACCAAGCGTGAGTTGATTCGACTCGCTGCTGCAGCTGAAGCGAACTCCGAGCACCCACTTGTGACTGCCGTACTCGCCGAGGCAACGGCGCAGGGTATCGATATTCCCGAAGCCACCGATGTTGATGCTGTGCCGGGTCGTGGAATTACCGCGAAGGTCGAGGATTCGATCATCACCGTCGGAAACGCTGCATTCATCACTGAAAAAACTTCCGCACAGTACGAATTCACAGAGTTCAGCTTTGCCATAGCCGAACGCGGCGAAACCGTGCTGGCAGTGGCAAAAGACGATAAGCCGATCGGCCTCATCGGTGTTTCCGATACCGTAAAAACAGGCGCAAGCGAAGCAATTCTCGAGCTGAAAGCACGGGGTATTCGCACCGTAATGCTGACCGGCGACAACCAGCGAACTGCCGACAAGGTGGCTGCATCCATCGGCGGAATCGATCTCGTAATCGCCGATGTACTGCCCGACGGAAAAACCGCAGCGATTTCGGGTCTTCACAACGATGGCAAGACTGTGGCGATGGTGGGCGACGGCATCAACGATGCTCCGGCACTGGCCATGGCCGATGTTGGCATAGCAATTGGCACCGGAACCGACATTGCAATCGAGGCTGCTGACGTAACAATCACGTCAGGCGACCCGGCGATTGTTGCCGAGCTAATCGACCTCAGTCGCAGCACGATGCGCACTATCAAGCAAAATCTGTTCTGGGCGTTCTTCTACAACGTAATGCTGATACCGATTGCTGCTGGAGTTCTGTATCCAATATTCAGCGATGGAACGGTTCCGGGTTTCTTGCATCCAATTATTGGAGAAGTCGGCTTCTTGAACCCCATAGTCGCAGCAGGTGCGATGGCGATCAGTTCAGTAACGGTAGTTACGAACTCGCTCAGACTGGGCCGAGGTGTCAGAAATCGCAAGGTCTCGGCTTCTGGCCCACCATCATCATCAACCAAAATCCCAACCTCCGTCGAAGCAACCAACTAACTAGATCAAACAGTACGAAGCTGAAGATAAAAACGAAGCTGGAGATAAAACAATGAAAATTCCGTTTTTGAGTAGCAAATCTGAAACCGACACCGACCCCGTGTGCGGCATGGGCGTCGACACCGGTAACCCCGGCGGCGGCGTTGCGACCCATGAGGGCGAGGTCTACTACTTCTGTGGGCCCGGCTGCCGAGTCTCTTTCGAAAAAGACCCCGAAGGCTATCTTTCAGGCGAAAAATCGATAGAGATGTAATTTTGCGGTAAGATTCACTGCGCCGTTCGCACCGAATCGACCTGTTCTCGCATCAGATCGACACAGTCGACACACTGCAACTAACAAAACAAATCGAATCGAACGAACAACTGCTCACTAGCCAGCCTAAAAAAACCAGGCTAGCCTGCGGATTCTTCAGGAATAGGAATGCCTCAAACCGAACAGCCGCCAGCCGATGGCGTCGCTATTGTGTACACCCACCCAACATGCGGGTACTGCGATCTTCTCAAGGAAGATCTAACTAAAGACAGCATCGCCTATCGAGAGATCGATGTGTCTAAAGAGCCCGACAAGTGGGTCGAAGTCGAAAGACTCTCTGGTGGCGACAAGATAACCCCCGTAATGGTGACCGCCTCGGGCGATGTCGAAATCGGCTACAAAGGCATCGGCTGCAACTACAACTAGTTGATTGGGTAATTTTTGCTAGTCAGCAAAGTCGTTCGGACTGTTGACTGGCGTTTTTACCCGCCGTACTCTCAATAGAAGCGGTTCATTCCGCAACAAGTTACTTGGTCCCGTGGTGTAGTGGTCTAACACGCCTCCCTGTCAAGGAGGAGATCGTCAGTTCAAATCTGATCGGGATCGCCATAGCAACAAATGAAAAAGCCCTCGACGTTCAGTCGAGGGCTTTTTTTATTCGACCGGGATCCGACTTGTATGCTGTTCTCGTACTCGAGAGCATGCAAGCGCAATCATGGAACCAGGGCTGATCTCCTAATGAATACGATGTTGTCGAACGGCAAGTAAGGATGCAAGCATCCAGAAATCAGATTCAGGTCATATTCACCAGCACTGGTTAATTCCGAAAAACCTTTTATATTGCCATCACTCGTGGCGGTAGCGCACAACAATGAAGCTAATCACCCGTTCTGAAAACCAATAATGACAATAAATAAAAACAACACTCTCCAAATCGGAGACGTCCACATCACTGGCCTCACCGACGGCAGCATCTCCTTCGACCCCAGAGTTTTATTCCCCGAGCAACCGCTAGAAGTGTGGGAGCCCTACTACGACCGGTTCCCTGAATACTTCGCAGGCCAGTTCTTCCAGAACAATCTCGGATCGTTCGTGTTTACATCCGGCGATCAACGTGTTCTCGCCGACACAGGTTTTGGACCCCATGGCGATATGCTTGGCCATCCTGCACCGGGTGAGCTCATCACTGACTTCGAACGAAACGGGATCGGCCTCGAATCCATCGACACCGTATTTCTCACCCACCTTCATGGAGATCATGTCGGCTGGAACCTGCGTGAAGACCTCCCGGATCGCCCACTTAGCTTTCCAAACGCCCGGTACAAAGTTCACGAAGCCGACTGGAATCACTTCACCACCGACGAACTACTTGCCGACGCAAACCGGGGCGAAGCAACGCTCAGAAGCGTCATGCCTGTCGAAGAACAGGGCGTGCTCTATCTTATGGACGGCGAAACTGAACTCGCCCCCGGCATCATCGCATTCCCAACGCCGGGCCACACCCCGGGTCACATGAGCCTGCTAATCGCCTCAGGCAACGAACGGGCGCTACTCGTAGGCGACATACTGGGCTCACCGATGCAGGCGACCGAAACCGATTTCCATTATTCGCCCGACTGGGACAGCCCCATGGGCATCCAGACCCGCAAGGACATGCTCGATACCGCAGAACGAGATGAGGCGGTAGTCATCGGTAGCCACCTCAGCTATCCAGGGTGGGGCATGATGGTCCGATGGGAAGGCCGTAGGTACTGGAAAGCACTCTAGCTACGAAAAAATCCCGAGTATTCAACACCAACCGCCAAATGCCAAAAGGAGTACAAATGGCTGATCTAGATAACAACTCGAGTGAAAACGTCTACAACCCGATCGACACGAAATCGATTCCCTGGGACGTCAGCCACAACCTTAAACTCGGAGTCGATCTGGGCCGCCTGATGCTACGTAAGGACCCTGATTCTGGCGCTGAAATCCGCATGATCCGCTACCCAAAAGGCGTTCTGAATCCTGAACACACTCATCCCTGCGGTCACGGAATATTCGTTTTGGAAGGCAAACTTCGAACCCATCAGGGCACATATGGACCCGGAACATGGGTATGGTTCCCGCAGGGCGAAACGATGGAACACGGTGCTACCTACGAAGCCGACATGGTTGGCATTTTCATAACCGACGGCGCATTCGAAATTCACTACAACGACGAGAAATAGCACTCGCCACCTAAAGCAGCCAAAGAAGTTTCAAGCACGTATCATCTGCCAGTTGGCGAACGACAATCCCAAAACATCAACAGGCAGTAGAAGGTCCGAACGAAATATCCATGATAAAAAAGAGCATTTTCAAAGCAAAGCGCGTCGCTAACGAAGGCGTTTCAGGTTGGCTTGATGATCACGCAGTAGTCGTGGAAGACGGACTAATCACGGCGATTACCCCCGTTGGCAGCCTATCGTCGGCAGATGATTCATATGAAGTTCACGATCTTGGCGACGTTTCGCTCTTGCCGGGTCTGATCGATGCCCACTGCCACATGCACTGCAGTGCTACAGCCGACGCACAGGTGCTTGCTCTTACCGAAAACAACCAGCAGCTCACCATTCGCGCAACCAACAACATGCGCAAAGCCGTTCTTGCCGGAACAACAACCATTCGTGACTTGGGTTCCCGCAACGAAGTTGCTTTCGCAGTTCGACAAATGATTCAAAACGGGCACGTCCCGGGTCCACGGCTGCTACTTGCTGGCTCCCCTATCACGATCACAGCCGGCCACTGCTGGTTTTTCGGCACCGAGGCCGATACCGAAGACCAGGTTCGAACCGCAGTTCGAGCTCAGGTAAAGCTTGGCGCCAACGTGATCAAGATGATGGCAACCGGCGGGATGTTTACTCCGACTGCGAACCCGCGAACACCGCAGTACTCGGTTGCAGTTCTAAAGGCAGCGGTCGAAGAAGCTCACCGCATGAACGTGCCGATCGTGACCCACACGTTGTCGGCGCAGGGCACTCGCAACGTTGTCGATGCTGGAGTTGACCATCTCATTCACGCCCGCTGGTACGACTCGGATCCGACCAAAGGCCTCGACTACACGCACGAGACCGTCAAAAAGATGGTCGACCAGGGTCAGTGGGTCGACCCCACACTCGGTCACGCATTGCTCGGTCAGGAAGCCAAGGCTCGAGGCGAAAAGGGGCCAATGGATCCACACTGGGCTGTTTCATTCAAACTTGTCGAAGAAGAAGAACACATCGGCACGCTGACGAAAATGCACGACGCTGGGGTTCGATTCACCACCGGGCTCGATATGGGAATGACCTACGGGACGCACGATCGTTCGGCTGCAAACGCATGGGCGTTCGTCGAAAAGCTCGGGTGGTCGAACTGGAATGCAATCAACGCTGCAACCGCCGGAACTGCTGAGGCGCTTGGGCTGCTTAACGAAATAGGCAGCCTCCAGGCGGGTAAAATCGCCGATATGGCTGCTTTTAGTGGTGACCCCGCCACAAGTATCCGTAACCTGGACCGTGCATCTACCGTCATTCAGTCGGGTTCAATTCTGAAATTGAACAACGCCGTGCTGGTCTAGATGGGGTCACTATCGAACGATAGCGTTCGCCTAGCGAGAATAGCGCACGTTCCCGCACACCTCTACCCTTGGAGGGCAAGGGACTAGTCTCCTCTATCGCCCAACGCCTTCTTGCCGGCTTCTATGGTTTCTACGATTGCGTCGACATCGAAGACGCAGCCGCCCCAAGTTCCGCCTGAAGCCGACTGTAAAGCCGCCCAGAGACGCGAATCGTCCGGCAGTTGTGGGTGCGGCGCAAGATCGTCTGGCTCTGCGCGACGTTCCAGTTCAGCAGTGCCCCAGGCGTCACCCTTCACTTCGCCGTCAATGCCAACTACATTGAGCGATCCTGAAAGACTCTTGCGGTCGACAATGATCTCGATCACATCGCCGTCTTCTATCCGCCCAATCGGACCACCAGCAAGCGCCTCGGGCCCAACGTGGCCGATACATGCTCCAGTTGAAACACCAGAGAACCTAGCATCGGTTATCAACGCCACTTGCTTGCCGTACGAGAGGTGTTTTAGCGCAGCTGTAAGCTGGTAAACCTCTTCCATGCCCGTTCCGAGCGGGCCGCCGCAAGTTACGACCATAATGTCGCCAGCCTTGATCTTGTGATCCTCGTCTCGTGACTTGATCGCGCCCATCGCCGCCCGCTCTGAACGGAATACTCGGGCCGGGCCGATCTTGCGGTAAACGCCATCGTCATCGACGACCGAAGGGTCAATCGCCGTGCTCTTGATAACTGATCCCTCTGGAGCAATGTTGCCCATCGGGAAGGTAACCGTGCTGGTGAGATTCTTGCTCTTTGCACGTTCAGGAGACATGATCACGTTGTCTGGATCTACGCCGTCAACATCGGTCAGATACTTGCGAACATCGTGCCTTCGCTCCGAATCCTCCCACCAGTCCAGATTCTCGTCAAGCTTCTGGCCCGTTGCGGTCATAACGCTCGTGTCGATGAGTCCCATCTTGCGCAAATGAAGCATCACTTCTGGGACACCGCCTGCAGCATAGAGCTGAGTGGTTGGGTGCCCGACGGGGCCATTTGGCAATACGTCGACCAAACGAGGTACGGCGAGGTTCACTCGTGTCCAGTCTTCAACCGTCATGCGCCTTCGACCGGCGGCATGTGCGATCGCTGGCATGTGGAGCAGCAGGTTTGTCGACCCGCCACACGCAGCGTGAACCGCCATGGCGTTCTCGAAAGCGGCATCGGTCAGAATGTCTCGTGACACTACGCCTCGTCGCTCCATCATCACGAGAGCACGAGCCGAACGCCGTGCAATGTCGTACCACGCTGGTGTTCCGCTTGGTGAAAGCGCCGAGTGGGTGATCGCCATACCAAGTGCTTCAGATACAACCTGAGACGTTCCTGCTGTTCCCAAAAATTGGCAACCGCCGCCGGGTGATGCACACGACCGGCAGCCAACGTCTTGAGCGTATTCGAGTGTCACTTCACCCTGGGCAAATCTTGCGCCAATCGATTGAATCTGACCCGTGTCTTCACCGATGTGCGGCTTGAGAGTCGTGCCACCCGGAACGATAACCCCGGGCTGATTGTGCAGGCCTGCGAGTGCCATCATCATCGCCGGTAGGCCCTTGTCGCACGACGCAACTCCCAGTACTCCTCGCACAGTCGGCAGCGATCGGGCTATGCGCCTAAACACCTGCGCGGCGTCGTTTCGGTAGGGAAGCGAATCGAGCATGCCCGTGGTGCCCTGGGTTCGACCGTCACACGGATCGGAACAGAACGCTGCGAACGGGACGGATTTCAATTCTTTGAGTTCGTGGGCGGCAGCCGAGACCATGTCGATGAGTTCGAAGTGGCCGGTATGCAGTCCGAGTGCGACCGGAGAACCGTCCTGCTCTTTCACGCCTCCAACGGTGGAGAGAATGATGAACTGTTTCCGCATAAGCTCAGCAGGATTCCAGCCCATTCCGGCGTTCTGGGTCATACCAAAGTGGTTGCCGCTCGGCTCTTCGATCAGGAATTCAGCAGTGAACGGGACGGTGCCCTTGGGGCCGTCGGCGTGCGTTTGAATTTCACGTAGTGCCGGGTCAGACCCGACGCCTAGTACGTCGTCGATCGAAATGTCTGAGGTGTCGTGGCCGGGTAAGACACGTGAGGTCATTTACTTGTTCCTGTCGAGAATTGTTGAATTGAGAAAGGTCGCTCAGTTCAGGTGCGCAAGTATGATACGACTAACTGCGGCCGTTTTTCGCGGTGCTCTGCTCGAGAGCGCGGTCGAGGATGAATACTGAGTTGATCAGCGCAAGATGCGTGAAGGCCTGCGGAAAGTTGCCGAGCATATCGCCGGTCGGACCGGCGTGTGCTTGGGCTTAAGGCACGTCAGGGTGTCATGAATTTTTCAGAACGAGGCGTTCGGATTGAGGCGCATCCGCTCGTAGGGTTTCGCCCCACCGCAGCGCATTCTCATCTAAACTCCCGACAGCCAGCAACCAGCCCCTCTTCCTTCGGGAAGGGGCTAGGGCCGGGTCGCAGAAATGCGAACCCAAGTCACAGAAGTGACGCCCGGTTCAGAAAAAAGATTGCGACGCGCAACCAAGTGCGCCTCGCACGTACGGAGCATTTACGTTGAAAATCACCGACATCAAAACCCACGTTGTTATGCCGATTCCCGGGTTGGCATGGCTGTTCGTTGAAGTCGAAACAGACGAAGGTGTCACAGGGCTTGGCGAATGCACCGACTACGCTGTGAACAGCCATCTCGTGCGAGGACTCGAAGCGATCAAACCGCTTGTAGTCGGTTCCGACCCCAAGAACATCGAGGAGATCTGGCAGCGCATCTTCCACGTGAACTCCGACCTCAACGGGCGCGGATACATTTCTCACCTGATCAGCGCCATAGATATCGCCCTGTGGGACATTAAGGGCAAGGCGCTCGGCGTCCCGATCTACGATCTACTTGGTGGTCCAGTTCGTGACAGCGTGCCGCTCTACACCCACGTTCGGGATATAAGCGCAGGGCAGGGCATCGATACGCTAATCGAAGAGGCGAAACGTACGGTCGCAGCCGGGTATAAGGCGATCAAAACCGATCCGTTCCCGAGTCGCCGCACGATGGGGGAGACCCACTACGGTGCAAACATGGTCGAACGCATGGAACCGAAGGCGATTGCTGAGGCCGTCGAATGGATGGAAGCGCTGCGAGAAACCGTTGGCCCCGAGTACGAAATACTGGTGGACGCCCACGCCCGAATGGACGTTGCTTCGGCGATCAAGGGCGCGAACGCCATCGAGCACATCGACCTAGTCTGGTTCGAGGAGCCAACTCACGTTGAGAATCACAACGCTCTTCGCCAGATTCGCGAAAACACGAATGTGCCTCTTTGCGTAGGCGAGCGGCACTTCACTCGATGGGACTACGACGAGATTCTCAGAGATCGTCTGGTCGACTACATAATGCCCGATATCGCGTGGTGCGGCGGTATTAGTGAGATCAGGCGAATCGCTTCGATGGCCGAGATTCAGTACATCCCGGTCAGCCCTCACGATGCTTTGGGACCAGTCGCCATCGCCGCGTCGTTCCAGGCGTCGATTGCAATCCCGAACCTTTACCGTGAAGAGTGTCTTCACACGTGGTTCGAGACGTTCGAAAAAGTCATTACACCGATGTTCGACGTCCGTGACGGTTCGATCTTCCCGAACGGTCGGCCGGGACTGGGGATTGAACTCATCCCAGAAGCACTGGAGGAATTTGCTATCGATGTCGACTCGCCAGAAGCTCAACCCGGCTGGTGGAACAGAGCAAACGAAGCAAACGGAGCGCGGGCAACTAAGGATGATGAGTAGCCGACTCACTCTAGTTCCCTAACGCCGATAACACAGCACTTCGCACGTGTTGGACAAAAACTTCCGAGTCGTTTTCTATCGCCGATTGCGTGCAACTCAGAATTTTGACGGTCATCATTGAATTTCCATGTCAGTGCCCCGTGTCAGCAATACTGAATCAAGTTCAGCATGACATCAGCGCCTCCCTCCCCCATCAATGCCACAGGTAAACACAGCATTGCTGCTGATACAGTGGCGTGCTGCGAATCGTTCACTGATCACCCTGAGAGCAAATCACTTGTCGTATACCCACATCTTTGCCGGAAACCCGTTCGATCGAGGCGATTCTGAACGTCGGGACGAAGAGTTGTTGAAGATGATGATCCGGCAAGACAACACCCGAATACTCCCGTTCCACAGCCTGAAGCCACTCGTGCGACGCAGCCCCGACGCCGAGCTGGCGTGGATCGGGCACGAATTCCTAGATGGTCTTCCCAAAGAAGCGGGTGGACCCAAATTTTTAGGATTCGACGAAGAACGTAATCCACATTTTGCGGTAGACGTTACTGCCGTGGAGGATCCTTCGCACATTGCAGCACTTGTCGAAGGCGCTGGGTTCGAAGACGGGCGCGCCGCAGCGACTGACATTCCGAAAGAGCAGTCGGGAATTCTCGCCCAAGCCCGGTCCAATCTGAACTGGCAAGCCCAGCACCGATTCTGCTCGGCATGTGGCACCGAATCGCAAAGTTTTAGGGGGGGGCTTATGCGGCAGTGCCCCAACTGTAAATCGCAACATTTTCCACGAACTGACCCTGTGGTAATCATGCTCGTTTATAAGGGCAACCGGTGCGTGATGGGCCAGACACTTGCTCGCTCGAATTCGACCTTTTACTCATGCCTGGCCGGTTTTATGGATCAGGGTGAGGCGATCGAAGAGGGTGTTCGACGCGAAGTTATGGAAGAGGCCGGTCTCAAAGTAGGCAAGGTGACTTACCACTCGTCACAGCCGTGGCCATTTCCATCGTCACTGATGATCGGCTGCCACGCCGAAGCGATTTCCGACGAGATCGTCGCTGATCCAGGTGAAATGGCCGACGTTCGCTGGTTCACGAAGGACGAAGTGAAACTAGCTCTCGAAGACAGGCTCGAAGGTGTGAACATTCCCGGGTCAATTGCCATCGCCCATCACCTAATCAAAGCGTGGGCGTACGACACAGCGAATATTTAGATTAAAATTCGACTGCCGATTTCAGACGAAGAAGTTCGGGTTGTCGAGATGAAAAACGATCTGATTATCGAACTGGGCCGATCACGAGCAGTTCTTCGAGACCTGGGTTTTTAGACCACGACCACGCGGGGTGTTCAATATCGACTGTTCTTGGCTGCATTCGTTGCGATTCCGTCATAATTTACGTGTCATGCTGTGTGCATGGCTAAACTGTCACCGTCGCAAGCATATGACGCTCGACGAACGATCGCATAAGTTCGACTCGCAATAGTTACCGAATTTACCCTGAATGCCCACAGAAATTTACGAGGACAAAGTTGAAGATCAAGTCCATCAAAGCAGTTCACGTAAAGCTGTCTGAACCGTCGAATCGCACCAAGCCAACTCGCCCTTCGTGGAACAACTCGGCGAAACGTGCGATGCCGATAAACATGTACTCGGAATTTTCAGGATTGCCTAGCAGTATGCCGGGCGGTGGACTCGGCGCAGTGTGGGTTAAAGTAACCGCTGAAGATGGCACATACGGGCTTGGACAGGCAGCGTTCGGTGAGCCTGTTGCGGCGTTTGTAAACAAGGTGATCGCTCCGATTCTTGAAGGTAGAAACTGCTTGGCTATCGAGCACCTGAACGATCTGATTCTTCGCGTTTCTCAGCGATACGGATCCGCTGGCACTGCATCAACCGCAATGGGCGGAGTCGATCTTGCTTTGTGGGATCTCAAAGGAAAAATTATTGGTCAACCTGTGTACGCCCTACTAGGCGGACCCGTTCGCGAATCGATCACTTGCTATGCAACAGGTGACGATTTAGATTGGGCGCAAGAACTCGGCTTCACCAAATTTAAAATCACCAACCCCTCTCACTATTCAGAAGGCGATGCCGGGATCAAAGCGGTGATTACTCACGTGGCTCAGGCTCGTGAACGGGTTGGTATCGATCGCGATCTAATGATCAATCCAGTTATGTCGTACAACGTCGAATTTGCATTACGATTATTGGAAGAACTTAAACCCTACAACTTGCGCTGGCTCGAAGAGCCGTTGGTTCCTACCGACTCAGATGGACTCGCCCACTTGCGCCGATCAGCTCCGTGGGTAGCGATTGCAGCCGGTGAAGACCATCATGGTCGGCACGCATTCTTAGATCTTGTAGAAAAGCGAGCTGTCGATATCCTGCAGCCCGACTTCACGTGGGGTGGCGGAATGACCGAAGCGTGGAAAGCTCATACCATCGGCGAGATGGCAGGCATGGCGACCATTCCGCACGGCGGAGCAAATAACCCGTTCGGTCAGCACTTCGCAATGGCTGCAACAGAATCGCCAATGGCCGAATACTGGATGGGCTCCGATCCGGGCGTTCCTCTCGATGAAACCGTTCGTATTCCCGGTACCCTTGTGCCCGTGAATGGCACGGTCAGACCTTCAAACGAACCGGGGTTCGGTATGCAGTTCGAACCGAGCGATATTATTGACTGGGGGGCGAACTAGCATGAAGATCAAAAGCGTTCGTTGCATCCAAATCAACAAGCCCACAGCTCCTGCACGACCAAACATCAAACCCGGCTGGAACACATACTCACTTCGTTCTCAGCCAATAGCACGATATTCCGAGTACACACGTGTCGACGGCAATAAGCCGGGCCAGTCTGGAAAAGCGTGGGTTCAGATCACCGCTGAAGACGGAACGTTCGGACTCGGATCCTTCGCCCACGGGGCAATGGGTGCTTCGGTAGTCGATTATCTAATTGCACCTTTGATCGAAGGCAAGGACGCACTTGCCACTGAGCTAATAAACGACCAAATTTGGCGCATGAACGAGGGCTTCCAAGGTGGAATCGCAACTGCGGCTCAAAGTGGAGTCGATCTTGCGCTCTGGGACCTCAAAGGCAAACTGCTAGATAGACCGGTATACGAACTGATCGGTGGACCTTCACGTGATCATGTTGAGCTATACGCAACTGGCGACGATATCGAGTGGATGCGCGAACTCGGATTCGAAAGATTTAAGATCAGCAACCCGTTCTTCTATGAAGAGGGCTCTGAAGGACTCGTTAAACTTGAAGCTCACGTTGCAAGCCAGCGTGAAATCGCAGGCAACGACGCCGAACTAACGTTCAACCCGGTGATGTCGTACAACGCCGATCTTGCTTTGAGAGTCGCCGAACGTCTACGCCCTTACAAACTACGCTGGCTCGAAGAACCTCTTCCACCGTGGGACTTAGAAGGCCACAAAGAACTCAAGCGAGCTATGACTTGGACAGCCCTTGCAACCGGCGAGCATCACTACGGTCGTAAGCAGTTTCAACAGTTGATCGCCGCTCGTGCAGTGGACATCGTTCAGCCCGATATTGAGTGGGCGGGCGGACTTTCGGAAATCCTCAAGATTTACACCTACGCCGAAGCTGCAGGGATCGAAACGATCACTCACATGGGCGCAAATACGGCTTGGGGGCAGCATTTCGCTTACGCCATGCCTGAAACAACTCTTGCAGAGTGGTTCATGGACACTGACGTTGGACAGCCGGTATCCGACAAACTTATGCCGGGCGTTCCATCAGCCGTCGAAGGAAAAGTAGTTCCATCAAACGCTCCCGGCTTCGGACTGGAAATTCCCGAAGAATGGATCGTTCCGTGGGACTACTCAGGTCAAAAACGAGCGGTGTACGACGCACCTTGAAAAATCCCCATACTGCACTAAACTTCCGGCAGTTATCCCAAAAAAAATCCAACAGATAGTCCCCTTCCGCATGGAAGGGCTAGGGTAGAAGAACTGCGACGCGGAGCAGAGTCACCCTATGACGATCGCAACTAACGCCATGCGACGCACGACCAAGTTGTTCGACAACACACAGAGCAAATAACGACATGAAAATCACAGCCATAGAAACATTTGTCGTCGACGCCGGATGGCGACCCTGGCAGTACGTTGCAGTTCGCACTGATGAAGGCATCACTGGATACGGTGAGATGTCGGATGGACGCAACCCGTACGGAATCGTCGGAGCAGTAACCGACTTCTTCCCAATTCTAAAAGGACAAGACCCACTAGCAGTCGAGAAGCGCTACTGGGACATGTACCGGCTCGCCCGCCAATCGACAGGCGGTATCGCAGCAAAGGCAATCGCTGGAATCGAACTTGCGTTGTGGGACATTAAGGGCAAATCACTTGGGGTTCCAGTCTATTCGCTATTCGGCGGCCCGACGCGCCAAAGCCAGCAGGTCTACTGGTCGCACTGCGGCAGTTCACGAGTCCGACAGCATGAACTCATCGGCGTCCCGCCGATGGATTCATTCGAGGCGGTCGCTGAACTCGGCGCAGAAGTGCGCGAAAAGGGGTTTAAGGCCCTCAAGACCAACATCAACTATCCGGGAACTCCCGCTCACGGCTACGATGGCGGATTTGGAACGGGGGCTACTGATCAGAACGTTACGTGGCAGACGCTCGATCACATAGAAAAGTACATCGGTGCGTTCGAAGACGGTACAAGAGGCGAAGTTCAGATTGCGATCGATCTCAACTTCCACTTTAAGCCACTCGCAGCACGCCAAATCTGCCAAGTGATGGAGCAGTTCAACACCATGTGGGTCGAGGTCGATATGTATGAGCCAGAAGGACTCGCTGAAGTAAAGGCGGGAACAACGGTTCCGATCACATCAGGCGAGAATCTGTTCGGCATCAGGGAATATCGCCCCTACTTTGACAATCGCTCGATGGATAACGTGATGATCGATGTGCCTTGGAACGGTTTTTCACGTTCTCGAGATATAGCCATGCTCGCCGAAAGCTACGAGCTGAACATCGCTCCCCACAACTACTATTCGCACCTTTCGACGATGCACTCGCTCAATCTGTGCGCAACCGTGCCGAATGTTCGAATCATGGAAGCTGATATCGACGATGTCCCGTGGAAAGACGAAATCACCGGCGGTGCGCTCGACTACACCGGCGGCGAATTACAAATTCCAACCAAGCCCGGCTGGGGCGTAGACCTCGACGAAGACGTAGCCCGCTCCCACGTTTGGGAACCCGCCCGAGGGCCGGGGTTTTAATCCCAAATGAACATCATCGACGCACATCCACATATCTACTCTAATGATCGTCAAAAATACCCAACCATCGACGATCCGTGGAATCCTGGTGAACCGGCGACTGCTGAAGATCTGAAAGTGAAGATGGACGATGCGGCCGTTGCGAAGGCCGTGTTCATCCAGACCAGTACGTTCTACGCTCACGACAATCGGTACGTGATGGATTCCGTTCGCCAGCACTCAGAATGGGCAACCGGAGTCGTAACGCTCAGTCCGGACGATTCGCAGCACGTTGAAGTACTCGAAGACGCGGTAGCGAACTACTCAGTACGTGGCCTAAGAGGTACTTCTGACCAAAACGGCGAAATTGGTTCGCCCAATGTAAGGCGACTTTGGTCGAAAGCTCGTGATCTGGGAATTACAGTCAACTGCATGGTCATGGACGATCTTGAACGCCTATATGAAATCGAACTAATGGCACGTCGGCTAGACGGTCTAAACATCGTCATCGACCACTGCTTCATGCTCAATACCATCAGAAAAACGGAAGAAACGCTTCAGTCTCTAGAACGATTATCCAATCTGCCAAACGTCAACGCCAAACTAACCAGCGGCACTCACGGTTCAGCACGCATTTACCCTCACGAAGATATGTACACGCCATTAAAGCGAGTGATCGAAGCGTTCACACCACAACGGTGCGTATGGGGGTCGAACTTCCCGAACGCCTTGTGGTCGAAAGGCACCACCTACGCCCAGAACTTGAGTCTTTTCACTGATGAAATAGGACTTTCGCAATCCGATCAAGAAGCGATTCTAGGCAAAACTGCCGAACGCCTCTGGTTCTCGTAAGCGCAAACCGGCATCACTTCGCGCCAGTCACGCCACGTACAATTTAGTTCCATATGACCACCACCGAACAGCGACAACGCCCACCAATGAAACGCCCGCTTGCTGTTCACGTAATGGCAAAGCCGAGTGGCGCTATCTGCAACATCGATTGCACGTACTGCTTCTATCTTGAAAAAGAAAAGCTGTACCCGGATAAGGCTCGTGGTTCGTGGAAGATGGGCGACACAGAGCTCGAAGCGTACGTAAAGCAGTACATCGAAGCTAACGATATCCCAGTTGTGAGCTTCGCATGGCAGGGCGGCGAGCCAACTTTGCTCGGGGTTGATTTCTACAAGAAAGCCATCAAGCTCCAGCAGCAATACGCTGGCAAAAAGCAGATAACGAACGCTTTCCAGACCAACGCCATTCTCATAGACGACGAGTGGGGCGAGTTCTTAGCTGAGAACAAATTCTTAGTTGGCGTTTCGATCGATGGACCCGAAGATATCCACAATCGATACCGCGTTGGACGTGGTGGCGAGCCTACATGGGACAAGGTGATGGTCGGCATCAGTTTCCTCAAGAAGCACAAGGTCGAGTTCAACACACTCACCGTGCTACACAAGCACAACGCCGATCATCCGAAGGAGCTGTACGAGTTCCTCACACGAGAAGTGGGAAGCCATTTCCTGCAGTTCATACCGATCGTGGAGCGAGTTGCCGACAAGCTACCCGCACACTTCCTACAACTCGTTGGACCCGAGTTCCGTGATGGAGCAACAGTTACTGAATGGTCGGTGGGGTCCGAGCAGTACGGTCGGTTCCTGAACGGCGTGTTCGATCAGTGGGTGCGAAAAGACATTGGCCAGTATTTCATCCAGATTTTCGACACGGCTCTCGCCAGCTGGATGGGCCAGAACCCCGGACTTTGCATATTCGCCGAGACTTG
>DUCO01000006.1:321-827 GCA_012959765.1 Dehalococcoidia bacterium | reverse complement strand
CGGCACTGACAAGAGAGACACGCTTCCTGATTTCTGCCGCAGCTGCGAGTTCCGATTCGCCTGCAACGGCGGCTGTCCAAAGCAGCGGTTCACCAAGACTCCAGATGGCGAAGACGGCCTGAACTATCTCTGCAAGGGCTACAAAACCTTCTTCGGACACACGGAGAAATACATGAAGGCGATGGTCGGCGAACTACGAAGTGGTCAGCCAGCAGCCAACATCATGGCGCAGGCGAACCTGATTCCAGAGTCTGCCGGGTCCCAAAATCCCTACGCTGGTGTAGGCCGAAACGACCCCTGCCCTTGCGATTCAGGCAAAAAATTCAAACGCTGTCACGGGGTGGCATAGCCACGTTTCCTTGAGTACGGATCGATGCGGCTGGGCGGATTAGCCGCGCCCCGATGAGCATGAGCAGCCTCCCTCTTCCCGCCACGGGGGACACAGTTCATAGATGTGACGTTCGACGACTCAGGCTCGCATCCCCCTGGCCGCTACAACCTCATGG
>DUCO01000006.1:0-251 GCA_012959765.1 Dehalococcoidia bacterium | reverse complement strand
GAAAATGACCCTTCGACGCGGCTCATGATGCAATTCAGGATGACAGTAAGCATTCGACACGGTCGCAGTAATACAAGGGACCACCGAACCCAACACCAACCGCGCCATCACCCTCCTAGTACCACAACCCGTCCTCCCCCAACACTCGCCTCGCGAGTAGAATTTCACGGGTTGATTGTCAGAACATCTATTACTCATAACTTTTGGGGAGCAAATCCAGTGGAACTCAGGACCAACCGCGCCAAGCAGAA
>DUCO01000005.1 GCA_012959765.1 Dehalococcoidia bacterium | reverse complement strand
ACCCTGCAAGCTCTGCGTTCATGAACATCCAGTACCTGTCGAACGTGGTCAACACACCTGCGACGACGTGCAGGGCTTAGAAGTTTCCCTCGGCCGCTTCTTTCAGGATCAACTTATCGAGAGTGAGATCAGCGACAGCTCGCTTGAGCCTCGCGTTCTCCAGTTCCAGTTTCTTTAGCTTCCTCGCCTGGTCGACCGAAAGTCCGCCGTACTCATTTCGCCAACGGTAATAGGTCTGTTCGGCTACCGCTATCTGTCTGACTGCTCGAGCAACAGTCTCACCTTGTGACAGGGCTACTTCTACTTCACGGAGCTTGTGTAAGATCTGCTCCGGACTGTGTCTTTTTCTTGGCATTTCTACCCCCTTTTAGAACCAGAGTTTCTAACATTTACCCTGGTCTACTTATTGGGGGGCAGGTCACGGCTCCCCCCTCAACCTAACCTTCTCCCGAGGGAGAAGGGATGGGCACACCTCACCTCCAACATTTCTCCACATTTTCTGAACAGCATCCACACATTCGTTTTCTAACGTTGTGTGCAGGCAATCATTTCCGCCAGTAAAAACGGCTAGCTGAAGGTATTAGAAAATGTTCAAACGAAAATTTATGCTTGGCACCACTGCAGGGCTCATCGGTGCCCTCGCTATCGCAGGTGCTGCTTTCGCAGACGAAGGCTCGCCAGGCTTTCATCCTGCCGATTCGGTAAAAGACCGAGTGGCCGAAATTCTGGGAATCGATCGTGAAGACCTCGACTCTGCCATGAGCACAGCTCGTGAAGAGCAGCGTGAGGTAAAGCAAGACGAGCGACTCGCCGCTTTAGTTGAAGCGGGAACGATTACGCAGGCACAGGCCGACGAGATCGACGCATGGGAAGACACCCGCCCAGAAGTTATGAACGAGTTGAAGAAACTTGGCCGTGGTCACGGAACTCCAGACGACAACAGCATCGAAGGTCGACTAACCGCTCTCGTAGAGCAGGAAGTCATCACTCAGGCTGAAGCCGATGAAATTATTGCGTGGATGGAAGCCAAGCCCGACTATCTCGATGATCTTCGGGCAGAGATGCGTGGCGCCAAAGGTCACGATGGTGAACGCGAAGGCCGACGTGGCCGACACCCCCACAGCCGGCACCACAGAGGTGGTCCCCAGCACGGCGGAACGCACGGTTTTGGGCAACAGGGTGCGGAAGCTCCTGATTCAGGTACCGGAACCTCATTCACGTTCCCTGACGGATCCAAGGTGAATTTCTAAGCGTAACAATACCCAGTCACGCTAATTCTTCCCACGAATGAACGCCCTCTTCATCACGAAGGGGGCGATTTCGCGTTCTGAACTCTTTATTGCATCGTTTAGCTGCCAGCACCTGATCACAGTCCAACATGTTTCTGGCAAACTGTTGGCAACGTAATACCGTTCAGTTCCGGCAGTTCCGGTTCAGGAATCTCCCAAATGGCCCAACGCTCCGATAACAAAACCCAACGCCTACAACAGTGGTTCGATGAACAGCCACGCTGGGATCACGCTTCTTACGGCGAATTCATGCACGTTGGTGGAAACCAGACGATTTTCAGGATCGCTCTCGAAGAGCAGAAGATCGGGCCTGAAACAGTGGTGCTCGACACCGCCTGCGCAGTTGGCGGTAACGCACGTTGGATGGCTTCGCTGTTCGGTTGCCGGGTTTACGGAAACGATATCGATGAGCAAGCGCTTCAGGTTGCGCGCGATCTTGCGGAAATCGAGAATATCTCTGGGCTTTGCACTTTCGTAAAGGCCCCGGTCGAGGGCCTGCCTTTCGACGACAACATGTTCGACATGGTCATGACGACCGACGTTTACGATCCCGCCGAAGTAAAACGAGTAATGAAACCTGGCGGCAGCTTCATAGTGATTTCACTGTTTGAAGACCCGAAGATCACCCCGCTTCAGCTGGCTGAAAGCTGGGGGCTCGAGCTGGAAATATCGCTGGATGTCACCGATCTAGCGTTCGCCTTCAATAGGGCCAAGGAAACAGAGGCTCGCCTCTTGCACGAATCCAACATGATCGGGGCTCGTGAACTCATCGAAATCATGAACGAAAGCGTCGCTCCCTACACCCGGGGCAGCCGCCACTACATCATGCGACTCAGGAAAAGGTCGCGAGGCGACATTTAAATAAATGGTGAATAGTTCTTCCTCTCAAGATCAGTACCGTGGTATCTACGGTATTCCAGCGACTCCGTTCAACGAAGACGACTCGCTCGACGTTCGTTCACTCGAGAGTGTTCTCAACTTCTCGGTAGAAAACGGGTGTCATGGCATCGTGATGCCGGTTATGGCGAGCGAATACCAATCGCTTACCGATACCGAACGCAAGCAGGTGTTCGAGATCACCACAAAGGTGGTCGATAATCGAATTCCTACGGTGGCGGGTGTCACCGGCGTATCGAATATCCACTCGATCGAACTCGCTAAGCACGCACAGGACGTTGGCTTCGACTCTGTGATCGCCATGCCGCCCCACAGCATGCAGCCGTCTACTGCCGAAGTGCTCACCTTCTTCGAACAGCTCAGTGATGCGCTCGAAATACCCGTCTGGATACAGAACCACTCGGGAGGAGCACCTTTGTCGGCTTCTCAGCTCGCCCAACTGTGCGAAACGGTCGAAAACGTCGATTACATCAAGGAAGAAACGGCTTTTGCTGGCCATCTGACCACCGAACTGCTCGATCAGGCAGGAGATTCGGTCAAAGGCGTGATGGGTGGAATGGGCTGCAAATTCCTCGTATCAGAGTTCAATCGGGGCATGTGCGGCAATATGCCAGCGTCTCACTTCGGCGATATTCATTCGAAAATCTGGAATCTGCTCGAAGAAGGCGACGAAGCCGGTGCACGAGAAATTCACGCACGCATGGCACCGCTGAACAACTACGAAAGCCTCTACGGATCGCGGGCGTTCAAGGAAGTTCTCTATCGACGTGGGGTGATTACATCGCCAACCAGCCGCTCACCCGGCAAGAGAAGCCTCGATCGATACGACATGGCCGAGTACGACACACTTCTGGCCGGAATCGATGACCTTCTGACCTGGAAAGATTCCTAGAACCCTTGAAAATCGAAGCTATCGACCTCTTTTATGTCGCGCTCCCAAAAATCACTCGCACCGCCGACGGCACACAGGATTCGCTCGTAGTTCGGGTGCGGACCGACAACGGACTCGAAGGCTGGGGCGAGTGCGATGCGTCGCCTCTGGTGTCGATGACGGCGTACGTGATGCCGATGTCCCACTCGAACATCATCAATATCAACGAGGCGCTGCTCGGCGAGACGCTCGATTCGCCAGAAGACGTTATTCGCCTGAGAAACAAGGCTAGTGAGTACGGATTAGACATTCAGCAGCTCGATCACGCTGTAGCCGGTGCCGATATCGCTATGTGGGACGTTCTCGGTAAGCATTTGGGCGAACCAGTGTGGAAACTGATTGGCCACGACGCTTCCTACAAGAAGCTTCCGTACGCCAGCGTGTTGTTTGGCGATGATCCCGCTGAAACCCGCGCGATCGCCGATTCGATAGTTGAACGTGATTTTCGAGCTGCCAAGTTCGGCTGGGGACCAATGGGGCGTGGGTCGTTGGACGACGATATTGCTTTAGTTCAAGCCGCTCGTGATGGAATGGGGCCAGACGCAAAGCTGCTCGTAGACGCCGGAGTCATATGGGGTGACAACGTCGATGCCGCTTATGAACGCGCAGTTGCGTTCGCCGAATTAGGTGCGACCTGGCTCGAAGAACCGCTTCGAACCGAAGAAGTCGGCGCATATAAAGAGTTAAGCGACCGTGTTCGCGCCAACGGTGTGAATATCGGCATTGCCGGTGGTGAAGGCGCTGATTTCTATCGAGCAGCCGATGACATGATGACCAACGCCGGTCTCGACTTCGTGCAGATCGACGTTGGGCGCATCGGAGGGATTACCGAAGCTAAGCGAGTCGCAGACAGGGCGCACGAACTCGGTATCCAGTACGTCAATCACACGTTCAAGAGCCATCTATCAGTAGCAGCGTCGATTCACGTCTTCGCCGGCTACGAAGAGTTTGACCTGACCGAATACCCGGCAGGCGACTCGTCCCTGATCCTTGGTCTAACCGCCCCAACCAGCATCGCCAGAGACTCTGAAGGCTTGGTCCAGGCCCCCGACACTCCGGGTCTGGGCGTAGAAGTAAACCTCGAAGCAATACGGCAGTGCCAGCGCCACGTAAAAATCGAAATCGACGGCAAAGTTCTGTTCGAGTCCAGCGATCCTTAAGTACTCCTCCGTGAATCCCGTGCCCTGAACGAAGTCATCGGAGTCGAAGGACCTAGGGCGGGGACGCGAGAGCCATCCAATAACCACTCACACGACCCAATTAGCCCCCAAGCAATCTCCTCCTGTACCGCGGATTACCGACATCACTAGTTGACGCGCCCGCTTTCCGTTCATAAAATTCATTGGCTGGCACTCTAAGCCCGCGACTGCTAACAGTCGGCAAGGCCGAGTGCTGACAGTGGACTCGGTCGGATCTGGACTAGTGATGGTGTGTCCGCACCGTTCAAAATCACGTTCAACTGGCCGTGTTAAAGCTTTACCACTTAAGGAGAAACATTTCAGTGGCACTGAACCTCACACCGCTTGGTGACAGGGTAATCATCGAGCCTGCCGACGCAGAGGCATCAACCTCTCCCGGCGGAATCATCATTCCTGACACAGCAAAAGAAAAGCCCCAGCAGGGCTCCGTCGTAGCAGCAGGGCCAGGCCGAGTTACCGACGACGGCAACGTCATCGACATGCCGGTCAAAGTCGGCCAGACCGTCATCTACTCGAAGTACGCAGGTACTGAGTACGCAGAAGGCGGCGTCGACTACCTCATCGTTCGAGAGAGCGACATTCTCGCGATCGTTGACTAGTTCGCTTTTTGTGAACTAGTCAACATATTTTGGAGATATTTAAGTAATGGCAAGTAAAGAACTAAAGTTCGGTGATGATGCTCGAGCTCGCCTTAAAGAAGGCATCGACGTCCTCGCCGACACTCTGAAGTCGACTCTCGGCCCACGTGGTCGAAACGTTATCGTCGACAAGAAATTCGGCCCTCCGCAGGTCAACTCCGACGGTGTGACCATCGCCAAGGAAATCGACCTCGAAGATCCCTTTGCAAACATGGGTGCACAGCTTCTCAAGGAAGTCTCAAAGAAGACCAACGACGATGCTGGTGATGGCACGACCACTTCAACTGTTCTCGCTCAGGCAATCATTGCCGACGGCTTCAAGAACGTTGCTGCTGGTGCCGACCCAATGGCGATCAAGCGCGGCATGGAATCTGCCATGGGCGCTATTCGAGAGTCGATCGCCGGCCAGTCAACCCCGGTTGACTCCAAGGAGCAGATCGAAAGCGTTGCGATCCTTTCTTCCCACGACGACGAGATGGGTTCACTCATTTCCGATGTTATGGACAAGGTTGGTAAGGACGGCGTGATCACCGTTGACGAGTCGAAGTCTCTTTCATACGAGACCGAGTTCGTTGAGGGTATGCAAATCGACCGTGGTTTCCTTTCCCCCTACTTCGTGACCAACTCGGAACGACAAGAGTCCGTCCTCGAAGATCCTTACATTCTGATCACTTCGCAGAAGATTTCTGCAATTTCCGACCTTCTCCCTGTTCTTGAGAAGGTTCTGCAGACCAACAAGAACATTCTTGTTATCGCAGAAGACGTTGAGGGTGAGGCTCTCGCCACTCTCGTTGTGAACAAGCTTCGTGGCACGCTGAATGTCGCAGCCGTAAAGGCTCCTGGCTTCGGTGACCGCCGAAAGGCAATGCTCGAAGACATCGCCATCCTCACCGGTGGCACGGTCATCTCAGAAGAAATCGGTCGCACTATGGACTCGATTGCTCTCGATGATTTGGGCAAGTGCAAGCAGGTCGTTGTTTCTAAGGACGAGACCACATTTGTCGATGGTGATGGATCTGCCGACGCTCTCAAGGGCCGCAAGGCCGAGATCGAGTCACAGATCGACGACACTTCATCCGATTACGACCGTGAGAAGCTCCAGGAGCGACTCGCAAAGTTGTCCGGCGGAGTCGCCATTCTCAAGGTAGGCGCAGCCACCGAGATCGAGATGAAAGAGAAGAAGCAGCGCATGGAAGACGCCCTTTCGGCCACCCGTGCCGCTGTTGAAGAAGGAATCGTTCCCGGTGGTGGAACAGTTCTGATTCGTGCCGCTGCAGCACTCGAAAGTGTCACATCAGACAATGACGACGAGCAGACTGGTATCGACATTCTTCGTCGATCACTTGTTGCACCTATCAAGGTTATCGCCGCAAACTCCGGTTTCGAAGGCGCAGTGATCCTTGCCAAGGTTGCCGATAACGATGACAAGAACTTCGGTTTCGACGCTCACAAGGGCGAGTATGGCGACATGGTCACGATGGGAATCGTTGACCCTGCCAAGGTAACTCGTGCTGCAGTCGAAAACGCTGTTTCCGTAGCTGGAATGATTCTCACAACCGAGACTCTGATCAGCGAAAAAGACGAGCCAATGCCGGCAATGCCAGGCGGCCCCCCGGGCGGAGACATGGGCTTCTAAATAGCCTTTGCTTTACAAAGCATTCAAGAAGGGTCGCATCAAAAAGTGCGACCCTTTTTTGTGGCGTGAATTTGCGATTTCTCGACCGAAGCAAAGCGGAGTGGAGAGACCTTCGGCATTTGACGGGCGGGATACTGTTGGCGATAGAGAACACACCCAATCGTGACAACTTGAATTATCGCTCAATCAAACGAGATCTCTTCACTCGGCATCAGTTCGTTCGCGAGCAGAGCACATCGTTCAAGCGATGTTTCTGGATCCGTACCCTGGCACAGCATCACGATGTTCCCAAAAATTGCGTAGGAGCCGAATTTTGGGCCGACGCTACTGCCAATACTATCGAAACCGCCTCCGATGATGGTCCTGCGATTCTTGACGCCTTCCTTATAGGTGGCGTCATCTCCGCTGATGATCGCATCTGCGCCAGAACCCTCGATCGCCATCGCCGTCCCTAAGCAGGGCGGAAATCGTGAGCTTGGTTTTATGTATGGGCATAGATGTGAGAGCGTACATGAAAATTCCTCGTGAACTGAACTATCCCAAGTCGATTGACGGTTTTAGCCTAGTCGACACTCGATGATAGACACCTCCCAACTCCGACGAGGTCGATATAGGTTGAGGAGTTATAGATTTAAATCTGGTTCGCTTGATAGCCTACGGATATGAAAATCACCGATGTAAAAATAATTTCGTTCAAATCCAAATCTCGGTTTAGCCCAACCAAATGGGGTTATGAGGTTTGGGGCGAGGAGCACGACGAGGTTCAGCGGATTCTCAAGATCGAAACCGACGAAGGTGCTGAGGGATTTTTCACTGGGGACAATATGTACCTTGTGGCACCCACGCAGGAAGTTATCGAACAGCTGGTGAAGCCGTTGTTGATCGGCGAAGACCCACTGAATCGAGAACTATTGTGGCAGTGGATGATGGGTCATCACGGGATTTCTGAAGCGGTGATCGGAGCCGTGGACTGCGCGTTGTGGGATCTGGCAGGTCGGTCGGCGGGTGTTTCGGTTGCGCAGCTTTTGGGTGGCTATCGAGATAAGGTCAAAGCCTACGCTAGCTCTGCTCCGAACCTCGGATCACCCGAGGTCTACGCCGCTCATGCTGTCGAAATGAAAAAACGGGGCTACACCGCCTACAAGGTGCACGCCAAC
>DUCO01000004.1:21956-44313 GCA_012959765.1 Dehalococcoidia bacterium | reverse complement strand
ACCGAGAACGTGCCCAAAAAGACCATGATTTCGGATACGAAGCCGGAAAGCATAGGTAGTCCAAGTGATCCAAATCCAGCGATGATGAAGAATATTGCAATCAGCGGCATCTTCTTCCAAAGCCCGCCAAGATGCGGAATATGGCGTGTGTGGGTGCGATCGTAGGTCAGGCCAACCATCAGGAAGGCGAGTCCAGTGATCGTGCCGTGGGTGAACATCTGGAGTGCGGCTCCATTAAGACCTGCGGTCGAGGTGTGAGCAGCGGACGATCCTACGGCTGCTACGCCGAGCAGCACAAAGCCCATGTGACTGATCGAGCTATAAGCGATCAGCCGTTTCATATCTGTCTGACGAATCGTAATTATTCCGCCATATATCACCGACACAGCAGCGAGCATCGCCAGATACCCGGAAACATCGTGAATCGTGAAGCCCTTCGTTTCCTGGAAGAAGCCAAGGTTGATTCGTAGTAAACCGTAACCGGCCATCTTCAGCAAAACACCGGCAAGCATTACGGAAACTGCGGTCGGCGCATCGGTGTGAGCGTCGGGCAACCAGCTGTGAACGGGCCACAAAGGCAGCTTCACCGCGAACGCAATGAAGAAGAATCCAAATATCAGTGCAGCAGGAACCACGAGATCGGCAGCTGCCATGAGTTCAGGAATCCCAACAATTGCGGCTGCCCCACCAAGAGCTTCTGAAGGAATGGAAACCATCGCCAGCGTATTCACGCCAGGGGTCACATAGATCGCCAGTATGCCAACCAACATGAACGCGCCACCGGCCAGGGTGAACAGTACGAACTTCATCGCCGAGTAGCGTGGTCGCCCGCTTCCCCAGATAGCGATGAGCATGAACATCGGGATCAGTTCGAACTCGAAGAAGATGAAGAACAGCAGCAGATCGAGCGAAACGAACACGCCAAGTACTGCGGTCTGCAGCAACAGCAGCCACATGAAGTACTCACGGACACGCTTCTTGATACGCCACGAACCCAGCGCTGCCGCGAAACCAAGTATTCCGGTGAGCAACACGAGAGGTGCGCTCAGGCCGTCGACACCGAGCAGGTAAGAAGATCGCAGTGCGTCGATCGGAATCCAGCGTTCGAAGTAGTCGATCATCTGAATGCCACCGGCATCCTGATCGTAGCCAACGAACACCAGTATCGTCAGAGCAAACGTAACGAGGGTCGCCCCGATGGAAACCCATCGAATCTGTTGGTCGGCATTTTTGCCGCGTGCGAACAGAGCCACCAGTATGGCCACCGCTGCCGGCAGGAACACCGTTATCGTCAATAACCCATCAAACACGGATCACCCCGAATTCGGTGTTGCCAGAATATTCAGTTTTGATCGAGCTAAGTTCCACGTTCGTTTTTAGCCCCAAAGCAGGAATGCTGCTACAACTGCGACCACGCCGATGACCATGCCAACTGCGTAAGTCTGTGTTTGACCGTTTTGAACCAACGCCCCGCTCTTTCCAATCCGGCTTACCCAGTTGGAAATGTAGACGTTTGCGTTATCTATCCAGTGCTCATCGAACCATCGAAGCGTGTCGGCAACGTATTTGTAGAAGCCTTTGCGAACGATCTGATCCTCGTACAACTCGTCGAAGTAGTACTTGCGTAACATGAACTTGTATATCGGCTGGAATCTCGCACCCATCGCTGCAGGCGAAATGGCGCCTCGGATGTACATCAAGTACGCCAGGCCAATCCCGGAAATTGCGAAGACTGTCGAAATGCCAGCGACCATGAAATTAAATTCAGGCTCTGCCCCGGCGTGTATCGCCGCTTCGTGATCCGGGAACACATCGTGGTTCTCAGCCGTAACGAAGTGGGCGAATGCGTGCTTGTCGATTCCAGCAACTTCAACGACCGGGTTAGAGAAGAATCCAATAAATATCGCCAGTACTGCCAGTAGCAGGACCGGACCGACCATCAGCCACGGCGACTCACCAAGGTGCGAGTTCGCGCTGCCCACCGGGGCGGGTTCGCCTGCGGCTTCAGCATCTTCCATCTCTTTTTCACCGCCGCCCTTCCATTCACCGTGGAACGTAAGGAATATGGCCCGGAACATGTAGAACGCTGTCATCAGTGCTGCGATGAGTCCCAGAGCGAGCACGATGTTGCCGGTGTTCGTTCCAACTTCAGCTGCGTGACCCAGAATTTCGTCTTTCGACCAGAATCCCGAGAACGGGAAAAGTCCGGCAAGACTCAAGCTAGCGATGATCATGCCCCAGTAGGTTTTAGGCATGTGCTTCTTGAGTCCGCCCATGTATTTCATGTTGAAAGTGCCCGAAGCGTGGTGAACGGAACCGGCTCCCAAGAACAGTGCCGCCTTGAAGAAGGCGTGCGTGAACAGGTGGAACAGCGCCGGGGCGTACGCGCCAACACCGAGTGCAAGCATCATGTAGCCGAGCTGCGAAATAGTCGAATAGGCCAGCACACGCTTGATGTCATTGGCAACCAGACCCATCGTCGCTGCGAACACGGCGGTAAACCCACCGACCAACGCTACGAGCGTCATGATGTCGGAGTGCTCGAACAGCGGGAAGAACCGTGCAACCAGGAACACACCGGCGGTAACCATCGTTGCCGAGTGGATCAATGCAGATACGGATGTTGGGCCTTCCATGGCGTCTGGCAGCCAGGAGTGAAGTGGGAACTGTGCCGATTTACCAATCGCTCCAGCAAACAGTCCAAGTGCGACCCACGTTGCTACCGATACGGCGATGTCGCCGGCGTCGATGGCGTGATAGAGCGTCGAGATGTCCATGTACGACGGGCTCTGCGAGTAGAGATACAAAATTCCCAGCAGGAACCCGAAGTCCCCGAACCTCGTCATAAGGAACGCCTTCTTGGCAGCCGCAGCGGCCGTAGGACGATCCATCCAGAACCCGATCAACAGATACGAAGAAACACCAACAAGCTCCCAGAACACAAACACCTGGATCATGTTGCGTGAGAGAACAAGACCCAGCATCGAAGCTGTGAACAACGCCATGTAAGCGTAGTAGCGGGTGTAGCTCTTATCGCCGTGCATGTACGCCTGACCGTATATCTGAACAAGCAGACTCACACCGCTCACAACCACCAGCATGATTACCGTTAGCTGGTCGAGCATCAGGCCGAACCTCAGGTTCAGTCCACCAATTGATATCCAGTCGTGAGATTCAAGCTCAAGTGGGCCATCCGACATCACGGTGGCAAGTGCCATCAACGAAAGCACAAACGACCCACCGATAGCAGCAACGGTGACGTAACCGGCGTACTTCGAGTCGGCTCCCATGAAGGCGCGCACCAGTATCCCGTTCACCAGCAATGCGGCGACGGGCAGGGCGATTATCAGCCAAGCTAGGCCTTCAGTTATCACAGATATTCCCTGTTACAGCTTTCTCAAAATTTCGTCGGCTACGTGTTCACGGCCCTTGGGAACCATCACTCGAAACGGAGCGTCTTCTGCCCAATCGAGAATGTCGCCGTCGGGGATTATGTTCGTCGGCAGACCTTCTCCTTCGAGCAGGTCTTTCCACATCTGGGCGGTCATGAGGTTTGGTGTCTTTTTATAATCAACCCACATAGCTAGTTCTTCATCTCAGCGGCATCGGTGATTTCCACCGACTCTGTTGCCCTGTACATGGCGAACACAAGTGCAAATGCGAGCGCTGCTTCACCGGCGGCAACTGCAGTTACGAATATGGCAAATACGTGACCTGTTAGAGCGGAGCGGATCGCTTCAGCTGTTACCGGGTCGCCGCTCATCAATGCAGCAGCAGGAGTGAACCTGCTGAACGCAACGGCTGCGATCACAACACCATTGAACATCAGTTCAAGCGACATGATTACGGTGATCAGACTGCGCCGTGAAACGACACCGTAAGCGCCGAGTGCAAATAGCGCGGCTGAGACGAGTTGTACGTTCTCGATGGTCATACCGAGGCGCCTCCAGTCTCTTGTTCAGATTCATCACGTTGAGGCGGGTCGCGCATCAACATCAGCCCACCGATTAGCGAGGCGACAAGCAGCAAGCCGATGATCTCGAAGGCAAGCATGTATTCACGAATCAGTGACACGCCGAGTGCGCTCGTGCTGTCGACAAACACGCCATCGTTTTCGATGACGACGTCAGTGCTACTTTCAGGTGCCGTGGTGACGATCGTCATTTCGTTGCCTTCACCGATTTCAACGTAGCCCTCAGTGAGAGCCGCAACGGCGACAGGATCGGTAATCTCGTCCATCGTCGACCAGTTGGTGTTGTACGCAGTGAATGCGAGGGCTGCAAATATCAGAACCGCCACAACGGCTCCGACGATACGACCCTGCGACGGACGGCTTCCCGAAGCGATGTCCTGAATGAACATCACCGCGAACGCCATCAATACTGAAATTGCTCCGACGTAGACAAGTATCTGCACAACGCCAACGAATTCGGCGCTGAGTATGAAGTACAAAATTCCCACTCCAAGGAACGAGCCTGCCAGCGCGATAGCCGCCCTGAAAACGTCGCGCTGAGTCACAACGATTGCCGCAAACCCAAGCGTCATCGCAGAGGCCGCCCAGAAGGCGATAGTTGTCAGAGTAGAAACTTCCATGATGCTCATCGTTCGTCGACCCACTTTTTCTTCAGGTCTTCGTCTGACGGGCGTTCGTGGCGACCGGCGTCGTGGTGGTCAACGATCGTCTCTTTGAACGGATCGAATGTGTTTTCTTCAAATTGAGGTCGGTACCACGAGCTCGGACGCTTTTCGGCGTCGAACAGCTCTTCCTTCGTGATGATTAGCTCGTCACGAACGTATTTCGACCGTTCAAACTGCGATCCCATGTGCAGCGCGTCGTAAGGGCATGCCTCGACGCACAAGCCACAGAACATGCAACGCCCGATATCAATATCGAAGACTTCCAGCTTGTAGCTTTCGCCCTCTTGGGCGTCGATCTTGCCCGGCACGCTAACGATTTCGATGATGCCGAGCGGGCAGTATTTTGCGCAGCTGGCACACGCGGTACAGCGATCTTCGAAGAACGTGAACTCGTTTCCACGGAATCTAGGAGACTGCTCAACTGCGACGGGCACGGTGGCCAGTCCAGCAATCGCCTTTAGCGAGTCGCCCGGCTTCTTCACTAGGAACTGGAACGGGTTCATTCCAGCTTCCTTCGCTGCGCCTACGAGGCCCACGTGTCGATCCGGGTACTGTTCAGTCACAGCAGGTCGCAGGAAGTTTTTGAACGTGACAACAAAGCCACGACGCAAACCAAGACCAATCATTAGTCGCCCCCTTCGTTGCTGGCTTGCGCTTGGGAAGTTGATTCAGCTTTGTAAACAGAAGCGGCTGGAATTTCTTCACTACCAACCGGGTATTCCGGGTTGTCGGCATCGGGTTGTGGCTTGTCGTACGACGAAGTGCCGAGCAACTTGCTCACGCCCCAGATCGAGATTATTGCGATCGGCCAGTTGATGGCGGCCATCATCCACAACTGCGAAGTAGTGGGTTGTGGCCAGATTGCAATGAGAATCGCCGTGACAACAATGTTGATCAGGGTCAGTTCAAATAAACCCTTCCAGGCAAATTTGAGGACCTGGTCGACGCGCAGTCGAGGCAGCGTCATTCGGAACCAGATGATCACGAATAGAACAGCGATCAACTTGGCGCCGAACCAGAAGTGCGAAGGAATCGGATCGAAGCCCCTCCAACCACTCAGGAACAGCGTCGTAACGATCGCTGACGTACTGATTTCAGCCATGAACTCAGCGAGGAAGAAAATACCGAACTTCATGCTGGCGTAGTCGTTTAAATACCCTGCGGCAAGTTCTGACTCGGCTTCGGTCAGGTCGAACGGTGCCCTCGCCATCTCAGCCATTGCTGCGAGGAAGAACACGAAGAACGCCAGCGGTTGCACGATGATGAAAGGAACGTTCTGCGCAGCAATAATGTCTCCAAGCGACATCGATCCAGCGAGCATGATGATTCCGACCAGTGCAAGCGCCATCGGAATTTCGTAGCTGATAAGAAGCGCGATCGAACGTAGCGCAGAAAGGATCGCAATTCGGTTTGCCGACGACCATGCAGCCGTAAGCACCGAAAGTGTTGTCAGTGATGTGACCGCCATGATGAACAGCACACCGATATTCAGGTCGGCAACATAGGTGCCAATCCCAAACGGAATTACCGAGAAGACCAACAGTGCAGGAGCGGCGATCAGTACTGGCGCAAGATTGAACAGGATCCTGTCGGCTTCTGCCGGAACAAGATCTTCTTTGAACATCGTCTTTATTGCGTCGGCGACCGATGTGAGCATGCCGAACGGACCCCACCTGTTGGGACCAGTTCGTGACTGGAAACGTCCGAACAGTCGTCGCTCACCCCAGATGAGCACGATCACGCCACCAAGCACGCCATTGACGAATAGCCCAATGATAGCTGCCGCAGCGATAAGGAACGCAAGCCATTCCATGCCACCGGGAAGCAATCCGCTCGAGTATTCGCGGGAAGCACATTGAGCGCTATCACCAGCGAGTACGCAGTAGATGTTCCGCCAGAGCGAGTTGTCGAGGAAGGCCTGGTCCATTATCGGTCCACCTCACCCATGTTCAGATCGACGCTACCGAACGTGACAAACAGGTCACCAAACTGCCCACCAATGAGCATGTCTCGCAACAATGTCAGGTTGATAAGTGAAGACGCACGCACGTGCATTCGATACGGTGAAATTCCGCCGTCACTTACGAGGTAGAACCCGAGTTCGCCCTTCGAGCCTTCGATAGCCGCGTAGGCATCGCCAGCAGGTGGACGAAGAAGCCGTGGAACATCATCGAACGACGGACGTACCGGTCCGGGCTCGATCTGCTCGATGCACTGCCTGATGATCTTCACGCTCTCACGTGCTTCCTGAACCCTCACCCAGTACCGGGCGTAGTTGTCGGAAGCCGTGTGGAGCTTGCGCTCGAACGTAATTCGGCCGTAGTAGTCATATGGTGCGCGATGACGCAGATCCCAGTCGACACCGCTGGCTCGCAGCATCGGCCCTGTGATCGAAGCGTTGATCAGCAGTTCTGGCGAAAGAACCGCGGTGCCCTTGGTACGAGAGAAAACGATTTCGTTTCCGCTGAGGTACTCCTCAAGTTCGTCGATCGTGCTAACGATGTCGTCGAGTCCACGTTCAAGAGCTGGCCAGAACTCTTCTGGAGCATCCATGAACACTCCGCCCGGGCGGAGGTAAGAGTTTGTGATGCGAGCACCACAGATCATCTCGAACAGGTCAAGAATATTTTCTCGTTCACGCATTGCGTAAATGAGCGGTGTGCCAAGTGCCCCGAGGTCCTGCAAAAGGAATCCAGTGGCAACAAGGTGACTTGCGATTCGCTGTAGTTCTGATGCGATCATCCGCAGCCACACGCCACGCGGTGAAGGCTCGATTCCCGCCAGTTTTTCAACCGCCAGAATGTACGCCTGGTTGTTGAGCATCGACGATACGTAGTCCATGCGGTCGGTCAGCGTGACGATCTGGGTATATGTTCGCTCTTCTGCCAGCTTTTCCGAACCGCGATGCAGGTAGCCGAAAATGGGCTCTACATCGACGATTTCTTCACCATCGAACATCACTCGCATGCGGAACACGCCGTGAGTCGAAGGGTGCTGAGGACCGAGGTTTACGGTTACTGGCTGGGTCTTGATAGCCATTACTCGTCACCGTCCGTCAAGCCTGCTTCAGATGCGCCAGGAGCGGTCGAAACGATCGACTGATCGTAAGTGACATAGTCCTTGCGAAGCGGGTGACCGGGGAATCCTTCCCACAGCATGATTCGCTTGTGGTTCGGATGGCCGTCGAAACGAATACCCATAAGGTCCCACACTTCACGTTCCTGATAGTCGGCACCGCGCCAGATCGAAACAACACTCGGAATCGAAGCGTCAGTACGCCCAATGCCAACGCGTGACTTCAGCACAGCTGATGAGTTCATCGGGAGTGATGTGAGGTGATAAACAACCTCAAAGTGATCAATATAGTCGACCGAAGTCAGGCTGTTTAACAGGTCGAATTTGAACTCAGGGCGTGTCTTTAGCCCTTCGCAAACGACGGATATAGATTCCGGCTTCAACCAGACATCGATTCCGGCACTCGACTCGACAGAGCCGGGTGCGAATGCTTCGATAGCTTCAGCCAGAGCCTCTCCACTCCAGACAGTCGTCATTCCTGTCCCGCCGCCTGCCCGCTAAGGCTGTATCGACGAATCTTGTCGTGAAGCTGCATGATGCCGTAGAGCAGAGCGTCCGGACGCGGCGGGCAGCCGGGCACGTAAACGTCGACAGGCATGATGTGATTTACGCCGGGCACAACTGAATAGCTCTGGTAGTAAGGGCCACCAGAAGTAGCGCACACACCCATTGAAATTACCCAGCGTGGCTCGGCCATCTGGTCGTACAAGCGTCGAAGCGGAACTGCCATCTTCCATGTCAGTGTTCCGGCCACGATCAGCAGGTCGGCCTGACGCGGAGAGGCTCGCATTGCTTCCATCCCGAACCTCGCAAGGTCGAAACGCGCCATCGCGGCGCTGATCATCTCGAATGAACAACAAGCAAGACCCGACTGCAACGGAAATACCGAAGACTTACGGGCCCAGTTAAGAAGATAGTCGACAGAACTGACAATAACGCTGCGTCGAAGCTCGTCGGGAACTTCGAGAACCGGGTCGGGAAACGGCTCAAGGTGAGTCGACTTCATCAGGTTGACGGAATCGCCCTCAGTGCGGTCGAGATCGAGGGTGATTGATTGCAAAGCGCCTCGCGGGTCGGCTCCCGGAGGTGTGCCGTAGGGATCGAACAGTTTCTGGTCGGTCATTCGTTTGTCACCCATTCCAAGGCCCGTTTTCGCCACGCATATGCGTACGCTAATGTCACGACAATCAGGAAGATAAGCACTGCGGTGAGCGCTGCAAACCCGAACTGTCGGGTCATCACTCCATACTTGACTGCCCATGGAAACAGAAAGATTGTTTCAACGTCGAAAACGATGAAAAGCAGGGCGTAGTAGTAGTAGCGAAAGTTGAATCGAGCGGGTCGACTGCTGAACGGAGGCATTCCGCCTTCGTACGCGCTTTCTTTTACTGCTGTTGGGCGTGACGGCCTGACCTTAACGAACTGGGCCATGTAGCTCATCAACATCATCCCGACCGGGACAGTTACCGCCGCAGCGGCAAAAATGATGAGCAGTGCGTACTGCCTGAAATAATCCTCGAACATCAACTACCAATTACTGGTTACAAATCGTCGTGAAAACGACTACAAAAACGCCGGTTTGGAGCATAGCAGTCACTCGATTTAGCAGCAAGTGAAAAAATGAACAATCCATGTGTATCGCGCACATAGAACGGTTTAATTATTTGAGAATTCGCCGCTTTTTTCGGGTTGTGCCAACAGACTACTAATCGAAGACGATCACTCCCCTACCATCTTCACCACGCGCCAACGCATCGTAAGCCTCGTTTACTTCATCGAGTTTGTACTTGCGAGTGACCATGCCGCCAACGTCGATTCGACCCTGGCTGTAGAAATCAAGCAACTTGCGAAACGTCTCGTGCGGGCTTGCTGAGCCGTAGTAGCTGCCAACAAGAGTTTTCTGATTACGAACCATGTCGACCATGGGAATTTCCACGTCCATGCCCTCGGGAGCGATCCCTACCAGCACGGCTGTGCCGCCTTTTCGAGTGGCGTTGTAGGCCTGTGCAAGCGTGGCCTTGTGCCCGAAAGTGTCGAAAGCGAAATCGACTCCACCGTCGGTCATTTCTTGAATAGCCGCTACCGGATCCTGTTCCCTGGAGTTGATCACGTGGGTTGCGCCGAACTTGTAGGCGAATTCAAGTTTGTGGTCGAAAATATCAACGGCGATTACTTTAGATGCGTTCATCAAACGAGCACCCTGGAGTGCGTTGAGTCCAACTCCGCCGGTGCCGATCACCGCAACGGTCATCCCTGCTCGCATACCGGGCTGGTTGATTACGCCGCCAACACCTGTAGCAACTGAACAGCCGATCAGTGCTGCAACGTCCATCGGAACGTCATCTGGAATCGGGTAGCAGGCCTGTTCAGGGATCACGATCATTTCAGCAAATACACCGAGTTTGGCGAACTGGTGCACTTCGGTTCCATCTGAAGTATGAATACGGAACGTGCCGTCGTACTGGCGGGTTCCGGTCTCCCGGTTGGTGTCACAGAGATTCGAAAGACCGGATCGGCATGATCGACAGTACCCACAGTTTGCGACAAACGACAGAACGCATCTGTCGCCTTTTTTCACCGACATGACCCCAGGTCCAACTGCATCGACAACGCCTGAGCCTTCGTGACCCAGCACGATCGGCATCGGAGTTGGGTTGTCGCCTGTCATCACGTGGTGATCTGACGCACAAATGCCCGCAGCAGACATCTTGATTCGCACCTCGCCAGTCTTTGGCTCCGACTGGTCAAGCTCCACGATTGGCATGGGCTTATTCGATTCAAAAAGAACTGCGGCTTTCACTTGCTAACTCCAGACAACAAAAAGACAACGCGATCGGAACTCAAAAACACGGTGTTCGAGCCAGATCATACTACTCCGCAATATCGCATTTTCGGACAATAAAAAAACGCCCCTGCCGTTGATGCAGGGGCGTTTTCATATTCTTTACACGAGCAAGTCAAGTTTTGTTCAAACAGTGACGGCTTCCACCATGCTTATGACCTGAGCCTTCAACTCTTTGGCATCTGGCAGTGCCGGATACCGACCGAGTTCACTCTTATCGAACACAACCTCGCCGTTGAGCGTTACTTTGAACACTCCACTCTGACCGGGCGTTAGTGTTACTGCCACATTCGACCCACCGGCCGCATAAAGTTCACTTCCCATCCAGAAAGCCACGGAGTGGTAGCCTCACGGCACGCAGTATTCGATCTCCGCTCGCACTTTTGCTGGTACTTCAGCCATATCTCGCTCCAAATTAATAACAATCGAATGACGGATCAAACCGCCACTACCAAAAAAAGAAAACGTCGCCTCGCGACCTAGCTGCTTTGGATTACGGCACCGGATTCGATCATGTTGGCTACGGTTGCCTTGAGCTCTTTCACTTCCATGATGTGAGGTGAACGACCGGACTCTTTCTTGTCCCACAGCACTCGACCGTCAACGGTTACTTTGAACGCACCGCTGTGACCCGGCTTGAGTGAAATCGCCAGTGCTGGTCCGGCGGCCTGAAATAGCTCACTAACCATGTTTGCTGCCAGGTTTGCGTAGCCGCATGGCACGCAGTATTCGATTTCAGCTTCCATCTTCCAGTGATCAGACATTATTTACCTCTGTTTTGTTCTCAATATCTTGCGGACAGCTGTTAGCCAAATACACCAATTCGGCATACTGCCCTGATGGGCGCATCCTATCAGGTAAGGCAAATCGGGCATCTCGATGCATTTAATAAGCCGGCATGGCCCTACTAAAGCTATCAGTGAACCGCCTTACGGTATACTGCGGCATCGGCCCTGGATGTCGACCGCCCGCCCGCCCGCATCTTACGAGCGCAAAACGGCAGACGCGGTTCCGCCATTGCGTGGCCCTGACACAACGGATTTAAGGAGGACAAAGTGCCCTCATTAGTTGAGTTGCGCCCGGTTTCACGTGAAGACGTCCAACGAATCGCTGACTGGCTAGATGATGAAGAAGTAGCTGAGGCATGGTTCGGCCGCTACACATACGGCGATGCTGCCCACCTTGGCTACGAACCCAAGAACATGGTCGATGCAAGCCAGGCCATATGGGACGAAGTGTTCCACGACCCGCACCACGAGCCTCACCGCGACATCTTCTCGGTTTACACGCTCTCCGGCGAACACATCGGCGAAGGACAACTGTCTATCGATGAAGCGCTCGGTGATGCCCAGATATCAGTGCTTATCGGCCAGAAAAAACTCTGGCACCATGGATACGGCACATCTGCCGTAATCGCTATGATCGAACACATATTTGAGCATTTGGGCCTGCACCGAGCATGGGTCGACGTTCCCGAGTACAACACTGCAGCCCGGGCAATGTTCGAACACATCGGATTCCAGCACGAAGGCACGCTGAGACAGAGTCGACCCCACGAAGGCGCTCGTCACAACTCGGTGATACTCGGCATGCTGGTAAACGAATACACCGCAGCGTTCCCAGAGGGCACGAGAAGCCACGTAACTTCGTGGGACGTCCCGAAGGTCTAGCCGAAAGCTAGCTGCCCGGGTTACAGACCCAGAGCAGGTCCAAGCACATCTAGGTATTTCAGCGCTGAGCCAGTGTTGAGCAGCACTACACGCTCATCACGCCCAACTTCGCCCGATTCCAACAGCTTCTCCAACGCCGAAAGCGTTGCGCCGCCCTCTGGCGCAGGGAATATTCCTTCGTACTCAGACATATCTCGCACTGATTGCACCATCTGATCGTCAGTAACCGTCAGCGCTGTCCCACCGCTCTCGCGAACGGCTCGGATAACAAGGAAATCGCCTACAGCTGCCGGCACGCGCATTCCAGCCGCAAGAGTTGATGGATTCTTGAACGGCTCCGCAAATTCTTTGCCTGCCTTGTAAGCGTCGACGAGAGGAGAGCATCCTTCTGCTTGAACACAAATCATCCGTGGTCGCTCTGAACCGATCCACCCCAGCTGCTCCATCTCGCCGAGTGCCTTCCAGATACCTACGATCCCTGTGCCACCACCTGTTGGGTAGATGATGACGCCGGGTACCTCGTAGCCAAGCTGCTCAACGATTTCGTAGCCCATCGTCTTCTTGCCTTCGACACGGTATGGCTCTTTAAGAGTCGAAACGTCGAAGAGTCCGTGCTCCTCGGCGGCCTCACCGGAAATACGACCTGCATCGGTAATAAAGCCATCGACCAGATTCAAGTTGGCACCGTATGCGAGACACTCGATCTGATTCGCCATGGGAGCATCTTTGGGCATGTACACATGAGCTTCCATCCCGGCGGATGCGGCATAAGCTGCCATTGCTCCAGCGGCGTTTCCTGCCGATGGCATCGTAAGTTTCATCTCGCCAAGTTCGAGTGCCTTCGAAACGGCAGCCGATAGTCCCCGAGCCTTGAACGACCCCGTCGGGTTAACGCCTTCGTCTTTAATGAGCAGCGTGCTCATACCAAGATGCTTGCCCAAACGTTTCGCGCGGCGCAGCGGTGTAAAACCTTCGCCCAGCGTCACGATGTTCGCTGGGTCGATTACCGGCATTACTTCCCTGTAGCGCCACATGTTGGGGGCTCGATCAGGCATCGACTCTTTGGTCAGGGTTTCAGCCGCTTTCGTCAGATCGTACCGTGCCAAATATGGCTTGCCGTTTTTTGGGTTCAAGCGAGTCGGTACTTCATGGGTGCATGATTCACCCGACAGCGAACATTCAAGATGAGTGATGTGACTGCGAATCTGGGGTTGGTCTGACAAGCGAATCTCCGTGCTTTGGCGAATGGCAGCCAGTGATCTGGCTGCAAGAAGATGAATGAATGATAAGGAATTGAGGGCTGTCTAGTTTTCGAGAATAGAAATCCCGAGAATTTTCACACCGGGAGTCGTTGCCACATCAGGGTCGCGCTCGGTCATACTCGTGACAATCTTCAAACCACTCGTTACTCGCCCGAAAATTCCATGGCACGAGACTGAGTCGTCGGCACAGTTTTTAGCAACTCCAGCTTCGTAGGGATCCAACCAGTTCGCTGCATCATGAGTGATGAAGAACTGGCTACCGTTGGTATTCGACCCAGCGTTCGCCATCGACAGCACCCCGGCTGTGTTGTGCGAAAGGTCGTTACTTAACTCATCGTTGAACACATAGCCCGGGCCACCCGTTCCGTCGCCAATATTGTCGCCGGCCTGCGAAGCAAAACCTTCGATAACCCGGTGAAACTCCAGCCCGTCGTAGAAGCCAATTCGGGCAAGGTTTACGAAGTTTTCAACTGTCATCGGGGCAATGTCGTCGTACAACTCAAGCCCGATGTCACCGGCGTCTGTCGAGATGATTGCCACGTAGCTGCGCGACGTATCGAGAGCGCCGATGGGTCCTCTTGGTTCGTCACCAAGTGCCAGCATGGTCGGTTCGCCATCGAATTCTGGAATCGCCACCGGATCACCGTATTCCTTCGGACGCCACGACATTCGTGCTGGAATCTGATCCGAACCGACCACCCGCCTCAACCCGGTGCTGTCCGAGTCCATCAGCCATCCCGCTCCCAGCAGTGAATCGATTGCGACTAACTCTGAATCGTCGGGAGCCCAGGATGCCACCAGAAACTCCAGATTTGCTTCGATGAACACAGGATCGAGCGTCACCAGATCGAGCGTCCCCAGATCTAGTGCGCCTTCGGGTGTTGCCAGCCCGAAGTGAATTCCTGACCCGTCGGCCGTCCAACCAAATCCGACGCTCCCGAAAGGTCCAAGAATTTGTGGGTCGTTGGTAGCAGTCGGATCAAATATCATCACCTGTACAAGCCCGTCGGACGAGTTTTGCGAAGCGAGAATATCGCTACCGTCCGGCGACCAATACGGCAGGATGTGCTGAGCAGTGTCATCGGTGCTTATTCGTACAGCCATATCCAAAGTGATCGGATTTACGTCGACATCCTCTGGAATCTCGGCCACGTAAAGCTGCCATTGTTCTTCTGCCAGAGTGACGAACACGATCGATTTGGCGTCGGGGGAGATATTTGGCATCGACACCCCGCCTTCGACATCGGTGAATTGGACGATTTCTCGAGTTGTGAGATCAAGCGTGTAGACCTGTAGCAATCCGGTGGGATCGGAAACGTAAACGAGTCGTGATCCGTCGGGCCACCAGCCGGGGGATAGCTCTATCGCATCGTTATTGTGGAAGCTAATATCGGCCGATCCCAACACGGCAGTTTCGAGATCGATAAAGAAGATACCGCCGCCGTCTTGATCGATGATCTCTACGGCGATGATGTTCGATGAACGCTGGCGAACGATGATGTCGGATTGAGCGACGAGAGCAGTTTCGTTACCACTTGCACCAGCCGGCAGCGTAACGGTAATCGCATTCTCGAAATCACCAATCTCGTAGCCCGCAATAAACACAGCTACTTCATTGCCACGCCCTGCCGTCGAGTACTCATATTCGTACTCGTCTTCGTCGATTTCGATAATGTTTCCGTGGGCATCGATTGCAAGCACAACAAACGGGGAACCGGCGCCGATCGGTACCGAATCACTCTCTGGAATAATGTGGATCGAATCGATGGATCCGGCAGTAATCGTGACAGGGGCTATCGTGACCGACTCGACATCGTCCAGCGTTCCCCGAGCAGTAATTCCTTCGCTTGTGTACGCACCCGCCGCCGATCCTGCGGTGAACTTCCCAGAATCGGTTATCGATCCGATAGCCGGGTCGGTTACACTCCATTCAAAACCATCGAGATCAAGCCTGTTGCCGAACCGGTCGGTAGCGAACGATGTAAGTTGGACCGATTCGCCGACTGCGAGCGTTGTAGGCAGCACCGAAATGTGGGCCTGGTCGAGTATCCCCGGTCGTACAGTTCCAGCCACTACCGCTTCGATAACTACGTCGTCGAGCTCAACTTCGATCGCCAGTAGTTCCAACTCCCCATCCGATGCCTCGGTACTGGAAGTAAACAGCCCTGTTGAATCGACAGTGTCGCCTTCACGGAGTGCGGTGAACAGCACAAGCGCCGATTCCAACGCATGCCCTGCCTCGTCGAACGCCTCAACGGAAAATGTTCGAGTACGACCCACCTGTATATCCAGTGCGGTTGGTTCGATTGAAAAGGAGTGCAACCCGCCTTTAACCAGTTCGATCCCAGTGCTCTGGGTCACAACCGCTCCAAGCCGTTCGAGTTCAACGGTTATCACATTTCTGAAACTGCCCAGATCGGTTCCTGCAGTGAATTTGCCCTTCTGGCTGATATCACCGGCACTTTCATCTACGCTCCACTTGAAATCAGGGTTCTCGATCGGATTACCCAGAACATCGAAGGCAATTGCGGAGTACTGCGCGGTTTCGAACGAGGAGATGGACTCCTGCCCGCCATCGAGAACAATCCAGCCTGCCTCACCCGGTTCTACAGACACGATCATTTCGTCGACAACTACTGAATCGCCTCTCGTAGCGGTCAAACGCACAACGAATATGCCCGCGTTCTCGAAAACGTGGGTCGGCTCGAGTTCATCGCTTCCAGCACCATCGCCAAAGTCCCAGCTGAAGCTATCGGCATCTGCCAGCTCACCAAGAACGAACGAAACTTCAAACGGTGCGTTTCCCGATTCGCCCGTGGCGTTGAACTCGGCGACCGCCGGCGGGGTCGAACATGCCGATATCAGGAGCGCAGCAATTCCAAGCAACAACAGCGGCAATCTGTGATTACGCAGGGCTGGCAACAAAGCTGACTTTAGAACGCTATTCAGGACTATCTCCGACTATCTGGTGATCGCAGTGTATTGGTGACCGCAGCGATGGGATACCAAAATACGATACGTCTTTAGGCTCGATTGGGTTTGGCCTACAAATTTCCCTGTGGCACCGACAGTGTCGGATAACGATCATCTAGTGATATGGGAACACTTAGGCAAACATGGGGTTCACACGAACGATCAAAACCCAAAACAAAACTGAACTCATACGAGGAATTAACGTTCCATATTTGATAAGTAAGACGAGCGGGATTCGGTCAATATTTATGCCTCCAAAGATTCTTGTTGTTGACGACGAACCAGACATTCTATAACTCGTCAGTACCCGACTTGAGCTATCTGGATACGAGACGATCACGGCTGAAAGTGGCGAAGAGGCCCTGAAGTCGTTCTTCACAGCGCGGCCCGATCTGGCGCTGCTCGACCTGGAAACGCCGGGGATGGACGGACTCGAGCTCTGTGAACGAATCCGGCAGATGTCCGATGTCCCGATCATATTCCTTACTGCTTTCGGCTCTGAGGATCACCGGGTAAAAGGTCTTCAGGTCGGCGCCGACGATTACATCGTCAAGCCATTTTCCAAGAACGAGCTGGTAGCACGAGTCGAAGCGAACCTCCGACGAGCCGAGATGCCAGCGATCCAACGTGACGAACAGGTCTACGCCGACCCGGTGCTCACTATCGATCACCGAGCCCACCTCGTATCGGTGCGTGGTAGCGAAATTTCGCCCTCGCCACTCGAATACAGGCTGCTTACGGCACTGCTGAAGCACCCAGGGCAGGTTCTGAGTCACACCCAGTTGCTCGACCTCGCATGGGGTCCGAACTCAACTGAAACTTCTACCGATAGCGTGCGGTTGCACATTTCGTACATCAGAGGCAAGATCGAAGAAGATGCAAAATGTCCACGACTCATCGAGACGGTTCGAGAGTTCGGCTATCGGTACGTCCGCCCCCTCGGCAACACCGAACACGCCGCTGCTGCCTAGCTAAGGCATAAACCCAAGTACTACCCGTTTATACGAGCTGACAGTCGGCTCGTATAAACGCGCCCGCAAGATTTTCGTGCGATAGCGAAGTTGGGAGAGCGGGTCTGGTTCAGCTTCCAGACAACCGTGTTCGTAGATCAGGCTGCGGTCGTTCTGGGAATCGGTGACATCAGGCTGCGTAATTGACGGGTTTGCCAAGTCTGACGTTGCTCGTTCGGTGCAGTTCGCGCAGTTGCCGGCGGAGCGTTGCGCAGCGAGATATTTATCCGCTACAAATATCTTCAAGGATGAAGGTGTCATTAGCGTTGGAGTCGGCACCCAGCCGATGTGTGAACTGACTCTGAATTTGAGAACGAATTTGGGGTGTTCTTATGCGGAGTTGGCGTTTGTCACATGTGGCATTTCGACCCATTGTAGCGATCTGCCGAGATTCGTCGAAAATTTCTCGGCTACAGCTGTGGCACAGTCCTCGACCGACACTTTTGTGCCGGATTCGAGTTTCACGGAAGTGAAGGGGAGATCTGGCATTCCGCATGGAATGATGTGTTGGAAATATGTGAGATCGGTCGAGACGTTGAGGGCGAAACCATGCATTGTTACGCCTCCAGAAATTCGCACACCTATCGCTGCGATTTTCTTGCCCAGCGGATTTACGCCAGTCCGGCGCTTTTCGTCCGGCGTTCCGCCTACCCAGACTCCGGTTTCGCCGTCGATCAGGTGCGCCATTATCCCGAATTCGGCGAGGGCTTCGATTATCGATTTTTCGAGCATCCGTACGTAGGTAACGGGGCCAAGTTTCGCCACTCTGACATCGATGATCGGATAACCAACCAACTGACCGGGGCCGTGATAGGTGGCTTCTCCGCCACGGTCGGTCTCGAAAATTTCAACTCCCGTTTTTTCGAGGTCGGATCTGTCGGTTACGAGATGGGAATCGTCGGCTCTTCGCCCGAGAGTTACTACATGCGGATGTTCGAGAATCAGAATCGTGTCTGGGATCGAATCGGACTTGCGTTTTTCCAGAGTCGACCGCTGAAGTTCGAGTGCGGAGCTGTAGCCGATCGTGCCGAGCCAACTTGCCTGCATCTCGTCTACTTGTCCGTCAACCGCTCTACTCATTTGAGATCAGACGATAGCGTGATTGCTTCGAGGCCAGTTTTCACTGATTGCATGAACGCCGAGGCTTCTGCACCGTCGACGATCCTGTGATCGAACGAAAGACAGATGTTCATCATCGAACGAACGACTACCGAATCTGAACCGTTCTCCGAGATCACGGCAGGTCGTTTGACGATAGCTTCTGTCGTAAGAATTGCGGCCTGAGGATGGTTGATTATTGCGCCGCCCCAAACCGAGCCAAGCGTGCCAGTGTTGTTCAGCGTGAAAGTACCGCCTTGAACGTCATCCAGCGTCATTGACCCTGATCGTGCCCGGTTCACAACACCTGAAAGTTTGCCAGCCAACTCAACAAGAGAAGCGCCTGCGGCAGCGTGAACAACAGGCACAACAAGGCCATCCTCTGCGGCAACCGCAACGCCAACATTAATGGCGCCTTTTAGCACGATTTTCCCGTCCACCCAGCTCGAATTCAGCCGTGGGTTAACTTTCAGCGCCTCAGCGACCACGGAAAGGGTGATTGGTAGATATGTAAGCCGAACTCCGTGTTCGCTTTCGAAACTATCCCTGTTAGCGGCGCTCCACTCGACCATTCCGGTGACATCGACTTCAATCGCCGACCACGCGTGCGGGATCTCCGACATCGACTTGACCATGTGATTTGCGATCAACCGACGAATCGGAGACGGCGTAATCACCTGATCTTCGCTTGATACTCCGTCAATTTGAGGTTGAACTGCGGTGCCCGCGCCAGAATCACTCTTCTCGGCGGCAGCAAGAACGTCTTTTTTCGTTACTCGTCCGCCAAGACCCGTTCCTACCAATGAGGCCAGGTCAATTCCGTGTTGAGCTGCCAGACGAGTAACAACCGGCGAAAAGCCTTTTTGCCGAGAAATAGAGGGTGATGCGGGAGGCGCTGATGCAGCTTGCGAAGGGGATCTAGCTGCGGGTTCGTCGCCAGTCGACAAACTCGTGTCTGAAAATTCCCCACCAGTGGGACCAACGTTTGCGCCCTGCACCAGCGTTCCAATTCGACCTGCCAGCCCCGCCGCCGGCGACGAAGCAGATTCGGTAGCCCCTGAAACGCCCTCGCCGCCCGAAACGCTGCCATCGGCAGCTTCCATCTCGGCGATTATCGATCCCATCGGGACCGTCTCGCCCTCCTCGGCAAGAATGCGGGTGAGAACGCCCGACGCAGGCGAAGGCACGTCCATGTTGACCTTGTCGGTGGTTACTTCCACCAGCGGGTCGTACTTTTCGATCCGATCACCGGGAGCCTTCAGCCACTTGCCAATCACGGCTTCTGTGACTGATTCGCCCACATGTGGCAGTTCAATATTGAATGCCATGCCTAGATCTCCGCCAGCTTCGTGATGGCAGTCAATATTTTCTCAGGAGAAGGCATGAAAGCCGCCTCTTGAATTGGTGAAAACGGCATTGGGGGGAGTTCAGGCGGGCCTAATCGGGTTATCGGGCCATCGAGATCGAAGAAACATCGTTCCCCAATAATCGCGGCGACTTCGGAAGAAATGCTCACCGCCGGGGTGTCTTCTTGAACGATCAACGCCTTGCCCGTGCGCGAAGCTGATTCGGCAATGGCGTCGGCGTCGAGTGGTCGCAGGGTACGCAAGTCGAGCACTTCTACGTCGATTCCGTTGGCAGCAGCCATCTCGGCCGCTTGAAGCGAGTAATGCAACATGAGGCCGTACGTGAATATGGTCAGATCGGTTCCGGGGCGCTTGATCTCGGCTTTACCGATCGGAATTGTGTAGTCCTCAGCAGGAACTTCGCCCTTCACTAATCGGTACGTTCGCTTGTGTTCGAGAACGATTACCGGGTCGTTGGTGCGAATCGCCGTGGCAAGAAGTCCTTTCGCATCGTAGGGAGTAGCCGGAGCAACGACGGAGAGGCCCGGTGTGTGTGCAAACAACACTTCTATGCTCTGCGAGTGGTACAAACCGCCTCTGACACCACCGCCATAGGGAACGCGAACCGTCATAGGAGCGGTCTTTACACCGTTCGTGCCGTATCTCACCTTGGAGGCTTCACCGATCAACTGGTTAATCGCTGGCCACATAAAGTCGGCAAATTGGATTTCAGCGATCGGTCGCATCCCGTTTACTGCTGCTCCAAGTGCGACTCCACATATCAACGATTCCGCCAGCGGCGTGTCGATAACCCGGTTTTCTCCAAACTCTTCGACCAGACCGTCTGATGCCAGAAACACCCCACCACGGCTGCCAACGTCTTCGCCAAGAAGAATTACCGAGTCGTCTCGCCGCATTTCGGCGCGCATCGTGTCGCGAACCGCTTCGATTACTGTCTGCTCGGGCATTAAGAGTTACCTCCTGATCCCTCGGTCACGTGATCGAACATCGTTTCAACACTAGCGTAGGACTCTGCATCAACGGTATCGGTAGCTTCGTTTACCCGTGTTTTTGCTTCAGAGTGAATAACTTCGTCTTCGGATTCTGTAATCAAATCACGGCGTTTTAAGAGATCGGAAAGTATCTTTACCGGATCGCGCTTCAACATCTGCACGATGTCTTCTGCAGAGCGGTACCGAGTGTGATCATCGTCGGTTGTGTGCGGAAGCAGGCGTTCTACCGATGCCTCGATCAGTGTTGGCCCCTCACCTGCCCTCGCTCGTGCCACTGCGGCTTTGGTCGCTTCGTAAACGGCCGCAACGTCTGTGCCATCAATTTGAATGCCGGGGAATCCGTAACCAGCGGCCCTGCTTGCCAGACTGTCGATCCCCATCTGTTTCGACTGGGGCACCGATATGGCGTAACGGTTGTTTTCGCAGAAGAAGATCACGGGCAGCTTCTGCACACCGGCGAAGTTCATCGCCTCGTGCGTGTCGCCCTGAGAAGAAGCGCCATCGCCGAAGTAAACGATAGTTACGGCGTCCGAGCCCTTCAGTTTGTCGGCCAGGGCAACACCAGCGGCCTGTGGCAGCTGTGTGGCGATGACGTTCGAGAAGTTGAACAGATCGACCCTAGGGTGTGCGCCATGCAACGGGAACTGGCGCGAAGCGCTCATGGGATCGTCTTCTTTGGCAAGGAAACCACGCAGCATTTCTTCGGGTTCTGTGCCGAGAGCGATCATGGCAGTGAACTGCCTGTAGTAGATCAGATAGTGATCCTTTGAAGGATCGGTAGCCTCGACACAGGCGACCTGTGCCGCTTCGTGACCCTGCGCTGATGCCGCGATCGCCGCTTTCCCCTGTCGATTCAGCAGCCAGACGCGTTCGTCCAGGTACCTGCTGAGCACCATCGTGCGGTACAGCTCCGTTAGGCGCGCACCCGTGAGCTGGCCTGAATCTGTTTCGGAGGGGTTCGAAGGTTGATTCGCAGTTGCTGACATGGAACCACATTGTAGAACCGATAACCGCCGGATAAAGACTCTTTACCAGGGTTGTTGGATATACTTTTCGGCTCGTGAAAATCCTTTTGGGCGCAGCAATTGTCTGCGCCCCCTACTCGTGGAGATCAGAATGAAACGGCTGCTGTCACTAATTGCACTCCTGACCATCTCATCGCTTGTGTTCGCAGCATGCGGTGGCGACGACCCAGAATCGCCGACCGCACCCGCTGGCGAAACGAAAGCGCCCGTCGCAAGTGGCGGTTCAGCGCAGACCGATGCGGTGATGCTGTCGCCTGGCGACGAACCCCGTGCACCTCAGGGAGCACTCGACACGTCAAAGACCTACACCGCAACGTTCAAGACCGAAGCTGGCGAGTTCAAGGTTTTGTTGTTTGATGACGAGGCGCCTCAAACCGTTGAGAACTTCATCAATCTCGCTACGAT
>DUCO01000004.1:0-21923 GCA_012959765.1 Dehalococcoidia bacterium | reverse complement strand
GCACACGGTGTTCGGCAAGGTCACCGGCGGCATGGACAACGTTCTGGGAATCACCGTGCGCGATCCCGGAACTGCGCAGACCCCCGGTGATCTCATCAACTCAATCACTATTACTGAAAGCTAATCAACGAGAGTTTCGTTTTCTAAAACTAACTTTCTACAAGGAGAAAGTATGGTCGACCTAGCACCACCTTCCGGCGATCTCGACAAATCAAAGTCGTACACAGCCACGTTCAACACCGAACGTGGCGAATTCGAAATCATGTTGTTCGGCAACGATGCGCCGCTCACAGTTGAAAACTTCGTCAACCTAGCACGAGCCGAGTTCTACGATGGAACGACTTTCCACCGTGTTATCCCCGGCTTCATGGTTCAGGGTGGCGACCCCGAGGGAACTGGAACTGGTGGCCCCGGCTACCGCTTTGGGGACGAGTTCAACCCAAAACTTCGCCACGACTCTGAAGGTGTGCTTTCGATGGCAAACGCAGGACCCGGCACCAACGGTAGCCAGTTCTTCATCACGTTCGGACCAACGCCCCACCTCGATGGCAAGCACACGGTGTTCGGCAAGGTCACCGGCGGCATGGACGTTGTGAAGGCCATTCGAGAGCGTGACCCGATGAGCGACCCTGAACCCGGCGACCTGATCGAGACGATCGTTATCAACGAAAAGTAGTCGCGAACGACAAGACGACTAATAAGAAACGGGCCACTCATTGCGAGTGGCCCGTTTTGTTTTCTAATTAAAGCTGCCAGCTAAGGCAACTGGTAGGCACTAGTCGCCAGCGGGTGCTGGAGCAACATCGCCAACTACGGTGTCGGTTGATTCGGTGTCTTCACTGGTTTCTGTGGATTCAGACCTTCTGCTTTCGAGTTGAAACGCAAGGAGGCGACCACCGACGCCCAGCCATACCTTCTCGCCAAGATCGACTACCGGTCCAACAGGGCGGCTGTTCACCCGCATTGAGGGGTCGCCAATCGCACGTTTGTGAACCAGTTTCACCTTGTCGCCGCTGAACTTGAACGTGCCACCGCTAAACGGCAGATCGGCAATTTCGGAAGCGTCGATAGAGTTCTTCGAAAGCAGTCGCTTCATGAAGCTTCGGTTGAGCCTCGAGAAGTCGACAACAATGCGGTCCGCATCGTCAACAATGAAGCCGAACGGTGCTGTTTTGCGAGCGATCCACAGTATGAATCCGGCTAACACGACCAGTACCGCACCCAGTGCAGCAATAACCCACACAGGTAGACCCAGAATTAGATCAGGTTCTACGATGATCGTTGCCGTTGACGTAGCAATCGGAGCAATGCGTGTGTACGCACGGCCTTCAAATTCGCTGACGAGCATGACTTCGACTTCATACGCTCCCGATTCTGGGATTACTGCGGCGATGTCGAACTCCCATGCCTTGCCAGGTTCCGGTTCGTCGACAGTGAGCACGAGTGCTTCTACCTTGCCACCGGGTCCAGTAAGAATTGCGCTGATGTCAGATGGGTTTGTCAGGAACGGGTAGTCGCCAACACGAACCTGCACTCTGGCTACCGTGGCGTACTTGCCGGGCGCCGTTTCTACATCGCTGATCTCTGTGAGGCTGAGTATTGGGAACGCTTCGCTTCGGTATGCAGTACTGCTACGGAGGATCGATGTGTAGTCGGTCCACGAAAGCTCCAACGAAACATCGTTGATGCCCTGTGACTTTGGAGCGCTTAGCTGAACAGAGTAGATGCCATCGGCAGCGAGCCGGTCGCCATCTTCTCCCCTGTCGTTGAGTGCCACGACTTCGGTTGTTCCGCTTGCTTTACTAATGGTTGCCTTGATCACAGCTCCAGAAAGAAGCTGAGCCGATTCGCCGTTGAACGCTGCGGCCTCGATAACGGCGGCTTCGCCAACTGGCAGAGGTGGCTGTTCGATCAGGCGTAGCTCCAGCGGGTTGTCGATATCGACGCTGGCTACCAACTTTGAGGCAGGCCCGACACCCTGGAGGGTCCAGTTGCCAGGAACTGGCGAGTAGATACGAACGATGACTGCCGACGGAGTCTGGCTAATTTCAACATTTTCCATCTCGGCTGCGGCTCGGGTGCCACTTGGCGAGAACACAGCAACGTCGACAAGTTCGTTCTGGCGTACGAATACCGTGGTGAATTCCAGTGTGTGCGGTGCGATATCGAGATTCACCACTGAAGCCGAATTGTCATGCATCTCGACGTCCATCGCGTTAGTCAGGGTTAGAGATGAGTAGTCCTCAAATATCGCCGCTATTCCAGCAGCTGTTCCTGTGTCGTAGAACTCGCCGCCAGATTCGGTCGCAAGTCCGGTCATCAGATCCCGCAAAATGGGTTCGGTAGAAGGAAGGGTAATTACGTCGATCACCCAACCCTCGGCTGCAAACAGATCGGCCACGCTACGAAGTCGAGCACGGGTGTTCTCTGATTCACCGAGAATTCGGCCTGAAGTAATGAATGCCACTCTCGAGCCAGAAACTGCGTCGATCCGTGAGAGAAATGCGAACGTGTCGGCCAGTGCAGCGAACTGATCGGAGCGTGCCGGTCCAATGTCCATCGAACGAACTGCGGTAATCACGTCGTTTACGAGTCTCGTGCCGCTGGGTCCCGAATCAGCAGTGACTACCTCGGTGATGCTTACTCCATAGGAAGCTGCCCCAATGGTTCCGGCACTAGTGCCACGAGCCATCGTTAGCGCAACGGTTTCAGCGGCATCGAGGTCACGCTGAACCGGGGATGCACCTTCATCAACAAGGATCACCATTACGCCGTTTTCACCAACGGGATCAGCTGCTCGGGCAGGCAGTGCTGCTCCAACAAATAAAACGGTGACGGCTATGAGAGCTATCAGAGACGAGCGACGCATTTCGAACTCCAGAGAAATATGGCGGTGCCCAGACTTTCGGTGAACCTTGCGGTACCTGACTGCCTGAACTGCTTCTATCAGTAGATCAACGCTACCGATAAGTCTCGATTGACGACAGATTGGACTTGGTGCAGATTTCGAGTGATTTTTAGATGCACCTGTTATTTGCTTCTCACGGCTTATGCTGCCCAAGGCCGTTGACCACCCAGTCCACGGTGCCTAAACTCGGTCGGCCAACGCGGCAATAAATCACGTTCAGCATCGTCAGTTGGCGAAAAGTTGAACGGGATTGCCTTGAAAACGGGACCACGATGAAGATAACCGGATACTCGATAACCCTCTACGAATTCCCAAATACCCGACGGATGGGGGATGCGAACTCTCCTTCCGGGCGGATAAGGGACAGTTCAAACGTTCTCCAGCTGTTTACGGATGAAGGCATCACGGGGGTGTCGTTTGGCGGCGGTGGGGCTGGTCCTCAGATCAAATCGATGGTCGAGGGCATGTTGATGGGTGAGGATCCCCGTCGTGTAACAGGTCTTTGGAAGCGCATGGTCGACCGGGCTTTCAAGGCCGGGCACGATGGTGTTGTGAACGACGCTATTGCTGTGCTCGACGTGGCGCTTTGGGATATCAAGGCCAAGTTCAATGACGAACCACTCTGGAAAACCCTCGGCGGTTCAAATCCCAAGGTTCACGCCTACGCTTCGGGTCTTGATTCGCCTCTTTCCGACGATGAGATCGAAGATTGGTACGGCACGATGGCGTCCGAACACGGCTTCAAGGGAGGCAAGCTCAAGGTTGGTCTCGATCAGGACGCCGATCTTCGCCGTATAGGTCGAATGAAAAAGGGTCTCGAAAGAGCCACAGACACTCCGCTCTTGTACATCGACGCGAACGAAGTGTGGAACCCCAAGATGGCGATTCGCAAAGTGCGAGAGATGGAAGAGCAGTTCGACATTGCGTGGGTAGAAGAGCCGGCACGACGCTGGGACTTTCTGGGACTTCGAAGGATTTCCGACCAGATCAAAGCTCCGGTCTGTGCAGGTGAAAATCTCGACTCTCTCGGTGATTTTCTGCCCTACTTCCACAATCGATCAGCCGATGTGGTTCAGGTTAGCCATGGCATGACCGGCATCACCTGCGCGCTTCAGTTGGCCGATGCGGCATATGGCTTCGAGCTTCCGATTACGCTCGGAGGATCGCCCGGCAATCTAAACGCCCAACTCGCACCGTGCATGCCTAACTTCTTGACGCTCGAAGCACAGCACGCAACGTTTGAAGGCGTCATGACGTCAGATATAAAGATCGTGGACGGATGGGCAATTTGTGGCGACCAGCCCGGAACCGGTGTGAGCTTTGACCCTGAGGCTCTTGCCAGAATGAAGGTCGAAACGGTCACAGCTTCAGCGGGTCCATCGCCGTTTGGTCGCCGTCCCGGAGCTGGACTCTGGGACAACCCGCCAACCAAGGAAGAAGCCGCGGCTGCTGCATCTGGAGTCGACGGGGACCACTACGTTCCTGCTCACGGCTCTAAGACCCAGTAGTTACCGATCACCAACTTCCACTTCAACAAAAATTATCAAGATATAAACAATGAAAATCACCGGATATCGATTAGAAACATTCGTTCAGCAGCTCGATCGAGCTATTGGCGACTCGAACTTCCCTGCTGGCGATGACCTGATGCAAATGGCGGTCCTATGGATCGACACCGACGAGGGAATCAGCGGGATGGCTCCCGCAGGAAACGACTCTGTTGAAAGCCTGTTTCATATCATCGAAGGCAAGGACCCTCGTGGAGTCGTTGGCTTGTGGAAAGACATGGTCGACTGGGTTCATAAGGGCAACAACGAGGGCGCAGTAAACGGCGCTATCGCTGCTATCGACATTGCGCTGTGGGATCTAAAAGCGAAGGTCGCCGACGAGCCGCTGTGGCAGACGCTTGGCGCCCGTGAAGGCCGCGCCAAGGCGTACGCATCCGATATCGGATACAACCTTTCGGACGACGAGCTTCACGCTTTCTATACTCGAATGGCCGACGTTGGAGTCGAGGGCGGCAAGATAAAAGTTGGTCTGAACATGAAGGACGATCTGCGCCGAATCGGCATCATGAACGATGCGTTTCACAAGGTGCGAGATCGCCCTTACCTGATGATCGACACCAATGAGTACTGGTCACCAAAGCAGGCGATCAGGTACATCAACCAGATCGAAGAGCATTTCGATATTTTCTGGGCGGAAGAGCCAGCGCGACGCTGGGACTTCGACGGACTCAAACAGGTTTCTCGTGGCATTTCAGCTGCAGTCGCTTCGGGTGAAAACCTGAACGACGTGGGGCAGATGTCGCCGCTCATTTCACAGCAGGCTATCGACGTGGCGAACGTTGGGAGTGGGCATTCCGGTATCACCGGCGCAAGGCAGGTTTCGAACCTCTGCTATGCCTATGAAATCCCCGTCACTATGATGAACTGCCCCGCAAACTTCATGGCACCGCTCGCCGCTGCCCTGCCAAACCACAACATGATGGAAGTCGTAGACCCCGGCAGAGAGGGTGCTTTCGATAGCTGGGATAACCACATCGAAGACGGCTGGATCGTGATGGGCAGCAAGCCGGGTCTTGGCATCGAGGTGAACATGGACAAGATAAAGGCGATGCAGGCCGTTGATTTCGGTCGTGCTCCCGGATTCCCGTTCCCACGTCGAGAAGGCGCAGCTTTGTGGATCAAGGACATCGAGCCAGGCGAAGTAAGCTGGAAATAGGCGGCTAGCCGCGTTTTCATCGGCCGACTAGTCGGGTTTTCATCGGACAGAGTAATTTCTAGAGATATTAGGTAGGTATAAGTGACGGATCGATTAAAAGGCACGGTTTGCATCATCACTGGTGGTGGGCGTGGACTCGGCAAGGCGATGGCACTGGCTTTCGCCAAAGAGGGTGCGAAGGCAGTGGCAATTAGCTACGTTTCAAACGAGGTGTACGCAGAAGAAACTCGCCAAGCGATAGCCGAAACCGGCTGCACCGCATACATGACACCCGTTGAGGTGACCAATCGCGAGTCGATCAAGTCGTGGATCAGCCAGATCATCGATGCCGAGGGTCAGATCGATGTTCTCGTCAACAACGCAGGGATCAACCGACAGGGTCCAATCGACACGGTAACCGAGAGCGACTGGGACGAGATCATGGCGGTGAATCTCAAGGGTCCGTTCATGGTGTCGCAGGAAGTTCTGCCCAAGATGGTCGACTCCGGTGGTGGCCGCATCATCAACATCGCATCTGTTAGCGGGCTCTATGGCGGGCCCACAACTGCCCACTATGCCGCTTCAAAGGCGGGTCTCATTTCACTTACGCAGGTGCTGGCTCGATGGGGCGCAGAGCACAACATTATGGTCAACTCGATTTCACCGGGGATCATCGAGACTGATCTGACACGCGAAGAGCTGGCATCTGGAGGTGGAGCCGGAGTGGTTGCACTGACACTGCTCAAGCGACCGGGTCAGGTCGATGATGTTGCTTCGATCGCCGTCATGCTGGCTTCTGATGAACAGAACTACATGACAGGCCAGACCATCTCACCCAACGGCGGCAGCTACTTCACTGACTAGCCGGCCCGCTAGCCGGGTTTTGGGCAGGACCGATTGTTCAGTTAACAATGAAAGGGGCGCACCTTAGCGGTGCGCCCCTTTTGGTTATCTAAAACCTAGCTGGCTAGCTAGTCCATATCTTGGCGGGCTATTTGTAGTCCCGTTGCCAAGAAGGTTATTCCCCAGATGACGGCCATGATTCCGAAGATCATGTATCCCTCTTCTGTTTTGGCCGGGAATATCGATACAAGAATCACTGTCACTAGTCCGATCAGTGAGATGACCCAACCGAACTCTTTACGAACGATTCCACTGATCGCCAGCCCGCCGCCGATCGGAATCAGCGATAGGTATGCAACGTAGGTTGCTGCTTGGTAGATACCAAAAAGACCCGCGTGAATCGTTTTAGCGATAGTCGTTGCGGCTCCAGCTGCCTCTGCAGAGCCGGGGGCCTCTGCTTGAGCACCGGCGAGAGCGGTTGCTAATTTTTCAGCGATGCTGATTTCTGCCAGACTCGCCGATATACACCGGAACCGCGAAGTTCCAGTGCTGCTCGGTGAACACCGTGCCAGCTCCGGGCATGTCCATGGCAACCAGTGCATGAACCAACCCAACAGCGATTCCGCCCTGAGAAATGAACCGGCCGAATCTGGTTTTCGCCGCAAACTCATCGTCGAAATGCAGCGGATTAAAGTCGCCGGTCAACTCCGCATAGCGCTTCACAATCTCGCCCGTAACAGTCATCGACCTGCTTGCCGATTGACCAATAGATATCGCCATAGTTCCTCCCGTCAGCGTAACCAACATTTCTCGAATGAGATTCATTCGACATGATTAAGTTCGCGCAGACCACCTTATGAGAGTTACACTGCCGCCGAATCTCGGTTTCGGATAGTAGGTTCCGGGCTCATAAATTACCAGAAAATACGAAAGATGAAATGAAAGTAACCCAAATAAAAAGCTACTCCGTTCGTGGGGAGTCTGGCAGAGCATATTTCATCGTCAGAGTCGATACCGACGCCGGACACTACGGACTCGGTGAAATCGGCATTTCAGGGTGGGGAGTGGCGATAACCCACGCAATCGAACACCTGTCAGAGCTGGTGGTCGGTGCCGACCCGTGGGAGACCGAACGCCTGTGGCAGGAGATGTTCCGTTCAGGGTTCTTCCCTGCCGACACGGTCTACTCTTGCGCAATTTCAGCTATCGACATCGCCCTGTGGGACATCAAGGGCAAATCTGTCGACAAGCCTGTCTACAAGTTGCTTGGCGGTCCGGTGCGCGACAAAGTGATTTCGTACCCGCACGCCCAGGGCAAGTCGGTTCCAGATTTCGTAGAAAGCGCCAAACGTCACATCGACGAGGGTTGGAAATTCCTCCGTTGGCACCAGATGGAAACTGGAGAATTCGGATCACCAAGCCCAATGACTTTCGACCCGCTTGAGTCGGTGAAGTTATCTGTCGAATCATTCGCTGCAGTTCGAGACGCCGTTGGTTGGGATGTTGGGCTGTGTTTCGACGTACACACCCGACTCGACCCCGCAATGACCATTCAAATGTGCCGTGATCTTGAAGAGTTCAAGCCATTTTTCATTGAAGACCCTGCAAGATCGGAAAATCCCGGTACCTACAGACACCTGCGACAGAAGATCAACCTACCGATCGCCGCCGGCGAGCAGTGGGGATCGAAGTGGCCGTTCAGGCAGGTTATCGAGGAAGACCTGATCGACTACGCTCGAATCGACCTGTGCATCGTGGGCGGTATCACAGAGGCGCTGAAAATCACGCATTGGGCCGAAACCCACTACATCGACATCGTTCCTCACAACCCCCTTGGCCCTGTTTCGGCGGCTGCCTGCGTTACGCTGTGCATGGCTTCGACCAACGTCGGCGTTCAGGAAATGCCAAAACGCCCCGGTTCGCTCGACACCAAGCTTTTCCCCCGGCAGATCGAGTGGGACAAAGGCTACTCATGGTGCGCCGACGTTCCCGGTCTCGGTGTCGATTTCAGCATTGAAGCTGCCGAAGACAACTACGTAAAACCCTCGCACGTTGGAATAACTTTCAAGCGGCCCGATGGTGCATTCACCAACTGGTAGTCAACTAATCAAACGAGGATTTTTGGAAAACACATCGATATGAAAGTAACCCAAATCAAGAGCTATTCGGTGCAGGGCGAGTCGGGCCGAGGATATTTCATCGTCAGGGTCGATACCGATGCCGGGATTTACGGACTCGGTGAGATCGGGATTCGCGGTTGGGGCGTGGCAATCACCCACGCTATTGAACATCTCTCAGAACTTGTGGCCGGTGCTGATCCGTGGGAGACCGAGCGACTCTGGCAGGAGATGTTCCGATCGGGATTCTTCCCAGCCGACACGGTTTACTCGTGCGCTATTTCAGCGATTGACATTGCGCTTTGGGACATCAAGGGCAAGTCGGTCGACAAGCCCGTGTACAAGCTTCTGGGTGGGCCGGTTCGGGACAAGGTTGTGTCCTACGCCCACGTACGGGGAATGGATATTCCAGATGTGGTCGACAGCGCTAAACAGTTACAAGACGACGGCTGGAGGTTCCTTCGATGGCACCAGCTCGAAACTGCTCCGTTTGAAAGCGGCGTAAGCGTGTTTGATCCGCTGGCATCGATGCGCAAGACCGTTGAATCGTTCTCGGCTGTGCGTGATGCCGTTGGCTGGGAGACGCAGCTGTGTCTCGATATTCACACACGCCTGACACCTGCTTTATCGGCCCAGTTGTGCAGGGATTTGGAAGAGTACAAGCCGTTCTTTATTGAAGACCCTGTGCGTTCCGAGAACCCCGGGGCTTACAGAAATTTGCGACAACAGATCGACCTGCCAATCGCCGCTGGCGAGCAGTGGGGATCGAAATGGCCGTTCAGGCAGGTTATTGAAGAAGACCTGATCGACTACGCCCGAATCGACCTTTGCATTGTGGGCGGCATAACTGAAGCGCTGAAAATCACCCACTGGGCCGAAACCCACTACATCGACATCGTTCCTCACAACCCACTCGGACCCGTTTCCGCCGCCGCCTGCGTTTCGCTGTGCATGGCTTCGACAAACGTTGGGGCTCAGGAAATGCCCAGACGCCCCGGATCGTCGGACACCAAACTTTTCCCGCGCCAGATCGAGTGGGACGACGGATATTCATGGTGCGCAGACGTACCCGGACTGGGAGTCGATTTCAGCATCGACGCCGCGGAAGGCGCATATGTGAATCCACAGAGCATGGGTCTAACTTTGCGTCTGCCTGATGGCGCGAAAAACAACTGGTAAACCGAGAAATAACTAAAGATTTCTGGAGATAAACGAACTATGAAAGTCACACAGATCAGAAGCTTCTCGGTGCAGGATGAAGCCGGTCGCGGTTACATGATTGTTCGAGTCGATACAGATGCCGGGCATCATGGGCTGGGAGAAGTTGGCATTCGCAACTGGGGTCGGGCAATTGGCTCGGCGATCGATCATCTGGCCGAACTGGTTATCGGTGCGGACCCGTGGGAGACCGAGCGGTTGTGGCAGGAAATGTTCCGTTCTGGCTTCTTCCCTGCCGACAAGGTGTACACATGCGCTATTTCAGCGATCGACATTGCGCTGTGGGACATTAAGGGCAAGTCGGTGGACATGCCGACGTACAAGATCATGGGTGGCCCGGTTCGCAATAAGGTCGTCTGCTACCCGCACACCCAGGGCAAGACTATCGATGAGTTGGTTGCCAACTCGGTGGCAGCTGTTGAGGCCGGGTGGAAGTTCGTTAGGTGGGGTCAGCCTGAAACTGGTGGAGAGTTCGAAGCATCGGGGATTTCCACGCTTGAGCCGGTCGAATCGATGAAGATTGCTGTCGAGCAGATGGGCCTTGTGCGAGAAGCTGTCGGGCCGGATATTCAGATGACTTTAGATGTTCACACGCGTCTCGATACCGCTCACGTGGTGCAAATGTGTAAAGACCTGGAACAGTTCAAGCCGTTCTTCATTGAAGATCCGATACGTTCTGAAAATCGAGGAAGCTACCGAAACCTGCGCCGACAGGTAAACCTGCCGATTGCCGCCGGTGAACAGTGGGCTTCGAAATGGCCGTTCCGGGAAGTGATTGAGGAAGACTTGATCGACTACGCCCGAATCGACCTGTGCATTGTTGGCGGCCTGACTGAGGCGCTGAAGATAACGCACTGGGCCGAAACGCACTATATCGACATTGTTCCTCACAACCCGCTCGGGCCTGTCTCGGCCGCGGCCTGTGTTGCGTTGTGCATGGCTTCGACTAACGTCGGGGTGCAGGAAATGCCTCGACGTCCCGGCTCTTACGCGACCGAACTATTTCCACAGCAGATCGAGTGGGCCGATGGCTACTCGTGGTGCACTGACGCACCGGGACTGGGAGTCGAGTTCGATATCGATGCTGCCGAGAGTGCTGCTGTAGATCCGCAGGGATGGCCAGCGCGGCTTCGCCGGAACGACGGATCGATTACAAACTGGTAAGTTGATCGCAGTTCAGTTCATTTGGGCGAATCAGGCTAGAGAATCGTCGAGACAAAGCTGGTTGTAGCCAAAATCAGGATCAGGAACACGAACAGAAAGACAAGTTATGCCCTTCATATACACGCCTTCGATTTACGGATTCGCAGGTGCACTGATCTTCCTGATCCTTGCGCTAACGTCGTTCAATGCCGACGGAAAGCTGATCAACACAGCGATGTGGGGCCTGCTCGGTGCGGCATATCTACTAAAACACCTACCGAAGTTCCTGATGCTCAGGATGCTGAACCTGGTGGCTCTAGCGTTGTTAGCCGTTGGCATGGTGCTGTTCCTGATAGAGCACCTGCCAGATATCGCCTAAAAGAAACGATGCAAACCAACGGTTCGCCAACGGGCTCAGGGCGCGTATAACCCGGCGCGTAGTCGTAGCTTTGTAAGGACTCTGCCCTGTCGGCGTTACCCGGTGCGGCGAACTTTTCCGACGTTCTGACCGACGCCACCGTGCCCGACAGATACTGACGAAATTTTCAGATCGTCTGTTTCAGCTTCGTTGGTTGATTGCGTCTTGATACCGGGTGCAATTTCGTCAGGATTTTCTTCAGTCAGATTCAGCTCACCGTCTTCAGAATTCACAGGGGTTTTCGGTTCACCGAATTGTGCATTTTTGATCGTTGAAGGTGACCTGACGATAGCAGGTTCAGCTGTCGAGCGTCTGGCTTCCAAATCTCGAGCTTCGTCAGCCACTTTGCAGAGCGCCTGCAGAGGTCTGATTAATTCCGGTTCGATCCACTGAACGCCGCGAACGGCTGACTTCAGAACCATCGCCAGAACGTCGACTCTACCCGAAGTGGTTTTCTTGAGATCACTCCACGATGAACCGAAGCGTCGTGCGTAGGGCTTGAGTTGCTCGGGATCGAGCTCAGGAACCAGCATTACGATAGCCGCGCGGACTTTCGTCTTCTGCATAGTTTTTGCGGTGTCGAGCCCAATAAAATCGCCACCGAAGTCCATGTCGAGAATTACAACTTCGGGGCGCTCCTGCACCAACATCTTGAACGAGGATTCGGGGCTATCAGCCAGACCAGCCAGAGAAACGTCGTTCATCATGGACAGTTTTGGCAGGATCAGGTTGCGCACACCCTTAGATGTTGCAATAAGTACGGGTGAGCGTTCAGGTTCGGCCGGACGTGCCTGCTGCGCTGACGCAGCTTCAGGAGCCGCAGCTCTTTTGGATCTGCGAACTACTCGCGTTCCTGATGGTCGTAGGTGTCGAATAACTCTTCGTGCCATGATTTTGCTCGACCTGATCCACAATACGTAACACCGACTCGAACTAATTCATGATCACAATGGTCACCCGTATCCGCACAGATCACCAACCGGTTACCTGCCATCTGCGCGGTGTTACACACCTAATATCCAACTGGGGCGAATGGGCAATCGATCAAACTGGATCAATCAAGTAGGTCGGAAGTTCCCAGTTCAAGTGGCAGTGTTCGCTGGAACGAAAGTGATGTCGATCCGGCAACATTAACCTCAACTACGAAGTTGTCGCGTTGCTGGAGTAGCTCGGCAGCGGAATCGGCATAACCGTCGGATGTACCGGAACCAAGGTCGTACAGGACATTAATTCCGTCATAGGGCTGGAGCCACACAGTGACCTCTGCGCGCTCGCCCTTTTCCAGGAAGTAGTCGCCGTTGGTATCGCCAGCGAAATCAACGGTCCACTGCGTGTTATTCGACGTGAATTCATCCCAACTGACAGTGATATATATGCTTGGGGAAAGTCCGCTCGCGTCGGGATCGGCCTGAGTATCGTCTACGGTGTTTGGCGGTGTTAGATCGACCACAACATCGGTGGCGACCTCAACCATGAATATCAGTTTGGCAACCGCCAGTTCATCGACACCACTGAGCAATATAACGTCGTTGGCATCAACATCAACTTCACCACTTTCAGCCACCACTCCCGTTCGAAGAGTTAGTTGTGAGGCAGAACTGGTGAAGTCGTCTCTAACCACGGCTTCTCCGCTCTCTGTAACGAGAAAAGAAGATCCAGGTAACGTCAATGAGCCCAGTACTGCAACGATGAATCCGGCGATAGCAATAATCGCCACTTCAATCGCCACCGCTCCATGTTGCTTATCTGGGCCGGTTCGAGTAAAACTTTTGCTGCATGTACTTAGATTAGAACCCCGACAACGCCACCGATGTCGAACTCTGCACAACTACATGTGTGTGTTGTTCCTACATACGTGTTTCCTACACACCAAAACGCAACTATACGCACCCACAATTGCTGCGTTTGTCAGCAGTAATTCACCCAATCAGACGCGTTTAGCCACCCTGGCTAGTCAATAGTGGCTCCGCCATCAATAACTATTTGCGCACCGGTCATAAACGATGCCTCTTCGGAAGCCACGAACAGCACTCCCGATGCGATTTCCTCGGGCTTGCCGACGCGCTTCATCGGCGAAGTCTGCCCGAACTCTTTGAGTGCCTCATCGGGGTCTAGATCCAGTGAATCAATATGTAGGTCAGTTGCACGCGTGTGGATAGTGCCCGGGCAGACCGCGTTGACCCGAATATTGTCTTCGGCAAGGTCGAGTGCCAGACAGCGTGTGAGCTGCGCAACCGCGCCTTTCGACGCGTTGTACGGAATGAACGCCGGCTGAGCGATAAAGGAAGAAACCGAAGCGATATTCACGATCGCCCCGCCACCCTGCTTGCGCATAGATGGCAACACCTGCTGCACGCAGTTGGCATAACCAATCACGTTTACACCGAAGACTTTCGCCCAGTCATCCTGCGTAATATCTTCAATCTTTCCAAACACGAACGCCGCCGCGTTGTTCACCAGCAAATCGATTCCCCCGTGAGCCTGTTTGGTAGCTTCCACCGTTGCTTTAATAGCTGCAGAATCGGTGGTGTCGGTATGACTGAAAATTGCGGTGCCACCAGCCTGAGTGATCAATTCGACAGTTTCCCTGCCGGCATCGTCCTCGATTTCGGCAACCGTAACTCTTGCGCCTTCGGCTGCAAACCTCATGGCTATCGCCCGGCCTATCCCATTGCCACTGCCAGTTACGATTGCAGTTTTCCCGGTCAGTGAATTGCTCAATACCATCTTCAATTCTCCATCTATTAACGTTCTAAATAGTCTGTCGCTGCGGAATGCCGTCAATATACTGCGTGAATTGATTCCCCCAAAAGGTCAGTAAACTTTGCTGATCGTGTAATTTCGATTTTCTTTAACGTAACGCGGGCTGACACTTGATCAACAACAAATTCTTCGGACGCCGACGACCAGAGCCACCTCGGCCCATTCCACCCGGGCAGTATCTGGAAGATGGTTTCCCGGTACTTTCAGCGGGCCCAACGCCGAGAGTCGACACGGCTACGTGGGGATTTTCGATCGAAATTGAAGGCAACACTGTTGGTAGCTGGTCGTGGGATGCCCTCAACGCCCTGCCGCAAACAGATCTTCACACCGATCTGCACTGCGTAACCAAGTGGTCGAAGCTCGATACCGCTTGGCGCGGCGTAACTATCGACACACTGCTCAACGATGCGGGAGTCGAAGTACCAACAGGGTTCGTGATGGCGCATTGCGACGGCGGGTACACAACGAACGTGCCAGCTGCCGACGTTATCGACGGCAAGGGCTTGCTGGTGCACACATACGATGGCGAACCTCTGGCACCCGAGCACGGAGGGCCTGTGCGTCTGTTGATCCCACATCTTTATCTGTGGAAGTCGGCCAAGTGGGTTCGCAGCCTGAAGTTCATGGATCAGGATTCTCCGGGATTCTGGGAGCGATACGGCTACCACATGTACGGCGATCCCTGGCGCGAACAGCGCTACACAGGCGACTAACGTTGGCGACGTCACGTTCTCGAGATGGCGGTGCTGAGTGGCAAATCGCCACCGTAAGTTCAGTTGACGATGAATCGACGCGGGTGAAACTGTTCACTCTCGATCTTCCCGATGAACGAGCGAAGGCAGGTTTTTTCGCCGGGCAATATTACGACCTGCGACTTACTGCTCCCGACGGATACCAGGCCCAGCGGAGCTACTCGATCACATCGTCGCCCGACGACCCGGGTTCGATTGAGCTTGCGATTGAACTGATCACAGACGGCGAGGTTTCGTCGTACTTCCACGAGTTCGTAGAAGTGGGAGACAAAATCGAGCTGCGCGGTCCGATAGGCGGCCATTTCACCTGGCTTCCGATGATTACAAAACCAGTGCTGTTTATCGCCGGCGGATCAGGCATCGCTCCGATCATGTCGATGCTTCGACATCACGCCTCCTCTAACAGCACTGCTCCGGCACTACTGATGTTCAGCGCACGCAATGAGCCCGACATCCTCTATAAAGACGAGCTCGAGAGAATGGCGGATGCAGACCAGAATCTCGCCCTGATTCTTACTCTCACACGAGGCGTTCCAGATGACTGGCGTGGTGAAAGCAGGCGCATCGACAAAGCGATGGTCGATCAGTCGATTTCTCAGCTTGTTGGCGAAAACAACTTGCCCGACCGAGCCTATGTTTGCGGAGGCAGCAGTTTTGTCGAATCAATCGGCAACTACCTGCTCGATGTTGGCATGGGCCACAACGACGTGCGCACCGAGCGATTCGGTCCCTAACAGCCAGCATCCACACCTCGGTACGCGAAATAGATTGTGGTTAGCTTGTACTAACACCCGTGTTTTTACGTACTCATCGCAATCGGTTCACTCATATTCTGAATTTAACGTTTCACGTGGGTGCCCGTACTCAGTTTCGGAATTGTTCGTAACCTAGCACCAACCCAACCAGTCGATCGGGGAAGATGCACCAAATGCTCAAAGTTCTGATAATCGATGCCGATTCAAGTTTTGCCTCACTGCTGGGTCGGACACTGGTTAATGCAGGACACGAAACGCGAATTGTTGGCGATGCCAAGTACGGAATCGTTAGAGCAAAAGCATTTGAAGCAGATCTTGTACTGGTTAGCGATCAGGTGCCCGGCGTGACAACCACGCAGATGATCGAGGACCTGAAGCCACACGTTCCAGGGCGAATCGTCGTTTGTGGCGATAGCGAAGATCCTGAAGATATTCAGGCGGCCGTAGCAGCTGGAGCCAGCGACTACATCGTGAAAAGCTCGACTATTGCCGAAATCGTCGCCCGCGCCATTCCTTCTGATGAAGATGAAGAAGGCGAATCGACAGAACCTGAAGCGACTGCTGAGAGTGACGACGAAGACGCAGAGTCTTCTACTGAAGAAGGCGCAGATGACTCGAAGTCCAAAACGCCAATGGCCTCGCTCAGAGCACCTCTCAGAGACGGTATACGACCGTTTGTAGTCGTAATCGCGCACGAAGATCCAGAAAAACGAGCCTTCCAAAAGGAAGTCGTAGAACGAGTGAACACCTCACTCCACGTAATAGAAGTTTCAACTGCTGAACAGGCCGTTGCTGCCTGCGCAGGAAATCGTACGGTCATGCTGATGATCGACTGGGCGATAGGAAATGTCGGACACTGAAATCGCCAACCAAATTGTCAGGGAGGCGATTCAGGTCCAGTACGGCAACGGGCGGCGCCCGGCAGTAGCTTTTAGCTGAAGTTAGGTCGTATAAAAAAATCGGCACCGAGGTTGGATTGCCATTACGAGCACAGGCGGTTCCATCTCGGTGCCGTGTTTGTTAACCATCGATCAAAATGTAAACGAGACGGTTATGCCCGGGCGGTGATTTACGCTGTCGAATCTTGCGGAGCGGGGTCTGCGACCAAAACAAGATAAGAAGTGCTAACAAAAGGCGCCACTAACACGCATCGCCGCCGGGATTTAGAGAGAATTCCCCGATATTCTCAAAGCCGTAACTCCGCCATGTGGCTTTGGAGATGATGAGGATATAGTCCACACTCCAGCCGTCCGATGATTCATTCCGTTTACTAGGGCTCTGAATGGCGGCACTCGCAAATTGATTATGACCACTGCTCGGCCCGAAATTACCTCAGTTCTAAAAAACCGATTCGGTTTTGATAGATTTCTTCCGTTGCAGGAAGAGATTGTTTCTAATGTGCTGGCGGGAAACGACTCGCTGGTTCTCATGCCGACCGGCGGCGGGAAATCACTCTGTTACCAGCTCCCTGCGCTGTGTCAGGATGGCTACACGATGGTGGTTTCGCCCCTGATCGCCTTGATGAAGGATCAGGTCGATGGGTTGCAGGCAAACGGCATTCCAGCAGCGTTCGTGAACAGCACGCTAACGCCGCAGGAAAACGAGGGGGTTCTGACCAGCGCCGCACAGGGCGAGGTGAAGATTCTCTACGTGGCTCCCGAGCGACTGGCTACCCCGCGCTTTCGAAATTTCATGGAGTCCGCTGGGCCCAGTCTTATTGCAATCGACGAAGCGCACTGTATTTCGGAGTGGGGTCACGATTTTCGACCCGATTACCGCAACTTAAAAAACGTACGTGACCTGCTGCCGGGAGTTCCGGTTATTGCGCTTACCGCCACCGCCACGGAGAGGGTCCGTGGCGATATCGCCAGCCAGCTTCGGATCGAGAGTGGCAAGTCGTTCGTATCAAGCTTTAATCGACCCAATTTGTCGTACACAGTAAAGCCGAAACTACGATCGTTCGGTTCGTTGGTCGAGCTGGTCGATCGCCATAAGGACGAGTCGGCGATCATCTACTGCTTTTCTCGCAAAGAGACCGAAGCGCTTGCTGCCGATCTGGTATCTGTTGGCATTTCGGCCGCTCCTTACCACGCAGGACTCGACAATCCTGTGCGCCGTGCGACTCAGGATAAATTCATCAAAGACGAGATCTCCGTGATCGTAGCGACGATTGCGTTTGGGATGGGCATCGACAAGCCCGACGTGCGACTCGTGGTTCATTACAACCTGCCAAAAACGGTCGAGGCCTACTACCAGGAGACAGGCCGTGCTGGTCGGGATGGCCTTCCGAGCGAGTGCGTGCTGTTTTACACGTTTGGCGACAAGGTAAAGCAGGACTTTTTCATCAACCAGATAGAGGATCTTGACGAACGTAATCATGCTGCTGAAAAGCTGGCAAAGATGGTCGATTACTGCGAGCTGCGGTCGTGTCGACGTCAGTTCATGCTGAACTACTTCGGCGAGGAGTGGGTGCCAGAATCCGGTGGCGACGATTGTGGCGGGTGTGATGTTTGTCTTGCGGTGAAAGAGGAGTTCGACGCTACCGAAATCGCCCAGAAAATTCTTTCGGCAATTATTCGCACTGGAGAACGGTTTGGAATCAAGTATGTCGCCGATGTTCTTCGTGGCTCGAATGCAAAGCGAATTCGTGAGCTTCAACACGATCAGTTAACGGTCCACGGCATTGCTTCGGAATCTTCGGATTCCGAGTTACGTGAGATGTTTGGACTGCTCCAGGACGAAGGGTTGGTTGCGGTTTCTCTTGGTGAGTACCACACGGTTTCTGTCACGGCGGCGGGTCGGGCCTTGTTGACTGAACGAACCACGCTGAAGCTCGCTCGAATGCCGCAAAGTGCAGAAGTGCCATCGAGTCGGGAGCCTCGAGACGGCTCACGCAGCAAGAACCTCGAATACGACCGCGAGTTGTTTGCATTGCTACGCGGACTCAGGAAGCAGATCGCACAGGAACGAAACGTGCCTGCGTTTGTGATCTTTGGAGACGTCTCACTTCGGGAGATGGCCTACTACTTCCCTAACGACCACGACTTGTTTGGGACGATCACCGGAGTTGGCACAGCAAAGCTAGACCAGTTTGCCGACCGGTTCATTTCACTGATTTCTGAGTACTGCGAAGAGCATGATCTTTCACCAAGGCCTAAGGTAGGCGGTCGACTCAGGAAGCCTGGTAAAAAACGTGCCCGTTCGGCATTGAGTAGAAGCCTCACGGAGACGAAACGCTTGTTTGCAGAAGGATTCAGCGTCGATGAAATCTCATCGGAACGTGGGTTCGGCGCCCAGACGATCCTGAGTCATCTTGAGAAAATAGGACGAGCAGACGCTGATTTCAATCTTGAACCGTTACTACCCTCCCCTGAACGGATTACGGCCATCGAATCCGTACTCAGATCGAACGAGAACGGGTATCTGGCGCCGATCAAAGAAGAGCTTGGCGATGACTACTCTTACGAAGAGATCAGGATTGTTCGCCTGCAAATGGAGCGAGAAATAGAAGGGCCAGAATAGTAGCGATCATCTGGAAAGACGCACCAGCAGTTCGACTCTTCCGACCGGAAAATCAACTCCGCCAGTTCGTCCAGTAGTTGCTCTTTGATCTCGGTTGACAACTCGCGCCAATCGATCTCCATCAGTGCCGCCTGCATACCCCACAATGCATTAAGTGACACCCACCCTGGATAGGCTCGCTGAAGCAGTTGATACGCCCCAACGGCCCCGATTACTTCCAGCCGTTCAGCTGTCCCGATATCAACTCCTTCGAGTCGCTCGGTAGTAGCGGGTCCCAAACCTTTGAGGTCGGCGATCTTCATCAAATTACTTTCTCGATATCCGACAGCCCACCAAATTCGTCTTGAATGAGCTCATCTTATCGTCGCATCAACACCGGGAAAATCCTTGAACCCGATCTGCATGTCGAACCGCTCTCGGTCGTCGAATCTGTGATGTCCACTTCGATCTGCAGAAGGCGAAAACGAACTGGCTCGACGAGCAGTTTTGTGCCAATCGATAATCAGTCGGCCGTCTATCACCTCGCCCATATAAAGACCATCCGGTCGATAAATATCGTAACCTCTGCGGAACCGCCCCACATGGCATCCTTCAAACGTCCAGAGTTCGGTACCTTCCCTGAAACCGAAGTACTCACCGCTCCACGTCCACAGGTCATCAGCAGAAGGTGAATCAACACCAAGATCGCCATCAGTGTCGATCTCAACGGCCTGCCCGGTGCCAGCCGAAACACCGCCACCAACGCCAGAAAGACTCGCCAACACGTTCGCAGGAACCGCATCTTCGAATTCCAAAACGCTCAGATGCTGCCTCCCAATAGCCAAATGTTCAGTGATCCGGTCGGTAAGTTCGTCGATACCACTGTTTTTGAGAACGTAATCAGTGGCACCTTCTGCGATAGCCGCCTCGACCTCATGAAGGTCATCATCGGCAGTGAACATCACGAGGGGCACCCGAGAAAAACACCGGATTTTGCGGCAGAGTTCAACGCCAGTCATGCCCGGCATTCTCATATCGAGCAGCGCAATATCGGGGCGGAACCGTTCGAACTCAAGCAAACCAGCGATGCCGTTGTCTGCCTCGGCGGTCTCGAAGCTTTCGTCCTCGAACCATGCAATCAATGCAACTCGTATATCTGCTTCATCTTCGACTATCAGTATCTTTTTCGACACTTTCACACCCGTTTCGCCCCACTTGGCTTTCCACAGCCGGCCTATCGGCCCATAAACCTTCCCCTGTATTTCGATACTGCCACACGATTGGCCGCCCGACCCGCCGCCAGGGAGTGCTTCGGGATGGCGCGACAAGTGCAATTCGGTTTGCGAATGTGTGCGGCAGGAGTTCGCTATGATGTGCCCGGCTCTGTCTCAACCAACACTGAAATGTAGTAAATGGCAACTCCACGAGTACAACTTTTTTCGCCAGACGAACTCGCCAGCAGGATCGCGGCCGTTCGAGAGCGCATGGCGACGAACGAACTCGACGCACTGATAGTTCACGGACCCGAAAACATCTTCTATCTGACGGGCTACCAAACTCCCGGCTATTACTGGCACCAGGCACTCATTCTTCCCCTGAGCGCCGATCCCATATTCATCGCCCCGCCCCACGAAGCATCGCTGATATCTGAATTCTGCTGGATCGACGATGCGCGACTCTACCCCGACACATCAGACTGGGCGTTGGTCACTTCGGATGTCATCAAAGAACTTGGTCTTGACCATGGAAATATCGGGTTCGAAACAGAATCCAGATACCTGTCGGTCGATCTACACAACCGCATAGCGAACCGGTTGCCTCAGGCTGCACCCAAATATGGCAGCGGACTAATCGAGGCATGCCGACTTAACAAATCACCAAAGGAAATCGAGTACCTGCGAGAAGCCGCCCAGTATTCCGAACATGGCATGAGAGCGGGTATCGCCGCGGTAAAGGCCGGTGCGAGCGAGCTGGACGTCGCGGCTGCGGTTCACGCAACACTCGACCGTGTCGGATCGGTCTACACAGGGCTTCCTGCGTTCATCACATCGGGTCCACGTACCGAACTTGTACACGCAACCTGGTCTCCCCGACAAATTCTGCCCAACGAGCTGGTGTTTCTTGAAATACCGGGCTGTGCGCAGCGATATCACGCCGCCCATACGAGAAGCGTTTATGTTGGCGATCCCCCAGAAATCGTTATTCGTGCCGGCGAAGTGGCAACAAAAGCGCTCGAAACCGCCAAAAACCTGATGAGCCCGGGAGTGCCCGCTCGGGAAGTTTTCGAAGCCGGACGCTCGGTGATTGACGACGCTGATATCGGATACAAGCAGGGTCGCCGGATCGCCTACGGAATTGGAATTGCCTTCCCGCCCGGTTGGGACGAGGGCGATATCTTCTCGATAAACGTCGATGAAGAGCGTCCTCTTCAGGCGGGGATGGTGTTCCACCTGATCACCACCATGAGGATAAAAGGCGTTGGGGCAATCGGTTCGAGCGACACGGTGCTGGTCACTGAAAGCGGCGTCGAGACACTCACAAGTGCGGTTGCACCGGGCATTCAAACAGCTATTTAGGAGATACGTTTCCAGGCATGATTACGGCATACAGTTTCGGCGCGAGCACGGCCGCAGGAATGATGGACGATGAGGGTGGATTCGTAGCAAGGCTCGACCGGTATTTGCGCGACACAGGCCGTGGCACGGGGTTCTGTCAGAACTCAGCGTCGGGGCAGAATAGCATCATTCCTCACTTGCTGAGGAGATCTTGCTCATGTCCTGCCCACGCTGCTTGTCCACGTCC
>DUCO01000003.1 GCA_012959765.1 Dehalococcoidia bacterium | reverse complement strand
CAGCGCCTGCGGCCAAAGATCCCGGATGATCATGAACTCCTGACTCAAGACATCACCGACCTGGCAACTCGGTACGGTCGCTATGGCTACCGCAGGGTCACTGCACTGCTCAAGGATCGTGGTTGGCACGTGAACCACAAGCGTGTTGAACGTATATGGCGACGTGAAGGGCTGAAGGTTCCTAAGAAGCAGCCTAAGAGAGGAAGACTCTGGCTGAATGACGGATCGTGTATCAGGTTGAGGGCGGAGAGACCGAACCATGTCTGGGCTTACGACTTCGTCTCGTGCAGGACCGAAGACGGGCGTGCGGTTCGCATGCTCACGGTGATCGATGAGTTCACTAGGGAGTGCATGGCGATTCATACAGCGAGGAGGATCAGATCAGACGATGTGATGCATACGCTCACCGGACTCTTCACCTCGAACGGTGTTCCCGAGAACATCAGGTCAGACAACGGCCCGGAGTTCACGGCGAAGGCAGTAAGGGACTGGTTACCGCGTGTCGGAGTACGGACTCTGTTTATCCAGCCGGGGAGTCCATGGGAAAACTGCTACAACGAGAGCTTCGATGGAAAGCTCAGAGACGAGTTGCCAAATCGTGAGATCTTTTATTCACTCAAGGAGGTCGAGATACTGACAGAACAGTGGAGGAGGGAGTACAACACAATTGCCGATGCACGAGGGTGACGTTGAGCAGTCGATGGACTCCGACCCGCCCATACAGATGATTGCTTAGTTAGCTTTCTGTTCTGAAATTCAGGGGCCGGTGCAATGCACCTGCCCCTTTTTCTGTTAACCGTTTATCGAGTGTTGTGGCGTTCGAACCAGTCGAGCATGCGCCGAAAATACTCTTTGCGAATCACCGGGTGCTTCGCTCTGAAGATTCCATGACTCGTTTCGGGGAGTCTTACGAACTCGACTTCCTTGCCGTGCCGCTTGAGCGCCACGAAGTATTGTTCCGATTGTTCGATCGGCACGCGTGCGTCATCTTCACCATGAAGCAGCAGCACAGGGGTGTTTACGTTTTGGGCGTAGGTGAGCGGGGAGTGTTCTCGATACTGCTCGATCGCTTCGAAGCGTTCGCCGCCAATCTGGGTTTCGGTGAAGTTCACCCCGATATCTGAAGTTCCGTAGAAGCTTTCCAGATTCGTTACGGGCGCTGCGACAACTGCGGCATTGAACCTATCGGTGTGGCCTACAGCCCAACTCGACATGAAACCGCCGTAGCTAGATCCGTGAATAACCACTCTTGATTCGTCGATATAGTCTCGAGCGGCAACGTGTTCCATTGCCATCATCACGTCTTGGAAGTCGCCAATGCCCCAATCGCCGTGAACAGCCGTGGCGAACTCGAGGCCGTACGTAGACGACCCTCTCGGGTTGGGGGCTACGACTACGAAACCAGCTCCTGTGCCGACCTGGTGGATCGGATAGAACGAATCGAAAAACGCACTGTGGGGTCCGCCGTGTACGTCGAGTAGAAGCGGGTACTTCTTGTTCGGATCGAAATCGTGCGGGAACCAGACGCGTGATTCGATCTCGAACCCGTCATCTCGTGTGATTGAAAACTTCTCAAGTGTCGCGATATCGTGGTCGCTGAAAAACTCTTTGTTGAGATTGGTCGTGGTGTGAACGTCGCCGGAATTCAAATCGATGAGGTGGAGTTCACCGTGAGATGTTGGCGAACTTGCCGCCACTATCGCGAACCCGGCTTCCGAACTGATGGCAGTTTCGGTGATCTGCCAGCCGTCGGTTACTTTGCGAACGTCGCCGGGTGCATCTGTATTCACAACACAAACGTGCGACTGACCCTTCGAATCGGCTCCAAAATAAATACCGGCACTGCCGGTCCACAGCATTTGAGGGCTGATTGCCGTGACCGGGAATCCGCCCCCGTTGGCGTGGGGTCTGATCGAATCATCGGTAAGCTTGAGCGGCTCTGAGCCCGGATCTAGCACGTAGATGCTCGACTGAGTAGTGAGTCCGTACCCTCCAACCTCTGATTTGGTTGCGCCACCGCTTACGGCAATACGGTTTGAATCGGGCGACCATGCGATCGATTCGACCATGAACATGTCGCCCGGCCACTGTTTCGACGACGATCCGTCCGGGGCGCAAACGTACAGCTCGGTCCTGGAAGTGATTTCGCGCTCGTCGTTCGAATCGGTTATGTAGGCGATTTTTTCACCGTCTGGCGACCAGACCGGCGGGCCGTCATCGCCCTGACCTCTTGTGATCTGTGTGATTTCGCCAGACGCCAGATCGAGAACGAACAGGTGATAGAACGAATCGCCGCGCCATCCAACACCGTCCTGGCGATAGCGAATTCGGCGCGCTGTGCGGATTATCGGGCCAGCCGGAGAAGAAGAACGCTCTGCGTTTATTGCTTCGAGTTCATCGGAACCGGGTACGAGCGATCGAAACGCTACTCTGGACCCGTCGGGCGACCACGCAAACGCGTCTACGTCGGCTACTCGGCTGGTTAGCGCCTGAGGGGCAGTGCCCGGTTCCAGATTGAGAGTAAATATCTGCTTTACGCAGGCGTCATCCTCGTCAATGTATCCAAGCCGTTGCCCGTCAGGCGAAAAGCCCGGGCTCAACGCTGTACCTGTGGTGGTTAGCTGAGCTGGCTCTGCACCATCGCCGAGACTTTTTACGAAAATGTCGGTTGCGGCTTCATCCGTACCGGCGTCAAACCTATGAACGGCGAATGCCACCGACTTGTTGTCAGGGCTGATCGCCGGGTTCGACGCTGTTTTCAAGTGATAGTGATAGTCGGGCTGTATTGTGTTCGCCACGCTTTAGGTCTGTTCGATTCGTTGGATTGCTGATAGTTGTAAGAACATTCGTGTGCTGAGATTGTATTCCAGATGTGCTTACTCACGTACCAGCGGTACTATTTGGCGAATCTAGTAGTCGCAATTTGACTGTGACTCAAATAAAAAGCATCTAAATGCCCATGGAGCAACTGAATGAAGATCGCCGATATTAGGACCATAGTCGTTGGAAATCCGTGGAAGAACTGGATTTACGTTGTCGTTGAGACCGATAACGGTCTGGTTGGCATTGGAGAGGCGACAGGCGGATCGGAGACCCAGCCGCGAGTGGCGGCGATCGAAGAAGTGAAGCACCTCGTCATCGGGATGGATCCTCGCAACATTCACGAGATTTTCCACAAGCTGTATCTCACGGCGTTCTTGAAAGTCACTCCGGCTATGGCGGGAATCGAAATGGCATGCTGGGACATTCTCGGAAAGTCATTGGGTGTGCCCGTCCACTCGCTGCTCGGTGGGAAAGTTCGAGACAACGTTCGGGTTTACGCAAACGGCTGGTATTCGGGCGAGCGGACTCCCGAAGGATTCGCCGAAAAGGCTGCTCAAGTGGTGTCGAAGGGCTACACGGCTCTGAAATTCGATCCCTTTGGCGATGCGCACATGCAGTTGTCACGCAAAGAGACGCGAGAGACGAAGGCGTTGATCGGCGCGGTGCGAGACGCTGTTGGCGATGATGTGGATATCTTGATCGAGGCTCACGACCGATTCAGCACTTTCGCTGCTATCGAGATCGGAAACTGGCTGAAGGACTACGACGTGGCGTGGTTCGAAACGCCCGTGCTATCGACAGATGTAAGCGCGCTTGTAGAAGTGGCGCGGCGAATCCCGGTGCGGATGATCGCTGGCGAACGAATGCACGCTATTCACGAATTTGGCGAATTTTTATCTCACAACGTGACAGATGTGATTAACCCGGAGCCTCTTGGAGTTGGCGGTATATGGCGGTCGTTACAAATCGCCGGAATTGCCGAGGCTCATCACGCTGAAATCGCTCTCCACAACGCCGAAAGCCCGTTCAAAACGATGGTCGCGCTACATATAGACGCAGTGACCCCAAACGTGTTCATTCAGGAGTGTTTTGACGATTTTTTGGAGCCGTGGGTGTCTGATGTTCTACTGGGTTTCCACCGAGTGGAGGATGGGCATTTGACGATGCCAACCGCACCGGGTATCGGAGTGATTCTGAACGAAGAGGAAGCCAGGAAACACCCGTACGGCAAGAGTAATTTCCTGCGCATGTTCAGGCCCGGCTGGGAGAAGCGCGACACGGCAAAACAGGAGTAGGGGCGTTGGCGAACGATCGAATACTGCTAATCACTGGACCCGCTGGCGCCGGAAAGTCGAGCGTAGCCGAGGCGTGGGCATCTTCGCGAGATTTCGGATGTGCTCAACTGTCTCTCGATACGTTCAGGGAGTTCGTAAAGTCTGGATATCACGATCCTCGTAACGGCTGGAACGATGAGGCTCAGCGACAGCTTGATCTGGCGCGATCGAACATGGATGCGGCAGCGACGAACTATCTGAGTGCAGATATTCAAGTGGTGATCGGCGATGCAGCGTTTCCTAACTGGGAGTCAGTTGGACTCGATGGCTGGAACAAACTGTTGCCCGGTGTCGATATTGATCTCGTGGTGCTGATGCCGGACTGGAAGGTTGTTCGGGAGCGTAACGGTGCACGAGATGGGCAGCATAGTGTGCCCGAAGACGTTCTTCGGATCATTTACGACGATATGGCGGGATCGAGCAGAAGTTTTGGTTATCGACAACTCAGAGTTGACGGTTGCCGACACTGTCATCGAGGTGGAACGTGTTATTGCAGCTTTGTAAGCCACTCTCTGAGTCGTTACGTTAGTCCAGTTTGATCGCTGATTGCCACGGCGTCGAACACCTCGCAATGACAGGCGAACTCGCCAGCAGCTAGCGCGTCCTCACGCTGCCCTTGACCATGTTGGCTTCGTCGCTGGCCAAGAAGGCGTATACCTTCGATATCTCGTCGGGCGAAACCAGTGCGCTGATCTTCTCTTCGAGATTGCCTGCTCGGCCACACGCTTCGTGCATGTCTTCTACGTTCGCCACTTTGAGCGGCGTGTCGACTGCACCCGGAAGCACGTCGTTCACTCGTATTCCGTACTTGGTCAGATTCGCTTCCATCACGAGGGCGAGTCCGTGAACTCCGCCCTTGGAGCTGCCGTACGCAAACGAAGAACTTCCACCCATGACTCCTGCGCCAGAAGCGGTGAGAATGATCACGCCAGCGCCCTGTTTCTTCATCACGCCCGAAACGTACTTTGAGATGGTGAACGATCCGCGCAGATTGATGTCGAGTACGGTGTCCCACGTGGCTTCCGGCAACTCAAAGAGATCGACTCCCGCACCCTGCAGAACGCCGGCGACGTGAATCAGCACGTCCACTCCGCCGAGCCAGGATTCGGCCGCTGCAACGGCCCCAGCAACGGCGGTTTCATCTCGTACGTCAACGTGCCAGTAGCGAGCGTCACCGCCCGATTCGTGGATATCGCTCATGGTTAACGCGGCATCGTCGTCATTGACGTCGAACGCTGCAATTTTGGCACCAGCCGCCGAAACTCTAAGTGCCGTGGAACGCCCAATGCCGGTCGCAGCGCCTGTGATGATTATTCGTTTGCCGGAGAGATCGACGGGCATTTTGAGCTCCTGAACTGCCGAAGCAGGTTTTTTTGTGAGATCTGCCAAAAGCAAATCCCATTACTGTTTCGTTTCTCGCTTTGGTTTAAATAAATACCGAGTCTTGGGCTTTTCCTAGTCCCATTCGATGCCGACAGTCTCGGCGATCTTGCGAATTCCGACCGCCGCTACCGGAATCTTGTCGTCTGGTAGGTGCTCAACGAGTACGTGCGCCTTCGGGTTAACTTTTTGCAGGCCGAGTAGAAGCGCCTTGTTGTCGAGCAGGCTTTCTGGCTGCCCGATTATCGACTCCTCAAAGTGAGGAAGCAGGCCATCCACGACTGTGAAGTCCTTGGCGTGGCAGCCGACAATTCGATCAGGGATCAGTTCGTAGAACTCGTTGATCAGCGCTGTGGTGTCGTAGGCGATATCGAGTGATCCGACGAAATTGACGGGATCCATGTTCAGACCGAGGTTTTTAGATCCAACAGCGTCGATAAGGTCTTTCATTCGCTGTGGTGAGTCGATAGGGCAGACCGTGCCGCCCTCGACTGCCATCATAATTCCTTCGTTCTCGGCGACTTCGCAGATTTGCTTTGTACTGTCGACAAGTCGGTCAAAAACCTCTTGCGAATGGTTCAGCGGGTGAGGCATCCAGCCGCCCTTTGGGTTCAGGCTGCCGGGTCGCAAGTAGGTGTTTGGACTGCCGAGTCGGGCGGTTACGTTGATCATTCGCTTTACGAATTTGATCTCGTTTTTACGTTCGGTTTCGTCTTCTGCGATGAGTTTTCCACCGTAGTTGCCAACGGTCTGCGGCATTTCGAACCCGCGAGCATCGAACATAGACTTCAAGCGTTTGACGTCTTTTTCCTTCATCGACTGCGGATCGCTGACCCTGATCTGGACGGTTTTAAATCCGTGCTCAGCCACGTTATCGAGTACAGCAGCGTCGATTGATTTCCAGTCGCCTGGCACCAGACCCGCAACACCTAACAGCATGAGAAACCCTCTCCTCAAATATCACATCGAAATGCGGGCAAGCTCGTTCTGAATTGCGATAATTCAATAATCGAACCACCCGCACGCACACAGTAAATCGTATGAACGGTGACCAAGCTTATCGGCAACCAAGGTTACGTGGGGTGGTTTTCTCATTGAGATTTATCCAGCAGGTGCCAGCAAGTGCCAGAAAACAAAAGTAGGGGCAACGGATGCTTAAGGCGAACGAAACTCGGACTGGCATTGAGTGGCAACGGACCGTAGAGACAGGGCACGCCCAGTCTGATCGAATCCGTGAAGAGTTGGCATCAGACGATTTCTGGCGACCAGTGGCCCATCGATTCGTACCGCCAAAGAAAGGCGAATCGGCGCCTGATGACACGGTGGAGCGTCTTGCAGAGTTCATTTCGCCAGCCGATACCGTTATTGAACTTCGGTGATCGCCTCGTATGCACCGCCTCCAAGACTTTTCATCTCGACGTGTTGATCGGTGCCGCCCGTCAGGTCGCCTATCGCCAGGCATATGGGCTCGTCGGTTGACGTGTTCAGCAGAGTTGTTATTGCGAACGTAAGTTTTTGGAGCGGGAGTTTTTCTGGAGAAAATCCCGGAGGTCGTTCGCCCACAGCTATGCCTCGGGGAGGATCATCGTCCGGCGGATCCGCTGGCGTGTTGGTCGGTGTGACGGGCGTGCTTGTCGGTTCAACTGTGTTTGCGGGTGTATCTGTGGGCTATGACGTAGCCTCATCCGTCGATTCTGGCTGATTCGGCTGCGATGTCGGATCTACACGGTAGTGGCTGTTGAATCCGGCTCATCTGAGTTCGAAGAACACGCAGTCAGCCCAACGACGAAGATCGCCAGTACGACCACGAGCAATGCCTGTCTCGAACCCATCCACACGCTCCCAGAAAACTCAGACGGTTATTTATTTTCAGCGAACGCCGCAACCATGTGGCGGCGCTGGATTTTGCCAGTTGCTGTTCGAGGTAGAGAGTCGGCGATGTAAACGACATCAGGGACTTTGAATTCGGCCATCTGCTTACGGCAGTACGCTCGGATATTCTCTTGATCAGCCTCACCTTTGAGAACTACAGCGGCATGAACCACTTCGCCGTACTTCTCATCAGGAACTGCAAAGCAAACTGCTTCAGCGACCGCGGGGTGCTTGAGAAGGATTCCATCGATTTCGAGTGGTGAAATCTTCTCCCCACCACGGTTGATCAGTTCTTTGATTCGACCCGTAAGCGAAAGGTATCCCTTGGCGTCTAAGAAACCCTGGTCACCAGTACGGAACCAGCCATCCACGAAGGCTTCGGCATTGGCTTCTGGGTTGTTGTTGTAGCCGTGCATGACGTTTTCGCCCTTGATGACGATCTCGCCAATGTCACCGGACTTTTGAAGTTGGCCAGTGGCTGCCATATCCATGATCGCCACTTCAACACCGGTCGCAACTCCGACAGTTCCGGGAAGTCGTTTTCCTGGAGGCATCGGGCTGGAGGACATCTGATGAGATGCCTCGGTCATTCCGTACGCCTCGAGAACAGGTGCGCCGAACCGGTCTTCGAGTCGTTCAAAAACAGCAGGCGCAAGAGCAGATGAGCAGGATCGGATGAAGCGGAACGACTCACGAGGTGCATCGTCGTCGTCGGCACGCATCAACAGGATCTGGTGAATTGTTGGGACCGCCGAGTACCACGTTGCAGAATAGTCGCTCTGTAATCCCCAGAAACTGGAAGCCGAGAATCGTTCGGGAATCACAAGCGATCCACCTGAGTTCAAGGTCGAGAGTGATGCGCCCATGAGTCCGTGAACATGGAAGAGCGGCATCACGATGATCGACACGTCTTCTGGCGTCAGTTCATAGTGGTTCTTGATATTGTTTATCGACTTCAACAGGTTGGCGTGAGTCAGCGGGACGCCTTTGGGTCGGCTTGTAGTGCCGGAAGTGTGAAGGAACAGTGCAACGTCTGATTCAGATGGCGGCTGTGCATCAGCGGACTTCGTGAGAACCCCACTGCCGTTGCTGAGCACGAGCGAACCGCCATCAAGCGAGGCATCAACCACCGGAATACCAAGCTGACTTGCAGCGTCTCGACCCAGATGCACCCCGGGTGGAACTATCGCCAACTGTGCATCGGCGTCTTCCATGAAGAACTTGAACTCGTCGACTGTGTATGCGGAGTTGAGCGGGGCTGCAACGGCTCCGGCTCGGGCGACTGCGAGAAACAGCACCATGAATTCAAGATTATTGGTGAGAACGATAGAGACTGGTCGACCTGGTTTTACACCGGCTCCCGCCAGCAGCCCTGCTACTCGTTCGATCTCTTCACCGTACTGAGCGTAAGAAAGAGTTGGCCCGCCGGGAATGATGATCGAATCATCGGTCGGCGAAGAAGGGCTGAGAAGAGTTGCAAGCGTGTTTGTTGACATGGAAACCTGAATGATCGAATGTGCTGGCTATTACTCGTCGGCGAGCGCGTGCGATTTACGGGCTGCAAACGAGAGCACGAATTGTAGCCCGGTCGAGCCGGTTTGGTTGACTGAATTGCTGAGACCTTGTGCTTAGGTCTTGCGAACTGTGAGCGCCGCTGCGGTCAACATCGCGACTGCGAATAAGACGAGAACACCTATTTCCGTTGAAACATCGCTTAGCGACGCGCCTCGCAGCATGATGTCGCGCAGTGCCCGATTTGCGTATGTGAGGGGGAGAACTCCACTTATCGTCTGGAAGTATCCGGGTAGCTGGGAAGTGGGAAGGATCACACCCGACAGGAATATTTGCGGTGCGAGTATCAGCGGGATGAACTGGACGACCTGAAATTCGTTCTTGGCGAAAGTCGATACGAAAATACCCATACTGACCGACGTGACAGTGACCATTAGCAGGATGAACACGATGTCCCAGATATTGCCTGAGTACTCAACATCGACGACGAAGAGCGTGTACATCAGGATGATGATCGACTGGATGAGGGCGAACAGCAGGAAGCCTGCGAGATAGCCGACGAGTAGGTCGGAACGTGAAACGGCGGTCGATAGCAGTCGTTCTAACGTTCCTTGGGATCTTTCTCGCAAGAAACTTATTCCGGTTAGGACGAACACGAAGAACATTGACATTGTTGCGATTAGCGCCGGTGCAACCTGGTTTAGAACTGGCTTTTGCTCCTGGAAGCTGAACCCGATCAGCGACATGACGATTACCGGTGCACCAATGATCATGGCGAGTGATCGACGGTCTCGCCTGATTTCTTTTGCGATTCGTGTAGCGATCGCCAGTTTTCTATCGAAAGACATCATGCACTCGCTTTCGATAGGTGCAAAAAAGCATCTTCAAGCGATGAATCGGGCTTGCCGGTCGAGCGACGCAGCTCGTCAGGCGTTCCAGTGGCGATGAACACGCCGTCTCGCATGAACCCGAGCGTGTCGCAATGTGCCGCATCGTCCATCGTGTGGCTCGAAATCAGGATCGTCACGCCCGAATCGGTCATTTCCTTGAAGTGCTGCCAGAACGTGGCCCTTAGTTCAGGATCGAGGCCGACAGTTGGCTCGTCGAGTAGAAGCAGCTGCGGTTCGTGAACCAGTGCAGCTCCAAGACTCACCCGTTGACGCATGCCCCCGCTGAGTCCAGTTATTACGCTGTCGGCGCGGTCGGAAAGCCCCACCAGTTCCATCGCACGTTCTACCGCCTTGATGCGATGGGATTTATCGGACAACCCAAGCATTCGTGCGAAGAAATTGAGGTTTTCTCGAACGGAAAGCGCTTCGTACAGGGCGTTCAGCTGCGGTATGTAACCCACTGAATCGGCGAGTTCTGGTCCGGGTTGCTGACCGGATATCAGCGCCGAGCCGCCGTCAGGTTTCAAACGACCTATCAGCATCTTGATCAACGTCGTTTTACCCGCGCCATTCGCACCCAGAACGCCAAATGAAACGCCTTTTGGAATCTCTAAATTGATTCCATTGAGCACCGGTCGATTTCCGTGCGCGAACTCAAGCCCGCTTATCGATATAGCGGAATCTGTGTTCGCTTCGGCACCGATATCAGGCATAACTGCTTTCTATTCCCAGCTCCATGTAGTGGTGGCGATCAGCGGGTTTTCACGGTCGACAAGCAGGTGCCCTGTATCGGCGAACCCTTTATCGGCGAGTTGCGCTGCGTCTACCGTGCAAGTTTGCGGCTCAACGCAAAGGGCGTGCTCTGGCGAATAGAACATGAAGTGAGTTATCGTTTCTGATCCCGTCATCGTCATTGTGAGCTCGGGCCAGCTGAGCACGGCACCACCACCCTTGTTCATCAGGAAACAGCCATCGACTTCTTTGACCCCGAATCGTGTGCCCTGCTGCAATCGCTCAGTGATGCCCGTAACTTCGAGCTTTCCAGTTGCTGTTGCTGGATATTCCAGTTCCCACTGCGCAGATACATCGGCGGTTGCTTTTACGAGATCAGATCCGAGCGTTGTGTTGAACCACGGGTGCCATCCGAGGCTTCCGGGGAACGTTCGCGTCTCGTTTTCGTCGGCAATGAGTCGCATTGTCTGGATGAGTGACGAGCCTTCTAGTGATAGGGAGTATTCGACCTTTCCTGCGTAGGGCCATGGCTCTGCGAGGGCTATTTCTAGTTCAAGAGAACTCTCGCTAACGTATTTCACGGTCCATTCGCGATCACGTTCAAGTCCATGAATGGCATGCGGAGGTTGGTTCATCGGAAGTTCATGAATACCATCTGAAGTAACCAGTCGTCCGTCACGGATTCTGTTGACCCACGGCGCCATGATGAAAGAACCTTCACCGTGTGGGAGTTCGCTGGGATCGTGTTCGTTGTCACCGCCAGATAGCAGTTCGTATGAGTTGCCGTTTTTGTTGACTTTGATCGATCGGAGTGATGCCCCGGCTTCTGGCGAGATCGTAATTAAGGCTGATTCGTTAGATATTGTGATGTTTGCTGGCATATGAGGTCGTAGACGTGTTCTGGGCGGTATGATTCTTCGGGTTTGAGTGCCGGTGGCCCTTTCAGCCACCATATTAGTTGCCGTACTCGGCTATTTGCATGTTTTATTGGAGAGATTATGTCTGAAGGATTCCCGTCCGCAGGGGACACCGTTGTCCACTTTGGTCACATCGCTTATCGTATGGAGGAGCGGTACGCCGCCCGTGATCCCAAAGCCAGCTATTTTCAGACGTGGTCGCCTAGAGACACGACGAACCGCATCGAAGAAGCCGATGTGTTTGTGTGTTCCGGGTTCTGGGACAACGATCTGCTGGAACGGGCCACGAAGCTGAAATACATCCAGTCGATCGGGGCCGGGTACGATCAGTTCCCTCTCGATGAACTCAAAAAGCGTGGCATTCGACTCGCTAATGCTTCCGGAGTGAATCAGAATGCCGTTGCTGAGCATGCAATGTCGTTGATTCTGGGCCTAAACCGGCACATACACACCGGCCGCGACAATCAGAACACCGGTACATGGCGCGGAATGTTGGGCGATCTGACTAAACGTGAAGACGAGTTGATCGACAAGACTATTCTCATTGTCGGAATGGGTGCGATTGGTTCGAGGCTTGCACGGTTTGCCAAGGCGTTCGATATGAAGGTTGTGGCGACCAAACGTGACCCTTCAACCGCTGAAGGTCCTGCTGATCAGGTTGTTACGCCTGACAAGCTGGGTGACCTGATTACCGATGCCGATTTCGTTGTGCTTACATGCCCTTTGACTCCTGAGACGACGAACATCATCGATGCTGGCGTGCTGAGTGCGATGAAGTCGACTGCGTATCTGATCAACGTTGCCCGAGGGCAGTGCGTCGATGAGCCGGCGTTGGCCGCGGCCCTGAAGGCAGGCGAGATACAGGGTGCCGGGATCGACCACTTCTGGAACGAACCACTTGAGGATGACTCGGTCTTCTGGGGCATGTCGAACGTGATTATCACACCTCACACTGGTGGTGAGACTCGACTTTACGAAGAGCGGGTTATAGACATTCTCAACGACAACCTTGGTCGGCTGTGGAACGGCGAAACGGAGCTGCGAAACCAGATCGTCTGAAGGCTGAACTGGCACCATTCAAATCCTCTCCCTTAAGGAGAGGATTTAGGTGAGGGGGGCACGAGGGTGCGGGGTTGTGATCGGTGAATTAGTGCTGACTTTCGTCGGCATTCCCCCTCAACCTAGCCTTCTCCCCAGAGAGACGGGATAAGAAACGAGCTATTCGCTAATCTGGCAGTGCGAACGCTGCAAAGTAATCGCCCTGTGGTGTACCCAAGCTTCCGTGTCCGCCCGCGGCGATAACGACGTACTGCTTGCCATCGACTTCGTAGCTCATTGGGGTTGCTTGCCCACCGGTTGGGAGCTTTGCTTTCCACAGCTCATCCCCCGTGTCGATGTCGAACGCCCTCAGGTGACCGTCTTTAGATCCCGCCATAAAGGCCAATCCACCAGCTGTGGTGATGGGGCCACCCCAGAAAGTGGTGCCGAGAAGTGGGTGAGAGAGCTAGGAATAGCCAGATTGTGATGAATAGTAAGGCTATACGTGGCCAACTGCTATGCCAGTGAAATGATCGCAACTCCGCCAACTACCGCTGCTGTAGACACGACCTTGGTGATGATGTCGGCTCGGGTGAATTCCTCTGCCAGAGCACGCTTGGCTATCGGCGCAAATATCAGCGTCAAAACCAGTAAAAAGATTGGGCGCGTCCCTAGTAACGCACTTACCAGCGATACGGGCCCGTTGGCGAGTGCGAGCAACAGGAAAGCATTGCCGAAAATAGGTCCAATTCCTTCGGTTAGCAGAATCGGTATGACGGTTTTTCGGTTCGTAAGAAATACGCCGAGGTCCTTAATGACCGATGTTCTAAGGAACGGAAGTGCGAGCGTAGTGAAGAGCCCGATTCCTCGGAACGACATGTTGTGCCATATGTTCAGATCTTCTGAGGATGTTTTCAGGAGTACCTGGGCAAGGCCTACAAGTGCTGCCGCGGCAAACATGTACAGGTAAATCTTTGAAAAACCGCCAGAGCGTATCTGTTTTGGATCGGCGGAAACTAAGGCGGCTCCGCCAACCACGAGTAGCACGGCGAACCATCCCCACCACTCGAGATGCTCGCTCAGAAATACAACACCCAGAATCGCTGCGAAAACAGGCGACGTTTGAGACACGGGTACGATGCGCCCCATCTGTTCTCGCTTTAATGCCCAGAACAAAACGATCAGGTACACGCCCCAGAGCAGACCACCCGCAACAGCATTTGCGATCGAACTGAACGGTACGTCGGGGATGCCGAGGATCAGCAGTATTGATATCGCAACCGATAGCTGAACGAGACCGACGAACAAGTTGAAGCTTTCAACACGGAACTTGAGAGTCGACAGGATCCATTTGTCGCCCATTGTGACGAGGGCGTAAACGAACGGGCTTGCGATTGCCGGTAGTACCCAGCTCAGTTCCAAGTATTGCCTTCTTGTTCGGGTGTTATGGGAATTTACGTTCTACTGTGACGGGTGCCGTGATAGCGAACGTTCAGGTTGTGCGTATGTATTCGCGTGGGGTGAAATCAGAGCCAGCGCGGTCTTCGGGCTTGTACCCGAGGACCTCTTTCGCGTGGGTGATGTCGAATATCTTCCAGGTGTTGTCGGAAGTCGCATTGAAGATATCGTAGCGGTGCGATTCGGGAGCACTGATACACAGGTCGATAAGTTGTGCTGTGTCACGGTGGCTAAGCCAGAGCGAAAGTGAATATGCCGAGAACGTGGGATCGTCGGTTTCGAGTACCCATCCGATACGCAGGTGGAACGAACTCAAACCGTGGTAGTCGTTGTAGTAACTGCCGAGCGCTTCACCGCATGCCTTTGCGACACCGTAGTAGCTATCGGGTCGGATCATGTGCTTTTCGGTGACCAGTTCGTAGTTGTCTTGTTCGAGCAGGTGAAAGTTGCCTTCGTTCACGTGTTTCCATGGCTCATCGAGATAAAAACCACCCTCTGCGTGGTTCGAGCTTGCGAATATCACACGCTTTACGCCAGCCTGCTTAGACGCTTCGAACACGTTGTAGGTGGCGATGAAGTTGTTCTTGAGAATCGAATCCCATGACCCTGCAGGCGATCGGTCGGCTGCCAGATGCACCACGGTGTCGATGCCTTCGAACGCAGGTGTGATCGCATCGAAATCGGCGATGTTGGCGACGGTTGATTTGACGCCTTCTGCTTCCTGGAGATCGAGTGACGAGAATTCGTACTTCTCGCCGAGATTACTAATTAGTAGCGAGCCGATTAGCCCTGCACCGCCGGTGATGAGAATTTTTCTCTTGTCGTTTGTCATTTATTTCCGAGGTTACTGATTGCTGACTGCTAGAAGCGGTGAGCATTGGGTTTGAAGCTAGCTTCGTAGAAATCGGCAGCGTTGGTGCCCGGAGGCGCTAGGCGGTCTATTTCGTCGAAGTCGTCCTGAGTTAGCTCGATGTCGAGAGCGCCAAGATTGTCGACGAACTGCTCTAGCGTTCGGGGACCTGCTATTGGAGCCGTGACGCCGGGCTGGGCGGCCACCCACGCAAGTGCGATCTGAGCGACCGTTGCGTTGTGGGCTTTTGCGATTGGAACGAGACCATCTGCGATATCCATCACACCATCGCTGAATCGTTTCAGCTTGCCGGGGTCAGTTTCGTCGCCGAATCGAGTTCCACCAGCCTGCTTGGCGGTGCGTGTGTACTTGCCTGTCAGGCCTCCCGCTGCGAGTGGCGACCATGGGATGAAAGCAAGCCCGTAGGTCTGGCACATTGGCAGGTGTTCACGTTCGGCACGGCGGTCGGCGAGGTTAAACGGCGACTGCTCGCTTACGAATCGGTTTTGGCCAAGCTTTTCGGATGCCCAGAGCGATTCGACTACCTGCCATGATCCGAAGTTGCTTGTGCCTGCGTACCGGATCTTGCCAGACGTGATCAGATCGTCCATTGCTCGCAGTGTTTCGTCGATAGCGATGTGCGGGTTGGGTCGGTGGAGCTGATAGAGATCAATATGATCGGTCTTGAGCCTTCTCAGGCTGTTTTCGCAGCCTCCGATGATGTGGAGTCGGCTGGTTCCGATAGCGTTCGGCTCTGGGGACATTCGGCCGTTGACCTTGGTGGCGAGAAATACGTTGTTGCGCTTGCCGTTACGTTGAAGTGCTTCACCAACGAAATCTTCAGATGCACCACCGCCGTAGACATCGGCTGTATCGAGGAAGTTGATTCCCTCGCCGATTGCGTGGTCGATTATTTTGCAGGTGTCTTCGAGATCAGTTTTCTGGCCAAACATCATGCAGCCCAGAACTAGTGGGCTAATGTAGACACCGGTGCGTCCGAAAAGTTTGTATTCCATGGGATCCTTAGATTGGATTTGCAACGTTTGGAACAAATCGCGCAAGTAGAACGTTATACCACTACAGGCTCGTGTTTAACTGGGCTATTTGATACTTACGCCAAATCTGTTTGGCACTGATGAAGGTTTACGTAAATAAACCAAAGAGATTCATCTTGAGGGACAGCCATGAGTACTCGACTAAATACAAGATATTTGATTGCCATCGTAGCGATTTTTGCACTGGCATTGATCGGTGCGTGTGCTTCGGGATCACAAAACGACAGCGTCAGTTTCGGTTACGAAGAACCTGCGTACGAATCGGTTGTGACTGAAAAGGGGCGCCCTGCTTCTGGTGGAGCTGCTGCCCCGGCTGCCACAGCTGCTCCGCAATCCGGAGGTTCTAGCGGATCGCGTGCTGAAAGCGGTGAGGATGCTGATGCATTTTCAGTTGAAATCAAAGACGACACCGTTTCCGATAGCAGCGGCGGTGGTTCGGCATCGATCGAACAAGAGATTGCCGCAGCTACCGATGGTCGAATAATCATTCGCACTGCGGATTTGAATGTCACGGTTGATGATGTGACGATGACACTGGACGATATTTCCAAAATTGCTGTGTCATCTGGCGGATGGGTTGTAACTTCAAGTCAGCCCCGAAACTACTCTGGCTCGATTTCGATTCGAGTACCAGCAGATCGCTTCGATGATGTTATTGAACAACTTTCCGATCTCGCAGTGAAGGTCAAGTCGGTTTCGACTCGAAGCGAGGACTTCACTGAAGAGTTCACTGACGTTTCGGCAAGGACCCAAACGCTTAGCGACACTCTGGATCGGTTACGTCTTCTGTACGAACGTGCGTTTACGGTTGAGGATGCGATAATGATTCAGAAGGAAATTACCAGTGTGCAGAGCGATCTTGAATCACTCGAAGCACGACTGAATTTCCTGTCCCAGAGCTCGGCATTCTCGTTCATATCTGTTGGACCTGGCATCAGTGCCGCTCGAACTGACGCTCGCCGCCGGTGACGACACCGCAGCTGCGGTTGGGCATCCGGTTACTTACCGGGCAAAGTTCACTCCGCCAGAAGGAATCGAAGAATTTACAGTTAGGTGGAACTTCGGTGATGGCTCGCGAGAAGAGTCGACCAACAGGTTTGCACCGACGGGGAATGGCGACGAAGTTATTACTTCGCCGATAATTCACTATTTCGATCGTGACGAGGACTCTCCGTTCATCGTGACTGCGGAACTCGAAGGATTTGGCGATTCCGTGCTGGCCGAGGGAGAAGACACTCTCGTAACGACAGTTAGCCGTTTGCCGGTGATCGAAGTGTTTGCTGGTGAGAATCAGGTTGTTGAATCCAGCAGCGAGGTCGAGTTTTCGGCATCGTTCACACGTCCCGAGGGCGTGACGAGTATTACCTACACCTGGAACTTTGGCGATGGCACGGCTCCGGTGGAGCCAGATGTTTCGTCTTCTGAAAATGATGGTCAGATCAAGATCAGCCACACCTACGAAAACTTCCGACCCAACCCGTACGTTGCAATACTTACGGTTACGGGCCAAACAGATGTAGGCGAGGTTGAGGCTATCGATGAAGTGCTTGTATTCGTGCAGGAAACCATTGGTGTTGCGGCAGCCGAACTTGATGCTGGAAGCACAACCCGTGATGCGGTTCGAACACTGCAAGCGGTTGGTGTGTTCCTCGCCAAGGCAGGACTCTGGGCGCTGATACTCAGCCCGGCGTGGCTGATCGGTGGTGCCGTGCTGTTCATTCTGCTGAGGAGACGCAACGCTTTACGGATCCCGAGACGACGATCTGAGTAGGTTTTTTTGTTTATGGCTTTCCGAGGTCCTGAATCAAGTTCAGGATGACGGACTAACGCAGAGCGAATCCGGCACTTACGGCAGGCGTGCTTGCACTTCTGCGGCGGCGTTCACCAATTTTTGTGAGTCGAGGAGCGAATTGCCTTCGTTATCTGCGGTCGAACTCATCGAGATGAACGTTGAATCCTGCACGAAGACGACTATCGCCCCGATTCCGACGGATTTGATGTCCATGAGATACGAGTCGGTTCCAACGACTCTTTGCTGAATTTCACTGAGTTCGCCCAGTTGTTCGCCTGCGAGAATCGCTGACGCGAGTGTGGAGTTGTAAAGGAGTTCGGCGAGTTCATTGGTTTCGAACCTCACCAGCGATACCGTTACCGATTCACCGGGGGTCGGTGAGTCGTCTCCCCCGATAGTGCGGAACACTTCTATCAGGCAGTTATCCGTGGCTCCGCTATCGGCCAGGCCCGGAATCGAAGCGACATCGAAAACTTCTATGCGATCAACTAACCCGTCGGTGTCCGAAGCCTTCTCTATCGATTGAGCATCGATGAAGCCTTCACAGGTTTCATAGTTGCCGATTGAGGCTGAGGGTTCGGATTCAGATTCCGCACTGCTAGAGCATGCGATGGCAGCGAATGCAACCAAGAGTAATGCAGCGAGCAGCAGGTGAGTTCGGTGTTTTGAGATCGGCATAGAAATACTGTAACGGGGATATCGTGATTACGAAATCTGTTGCAGGTGCAGAGTTGTGATGATCGCCCTGAGTGTGAGGCGCCGGGTTACATCTTCAGAACGTATCCATTCGGCCGTAGAGAGTGGATAACGCGCGGTTCGCCTTCAGCTTCGAGCTTTTCTCTGAGATTTTTCACTGTGACGTTCAACACGTTCGCACTGACGCCGTTTCGCTCGACCCAAACTCTGGAAACTATTTGCACTCGTGACAACGCAGTGCCGGGGCTTCGCAAGAATGTATCGAGCAGATCGGACTCTCGCCGGGTGAGGTTTAGTTCGCGTGCGCCACGTGCAGCAGTTTGCGTTTCGGGCGATAGTCGGATGTCTTCAAATACTCGAGGCGCGCCTAGAGTGCCGTTGATTCGCTGAGTCAGGCCAAGAGGGTCGGAAGTTTGTATCTTTCGACCCTCGATCTTCAGATGGTCGATCTCTTGAGTGACCCTTTGTTCTTCCATCAGGCTAAATACGGAGGTTTGGCACTGATCGGCAATCTGATCAAGACGTTTGTTTCTCGCAGCAACCATTGCCAGCCTGCACCGCTGTTAGTCGAAAAAACTAGCGAACGCCCGGAGTTTAGCATCGACACCGGGCGGACATTCTCCCGGATTTACGGCAGGTGTTGATCGAGCACGTTTCGGCTGGCGTTGAATTTCGGGTAGTACGCCCACGTCACGCCCTGTTTTTCCATCGCATCTCTGATCGTCGCCCGACGCCTGATGCTTGCGAGGTTTTCGGCGGCGAGTTCAACCGGATCGAACTGATCGAGGATCAGAGATTTGAGTTCGGTTTCTACTGCAGTGTTTTCGGCGGTACCGGCAAGGTTGTCCCACTCTTTGGGATCGTCCTTCATGTTGAACAGTTGCGGGTCGTGACCGTGAATGTAGTTGTATTTCCAGTCGCCCTTGCGAACCATGATGCAGGGCACGCCAACCACTTCATGCGCCTCGACGAATATGTGGCGGTCGGGGTTCTCTTTTTCGATCAGCGGGAGCAGGCTGTCACCATCGTGAGGCTGTGATGCGTCGCTGCCGGTCATTTCGCAGAACGTCGGGAGTAGATCAAGCGTAGTCACCGGGGTGTTCACGATTGTTCCGGCGTTTCGGTTATCAGGGTACTTGATGATCAGAGGAATTTTGGAGCAGTAGTCGTAGAACGCTCTTTTCTGCACCATTTCGCGTTCGACCAGCATGTCGCCATGATCGGAAGAAAAGATGATGATGGTGTTTTTATCGAGTCCCGACCGTTCAAGGCTGGCGATTAGTTCGCCCACCATATCGTCGATGTACGACATGAGAGCGTAGTAGGCGCGGCGCATCTGGTAGAGGCTTTCGGGATCGCGCAGATCGTACTTGGTTATGCCGTGGTAGGCGTTGAGCCAGGTGTCCATCATCGACCGCGTTTCTTCGAGGTTTTCGGGGAACTCTGGAATATCGATCTGCTCGTCTTCGTACATGTCCCAGTACTTTGTCGGCGGCCAGAACGGCTCGTGGGGGTGGTGGTACGAAACGGTGAGCATGAACGGTTCGGGATTATTCCCGCGGGCGTTCAGATACTGCAGTGCCCTGAAGTGGGTTTCCTGGTCGAAAGCTAGGTCGCCGTGTTGGCCATCGACCGTCACCGAACCGGGAGCGTAATTGGAGGCGTTGTACCGGTCGCGGTTCTCCATGATGTTGACCCAGTCTTTACCCTCCGATTCTTTCATCGCAACCCACTCGGAGCGGACCATTTTGTAGTCCTCCGGGTAGATATCGGTATTGAGGCGGCGACTGTATCCGTGAAGCTGATCGGCACCAACGAAGTGCATCTTTCCGCTGAGTACGGTGTCATAGCCGTTTTGGGCGAGATAGTGGGCGAACGTTGGATGGTCGGACCCAAACGACGCGCCGTTGTCCCACGCACCGATGCTTGAGGCGTGACGACCGGTCATCATCGCTGCGCGAGCGGGTGCACAGAGTGGGTATGGCGTGTATGCGGTATCGAACCGGATGCCATTTTCGACGAGCTTGTCGATGTTCGGTGTTTTGACCACCGGGTGACCGTATGCGCCCATCAGTTCGGAAATGGCCTCGTCGGCCATGATGTAGAGGATGTTGGGCTTGGTGGTTGTAGCGGGGGAGTTGAGTGCGTAGGTGGTCATGGGGGATGAGTGTATATGTGGCCCTCACCCCCCACGACAACTGGTGTGTCCCTTACGCCTTATTGCCTTCGGTCTTGATCGCTACCTCGAAGCCGAGAATTGCTGAACCGTGAGCTACGGTACCGTCGGATTTGTTCGAAGCGGCATGACGGTGTCCACGCTCGAATGCCGGCGAGTTCACCCACGCTTGAAACGATTCTTCAGAATCCCAACGGGTGTAAACGAAGTACCGATCTTCGCCTTCAACGGGTCGAAGTAGCTCGAAGCCCTCGAATCCGGGCTGGTCTTCCACTTCGCCAGCACGTTGGGCAAAGCGCTTTTCAAGCTCTTCGCCTTTGCCCTCGCCAACCGCGATTGCGTTGATCTTCACGATGCTCATTTGTTCGTTATCTCCTAATTCCAGCCTACTGGGACGACGAATCGTGTGACTGTTTGGTAAACCGTTATCGACAATAGCGGATTCGGTCAGAGCTGGTTAGCCCATAGTCGCCAGTACTTCTACGGTGATCTCGTATTCGAGTGGTTCACCAGAATTCCATCGTTCATATTCGTCGATCACGCAATCTGCGAGCCGAACAACCTCATCTCCGACCGTCCCACCAATGTGCGGTGAGATCACCACGTTTGGTAGCGACCAGAGTGGCGAATCACTTGCAGGTGGTTCGGGCAGGGTCACATCCAAAAGCGCAGTGAGATCGGGCCGGTTCTGGAGCACCTCGATAAGATCTGCCTCGACAATTTGAGCACCGCGACCCGTGTTGATGAAGGTGGCTCCTTCTCGCATCGCACTGAAGTGTGAACCGTCGAGCGCACCAATCGTCGATTGGAGATCAGGGATGTGATTGCTGACAACTGACGACCGCTCGAAGATTTTGTTCAGCGAAGTTGATTCGACGTCGAGTTCCGAAGCTCGTTCATCGGTAAGGAACGGATCGTTCGCAATGACTTTTATCGGGTAAGTAGAAAGTAGTTTGCGTACTCGTGTTCCGATCTTGCCGAGTCCGATAAGCCCAATTGTTTCGCCGTTAACACCGCTACGTGAAAACGACTTTGCTTCGTGAGTTTTCAGTTCACTGTAGCGACGGCTGGCACGGAAGTAACCGCGCAAAGACAACAAGATTTGAGACAGGCACATTTCTGCGACTGGAATGGCATTGATGTCCCATGCACTCACAAGAGTGATATTTCGCTTAGTCAGTGGTTCAGCGAATGATTTCACGTTGCCTGCGGCGTAGAAAACTGCCTGCAAGTTCGGCATCGCTGAAAAATGACGTTCAGTAAAGCTCGGTATGCCCCATGTGGCGAAAATTACTTCAACTTCACCGAGCGCGGCCGCGTGTTCCTCAAAGTTGTCCCCGGTAATGACAACCGGGTAGAGATCGGTCAAGCCTTCGACCCGTTCTCGTCTACCCGATCCAAACACATCACCGTCTTCTGGCGGGTACTCGTAAAACAAAGCTGATTTTTTAGAGATTTCGCTGGTCATTCCAATATTGCCCTCAAAAGCGAAGTTATTTCTGGCTCGATCTCAAGTCAGCTGCGAGTTGATACATTTCTGCCTGCCAATGACCGTCACTTCGCATGCGCAATCGCTGGACCGCCGTTTCCAAGTCCACGATTTCAACTTGTTCAATCACTGCGTACTCACCATCCGAGGCAGGAACTGAGTCTGAAACGATCTCAGCATCAGCGAATCCCACTACCTGCTTGAATCGCGTATGTGGATAGTGAGATCGGTAAGGCTGGTTGTTGTGACTGACACAGTCCAGTTCGCCAAAAATCTTGAAATTAGTGATTCGAGCACCAGCCTCTTCAAGTGACTCCCGAGCTAGCGCTTGAAGGTAATTTTCGCCGTGTTCCTGCGTACCGCCGGGATGATCCCAGTTACCGTCCGCCATTCGCAGAATCACGAGTTCATCGCCAATAAACGGAACGACCCTCACCTTGATCAACGATTCCGATGGAGGAGCCTCAGTGGTCATCATGAACTGAGCCGTAATCGGCCCCCGCTCCCAGTACATCTCTTGAAATAGTGCCGGGTATTTGACCGCATACGGATCGAGATTCACTCTTCCAGTTCCCCGTCGGTTTCGTGGTTTTCTACAAGATCGAGATAACCCGGTAGAACGTGATCGATGTACGCCTGTTCGAGTAGTTCGACTAGCTTCACAGGATCGGTATGACCGATAACCGTTGCGCCGGTTTCCTTGTGGATTACGGTGAGTAGTTCATCGATGTGATCAGCGATACCGCCCGTACCTTCGAGAACCCCGATGATTTTGGCCTGATCGTAGGAGATAGTGAATTCGCCCAGTGTTCCCGACCTCACGACCCATGAGCCCGCTTCCGGTGTAGACGATGATGTCGTACCGGCGTGTGGGCGAGTTGTAGCGTTCGATATGTTCGGTGAAGCTCTGGGCTGGAGAAATCCCGATTACGAGTCCGCCTTCGGACTTAGCGCCGAGAACGGAATCGTGAGGAAGTCCGGGTGCGATTCCTGTGACCAGCGTGTAGCCGCGCTTGCCTACTTCTGAACCGAGTACGTAGATTTTCTTTCGTGCCGACTCAGGCACCTCGCCACCGGCCGAACCCATTACTCCGAAGACCATTTTTGGGAATTCGGTTAGTTCACCGTAGCTGGCGATTATTTTGGAATGATTAGGCATGGGGTTCATTCTGTCATTGCGAGGAGTCCGACGATGTGGCAATGACGATTCAAAATGTCTAGGCCGCGCGTCCTCAAGAAATCGTGCCATTGGCACCATCTAGTGGCCCATTGCTACGCCGTCTCTGCGGGGGTCGGCTCCGCCCAGCATTGTTCCGTGTTCGGTGAACTGGATGCCCTGACCACCTCCAACGGCGTTGTGCCAGTCGGGAGCGACGTGTACCCGATGGCCCCGTCGTGCCAGATCCTCTCGCATCCGAACTGGAAACCGATTTTCAAGTAACAGCATGCCCGTATCGTAAATACGGAACCTTGGAGCCTCGATTGCTTCTTGCACGTTCATACCCGCATCGATGTGATTCGACATCATCTGTGCAGTCGTGTGCAGGATGCCCCAGCTTCCGGGAGTCGAAATCGACATTCGGATTTTCTTATCGCCAGAAGCATCAAATATCTGGGCAGGAGCAATACAGAAGTCCTGCTGCTTACCGGGTCCGATCAAGTTCGGGCTTTCGCTGTTGGGGTCGATGTCGAACCACTTACACATGTTGTTCATGAAGACCCCGGTGTCGCCAGCCACCACGGCTGATCCGAAGGCACCACCGAGTGTCTGCGTAATAGTCACTACGTTGCCCTCAGCATCTGCGGTAGCGAAGTGAGTCGTGAGACCGCTTGAGTACTCGACCTTTACACCGACGGGAGGATGATCGACCCGTGATCGATCCCAGCGTTCGGCAGGAGGTCCAGAAGTTTCAAGCATGCTGATTTCGTCTGCTCTATCGGCAGCGTACTCAGCAGAAAGCAGCCGTTCGAGAGGGATCTCGACGTGTCCGGGGTCGCCTGCGTACTTCGCTCGGTCGTCAGCAGCGATATAGACCGCTTCGACCATTTTGTGCAGTGAATCGCTCGAACCGTACGGAAGCTCCTCGAAATTACTGAGGATGTTCAGGGTTTCAAGAATCTGGAACCCTGATGAATTTGGCGGAGCAACCCGCACTTCATACCCACGGTAGTTTGTGCTCAGCGGTTCCTGCCAGAACGCTCGATAAGCGGCGAGTTCTTCCCGAGAGATGATGCCTCCAGATGCCGCTAATCCGGCTTGAATGCGATCGCCTAACGACCCTTCATAGAACTCTTTTTGCCCGCCTTCTGAGATGGCAGCAAGTGATTCGGCGAGTTGGGGCAGTCGCAATACTGTTCCAGCGCTAAGACCATCTCGTTCGATGACCATCGCCTCCTGCGAGGTGTCGAAACGATCGATTCGAACGAGATTTTCTTCGACCATCGCTGCATTAAACGGCGTGAGAGCGATACCTTTGTCTGCGTACTGAATAGCGTCACGCATCACTCTCGAAAGCGGAAGCGATCCGTACGTGTCGTGCATCGTCATCCAGCCTGAAACGTTTCCTGGCACCAGAGGAGCGATAGGACCCGTTTCAGCGTTGAGATGGTCGTACATTTCAGGCTGAGCAGCGTTTGGGGCGTGGCCCGAGAAGTTCAGCACACGTGTGCGCCCCTCTTTGGCGATATAGACAAGCGCTATCCCGATTCCGCCTACGCCCGACATGTACGGCTCAGCAACGTTGAGAGTAGAAGCCACGGCAACTGCAGCGTCGATGGCGTTTCCGCCGTCTCTCAGAACGTCCAGACCCGCTCGGGTCGCATAAGGGTGCGCCGAAGCCACCATGCCGTTTTGGCCGGTCGCAGGAGCCCTTGTCGACCTGCCATGAGTGGTTGCGCCGCCCGGGAAGAGTGCATCTGGCTCGATGTTTTCGACGTTGTACACGGTTCGTATCTTTCGCTCGTGGTGGTTCGTAGCTGTTCGTATTTTTGTTGGTTTAGACCCTAAGCCAATTCGGCGAGCCGATTGCGTGATTCGATTCGTTGTTCGTTCGACCCATAAGCCATCGAGTAGTGACCCCTGTATCCAGCGTTTTCTAGTCGGCTGAACAGGTTGGAAAAATCGAGATTCCCTTCACCGGGAATCAGATGAACCTCATAGTCTCCGTGATTGTCGGCGAGTCGCACCTCACCAATGCGTTCGATCCCAAAGGCATCAAAAAATCCGTCGACTCCGTCTGGAACCAGATGCGAATGGTTGGCGGTAAAGGCCCAACCAAGATGCTCGGGTGGAATCTCGTCGAAATACTCTTTGATCTCGGCTACCGTGTGCGCCATATAGTGCACCTCGGCGTGATCAGGCTCGAAGTTAAGGTTTTCTAGAAGAATTTTGTGTCCTGTGTCGAATCCGTATTTCGAGATCCGCTTAAGACGCTCCATCGCCGCCCTTTTGCGCTCTGGAACATCGTCAGTGAAGTGATACCCGGCGTGGACAACCGTCCATGCGCAATCGAGCGAATTGGCAAGATCGACACTGGCCCTCATGTATTCCTCGACCGCTCGTGAAACGTACGGAGAGAACTCAGCAACGTTCACGGCCGAAAGTGTGTGGAGCCCTATCGAAATACCATTCGCTTCGCACATGTTTCGTACTTCTCGCGATCGCTCGGATGTCCATGTTTCCATGTGATTTGGACCCGCGTCGGCGTTGAAGTCGAGAAAATAAAACTCGTTCTCAGCCGCCCACTGAATGGCGTCTTCCAGTCGGGTTTTTCCAGCGTCGACACCTATGCGATCTTTGAGTGTCATTCAGAGCTTCTTTCTCTTACTTCCCAAAGCGTAACGGAACTTAGTTCCAGTTTGCGTACAGCTTGCTGTTTTCTAGATCTACCACCTGATAAGGCAATCCCGTTGACTCAGCCGCTGCCTTGCCATCTTCGAGCACCATCCATGTGCCGCCCTTGCCGATAGCCCGGCCGTTCAGCATGATCAACTCGCCCGCTACCAGTGACATCGAAGCCTTTCCTGTTCCAGCGTTAACGATTGTTACATCAGCGTCGGCACCCTCGGAGAAGTGCCCTTTGTTGAGCAGGCCCAGCATCCGAGATGGTGTGTAGCTTAGCTTGGTTACGGCTTCGTCCATGTTGAGCGCCCCAAAAGCCACCAGAGCCATCGAGCGTTCGATCGCTACGTTTCGAGGCAGCGATCCGCCATCAGTAGAAATTGCATCGACCCTAAACGTGCCATCGTCGTATTTGGCGGTAGCCAGTGTGAAAGCGCTCGTTGGCGGGTTTACCGGGTAGCTGAGCGAAGCATCTGTGGAAGCGGCTTCGAAGATATCGACCCCTTCTTGCCCGGTGACCATAATCACCCGGCCGCCGCGTTCGATCAGTGCAGATCCATATCCATCCAAGATCGATTGCTTTACGCCTTCGTCAGTAGTCGGGTAGCCGCGGGCTTTCAGGCAGTTCTGGGCAACGTTGTAGATCACATCGCCGTTCTCATCGCACTTGCCGTTTGTGCCATTGGCCTGCGCCAGATACGCCTCGGTGATCCACTGCGAACGCATCCGCTCGATCATCTCAAACGCCTCTTGAACTTCCTCGTGCGGCTGGTCGATCATCCCTCGTGTGTACGAGTTGATGTGAGCGACGTGCAGGCGCCCGTTGCCGGTGATTTCTGGAACCTCGCGAAGTCCCGTCATATCGCTTCCCGAATTCTTCGTTCCAACGTGGAACGCCACCCAAGCGAGCTGTTCGTTAGCAGCTGAAACCACATCGGCAGAAGCCTCAGGAGTGAACGGGTGGTAGCCACCGAGCATCTTCACCCCGAACCCGCCACGCGTTTTCACGTCGGAAATGACGTCTCGCAGCACGGATGGCCGTGGATCGTCTTCAGAGATAGTCGAATGTGGCACCAGTCCCATCAGTGAAGCAACGTTCAATCCAGCACCTCGCTGAACCATGCCTGTTGCCATCGCTGTGGGATCGCCAGCTAAATCAAGCGCAGTCGTGGTGCCCGACTCGACAAGCATTGCATGCCCGTAGGCACGATCAACGTTGCCACCGAACGGACTCGACAGATGAGCGTGGGTGTCGATGTGCCCTGGCATTACGATCTGACCAGTCACATCAATAATGTCGTCGGCGCGGTCTGGGGCGATGTTTTCAGAAACCGCGGCGATCTTGCCATGACGAATTCCAACATCGAACACGCCGTCGATGTTGTTCGTTGGATCGACCACTCGACCGTTCGCGAGCACCGTGTCGAATTGTTGCGAAGTTACCAAATGTTTAATTACCCGCCTGAAGCATGACTCAACCGAAATCATCTATTCGTACGGGGATTCTACAGACCCGTAATTACGGCGTAACGGTAGCGGTAATCGAACAGTAACGTAAGCGGTAATCCCTTGGTAACGACCACGGCAAGAACATATTTTCATCGAAGGCGTGCCGAGAGATTCATAACTAACTAAATGGTTGCCTGCCGCATGTTGCGAATGAATCTCTCGGCACGTTTTCGCGTCCGGATTGATTCTGCAACCTTAGGACGCATTCAAATGGTCGACCGAGCCACTACGTCACAACTGTCATGCTGAACTTGATTCAGTATCCGTGCCCGACGCGGAAATTAGCGGCCGAATCAGTCACTACTCGAAGAGAGCCACCCACACCAACATCTTCGGGACAGGTCTACACTCCGCATCTTGTAAGTGACCATGACTTCCCAAGATATCGCAGCACCCATAACTCCTAGTCAACCCGGCAGACCGGGCATGGACGCGTTGATCGTCTTCGCAGGGCGAGGACTTCGCGACATGGGTCGTGGGCTGATAGCAGTCATACTGGCGATCTACCTCGCTGAAATCGGCCTTTCGATTCCCCAAATCGGTCTCGTGTTGGGTGCGAGTTTGGTTGGTGGCTTCCTGTTCTCGCTGCTCGTAATGTTCACTGCGAACTCGATTTCACGTCGATTGTGGTTTGTGATCATCGCGGTTGTAACGGGCACAGCGATATCGATGCTGTTCTTCACCGAGAACGTCTGGCTCATCGGACTAGCATCGTTCTTCGGATCGTACGCCGGAAGTGGAATGCACTGGGGTCCAAGCCTTCAGCTCGAACAATCATCACTCACCGAAGTGACAAACGCACGAACCAGAACGAGAGCGTTTTCGAACCTTTCTGTTTCTTCAGCAGCTGGTCGTGCGGTCGGTAGCGCATTGGTTGGAATTGCCACTTACTTGATCGCAGTTCGAGGGTGGGAGATGGTCGACGCCTACAAGGTGCTTTTGGCTATTTATCTCGGCATCAATCTGCTGAGCGCAGTGATATACATCGCCCTATCGTCGGCAGTTGAATCGAAGGCGAGCGCGGGTGATCTGCTCGTCAATCCATTCAAAACGCCTTCACGAAAGCCGATTCTGAAGCTTTCCGGTTTGTTCTCGATAGATTCGTTCGCTGGCGGAATGATTTTCGATGCCTTCTTCGCACTGTGGATGCTCGAAAAATACGGCATGAACGAAGGCACTATCGCTGCCATCATGATCGCTACTCAGGGGCTGAACTTAGTTTCGATCTGGCTCGCACCATCGGTTGCGAAGCGAATCGGACTGCTCAACACGTTCGTCTGGACTCAGGTGGCTGCGAACGTTTGCCTGATCTTGTTCGCGTTCGCTCCGGGCGCATGGATAGCGGCTGGAATCTGGATGCTGAGAGGCATTTTCGACGAAATGGACGTTCCGACCCGACAGTCGTACATGATGGCGCTGGTGCCACCGGAGGAACGCACTGTGATGGCAGGATCGGCGAATCTGGGTCGTGGACTAGGCCGGATGCCGAGCTCGACCGTTACAGGGTTCCTGTGGGCAGGTGCATACACAGTCGCACCGTGGTTACTTGGCGGCGGGCTAAAGCTGGCATACGACTTCGCAATCTACTTCTCGTTCAGAAAAGTGAAACTGCCCGACGATGTTGACTAGGTTTGGGTACATCCGCGGTTGTCACGGTTGAGAGCTAGATCCTGAAAATGAATTCAGGATGACAGTGGGAAGCGTTTTCACCTGTCAGTAAGTGCAGACTTATTCCACTCCGAACAATGTTGCCTCCAACTAGTCACGCCCGGCGTACATCATTGCTTGGGTTAGATCGACTCGTTCGTACGGGATGCCCGTTGCTTTGACAGTCTTTTCGCCGCGCTCGGTTGTGAGGATCGTCCCGCCAGAACCGACCACTCGACCCGATATCATGATCATCTCGCCCGCAACGAAGCTGTAGCTCGCACTACCAGCTTCGGGGTCGATCACCGTAATGTCGGCATCTTTGCCCTCAGAAAGCCTGCCCTTCGAGCCAAGTCCAATCATTTTGGCCGGGTTCAGGCTCAGTTTGAGAACTAACTCCAATGGCTCCAGCCCACCAAACCTCACAAGTCGCATCGCCTGTTCGATATTTACGTTCCGTGGTAGCGCACCAGCGTCACTTCCAATCGCATCAATGACGAACTCGTTCGAAGAGTTGCGAGCGGTTGTCAGTTGAAATGCAGTCGTAGCGTTGTTCACTGGAAAACTCATCGGAACATCGGTATTTCCGGCGTCGAACAGCTCAACACTCCGCTCGCCCGACACCAGCACGAGACCAATTCGAGTCTCTTCTACCGTCGATGCGTAGCCATCTCGAAGCGCCGCCCTTATCCCCTCGTCGGTCGGCTCGTAATTTTCCAGACGTAAGCAGTTCCCAACCACGTCGGCCAACACATTTCCATCTTCATCGCACTTGCCGAGGGTAAAGTTGGGTTTTGCAAGATGTACTTCTGAAACGATCTGATCCCGCAAATCATCGATAATTTCCAGCGCTTCATGAATTTCCTGCTCGATAGGCAGAATCGAACCCCGGCAGTAGGCGTTGATGTGCGCCACGTGCACACGCCCGGTGCTTCCGAGCAGCGCTGGCACCTCACGAAGCCCATCAAGCCGAGATCCCGTCTCGGTTGTACCAACGTGATAGGCAACATAAGCATTCAGCGAGTTCGCTGTCGAGATAAACCTCGCCGTCTCATCGGGAGTGAACGGGTAGTAGCCGCCCCACAACTTGATACCCAGCGAACCTGCTTCAAGCGCAGTCCCGACTATATCCAGAATCATGTCCGGGCTGAGTCGACCCTCAGGAACGGTCTCCCCGGGCTTCAAATAGCCCAGACTCCCCACATTTACGCCTGAACCCCGTGCGGTGATACCAGCGACCAGCGCATCCATGCTCCCGCCGAGGTCGATGACCGTAGTCGCACCAGCAGCGGCAACCATCTGTAATCCAAGGCCCCTTATCCGCCCTAAATCGGATGCATTTGCAACGTGAACATGGGTGTCGATCATCCCCGGTATCACCCACTGACCGCTTGCGTCGATCGAGTCGGTGGCGTCCGAAGGATCGATGTTTTGGGCGATTCGTTCGATCACACCTTTTGAAATCCCTACATCAGAAATTTCATCAAACCCAGACTCGGCGTCGAGAACACGTCCGTTTCGAATAACTAGATCGTACTGGACCACGAAATATTCCTTACCAATTTCAAATTTTATGCCTCAGAATTGAGTGCAGTTTATTCACTAATTACCGGGTTCGTGGTCTCGCAGGCCGCGCTCGTCGCTCATTGAACCAGATTTGAATACAAAAACACTTCACGAATCCCCGTTCCTTCCCGTTCTTTTCATCGGCATTCTCGTCGCTCTGGCAACGGTGGTTGTTGCTTCGATAGCGCCGACCAGGGCACTCGCTCAAGATAGCGAAACGATAGCCGGCTACCGAATAGTTGGCGAAGCGGTAGCCGGATCTCATACAATCGAACTGCAGGTGAGTCCTGAAGAACCGATCGCGGCGATCGTGCGATTTGCTGTGCGAGTACGAAATGCTGCCACCGGTGAAGATATTGACGATGCAATAGTTCGAGTGTTCGCAACTCCCTCAGAGAAAGGCGAACGCCAGTTCTCACCAGCACTCAATTCACCTGTCGACCCTGTGTACTACCTTGCTCAACTCGATGTCGACCACGAAGGCATATGGGCGATCGATGTTGAAGTTGAATCCGAGCTTGGGAATGGCTCCATCGTGATGTCTGTCGATGTGCAATCTCGAGGGCGAAGCGGCACTGGCAATGGTTGGGGTCAGACGTTGTTCGCACTGGTCGTGCTTTCGTTCGCGATCGGCATCGGTTGGCTTGTGTACTCATCGAAGAAAGCCCTGAAATGCCGGGACGGTAACCTGTAACCGGATAAACGTGAAATCAACGCTCGCGGCCGGTTTCTATCAGTTTTGAGATTGGACCTGGTAGAAATTCTTGACCCACCGTGATCGCGGTGATATTTTTGCGGCATCTTTCCGTGGTGCGCGGCAACCAATAAGGAACCGGCCTTCCCGGTGCGTCGTCAGCACACCAATAAAGGTGGAATCGGGCTTAGGGCTCGATTCTGACTAATCAGGAGTATGCCATGACGGAACCAGTAAGGTTTGAGGCCGAAGAGATCACTCCAAACGAGAGTGGTAGAGGGATGGTTGCGGAGTCCGCACCGTTCGTCGCTTCAGTTGAACGATTGATGATCCGAGTTCGCAGTGCGAAACTCAACGATCACAACCAGATGTTAGACAATCTTCAGGCGTGGATCGACCGGGCCATGTCCGGTGGGATCGACGTTCTTCGGGACGGAGAACAGATCCTATCGACGTTGAACTCAAACGTTAGCGAAATGATTCACTCTCGCACAATGTTGCGAAGAATCGTCTCACCAATGGTTGGGCTCACGATTTTGGCAGGTGCACTTGCCGCCGTAACGGTCACAGTTTCAGGTGTCGAGGCATTGTTCCTCTCAACACCGCTTGAAATTGTGTTTGCAGCGATAATTTTTGGTATCGCAGGTAGCGCATTTGCAGTGCTACTTCGCACAGTCACCATGCAATTGGAATACACCGAGAAGGTGGCGTTGTTCATGGTTGGTCTGGCTCGACCACTAGTTGGTGGAGTTCTTGCGCTGGCAGTGTTCGCACTGTTCGGTGCCGGAATCATTTCGCTACCTCTGGTTTCTGATCAGACGTCGACTACTCGAGTAGCGTTCTTGGCAGGTCAGGGCGGAACCGGAATAATGGCAGGTCAGCTGGCATTGTTTGCCTTCGCCTTTGGAGCAGGAATCTTTGAAAGCTACCTCACTCCTCGATTCTCACGAGGTGTTGCACGAGTAGCAAACCGAATTAGCTCAGTTACCGAGTGACCGCTAACTCACGAAATATAAAAGGCCGGTTCCAAATGGGACCGGCCTTTTATATTTCGTGAGATTAAATGCGGTGAACTGCTAAGGGTTCGACTGATCCTGTCCGGCTGTTTGATCGCTGGAATACTCGGGTGCTGACAGCGTACCGATCCAGAGCAGCACAGCGCCCATTATGACTGCAAAAATAACCCACTTGATCAACATGGACCTGATCGGAGATCGGCGAAGCACATTGGGATTGTTCGCCAGATTACGATGCTCGGTTGCTCTCAACTCGGGGTGAGAGTTGAGGTTCGGGTCGTGATAATTCATTAAATCACGCTCTTTCCACTGGAATCTAGCTCGAAACCCACCAGAAGAAAGCGACCGCTATCAAGATCATCACTCCTAGCTTGAAGAGCAATACTTTTACCGAAGATTCACGGCGCCGCGCACCCGGGTGGCTCCGCAATCTGGCCTCGGCGCTCATTTCCATGCTTTTGATTTCGATATTTAACCGAGGGTCTCTCATGGGATTCCTCCAATGCGACTAGATGAGCCTTGTGGCCAGCTTCGCACTACGAGCGGCCTGCCTGCATCTTATAACTGTCGCGTATTTATAAAACTTGATACGTAGCGCACACGGTTTCAGCCCTTCGCCGACCATCTTGATGGCGCTTTTCGAGTTTGAATCTAGCTGTAAACCCACCACAGGGCGGCGACGATGATGACGATGAGAACACCCAGCTTGACCAGACGCTCTTTCCTCGAGTTTTGTCGTCTACTGTGCCGCCCTGCAGCTTGCGACTGGGCGTTTCTTCGCATGCCTTCAGCCATGATTTTCGAACCGAGATTCGGATCGTTCGGAGAGTGCATTGAGTAAACCTCCGTTTGGGGGCTGTAAGTCCCGAAGTTGTTGATGCTCTGGGCACATCATACACATCCCGGCTTTAGGCATTCATTACGCCGATTGAACGTGTTTCAGCCCCTCGCCCACCAAATAATGAGGGCGAAAATCGCGATGTAAAACAGGAGCCTGATAAGTAGCTGGCGACGGGTTACCGAGCGTTTTCCATCAGGATCTCGACCACCGCTCCCCCCGAAGAGATTCAGCATCGATATAGATCCTCCACCGTTACAGGTACTAGCGTGCCTAGACTTTGCCTTTGAAGTTGGCAAGCTGCTCGGCGAACGTAAATACGGCCGGGAGTCCGCCTGTGTGCAGGAAAATGACTGTTTCGTCATCATCGAACCCGCCCTTTTCGATCTGGTCGATCAGTGCAGCCATTGCCGTGCCCGTGTAGTTGGGGTCGCAGATGATCGCATCGGTCTGTGCCGCAATGTGAATCGCCTCAGCAACCTGGGCGCTCATCACGCCGTAGCCCTCGCCAACGTACTGGTTGAGCACTCGCATATCGCTCGGCTCGAACGTAACCGGCAGGTCGAGCAACTCCTGGATGTCCTTGTTGTGCTCGAAGATGTAGCCCTCCAGCGGCACATCGTAGTTCACGGTTACTCCGGTGAACTTCCAGTCGAGTCCCATTGCTTTTGCCGCAATGATGAGCCCGCAGAGCGAACGCCCCGCAACACCGATGATGTGCACGTTTTTGAGATCGTTTTCTTCGATCTGTTCAAGCATCTCTATGCCTGCCTGAACGAACCCGACCATGCCGACGATTCGCGGGAACAGATAGTCCTGAATCAGGTAGGGCTTGTGGCCTTCTGATTCGAGTTCCTCTTTGAGCTTGGTCGCGTAGCCTTCTGCATTGCCCGACTGGTATTCGTCGAGCAGGTGAAGCTCGGCACCTAAAATCTTGTCGACGAGCAGGTTGCCCTGCACGTTTCGATTGGCGGCGTTCTTGAGAATGAGGATGTAGCGCATGCCGATTTTATTGGCAGCTGCAGCAGTCATCCGGGCGTTGTTCGAGTGGTAGTCCATGATGTTGATCATCACGTCGTAACCCTCGTCGGCAACGTGGGGCATCTCGAATTCATAGTGGCGAGCCTTGTTGCCGCCAAACGCCAGACCCGTCATGTCTTCGCGCTTTATCCAGATTTTCGGGCCACCCAGCCGCTCGGTGAGTCTGGGCATTTCTTCAAGCGGAGTCGGCAGATGCGCAAAGTCCATCCGCGGCAACTTGTCGACATGGGTTTGAAGTTCAGCAGGCGTAAGAATTTTTGTGGTGGTCATGGGAAGGGATTCTAGTCGAGACAATGACGTTGGATGTTGTAGATAGTTTAGCCATTCAAGTAGCTTGTTGAACAATAAAAACTGTCATCCTGAATTTATTTCAGAATGACAGTTCTTCACTGACCCCGTACATCTCCGACGCTGACAGAGATATTCCTCTAATCCACAAATTTATCGGCGTGGGCGAACAGTTGCGGTAGGCCGCCTGAGTGGATGAAACAGATCGTTTCGTTGGGGTCGATTCGCTCGGCTCTTAGCTCGCCGATCAGGCCCGACATCGCTTTGCCAGTGTAGTTCGGATCGAGAATAAGCCCTTCGGCTTTGCCCACCATCATAATCGCCTCGATCACACGGTCATCTGGCTCGCCGTAACCCGGTCCTCGGTAGTCTTCGAGTACCTGCAAATCATCGGAATCCAGCGTCTGTTCAAGATCGAACATCTCTACAACCTGTGAGGCTCGATCTGTGGTCACACTATGGAAATCCTCGACCTTGCCCGGTGAGTACTGGCACGCCGTCGCCCGCCAATCGAGCCCGCGGTTCTTGGCGTACAGCCGTAGTCCAGCTATCGACCGCCCGGTGAGACCCCAGAAGCGAACTGGCGCTTCAACCCCGGCCTCTTCAAGTTGCTCTTCGAGTTCAAGTCCGGTCTCAAGAAACCCGATCATGCCCATCACATCGACAAATGGATCGTCGGGCAGGATGTACGGCTTGCGTCCAGCCTCTGTTTCGGCTTTGAAAATCTTTTCCGCCAATTGCTGGCCGTACTCAGCGGGCGTTCGATGAATCTCGGCACCCATCAGCTTGCACAGCAGCAAATTTCCGGTGATCGGAGCCGTCACCATGCCGATCGACACGATGTGGTATTTCAATCCCGCCTTCGCACATCCGGCGGCGATGAACCGTGCCTGATTCGAGTGGTAGTGGTTGATATTGATAACGGTGTCGAACCCGCGTTCAAGAATGTGAGCGATCTCGAATTCGAAGTGCCGACCCTTGTTGCCACCAAACGCCAGGCCAGTTGTGTCATCGCGCTTCACGAGCATCCGGTTCGGCACCGTCACGCCCTCATAGATTAGCGCCTGACGAAGCCGATCCAGCGGCTCAAGCCGAGTGTTCAAATGCGAAAGCTTGAACCGGGGCAGCTCTTCGAGTTTGGTGCGGAAATGTTCTTGAGTAATTGTCATTGTGATGCTTTATAAGTTGTGTTCTAGGAATTCTGCGCCGGTAGCCAGCCCCAGGGATGTGGTCCGAAGTCGAGAGGCTGAGGCACACCGTTCCGAACAGCCATAACTGGCTTGATCGCCTGTGATCCTACTTTGGTGGCACCCGAAGCCTCACGATAAATGAAATCGCCCTCGACAAGATCAAGAATCGATATATCTGCGCCAGAACCAACGCTCAGCGAGCCAATTTCATCTGACATACCGAGAATTTCCGCAGGCTTCGAAGTCGTCATACGAATCGCGTCCTCGAACGAAATGCCGAGCGTCGTTATCTTGCCCATGCACTCGGTTAGCGAGAACACCGGGCCGGCGTGTATAAACATCGCCGTGATGTCGGAACTTATCGTGTCGGGAATAAACCCGGTATCGATAACCGCCTGTGCGGCAGCGAACGAGAAGTTCCCGCCGCCCACTCCAACGTCGAAGTAAACGCCATTACGACGGGCTTCCTCAGCCTGTGAAATAAGCGATCCGTCGGCGAGTAACGCGCCAACAGCTCCGCTCAGCGTGTGAGTAACCACATCGCCCTTGGTGAGAATGTCGGTGAGCAGGCTCGGCGTGAGATCGGCTGCTATCGGATCCTGACCTGCAATATCGCCAACGTGAACCATCACGAACCCGCCGGCCTCGTCGGTGATCGACTTCGCTGCCTTCGGCATGTCGTTGCCGAGAGTGATGATTCCGGGAGTGACCATCCGGACCTTCACGCCCTTGATTATTTCGGGAGCAGACTGAATCACCTCAACCGACGAGGCGTGGTCGATATCGTCGGTAGTCTTCACCTCAGGAAGGTTCGCAACGCCCATCTTACCGATGTTTATCAGCGCCATCAGACGAGTGGTTGCGTTCGGCGCGAGATAATTCACCAGTCCGCCCGCGCTCAAAGCGCCAATTGATCCCGCGTCGAGAATGGTCGTCACACCCGCACTAACTCCGGCAGTATCGGCATCGACCATAAAGTCATCGCGAGAAGGCTTGCGAATACCACCGACGGCATGGGTGTGCAGGTCGATCAATCCCGGAGTAACAACCAGCCCACTCGCATCGACAACCCGCTTCGTCGCCGAAGTGTCGATACCCGCCTCGATAGCAGCAATCTTTCCGCCGCTAACAGCGATATCAAGCTGCGCATCTATCGAGTTGGCAGGGTCGACAACTCGACCACCAGAAATAACAAGATCGTAGGAAGTGGGTTCAGTGGGCATGTTTTGTATAGAGAGCCTTGGGATTTGTTGTACGTCATCCCGATTCTGATCGGGGCAGCGGACTGGTTTCGAACTCTGTCATCCTGAATTCATTTTCAGGATCTACCGCTGGTCGAACAACAGTCAAAGTCGAATTCAGCCAGCGATTGTGAAGGACGACCGACCAATTGTCATCCTGAATTTATTTCAGGAACTATCTTCCCCAGTTGCTGCGAGATGGTAGTCAGCACCGACAATCCCGTTTGGTGGGGACTTCGACGTAGCCGCCAACTCGTTCGAGCAAGCCCGCCAATAGTTACTCAGCGCCCTCGTAGGTCCAGTAATACTCACATTTTTTTGCATCCAAGGAGACCCCAGCCGAGCGTGAACTGATCGCCCACGTCGCCTTTCGGGATAGTGACTTTTACCTCCAACCGTGAAGTGGCGCCGTACTTGATTTCAAGTGGTCCGCTTGTTTCGACGATCTCAACACTCTCTGGTGGAAGGTCCGAAACGAAGCACATCTCGAGCGGAATTAGTTCCGCAGGAGCCGTCCCACCGCCCGTTGCCTTTCCTCTGTCGATCAACGTGATCGTTCGGCCCGCGAACTGGTTCGAGTATGGGCTCCCAAAACTAAACTCAATCGTCCAGTCGTAGCTTGACTCTCCGGTAACACCTTGTGTGTAGAAGAGCTCGATAAAGCCAAGTCCGATATCGCCTTTTGAGCCATTTCGCCCCGGTTTATTGGGGGTTGGATCCCCGGTAAACCGGGAATCCGATCTGTAGACACCGACCGACAGGTACTCAGAGGCTGGTGCGTCGGTCGATTCGAGCGTAGGCACTGGAATCCGGGTTGCGGTGGCGGTCGGCAACGATTCTGGTTTTGGAGAGGGGGTTGGTTCGACCGAAGACTCGGTATCCGCGTCTTCAGTTTCGGGCTCAATGCCTTTGATCGCCTCGGCGGTCTCAATGAATTGATCGAGATCAATTTTGCCTTCGGCCAGAGCAGTATCGGCGATATCTACGAGTTCGTTCTGCGCTTCGCGGCTGTCTATTGCCGCAGTGGTGTCAGTTGCGGTTTCAACGGTCGCCTTCGGCCCGGCTGTTGCCGCGGCTTCGGCAGCGAACGCCGTGGCTAAAGCTTCGTCGCCGGAGAGTTCACCCTGCTCGACTGCTTTAATCACTTCGTCTGTGATCTCTTGAACGGCCTCAGCGGTCTCCTCAGCCTCTTCTTCCGGAGTACATGCCCCAAACAAGATCACGACGAGCATCGTCAGCGCGACCATGCTCGTCGTCGCAAACTGTTGCGCAAAGGCGCTGCGACCCCACACCCACGTTGAATGCACCACCGTACCGCTCCTTATGAGAAGCGCAGGTTATGCGTAACGCCGTGAGGAGCGCATGAGGTCGAGTAAAGAGCGTGGAAACTCGCCTAGTACTCCCTTAGCGACCCATCCTCGTTGATCAGCGCTGGGCGGTCGTACGGCACTGGCGGGTAGTGTTTGAACGCTTCTTCGTTTAGTTCGATGCCGATGCCCGGCTTGGTTGGCACTTCGAGATACCCACCGACCCGCTTCAGCGGCTCCTGAACAAGATCGGCCTTGATGCCTGATTCGTCGTCGCGTGGGTATTCCTGAACTGAAATATTGTGCACGGCAGCGTCGATCTGCACACATGCCGCGGTCAAAACGCAACTCAGCGGGTTGTGTGGCACGACCCCCACATACGCAGCCTCGGCCAACGCCGCGATCTTCTTCACATTCGTGATGCCGCCCGCAAGCGACAAGTCGGGGCGCACAAACGCCGCACCCTGGTGCGCAAGCAGGTCTCTGAACTGATAAACCGTGTACAGCCGTTCGCCCATCGCCAGCGGAATCGGCTGCTGCTGTGCGACCCAGCCCCACTGATCCATGTTTTCCGGCTCGATAGGGTCTTCGTAGAAGTACAGATTGAACGGCTCCAGCGCCCGACCCAGCCCAATCGCTTCGGCAGGCGTCAAACGGTTTACAACGTCGATCATCAAGTCGACATCAGGGCCTGCTGCTTCCCGAACCGCGGCTAGCCGCGCCACCGCGTTGTTCTGCATGCCCGTAAAACTCATCGTTTCGAGTCCGCGCCCTTCTTCGAAGTCGGAGTTACCGAAATCGCCGAACGGATATATCCGCAAAGCCGTGAAGCCCTCTTCAACCCGAGCCGCCGCCTCTTCAGCCAGAGCTTCGGGCGTGTTGCCCCCGAGATGCGTGTAAAGGCGAACTTTCTCTCTGACAGGTCCACCTAACAGTTCGTAAACCGGCTTGTCCAAAGCCTTGCCCTTGATGTCCCACAATGCGATATCGATAGCTCCGATCGCCGCCATCATGTCCGATCCGCCCCTGAACAGCTGGCGTCTGAACATATGCTGCCAGTGCCGTTCGATGTGGAAAGGATCCTTACCCACAAGGTATTCGGCGCAATACTCAACCGCTGCCCGCGGCACGAACGGTGTTCCGCCAGTGCCTGAAGCCGGGTGAAGCTCGCCGACGCCGGTGATGCCTTCGTCGGTTTCGACCTTCACGTAGTTGAATCGTGAAACGGGGAGGACTGTTACTGCTGTGACTTTCATTTTGGGTTTGTTCTGAGAGCGGTAATGGCGAGGCGCACATGTCTAGTTTGGTTCCGAGTCGCAAACAATACCTCACTTGGACTCGAACCGTTGATTGTTCACTACCCTGCTCACAATTGACACCCTGAATTAATTTTAGGGTCTATCTCCCCGCTTTGCAGCGTTCGTTCGCGTGAACTGCGGTTGCCAGTTTGTATTGAACGGCTCAGTGTTCATCAGTATTTCTCGCTGCATAGGGGTTAGAAATATCCTGAAATAAATTCAGGATGACAGTCGTCGATGTTGAGAGGGATTCCCGAGAGTGTTCGAATGCTCAGTGACAGGTAAACGACTCAGCCGAGCAGTTCGCATATCTCGTCGGTCACGCCCGGCAACATTGCTATTACGGGTCTTATCTTCTCTGGAATTTGCTCAAGAGTTACTCCTGACCGGGCTTCCCATCCAGGTGTGCCAACAAGAGTCGCGCTTGGATCGTCTAATACTCCATGTGCCACTTTATCGAACGCTTCGGTAGAAATATCAGAAAGTAATTTTTCGACCTGTTCGTCCATCTATCCAGTCCATTTCGTTACTACCGGGTCATTCCGTAGCTATCTCGCACATAAAGCGGCACCTTACTATAACTTTTCGCATGCGCGAGTCGTCCGACCCGAACAGGCGATCTCGGGTATAAACTCGGCGGGCATTTTTCGCGGATGCGGCCGGTTTCAAACACTTCGCCGTGCCTGCGCATTCCCTAATTGGTAACTGGTTACAAGGAACACATACTCATGGCAGGACCTCTGCGCGTCGGATTGGTTGGCGTTGGCCAACGTGGACTTCAGCACGTACAAGCGCTGACAAACATGCAGTCGGACGAGATCGTCCAGATCACCGCACTCGCAGACCCGTACCCCGAGAACCTCGAAGACAGCAAGATCAATCGCTTCGTAGAGGGCTACTCGTCGAACGGCATCAAGATGTTTGATTCAGCCGACGCCATGATCGAATCGGGACTTGTCGACGCCATCTGGTTCGTAATCCCGCCAAACCAGCACAAGGGCGAAATCGAACGAGCCGCCGGGCGCGGAATCGCCATACTCGCCGAAAAACCGCAGTCACTCTTTCTGGACGACATCATTTCGCAAGACATCGCCATCACGAAGGCTGGTGTGCCAAGCACCGTTGGATTCCAGATGCGACACGACCGTGGCTACACCGATATCCGCAACTACCTGAGTGACAAATGGGTCGCAGCCATGACGATGATCGCCGAAGGTGCGGTCGAAGGTCACGGCGTAAAGCACACCCACACTGAAGAACAAGGTGGACCCGCAAACCGTGTGTGGACGGCCAACAAGGCATGGTCGGGCACATCCATCGTCGAAGCCGGTATTCACCAGACCGACATCATGCGTTACTGGACAGACGACGATGTCGACTGGGTTCGAGCGACCTACACCGATCGGCCCGCCGAACTGCACGAAGCCGAGGGCGACAACCCGATTGCATACACCGTGACTTACGGCATGAAGAAGGGCGGAGTCACCAACATCATCTTCACGAAGCCGGCACGCTCTTACTACGGCGGTCGATTCGACGTCATCATTCACACCCACGGCACGATCAAACTCGAAGACGATTTCGTCGACTACACGTTTGATGGCGACTGGCCACCGGAGAACAACCCGACAATCGATCAGGTTCGCAAAGTCATCTCAAAAGGCCCGCACACTACTGCGATGGGTAAAGAAAGCACTCGTGCGATTGGCCAGGCGTTCGCCAGCTCGATCGTTGAAAGCAAGCCCGAGAACCGACTGAACTCGTTCAACTCGTCGATCAACTCGCTGGCTGCAGTACTTGCCGCGAACATTTCGAATGACCTCGATGGCGACAAGATCGTCATCGACGAGTTCATCAACGACGACAAGTATGCTAGGTACCGGGTCAACCCGAACAGGTAACCCAACCCCAGTAAAACGCACCCGGAGAGATAAGTTTTTGCCAGTCACAGGCGAGTGGTTCACACCAACTGAGCTAAGTTTTAGCGCGATTCGCGCACGACCCGAAACCGAGTGGGTTCACTTCTCGCTTAGCGACGGATCGGGGATAGTCGGACAGGGCGAAATAACCGATAAACAGCTCGGAACGTCGATCTCACCGATCGTCGCACGGCTTGCGAATCGATTACGAGGCCAAAAACTCACCAGCGATTCAGATGTCATCACGCTGAACAACCTCACCGCTGAGCAGTTGGAGACCTATCGACCGTTGGCGACTGCCGTGAGCGGCCTGAGGTGCGCAATTGCCGATGCCCTGGCGCAAGTAGCCCAGTTACCGCTTGTCGACTATCTGCGAGCGATCCACGACCACGATGGAAAGGCTGATCGCAAAGTTCAGCTCTACTCGAACATCAACCGGGCGTTAAAGCCAACTTTCGATGGCCCGAACGACAGATCGCCAGAGGGCTTCGCCGAGATGGCAGAGCGCGCGATGGAAGCCGGATTTACTACCGCCAAGTGCGCCCCGTTCGACGAGTGCCGGGCGCCGTTCAGCAATTCGGGACTACCACGAGAAGCCGAAATGGGACTCGACCGCATTCTTGCGGCGAAGGCCGTGATTGGCCCGGATCGAACACTGCTGGTCGATTGCCACTCCCGCTTCGACCTCGAATCTGCACTTGCGCTCGAACCTCGACTTCGAGAGGCCGGTGTTGGCTGGTACGAAGAGCCTGTCAACCCGATCGAGAACACCGATGATCTTCGTAAAATCCGTGATAAGGCGGAAATGACGATTGCTGGCGCCGAAATGGGCTATGGCGTTGCACTCTTCAAGAAGCTGATGGAAGACGACGTACTTGATGTCGTAATGCCGGACGTGAAGCACTGTGGCGGCCCGGTTGAGGCGTATCTAATCGGGCGAGAGCTCGAACCGCGATGGGAAGGATCAGTTTCGATGCACTGTCCTTCCGGACCGCTGTCGCTTCTCGCCTCCGCACACGCCACAGCTGCATTTGGAGCCACAATCCCGCTTGAACATGCCGTTTATGAAGCCGATTGGCGTCACGAGGTCCTCGAGCCGTTCGAGACCATCGAGGATGGATTTTTGACGCTGCCGGACGGATTCGGACTTGGCGGCAGGGTTGACCCGGTTGCAATTGCAATGCGAGGCCGTGCCTGGACCGAATAAGCCACTGGTGGCTTATTCATTTCCCGAGTGGAGTCATCGGAATCGAAGGATCTGGGGGGGGGCGCTGTGCGCTGCGTTCGAAGCAACCAGTTGAATCCGCTTGGCACAGATACTGAATCGCCGATTACTTCTGGGCAGGCAAGGTCAGCACGACAGTGGGCACGTATAAGCTGAACCCGTCTCACCTCACACAGAAAGTCACCTGGCGTGCCTACCGAGCTTGTCGCAACTGACCCGAATCTCACTCATCGTTCCGTTTTGCTGGAACGACTGATCGATTTCGAAATCGAAGCGGGTGCAGAGTTCGTTACCGAACTAATTCCAACCGGATATTTGCTGGGCGAGGAGTGGGGATCGCTACCCAGATCTGCTCAAGATTCCGACAACGGCATCATCCTGATCAGTGCTTTGGTTGCACCTTCAAAATTGGAACCTCGACTTGCCTTGCTGCCGCCGTTTCCTATTGTCGAACCAGCGGAGTCGAACTCATTTAGTGAACTACGGTCGTTCATTTCCGTGCACCACACGATTGCGATCATCCTGCTGCGTCTGGGTCATTGGGCCGTTGCGATTGCCGAAGATGGCAAACTGGTCGTAACCAAAACCGGCAGCCGATACGTCAAGAATCAACACCGCAAGGGCGGGCAATCCTCGAACCGATTCAGGCGGGGTCGTGAGAAGTGGATTCGAGAGCTTTTTGATCAGGCTGGCGAAGCTGCGAGTGCGCGATTCAGGGACTACCCGGGCGAACTGGAATTTCTTGCGCTCGGTGGCGACAGGGTGGTGCTTGGCCAGTTCTTGAAGCGGGTGAAGCTGCCTGAAGGGCTGGGTGACAGGGCGTTGCCGAATCGATTGCCAGTTGATCAACCCGGTCGAAAGGCGCTCGACGATGCCGTTCGAAATGCATGGTCGTACCGGGTTTACGAACTCACCAGTGAGATTTGAACCCCCTCGGGCCGCCAATTACCAAATTCCCGGTCTCGTGTTTAATTTGGGCGAATTCGCTCAGAAGTGTAGATTGAGTCGATGCGACCCGGACGATTCACAAAACGACTACTAAGTGGAACTATACGCACACGCGTGTGAGGCGTAGCATCGCGCTGCCCCGCCAAAACAACGGTGGATGGCGATACGTGAGGCGTCCGCGGTCGAAGCTCTGCTTTGAAGAATCGGTAAACGTCCAGATAACGAACTTCAGTACTCATATGCTGAACTGAAACGTAAGGATGTAACGAAATGACTACTACACGAACAGGCGAACGAGTCGCCTACTTCAACGGCGAAATAATCCCCGAATCCGAAGTCAAAGTGCCTTTCAGGGACCGGGGCTTCAAGTACGGCGATGCCGTGTTCGACATGACCCGAACGTTTGGCCACAAGATTTTCAAGCTTGAGGCTCACATAAGCCGTTTCTACAACTCGCTCAAGTACGTCGACATCGATCCCGGAATGACCGAAGCAGAGATGGTCGCAAAGTCCCGCGAGGTGCTGGAGGCCAATCTGCACCTTCTAGGACCTGACGACGACTTCTGGGTTGGGCAGCGAGTTTCTCGTGGTGTCGACCTTGTTGGAGGCGACATGTGGGAGACCGCAGGTGGCCCGAACGTGATCATCGAGTGCGCACCGCTGCCCCTGAAACCACGAGCTCGGCTCTACAAAGACGGCATGGACGTACTCGTGCCTTCAGTTCGCCGTACTCCGCCCGAGTCGCTGAGCCCTCGTGCGAAGTCGCACAACTACCTCAACCTGATCATGGCCGATATGGAAGCCAAGGCACAGGATCCCGAGGCGTGGGCGATTCTTCTCGACACCCGTGGATTCCTAACCGAAGGCATCGGATCGAACATATTCACGATCAAAGACGGTGTTATCTACACCCCGCAGGAACAGTACGTTCTCGGCGGAATCTCTCGTGAAACGGCAATCGAGATGGCCGAACGAATCGACGTTCCGGTCGTGACCAAGGACATCGATCTTTTCGATGCGATGACAGCCGATGAAATCTTCTTGACTTCAACTTCGCTGTGCATCTGCGGAGTTCGATCGTTCCAGGGTCGCCAGATCGGCGACGGATCGGCAGCCGGCCCAATCACCAAGGCTCTGATGGACGAATATGTTGATTTCGTTGAGTACGACTGGCTGGGTCAGTACCTGAAACGGCTAGAGGACTAGGCGAACACTAATTTGACGATTAAAAACGACCTGTACCTGCCACCAAAGGGTGTATGGGAACGAAAAGACGCCGCTTCACTGGGTGTTGACCAGTCGATTCTCGACAAGGCTGTTCAGTTCGCCAAAGACAACGAAATAAAGTGGCCTATCGACATAGAACACGGCAGGGTTGGTGACGATGCTCCTGAGTTGGCAACAAAGCTCGGTCCGTACAAGGATCGTGGTGGTCCTGCTGGGGTCGTGGTCAAAGATGGTTACATCGTTGCTGAATGGGGCGATATCAATCGTGTCGACCTCACGTTTAGCGCCACGAAGAGCTACGTCGCGACTATGGCTGGATTGGCATTCGACAGAGGCATGATCAAAAGCACGTCAGACCCCGTTATCGACTACGAAGCTGGCAAGTCGATCACGATGCACGCCACCGGGGAGCCGGTCGATGGGTTTGATACCGACCAGAACCGCAGTGTTACGTGGGAGCATCTGCTTCAGCAGTCCTCCGAGTGGGAGGGCACGCTCTACACAAAGCCCGATGTTGTCGACTGGAACAGAAGCCTGGCGTCTGATGGCACGGGTGAAGATGGCGGAAACGGCCGTAAGGAGCGAAAAGCCCCCGGCGGGCACTTCGAATATAACGACGTTCGAGTCAATCGAACGGCACTTGCGTTGCTCGCAGTGTGGGGCGAACCGCTTCCAGGCGTTCTCAAGCGAGAAGTCATGAACGCGATCGGTGGTTCGGACACATGGATATGGCACGGCTACGGCGAGCACTCAACGGTGAATATCGATGGTCTTGTGACCGAAGCGGTGTCCGGTGGAGCCCACTGGGGCGGCGGTCTCTGGGTAAATACGCTTGATCACGCCCGTTTCGGCATGCTTTACCTTAACCGTGGACGCTGGGGCGATCGCCAGATCATCTCGGAAAAGTGGATCGACATGATGACGGTTCCATCTGAACAGAACCCCCAATACGGATACATGTGGTGGCTCAACACGGGTCAGCGCGGTAGCCAGGCATCTGAATCGACGTTCGTAGCTTCAGGCGCTGGCGGAAACGCCATTGTGATCGATCCCGAGAAGAACCTCGTCGTCGTTACCCGCTGGTGTGAAGATGTCCCGGGTGTTGTCAATCTGGCCACCGAAGCAGTGTCCGGTCGATAGCTGTACATGACCAGAACTTCTTCACCTGAAGATCCTTTAGATTTGGCTAAAGAGAGCGCTGCACTCGCTCCCGAAGCAAACGCCCGTCGCCCGCTATCGCTGAAAGCTGGCGCACTTGGCCTGCTTCTTTCCACGATGTGGGCCGGAAACCCCGTTGCTACCAAGGCTGGACTCGAAGATTCCGGGCCACTACGTCTCGGCTACCTGCGATTTATTCTTGGCGCGATAGTCGTTCTCGTCTACGCCATTGCAACCAGACAGTCGTTCAAAATTCTTCGCCACGAATGGGTCCCGCTCATATTGCTGGGGATTTTGTTCACAGTTCAGCTGGCTTTTATGAACGTCGGGCAGGACTATACGACTGCGGGTCACGCCGTTGTCGTAACGACTACGTTCCCGTTGTGGACCGGCGTATTCGCCCACTTCTTCGTTCCGGGCGACCGAATGTCACGCTCACGAACACTCGGAACCCTTGTTGCATATTCCGGCATTGTGGCCGTGTTCTACAAAGGCTTCGCCGATTCGAGTTCCGATTTCCTGATCGGCGACCTGCTGTTACTCGGCTCAGCGATATTGCTCGGCGGTCGGCAGGTGTTTCTATCGCAGCTTGGCCAGGGAATTGCACAGCACAAGTTGCTGATGGCTCAGAGCGTGTTTGGGATCGTCACATTCGTGATCGCAAGCCTGATATTCGAATCGAACGAAGCGTTCAACGTTACGGGCCGGCTGGTAATCGCCCTGTTCTACACCGGTGTGCTAATTGCCGGTCTCGGATTTATTGGCCAAACATGGTTGTTGAAGCGATATTTGCCATCGAGAGTAACCGTTATCTCGCTGAGCCAGCCTATATTCGGCGTGCTGCTTAGCTGGTGGATACTTGGCGAATCGATTGGCGGCGAGCTATACGTTGGGGCAGTGCTGGTCGTGGTAGGTTCAGCGCTTGCTCAAAGACGGTCGAAACCAAAAACTACTAAGCAGCCATAACCTGCTGGTGACGCTTCTCGATAAGATCGCGCACAACCTCGATGTTCAGGTGCCTCTTGGGGTAGAACGCGGCGGCTCCGGCTTCGTGGGCCAGTCGCTCGTATTCGTCGTCCTGCTTCATCGAAGTTAGAACAATTACAGCCTGCGGATCTTCTCCGAGAATAGTGCCAACCGCCTCGAAGCCGTTCATCTGCGGCATCTGGACATCCATGATCACTGCGTCGGGCAGGATCTCCTGGTACGTGTTGGCTGCGAATGCACCATCTTCTCGTTCGGCTACAACCTCGAACCCGCCGGCCTTATCGAGCATGGCTCGGATAATGTCACGGAAAATCGGCTGGTCGTCTATTAATAGAACTCGGTACATGGTTCGCTCTCAGGTCTGTTCGAATTGATCTTATTTGATATTACGAACACCAGAGGCCCAAATGAATAGCCGATGGTTTAACCAACCCTGAGGGAATATGCGCGTTTGGCGTTAGGTGCCCACCGCAACCTAGGCTGCAGAAGCCTGCTCGCCATTTTCAGCTAAGGAACTGCTGGGGACTTCGCCTGGTGCTTCAACAAGGCTGGTTCTGGCGTCGGGATTTACGAACGGAATAGTCAGTTTGCGCTGAGTTCCGGCCCCGGGTTGAGACTTGATATCCAGTACGGCGTTCATGGCATCGGCGTAGTCGCCGATATTCACCATGTCAAGGCCTGTCTGTCGAAGCTTCTCGGGTTCGAATCCCTTGCCATCGTCGGTAACGCTCATGATCAGCAACTGGTCGATCTCGTCATAGGTCCACACAAGCTGGCACACCGTGGCTTCCGCGTGCTTGGCAACGTTACCCATCGCAAGCTCGGCGATTCTGTAGACACCGAGGCGGATGTTTTCGGGAATGACCGATGTACCCGCTGGTTCGAGTAGTTGAGCGCCTTCGTTGGGATCAAGTTCAACCGGGATCATCGATTCGTAGAAATTCCTGAGCGATCGTAGCCCAACTCCAGCTCCAACATGGATGATACTCGGGTGAAGACGATGCGAGATACCTCGGATGTCGTCTTCGCGGATGTTATCGAGATCGAGAATGATCTTGTCGAGTTCATCGATTTGATCGGGAACCGACTCAATATTCGCTTCTCTGAACTGCGACAGCTGCATCCAAACAGCAAATAACTTTGATTGCACAGTGCCATGAAGCTCTTCAGCTATGGCTCGCTTGGTGCTATCGGCTGCCTGCACCATGCGCTCTCGAGACTCTCGAACCGCCATGTTTTGAACTGCAAGCGCCTTGTTGGCGCGTTCCAAACGTCGCTGTGCTCTTCCCGACGCCCAGTGGAGAACCAGTAAGACAAGAACCATCCCTGCGTTGAACAGACCGGCGATTATCCAAACGCTTTTGTGCGCAACGGCAAGGTCGCGTCCAACGTCGGTGGTAATCACTGCAACCATTAGCGTGCGAGCGATTCGTCCGTTACCCGGTGGTTGATCCCAGATCAGCTTGTAGGTCTGCAGTAAGTTGGCATCGATACCGAGCCTCGCGGACGCTGCGTCGGGCTCCATGTGGATAGAAGGCACCTGATTGTGAACCGCATCGTCAAACGCGGTCAGCATCGAACCTTGGAGTGCCGGTACTTTGCCGCTTGTTGCGTATAGCGGATCGCCGGTAAGTGAATATAGATCCAAACGCTGGGCGTTCGCTCCGAAGAGTCCTCGCTTCATGAGCGAATCGAACGAACTGGTAAAAACAATCTGGTTGAGCCGTTCCTGTGCGCCAGAACCGGTGATTTCGGCA
>DUCO01000002.1 GCA_012959765.1 Dehalococcoidia bacterium | reverse complement strand
GGGCGATTGTTGTGCTTAGCCGCAACGTTCGCGATCTGCAGATCGAACTGCCGCGGCTTGCGCAGGCCACATCGGCTCGCGTGCGGCGCGTTGAGCCACTGGACGATTCGCTGGAAAGCGTTTTCGGTTATTTGGTTGAGCGCTAAAACATGGTGTTTGTATACAAGCTCACGCTGCGCCAGCTATCGGGCCGATGGCGGCTACTGATTACGCTTCTGCTTTCTGCATTGCCGGTGACGATGGGCGTTATCTGGCGCTTGATCGAGGGCGATGCAAGGCCAGACCACGAGTTCGAGGATTTTGCACTCAACGGTATGCTGGCGGCTTCGATCATCCCGCTTGTGTCGCTGGCAATAGCGAGCGCAGCGTTCTCAAATGAGATCGAAGACAGAACACTCGCAAATCTGACGCTTTCTCCGATTCCACGCTGGAAAATCGTAGTACCGAAACTGCTCGGAGCGCTTACGGTTGGTGGGTTCTTCATGGTGATTTCGGCGTTTGTTACCAGCTACATTGCCTACTCTGGAGATATGACGACAAGTCTTGCAGTTGCGGCTGGAGCGGCTGTCGAGGTTGCTCTTTACAGTTCGGTGTTCATTCTCGTGGGGCTGATGACGACCAAGGCGATCGGCTTCGGGCTGCTCTACGTGTTCCTGTGGGAAGGTCTTTTCGCCGGGTTCGTTTCCGGTGTTCGGTTCCTGAGCATCCGACACTATTCAGTAACGATAGTGAATGGTCTGGATGATCGGGTATTTACAGAGGGTGAACACCTGAGTTTCGCGGTTGCACTGGTCGCTTCAGCGGCGGTGTTCGTAATCTTCCTCGCCCTGTCGATCCATCGCCTCCGACGCATGGACGTTCCCTAGATGCCATAGGAACGTTTTCTAAGAGGTTGATGGGGGATGGTTGAGTCGCCAGGTCTCGCTTCTGGATAGCTCGAATGCTGACCGGTTAACTCTGTTAGTTTTTGTAAAATCCGGCACTGTCATCCTGAACTTGATTCAAGATCTTTGAGGGGGCGGCTTGGTGTTCAGCGGTTGATCGAGCGTCCAGGCGCTGAAAATGGGGGAGGGGGGAATATAGAAATAAATCCAGCATGACAGTAGCTCTGTGCAGACGATTCACTTTTCGAGTATCCCGAAGCCCCACCTCGCGACTCAATCACCCCCGCCCGAACTCTCAGAAAACGTCGCATGCGACTACCACAGCTTCATAGAGTCCTTGAAGAGGTCGGTTAATTCGTCGGCACCTGTTGGGCATGGTGCTAGCTTGGTCACTCGGTGTTGAGGGAGAGTGCCCTCAACGAGACGAGGAACATCGTCGAGTGTGTAGCCGACTCCACCGAGACCGTTGGGTACTCCGATTTTCTTGAGAATAAATATCAGCCTTTCGGCAATAAGATTGCCGGCGTCTTCAGGACTCGCGGCGGAAACATCGGCACCAAGAAGCTGGGCGGCGCGCATGTGTCGTTCAGGGTTTGATGACGACGTGTAGCGGAATACAGCGGGGGCGTTGAGGATGACCG
>DUCO01000001.1 GCA_012959765.1 Dehalococcoidia bacterium | reverse complement strand
CCGAGCGACCGTATCGGCCATGACCTGAACACCAGCAACCAGGTGTTCCCTTTGGGTATCCTCTTCGAAAGCATGGCTAATACCGCCGATCGAAGGCACAAATATCATTCCGGTCGGAAGTTGTGGGGCAAGATTCATGGCGTCGTGCAATGCACCCGAGGGCATGCGCCGCCAGGCACCAGGCACAGTCGATTTGGCCGCTTCACAGAATTGCTCGACGATCCCGTCATCCATATCAATCGGGGCGACAGCTTTGGTCTCTAACAGCGAAATATCGAGATTTCGTTCTACCGCCGTCTGGGCTGCTGCTTTTTGAATCATTTCGCACATGGCATCCAGTTGCGCGAGGGACCCATCGCGGATCTGCACGGAGCAGTTCAGCTCTCCGGGTACGATGGAAGGCGCATTAGGGTGTACATCGACACGGCCAATGGTCCAGACCGAACGTGGTGTTGCAATTTTCGTGAATCGTTCTTCCAGGTTTGTTATGAACGCGCCAAATCCAGTGACTGCATCGCGTCGCAGGGCCATTGGCGTCGTGCCAGCATGGTTCTGCTGGCCTTTGATGGTGACTTCGAACTGGCGACTGCCGACGATGGTCTCGACTACCCCGATGATCTCTCCGGCCTGATCCAGAACCGGGCCCTGTTCGATATGAGCCTCCAGGAACGCGCTGAACAAACTGGGGGTCAGTGTCTCAGCTTCCTCGAGCTCCGACAAAGCGCTGGCTAGATCACCGTACCGTTGGCCGGCGGCGTTGGTTAGGTCATACAGTGCATCGCGGGACAATTTACCACTGAAAAAGCAACTTCCGGTCAAAGGCATGAAGGCGCTTTCTTCATCCTGGAACGAGACCACGGCGACCGGTGGTCCACCGACTTCCTGACAAGTCCGCGCCACCTCAAGAGCCAGGACGACGCCATAAGCACCGTCGAGCCAGCCGCCTTGCGGTTGGGTGTCGGAATGTGATCCGATCAGAATCGGTTTGCCGGGTTGTGGCGGTATTCCGAACAGGTTAGCCGCTGGGTCCCACCGGGGTGTGAGTCCGCAATCTTCAAATTTTTCAGCAAGCCAGCGCCGCGAATCGATATCCGCGGGTGAGAACGCAGGGCGGATGACACCGGTGCCCTGTTTGCCGAATTCCCGAAGGGCCTCGAGATCAACAAGAAAGCGATCGCCGTTGATCTTCAGTTTCTGGTGCATGAATTGAGGGTGCCCGGGTGGTGAACGCTTAAGTGCGTGGAGCTGGCAAAAGCATCGAGCTGATTGGATACGCTAGTCAGCCTGAGCGCTCGGCAGTACTGCCAAGAACCTATGATACCGACTCTAGTCATACTGGCGCCGATGTCACGAGCCACGATGAACCGCTGGCAGCGCCTGCGGCGATTGGTGTAGCGCCCTAAAGAAAACTCATTACAGTGAACCAGGGAGCAGGCAAGAGAACCCGGGCAAACTATCAACTTAATGCCGACAGAATTATTGAGGTATTTACCCAAAAGCCTGCTTAGATATTTTTGCGAGTCGCACAG